>JBEAMJ010000089.1:0-43012 GCA_041166025.1 Pseudomonadota bacterium | reverse complement strand
CTGGCCCGGTGAGACCAGCACATCAGCCTGCCGGAGCTTCGCAACGGTCTCCTCCGGCTTGTAGCGCTTCCTTGCCATCGTGATCCTCCATCCCGTCCAAAAACATACCTAAGGGCGGACCACCTCAAAGGGGGCGGATCAGCGTGACCGCCTGTGATCAGATCGCGATACCCTTGGCCTCAAATACGTCGATGGCGGGTTGGAGATGTTTGAGATACCGGCGCCAGCGGCCGACGGAGGTGGCATAGATGGGCTGCCTTACCTGCGCCGAACTCGCCGTTGCGACTGGCGCCGCGTTCTCATGGAAATCGACGCACTGTGGCTCCCATTCCAGCCCGCAGAACGCAATCAGCCGGCGCGCCTCCGGCTCAATCCCTGCGACCACATCTTCATAGGCAACTTCCGTGAAACGGTCAGGGGGAAGCGCTGCCCGGAATGACGCGATCAGTCGGTCGAACCGGGCATAGTAGTCTGCCGCCCAGCCAAGATCGTGAGCGTATCCGTAGTAGGAGTACCCGGTCGCAAACAGCTGCCGATAATTGCTGAGGACCGTGTCCAACGGGTGGCGGCGCACGCAGATCATACGAGCGTTTGGAAGCGCGCGCAGGATCAACGGCGCGTAGAAGAAGTTGAGCGGCATCTTGTCGACGAAGCGCGGCGTATCGTTTCCGACGACACGCCGCGCGCGCGCGACATAGGCTGCACCGAGCGCTGCAACGTCAACTTTCGAACCGACCGCCAGCGTCTGCGGATCCATGACATAGGCTGACGGCGTACCCGTCCGGCGTTTCAGCTCCAGGGCAAAGTCTGACAGTTCGCCGGCCGAACGAACATGTGAATGTTGCGAAAGAATTCGGTCAATCAGGGTCGTTCCGGTGCGCGGCAGCCCCACGATGAAAATCGGCGAGGGGTCGGGACAACCCGAAGGCACAGCGCCCACATTGACCGTTGCGGCTGCCGCATCGAACAGCCGACCTGTTTCGACCAGATCATGCCCTGCTTCTGCTCGCTTTGCGGCTTTGGCGCGATCGAGCCACATCATGGCGGCGTCCGGATCGCCCAGATCCTCAGCCGTCTTCGCGAGCGCGTGTCCGATGTTCAGGAGTTCGCTCGGGCCACTCAGGGTCGCAAACAGAGCCTCGAGCGCCTCACGATGATTTCTCTCGGGCGTCTGGCGATTCATCAGCACACGCGCAGACCAGGCACGAACATCGCGGGGGTCGAGGGCGAGAGTCTTTGCGTAGGCCGCTTCGGCGCCCGCGAAGTCGCCCATGAACTGAAGGGCCGCTCCGAGATTGTACCAGTAGGCAGCGTTGCCCGGCTCACGCGATGTCGCCAGCCGAAAGAAAGGCGCGGCGCGTTCGTGCAGGCCAAGCCGGCTGAACACGACGCCGATCGTGTCCAGCGTCCGCGCCGAGTGGGGCTTGATCGTGATCGCCCGTTCGGCTTCGGCCGCAGCCTCGTCCCGTCGAAACAGCGCCACCAGGCTACGCGCCTTGTCCGCGTGCCGTCGCGACGCAGGCGCCCCAATCGCTATCGCCTTGTCGAAGAGCTCGCAGGCCTTGGCGTGGTTCTGATGCTCGGCAGCAATGACGCCAAGGTAGTACCACGCGTCCGCGACCCGCGGGTCTTGCCGCAGAATGTCGAGGCAGGCGGCGTGGGCCTCACTGAATCGCCGCGCGGCCAGGTGGTCGCCTGCCAAACGGAGCGCTGCGTCAAACTGGGGGAGCACCGACAATCCTTACGCAGCGGTCGCCGCTAATTTGTGCAGCCATGGACAATACGCAACATCCAACGAAATCTCTCAAGACAGGAGCCGTTCTGTATTGAAAGTCGATGCGCGCTCCGATCCACTGAGCATGCAGGCAATCAGGCCCTGGCGCTGCAATAATATAACAAGTCTGGAGACGACCATGCATAGAGCAAGACTGTTGAGCACCACCGCGTTTTTTACCTTGGCGCTTGCAGGGTTCGCGACGTCTCCCGCCTTCGCGCAGACCCAGCCGGAAGATGACAGCGATGTCGTTGTCGTCACGGCGACCCGGCGCGAAGAGAATGTCCAGGACACTCCTCTCAACATCGCAGCTGTCGGCGGCGCCCAGATCGAAGAACAGGGCTTTACCGACATCGCGGACGTGCTCGCCTTTGTGCCCGGCATCAACGTGGTGGATCGCGGCGGACGCCAGGGCAACCCGATTATCGTGCGCGGCCTCAACGCTGATCCGATCGGCCCGGGCGACGGCAACAATGACGGCGGGGGCACAGTTGCAACCTACCTTGGCGAGATTCCGATCTTCGTCGACCTCAAGCTCAACGACATGCAGCGTGTCGAGGTCCTTCTGGGGCCGCAAGGCACGCTCTACGGCGCAGGCACGCTCGGCGGGGCAATTCGTTACATTCCAAACCGGCCCAGCTTCTCAGGCAATTCCTTGCAGGTCCGCGCGGAGGCCTACCAGTATTCGGAATCCGACAGCATCAGCACGGACATCGGCTTTACCTTCAACACCGCGATCACCGACAATTTTGCGATCCGCGGATCGCTCGACATGTTGAGCGACACTGGATTTGTCGACCAGCCTTTCGTTGTGCTCCAGCCTGGCGTGTCAGAACCTGATATCGCGGCAACTGCCCTGCCTTTCTCCGCGAACATGCGCCGTGTCGAGGATGTCGACAGCGAAGACGTGCTGTCGGGCCGCATGGCTGCGCGCTGGGAACCGTTCGACTGGCTCGACGGCACACTGACCTACTACTTCCAGGATGCCGAGATCGGCGGCCGCCGGATCTCGAGCAAACGCGGCGTGCTGCCAAATGTGGGCGAGTATGAAAACACCAAGCGCGTTCTCGAGCCGAACGATCTCAAGAACGAATTGCTTGCCCTTGAGATCACGGCCGACCTCGGCTTTGCAGAGCTGACATCAGCAACAGGTTTCAGCAAGTATTCCGAACTCGGTCAGCGCGACCAGACCGACCTGCTGATCTCGCTGGAATACAGCTATGAAGCCTTCCCGACCTTCACGGCATTCACCCTTGAGGAGGGCGAGGAAGAGCGCTTCAACCAGGAAGTCCGTCTCGTCTCGACGAGCGATGGACCGCTGAGCTGGATCGTCGGGGCTTTCTACAACGAGTTTGACTCGGTCGGGTCGTCCTCGGAGTTCACACCTGGCTACTCCGCCTTCGTCAACACGCCCGGGTTCGGGCACCCCGATGACCTCGAATACTTCTCGCAATCTCGGATCAATCTCGTCGAGCAGGCCTTCTTCGGCGAGATCGGCTATGACATTACGGAGACGCTCACCCTTACGGTGGGAGCACGTGCTTACGAGTACGAGCTCAAGGAGTTCAGCGCGGTCGACTTCCCGCTGTTCGACGCAACCTTCACGCGACTGAGCCTCGACCAGATCGGCAACCAGGCCTTCGATCCGACGCTTGGCCAACAGGACGATGGCGTGCTGGGCAAGATCAACCTCGCCTGGGATGTGAATCCAGATTTGCTCGTCTACGGCACCGTAAGCCAAGGCTATCGTATCGGTAACTCGAATGGTCTTGGCCCGTGCCCGCCTTTCGATCCCAACGCGCCACAGGGCGCCTGCGCGCTTGCGCCTGGCCAGCAATTTGGCCCGAACCCCGGCGATATCGCCGTTCGGGACGAGCGCCAGTATCTCGCCGACAAGACCAACAATTATGAGGTAGGCGCAAAGTCGACCTGGCTTGATGGCGATCTGATCCTCAACACTGCGATCTACTTCATCGAGTGGGTCGATCCGCAGGTGGCATCCGCAACCATCAATGCTTCGATCCCGATCACGGTTAACGCCGATGGCGCCGAGTCCAAGGGCTTTGAGGTATCGGGTGATTGGCAGGTGACCGAGCAGTTCAGCGTCCGCGGCAGCTACAGCTTCACCCAGTCGGAACTGACAGCACCGGTGCCTGATCTTGTGCGCACCATCACGCCGCCCGGATTTGCCAACGCGTTCGAGGATGGCCAAGCGGGCGATCGCCTGCCGGGCTCACCGGAAAACCAGTTCTCGATGTTCGCCACCTACGAGCAGCCATTCATGGACGGCGACCTGCTTTGGAACTTCGGCTATGCTTGGCAGGACGATGTCCTCTCGCGTGCTGGCGGCCGTGGTTCCAGTCTGACGCTCGATGCATTTGGGATCGCTAACGCGTCTGTCGTCTACGATGCCGGGAGCTGGAAGGCGACGCTGTTCGCCAACAACCTGTTCGACGAATTCGCCGAAACAGGCGTGACCGGCACCAGCCTGTTCAATCAGGTCGTGAACGGCGCCTCCGTGCGGTCCTACTACACGAACATCCTGCCCCCGCGCACCATTGGCGTCCGCCTGAGCTGGGATATCGGATAGACCTTCCTCCTGCATGAGCGGTCCAGCCGGACCGCTCATGCGGGGCGGCCTCCAGCATCACCCGATTCTGACGCACCGCAGCGTGACTGGCGTGCGGTTTGCGTTTTCTATGCCTGAAAAGCAGGGAATCCGGGGAGATCGATGACACGTTCACATGTCTGGCTGGCGGCCTATGTGCTCGCCCTTGCGGCCTGTACCTCAACACAGGAAGCGCCGCAGACGGTCCTCGCATCAGCCATGCCCGGCGCTGGCAGTCCCGAGCATGTCGCCGGTCGCAATGTCTACAACCAGTTCTGTTCTGCCTGTCACAATGGCGGCGACGAGACAGCTCCGGTGCTGGACGAGCTTCACCGCCTCGGCCGCGACCGGATTACGGCGGCGCTGAAGCCGGACGGGTTGATGGCCCTCCAGTCGGGCATGCTGAATGAGCAGCAGCGCGGTCATGTGATTGCCTTCCTCTCGGCCCCGGCGCCGGCTGCGCCTGCGTTCGCGAATGCAGACCTCAGCACCGACCCGACAGGGCGCAACCGAAGCGCCTATGTCGAGGGCATTCCTTATCCGGCTCGACGGATCCGGGATGAGCGCGACAGCGCGGATGGCCCGCGCCCACCCGCGTGGGCAGCGCCGAAAATCGGCGACGGCCCGTTCCAGTTCGAATCCTGGGAACAGCGCGACCTGCGTGTCTCGGTTGTGGCGCGTGGGCTGACCTCGCCGCGTGCGATCGAGTTCCTCCCAACGGGCGAAGTCCTGGTCGCTGAACGCGCCGGTTCACTGCGCATCGTCAGGAATGGCAAGCTCGACCCGACGCCGATTGCCGGTGTTCCCAAGGTCGCGGTGCTGGGCACGGCGACGGGCTTCATGGACGTGATGCTCCACCCGAACTTTGCAAGCAACGGGCTGATCTACCTGTCCTATCACAAGCCGGCGCACGGCGAGTATGGCAACAACGCGATCTTCCGCGGACGGTGGAACGGTACCGAAATCGTCGACGGCAAGGACATCTTTGTCGGAGACGATGTCGATGCGCTCTACACCCGCATGGCGTTCGGTCCGGACGGGAAGCTCTACTTCACCATTGGTTGCCCGGGCGTGGGCACGGATGAATCCATCGGCCGCGCCCAGAAGCCGGACGATTATGCCGGCAAGACCCTGCGCCTCAACGACGATGGCACGCTGCCGAAGGACAATCCGTTTATCGGCAAGGCTGGTTACAATCCCGAGATCTACACGCTGGGCCACCGGGTCAATCTCGGCCTCGCGCTCAATCCCTGGACCAGGGAATTCTGGGTGTCCGAGCATGGCCCGCAGGGCGGCGATGAGATCAACGTGCTGAAGCCGGGCCAGAACTATGGCTGGCCGATCGTCAGCGATGGCCGCTACTATTCGGGGACCAAGGTCTCGCAGGTGCCCTACAGGGACGGGCTGACGCGGCCGCATATCTCTTACGTGCCCTCGATCGCGCCGGGCGGGATGCTGTTCTATACGGGCGACAAGTTCCCGGGCTGGAAGGGCAACCTCTTTGTTGGCGCCATGCGGATGAGCAATTCGCCGCGCACCGGCCATCTCGAGCGGATCGTCTTCAACGAGAAGTGGGAAGTGGTGCGCAGTGAGATGCTGCTGTTCGACCTGCATCAGCGCATCCGGGACGTTGAGCAGAGCCCGGACGGATTTCTCTATGTCATTACCGATGAAGGGGCCGACAGCGTACTGATGAAGATCGAGCCGGGTCCGGGGACCGGCTGATGCAGCTCAAACATTCCCGACTCGCAGAGAGAGTTGCGAATGATGCTGTCGGTTCTCGTTGCGGTCCAAAAAATCCATCTCAAATCAGACGACTGACAACCATCGCGGAAGTCGAGACGAATGCGCTTCGCCAGAAAAACTTGCAAAAGTCTCAAATGAGACCGCATATTGTCTCTCGCGAGACAAGGAAGTTGACCATGACCATCGTCGCTGCCGAACGCGCTGCGGAGTATCTCGGTATCGAGGTGAAGAAGACGCCGCTTGCTTGGCTTGAGGCGGTTGAGAAGGGACTTCCGGTCGCTCGGCTGGAAAGCTTTGCGAAGCGGATTGCCCCAGGTAACGCCCAGTTCAAATATCACATCGTCAAGAAGGCCACCTACGCGCGGAGGAAGGAAGCCAAGCCTGCGCGCCTGTCGAAAGAAGAGAGCGAGGTGCTCCTTCGTATAGCCCAGGTGTTCGCCTTCGCCGAAGACGTGTGGGGCGGCGCAGACCAGGCGATCGCTTTCCTGTCGACCGCCCACCCCCTCCTTGAAGGCCAAACGCCTCTCGACGTTACGCTGCGCAGCGAAGTTGGGGCGCGTCTCGTCGAGGATATCCTGGGCCGGCTCGCCTACGGCTCGGCCGCGTGACTGCGCAAATCCTTGATCGAACAATCACGGCCTATCGGATCGGCGATCCCCAAGGTCGCTTCCCGATCATGGATGCGACAAGCTCGAAACTCTATCCCGGTCGCTGGAATACGGCGGACACGCCACTTCTCTACTGCGCCGAGCACTATTCCACCGCCATGCTTGAAAAGCTTGTCCACGGTGGAGGGCGCATCCCGCCCAATCAGCATTTCGTCGAAATCACGATTGATGCCGGCGCATCCTATGAAGCGTTCTCCACCGCAGCGCACTCCGGTTGGGATTCTGCCGTGCCCACTGCGTCGCGATCTTTTGGCGCGGACTGGATCGTGCAGAAGCGTTCGTTGCTGTTGTTGGCGCCGAGCGTTGTCGCGCGCATGGAGCGCGCCGTCCTCATCAATCCCGATCATCCCCAGTTTCGAGCAAAGGTTCGCTGGGGGCTTCACGAGCCCGTCTATTGGGACAAACGGTTGTTCGATCGTACCTAGCAGCTAGTACCCTTGCGCGGTGATTATGACCGGTTGAACCGGTGGCGCAGCCCCCCCGATTGGGGTGCTCAAGCCGGAATCCAAAGAGTTAAACCCTTTGAGCAGAGGTACTCGTCGCACGATCTGTGTAAGGGCTCGGCCGTATTTGGCGATCAACAGACAGAAGCATAGCGAGGCAGAGACCCGCATATGGTTTCGTGTGTGCTGGTCCCGCGGTGCGTTCGCAAGCTGAGTTCGCATCACGCGCGCGGCCGATCACCCGCGACCACCATGCAAAAGTCGTCTCTGCCACTTCAGCGTCGACTGCTGCTTTCCCCTTATCGCGAAGTCCCGGAGATTCGCGTTCGCAACGGGTTCAAGTTCGCGATGCATGCGAACAGCAAGCGGGTCTCTCCGAGGGTTCTCTGCGCCCAGGTCCGGGACAGTAGGCCTCTCTTCAGAGGCTCCGAACGAAGGGCCCCGAAGACCGGGCCCCCCTGGCTGGGGCGCAGGGATTCGAACCCCGGAATGGCGGTACCAAAAACCGCTGCCTTACCACTTGGCGACGCCCCAGTGCAGGGAGGCGGCTAGTTAGGCAATTCGCGGCCGGAATGCAACCGCCCGGCTAGACCCTGTTTAGCTGCGATTTTAGCGCCTTTAGCACGCGCTGCGCGGGCCGCCGGACCGGCCCTTTCCGGCGTTGCGTGGTCTGGCGAAAGCCGCTATAGGCCCCGCTCCGTCGGAGTATAGCTCAGCCTGGTAGAGCGCTTGCTTCGGGAGCAAGAGGTCGTTGGTTCGAATCCAGCTACTCCGACCAGGAGCGCTCCCACCCAGCTAAAATCGTTGAACGGCCCGGCATTCCAGCCGTGACGCCCGTGTGATTTTCCGGGTAAGGCAGGGGTCCGATCGGGAGACCCGCATGCGTACTTTCTTGCTCACCTTCCTTGGCGGCCTTGCGGCGCTGGTGGTGTTCTTCCTCCTCATCCCGCTCATGCTGCTGATGTCCTTCCTGCCCTCTGGCCAGCCGCAGCGTGCGCCCAACTCGGTCATCACGGTCGACCTGCGCCAGTCCTGGACCGACCAGCCGGCAGCCGATCCGTTCGGCGCCGCCTTCAGCAACGTCTCATTCGTGGAAGTCCTCCTGCGCCTGAACACAGCTGCGAGCGATCCGGACGTGAAAGGCGTTTTCGTGCGCGCGCCTGAGATCGACCTCGGCTCCTCGCGGGCGGAGGAGCTTCGCGCCGCTTTCCTGCGGCTTAAGGCAGCGGACAAGTTCGTCATCGCACACACGCAGGGCTTCCTTGCGACGGGCCCCTCATCGTATCGCGCGATCTCCGCCGCCGACGAAATCTGGATGCAGCCAGGGACGTCGTTCGAAACGCCGGGCATCACGTTCGAGACGCTTTTCCTCGGCGGCGCCTTCGAGAAGCTCAAGGTCGATGCGCAGATCGAACAGTTCTACGAATTCAAGAACGCCGCCGACGTGTTCAAGCGTCAGGATTACTCGGAGGCGCATGCAACAGCGATGACGGCGCTGGCGAGCAGCGTCTGGGGCCATTCGATTGCCGATATCGCGGCCGACCGCAACATGCAGCCGGCGGCCATGCGCGCCCTGATGGAGGCCAGCCCCTATTCCTCGCAGCGCGCCGTCGAACTCAAGCTGGTTGACCGGCTGGGCTATCCGGAGGAAGCCGCTGCTGCGGCGCGCGAGCGGGCCGGGGGCGAACTCATCGAGATCGCCGATTATGCCGGCCGCCCGCGCGAGGGCAAAGCCGTTATCGCCATCGTCGGCGGCGAGGGCGATATCGTGACGGGCCCTGGCAGCACGGGGGATGTCTTTTCAATCGGCACGCCGATGTTCGCCTCCGACCGCGTTGCGGCCGAGCTGATGGATATTGCCAATTCCGAGGAGGTCGACGCCGTCGTCTTCCGCGTCGACTCCGGCGGGGGTTCGGCGACGGCGTCGGACCAGATCTGGAATGCGGTAAAGGCGGTGCAGGCCTCCGGCAAGAAGGTTGTCGTATCGATGGGCTCGGCGGCAGCTTCGGGCGGCTATTATGTGGCCGCTAGCGCCGACAGCATCATTGCGACGCGCTCGACGATTACGGGTTCCATCGGCGTGTTCGGCGGCAAGTTCGCCATCGCAGACGGTTTGCGCGAGTTCGGCATCAACCCGCAATCGGTTGGGGTCGGCGGCGAGTTCGCCAGCGCCTACTCGACGGAAGACTTCACCCCGGCGCAGCGGGCAAAGCTGCAGGAATCGCTCCAGCAGACCTATGACCGTTTCACGCGCCTTGTCGCCGAAGGACGAAACCTGCCGCTACAAAAGGTGCAGGAGGTCGCGCGCGGGCGCGTCTGGTCGGGCGAGGATGCGCTGGCGCAGGGCCTCGTCAACAAGACGGGCGACCTGATCGCGGCGATCGAGGAGGCGCGCGACCTTGCCGGCTTTACCGAGCAGGATGGCGTGAGCATACGCATGCAGGTCTACGAGACGACGCCTTTCGACCTGATCGCCAGCACGATGTCACGGTCTGAGACCTTCGCCGGCCACGGCCAGGCCGTTGGCGCGCTGGTGGGACTCATTGGCCAGGAGCGCGCCGAAGCCCTGCTGGCCCAGCTTCGCCTGCTCGCCGCCCGCCCCGAAGCCCGCCTGTGGTCGCCACCCGTCGTGGAGCGATGATGCGCCCTCACGCCACGCTATAGTGCGTTGTTAGCGCAAAGGGTCCGTTGGCCTTTGCCCTGCCTGCTTCGACCAGGTGGATCATGTGAGCGAGCACGGAATGTGCGGCAGGGGCGTGAAGCCGGACATCGACGTCCTTGTAGATGATCTTCACCATGTTGGGGATCAGCGTGTCCCCCGCGCTGAGGCGCGCAAGGATCGCGTCTTCGCGGGCGCGGCGATGGGCGAGGTAGGCATCGATGAACGGTCTGACGTCTGTCACGGGCGGGCCGTGGGTGGGCCACAAGGTCGAGAAGTTTCGATCGCGCACTCTCGCCAGGCTACGATAATAGTCACCCATATTGCCGTCGGGCGGCGAGATCACCGTCGTGGACCAACCCATGATGTGATCTCCGGAGAACAGCGCGTTCTCTTCCCTCAAGGCGTAGCAGACGTGGTTTGACATGTGGCCTGGCGTCTGAATCGCCTCCAGCGTCCAACCCGGACCGGTGAAGATATCGCCGTCGTTGACCAGGATATCCGGCGCGAAACCTGCCTCGCCATCCTCCTCAAGCGATACATCAAGATGTGAGGCGGCAGGATCTGGACGTCCGTAGACCCTGGCGCCGGCCCAACGCGCCAGCGGGTGCGCGAGCGGGGAATGATCAAGATGCGTGTGAGTGGTGAAAACGTGGGTGATGCGTTCGCCGGCGACGGCCGACTTCAGGGCATCGAAGTGCACATCGATTGGCGGCCCCGGATCGATCACCGCGACTTCGCCGCGGCCGATGATGTAGACCCCCGTGCCGAGATAGGTGAACGGTCCGGGATTGTTGGCGACGACCCGGCGGATCAGCGGGCTGACCTGCTGGACCTCGCCATAGGCAAACGTCATCTCGCGAACGAAGGGAATCCCCGCCACATCTACCTCGCGCCGAGCTGGCTCAGCAGGTCGCGCATGGAGCCCAGATTGTAGCCGGCCCCGTGCGCCGCTTCGATGATCGCCTGCAGGTTGGCGCCGGCAGAAGCCTGCGCCATGGCCCATGCCGTGACGGATCGCGTTCCGGACCTGCAGAACGCCAGCGTCTTCGGACCTGCGGCCATGACGGCCTTGACCGCATCTTCCGTGGGACGACCCACAAAGGGAGCATGGATATAGGTCATCCCTTCCCTGCGGGCAGCAGCCTCGATCTCCGCCGAGGTCGGCTGGTCAACCTCCTCGCCGTCGGGCCTGTTGTTGATGATATGGCGATAGCCTTGCGCTGACACGGCCGGAAACTCTGCAACAGAGATCTGCGGCGCCACGGCAAAGCTGCCAGTGACCTGCCTGATGTCGACCATGTGCATCCCTCCTGGTCGGCCGGCCCGCGACAAATGCCCGCTTGCGCGCGGTGTGCCTTCTCGCCTCTTATATGCTTGAGCCTGCGGAGGACGTAACCCCTGTCGACCGACTTAAGCCGTCCACCGGACTCCTCCGGCCATAGCTCATCCGGACTGTCGCGCCTGGTCTCCCGTATCCCGTGGGCCTATGTGGGCCGGCGGCTGCTCGCGGCCATTCCCACCATGCTTGTGATCATCACCGTGGTGTTCTTCATGATGCGCGCAGCGCCGGGGAACCCGTACTCGGCCGAGCGCATGCTGACCCCTGCGGTGGAAGCCAACCTCAAGGCCAGCCTCGGGCTCGATAAGCCGTTGCACGAACAGTACTTCGAATATCTCGGCAAGGTGGTTCAGGGCGACCTTGGCCCGTCCATGGTCTTCTACGACAAGGACGTCAGTGAACTCCTTGGCGAGGGCCTGCCGGTGTCGCTGACGATCGGTCTGCTCGCGATCACCATGGCGTTGTTCTTCGGCGTCCTGCTCGGCGTGCTGGCGGCGATGCGACAGAACTCGTTGGCGGATTACTCGGTCATGAGCCTCGCCATGATCGGAATTTCGATCCCCACCTTCGTCACCGGACCTCTGCTCGCCCTGGTGTTCGGCGTCTATCTCAACTGGTTCGCCGCCGGCGGGCTCGATCTCGGGCGCATGAATTTTCACAATCTCTTCCTTCCCGTCCTGACGCTGTCCTTGCCGCAAGTCGCGATCATCTCGCGCCTGATGCGGGCCTCCATGGTGGAAGTCCTGCGCTCGAACTTCATTCGTACAGCACGTGCGAAGGGGATCAGCGAGACACGGATACTCCTGCGTCACGCGGCGCCTGCCGCGATCCTGCCCGTGGTCAGCTACCTGGGCCCCGCCATCGTCGGGGTGATCACCGGCTCGGTCGTGATTGAAACGGTTTTCACGCTGCCGGGCGTGGGCGCATCCTTCATCGAGGGCGCAATGACGCGCGACTACACCCGCGTCATGGGGGCCGTGATCCTCTATGGCGGGCTGATCATCCTGCTCAACCTGATCGCCGACGTGCTCTACGCGATCCTCGACCCGCGGGTTCGCTACACATGATGATGGCGATTGTTCCCGGATCTGCAGCCGACGTGCTCAACAAGTCTGCCGTCAAAGGGCGGTCGCTGTGGGACGACTCGCGGCGGCGATTGCTCGCCAACAAGGCCGCGGTGGCGGGCATGGTCGTGTTGTCGCTGCTGACGCTTATTGCGATCGTGGGGCCGCTGATCTGGCCGCACAGCCACGAGTTCCAGTACCAGGACAGGCTGAATCTCGCTCCAACAACGGAGAACATGCACTGGCTTGGCACCGACATTCTGGGTCGCGACATGGTGGCTCGCCTGCTCGTCGGGCTGCAGATCTCGCTCGCAGTCGGCTTCATCGCCACCTTCGTGTCCCTGGTGATCGGCGTTGCCTGGGGCGCAATTGCCGGCTTTGCCGGCGGTCGTGTTGATCAGGCGATGATGCGACTGGTCGACGTGCTCTACGCCGTCCCCTTCATCTTCTTTGTCATTCTTGTGACCGTGGTGTTCGGGCGGCATGTCTTCCTCATCTTCCTCGCCATCGGCGCGGTTGAGTGGATGACGATGGCGCGCATCGTGCGCGGACAGACGCTGGCGCTGAAGCAAAAGGAATTCGTCGAAGCGGCGCGTGCGGCCGGCGTGAAGCCATTGGGCATCATCGTGCGCCACATCCTGCCCAACCTGCTTGGCCCTGTCGCAGTCTATGTGACGCTGACGATGCCGGTGGTCATCCTGCAGGAGAGTTTCCTCTCCTTCATCGGCCTTGGCGTCAACGAGCCCCTGACCTCCCTTGGCCAACTCATTTCAGCCGGCCAGAAGGAGTTTGCTTATCCGTGGCTGCTGCTCGCGCCAGCCATACTGATGGTCGTAACGCTCTTCTCGCTCAACTTCATCGGGGATGGCCTGCGCGATGCGTTCGATCCGAAGGATCGATGACCCTCAAGGGAGCGCCCGCGCCGGAAGGAACCGGCTGTTGCGCAGAAGGGCCGCTGAAATCAGGGAAATCACGATTCCGATCGGGAACATTTCCACGAAAGTGATGCCCATGCGGATCGCCGGATTGGCGTACATGGCTGCAAACGCGCGACCCTCGGCGGTGATCTGCTCAATCATGTCTGCTGTTGCGCCAGAGGCGCGGGCCTTTTCGATCGTTGCACCGTAGTAGAGTGCAGGAAAATCCAGCTTGGTGACGGCAAGACTGATCTCCCAAGCGATCACCCAGCCAAGGCTGGCGATTGCACTGATGGCAAGACCCACGCCAAGGGCGGGCATGAACTTGACCGCGCCACCCAATACCTTGTCGCGATAGTGCTTCACACCGAGAAATACGCCCGTCAGGGCGAGCAGCATCGTGGCTTAGCCGATGACCGCGCCATTCTCGGGCATTGCGCCGTCGGCAGGGTGGAAGCTCAGCATCCCCCACACCATCGGTGCCCCGACGATGACAGCGCCGAGGAGCCCGTAGATCAGGATAATTCGAATCATTGTCCGCCCCATGCTCTGCGCAATGCTGGCCCTGCGCCTAACCCCTGCCTGAGCCTGCCGGATGGACTGGGCAATCGCCCGAAGGGGTGATTTGCCCGAAATCGCCCAGAATCTGCACGTTACACCGGATGTTACCGGAGCATCCCCAGCTCGCGCGCCTTGAGGATGGCTTCGGTGCGCCGCGTAACGTCGAGCTTGGAATAGAGCTTTGCGAGGTGAGTCTTCACCGTGTTGGGTGAGACGCTGAGCTGGCTCGCAATCTCCTTGTTGGAGCGGCCAGCAGCCAGAGGTTCCAGCACTTCGAACTCGCGATCACTGATGCCGAGCGCGCCGCGTACCTGGTCGTTGGGCTTAAAGGGTCCAGTCGAACTGCGGGGGATCAGCCTCATGCCTACCCACACGCCCAGCGCCATGAAACCCGCCGCAAGCAGTCCGACATAGAGTTCGCCTGGGTGTGCGCGAACAAACAGCTGAAACTCGAGCCATTGCAGGGCAAGCGCTGCGACAGCGAGAAGCCCTCCGTAGATGAGGATGATCCGCCACACCCCGAATGGCCCTACTGCACGCGGCGCACGCGGACGAGGGGCCTGCCCTCGACCTTCATCATGAAGGCGCCGAGCAGTCCCTTGCGAATCTCGGCCTTGGCCGGAATCTCGCGCAACTTCCCAAGGCTCTTGTCGAATTCCTCCCACACCTGACCGTCACTCAGCGTATAGCGAAGCAGGCCATTGGACTGCTTGGTGAAGGAGGCAATCGTCACCTCGACGCGATCGAGCGCTGGTTGCGCTGCACCAGCCACTTCGGCGAGGGATGGTCTTGCAAGCCCGAAAGCCTGTTTCTCAGCAACGGCGACCTGTTCCCGGCTGACGACGGCGACGTCCCCGGAAGCGGCCGCCTGCTTCAGGCCCGCCACAGCGGCATCAAAGCAGGCAAGGCGTTCATCGGCCTTCGGCATGTCGGCGCAGGCGTAGATCTTTGCAAGCGGCGCCTCCTGAGCGAAGGCGGCGCCGGCGAAGATGAACGGCGCGAGCAGCGGGATGAATACGCGCATAACACTCTCTTGATCCGCACGCCCGCACTGAAGCAAGGCCCTTCCAATTCTGCCCAGTCTAACGGTAGTTTCGCGGCCGGAAAAGTCGCCGACGTGGACGTATGTGCGCCCTGCGTCGACGAAAAGGAGTTAGCGATGCGCCTGAAGTTCCCGTTGCTGGCGAGCCTGCTCGCCGCCACCCTTGCCGTGAGCGCTTGCGGCGGGGAGTCGTCTCAGGCCTCCCTCGATCGCTTCACGCGGGGCATAGGCTCGCAGCCGAAATCGCTCGATCCGCAGAAGGTTGAAGGGACATGGGCCAATGACGTCATCGGCGACATGTTCATCGGCCTGTTCACCGAGAACGCGAAAGCTGAGCCTGTGCCGGGCGTGGCCGAAAGCTGGACGGTTTCCGAAGACGGCCTCACCTGGACATTCAAGCTGAAGCAGATGCCGTGGTCGGATGGCGAGCCGGTGACGGCGGATGATTTCGTCTTCGCCTTCCAGCGCCTGTTCGATCCCAACGAGGCGGAGATCGCCTACGCCTCGATCCAGTATGGCATCAAGAACGGCCGCGCTTCGAAGGAAGGACAGGTTCCGAAGGAACAGATCGGTGTACGTGCGATCGACGACTACACGCTGGAAATCCAGCTCGAGTATCCGATGCCGCACCTGCCAGGACTCCTGAAACACTACACCTCCTTCCCCCTGCCGCGTCACGTTGTGGAAGAGCATGGCGACAGATGGACGACGCCCGAGAACTATGTCGTCAACGGCCCCTACAAGCTGGTCGAGATGCGCCAGAACGACTTCATCCGCGCCGTGAAGAATGAGCGGTTCGCCGGGGCGGAGGATCTCTGCTTCGCCGAAATTGTCTACCTGCCGGTCAACGACCACGATGCAATGGTGCGCCGCGCGATGGCCGGCGAGATCGAGATGAACAACTCATTCCCGTCGGGCCAGCTGGAAGTCACCAGGAAGAACCTGCCCGGTTGGCCGCGCATCTCGCCGATGATGGCGACGACCTATGTTGTCACCAACACGCAGAAGCCGCCGTTCAACGATGCGCGCGTGAGGAAAGCCATCGCCATGGCGATGGATCGGGAACACATCACCCAGAACGTGCTGAAGGGCGGGCAGATCCCGGCCTACAGTTTCGTGCCGTCTGCGATTGCCAATTACACGCCGGCAGAGTTCGACTGGAAGTCCCTGCCCCGTGTCGAACGGCTCAAGCAGGCCAAGGCTCTTCTCGAGGAAGCGGGCTACGGCCCGGGCAAACCCTTGTCGTTCGAGTACCTCTATCGCTCGACCGGCGACAACCCACGTATCGCGCCCGTGCTGCAGCAGAACTTCAAGGAGATCGCCCCCTGGGTTCAGCCGGAAATTCGCCGTGTGGAAACGCAAGCGCTCTACGACATGCAGAAGGCGAAGAACTTCCTGATCAGCGATACGGGCTGGGTCGCGGACTACAACGACGCGTACAATTTCCTGTACCTGCTCGACTCGCGGACCGGCCCCATGAACTACGGCGACTACCGCAACCCCGCCTATGACGCGATCCTCGACCAGGCGACGAGGGAAGTTGACGGCGCCAAGCGGGCTGAATTGCTGCGCTCGGCCGAGGCCCTGATGCTGAGTGACACGGCCGTACTGCCGCTGCTCACCCGTGTTACGCAGGACATCGTGTCCCCGAACATTACGGGCTATGAGGACAACCCGGAAGATATCCACCGCACACGGTACATGTGCCGAAAGAGCTAAGGGCGCGCCGTCCTACAACGCCAGAACGATCTCGTTGAGCAGTTGGCGGACGGCGCCAGCGTTCTCGCCCATGTCGTGACCGGGCAGGCGGCTGGTGGAGCGGATGTCGACACGCGAACCCTGCCCCTGCATCACGACACGAACAGCAACATCGTGGATGAGCTCGTACCAGGGCGAGCGATAGACACCCTCCACCACGCCGGCCTCGGGATCCGTGCGCGTCACCTGCCAGCCGAGGCGCTGCATCGCGCGCGCCGCGGCCTGCGTTGTGGCTTCAGGCGTTGCATCGAGCACGAGCGGCCTTAGATCATCATACAACGCCGCCTGCGCTGCAGCGAAGGACATGCCCGTCCACCGACCGCGGCCTTCCGGGACAAGCGCATCATCGCGAACACGCACAGCGCCCGTTGAGGCGCGGTCCTTGAGCGTTGCCTCGGTGAAGGCAATTGGCAAACTCCAGTCAGTCTGCACATCGTGGATGGGCGGCAGATCGCCTGGCGACACCACGGCGCGGCTGTAAATGCCCCCGGCCGACATGCCCGCGGCCGCTGTGACCAGCACCGCGACGATGCCCGAGCGATGCCGGCCGCCAACAAAGGCGAGCACCAGCCCGACGAGGCCCAGCATGACAGCGCCAAGCATCACCCACATTGTCGCGAGCATAAACGGGCCGCGAGCGGTCGGCAGATCGATCAGCCCCATGCGGAACAGCATCGGTCCTGCCAGTAGCATCGCCCCGCCGACGGCGAGGAGGAACAAGGCCAGCGCCAGAAGAGCGACGCGCAGCGTCCGCCCCGATCGCTCGCGTTGGCGCGCCTTCGAGGCTTCGGTCATTCAGCCGCCTGGGCCGTGGGCAGCTTGTGGTTCTTGAACGTCTCGCGCAGCGAAAGCTTGTTGATCTTGCCCGTCGCGCCGAGCGGAATCTTGTCGATGAAAGCGACGTCGTCCGGCATCCACCATTTGGCGATCTTGCCATTGAGGAAGTTCAGCAGTTCCTCCTTGGTTGCCGATGCGCCGGGCTTGAGTTCGATGATCAGCAGGGGGCGCTCGTCCCATTTCGGATGCGGCAGGCCGATGGCCGCGGCGTTGGCGACGGCGGGATGGCCGACGGCAAAGTTCTCGATGTCGATCGAGGAAATCCACTCACCGCCCGACTTGATCACGTCCTTGGCGCGGTCGGTGATCTGCATGTAGCCCATGTCGTCGAGGTGGGCGACGTCGCCTGTGTCGAAGAAGCCATCCTTGTCGAGGATCTGGCCACCGGCATTCTTGAAATAGGCCTTGGCGATGGCTGGTCCGCGCACGACGAGGCGGCCCGCCGACTTGCCATCGCGCGGCAACAACTTGCCCTCGTCATCGATGACCTTCATCTCCACCCCGAACGGAGCGCGGCCCTGCTTCAGCTTGTACTTGACGACCGTGTCGCGATCCTTCTCGAGCACCGGCCGGGTCATCGACCCGAGCGAACCGAGCGGGCTCATTTCGGTCATGCCCCAGGCGTGGATCACTTCGACCTGGTAGTTCTCCTCGAAGGCGCGGAGGATGCGCTCCGGCACGGCCGAACCCCCGATCACCACCTTGTTGAGGTGCGGCAGTTGCTTGCCAGTGGACTCAAGGTACTGCAGCAGCATCAGCCATACGGTTGGCACGGCCGCCGTGAACGACACCTTCTGTCCGTCGAGAAGCTCGTAGATCGACTCCCCGTCCATCTTAGCGCCCGGCAGGACGAGTTTCGCGCCAACCGCCGGCGCCGAGAAGGCGATGCCCCAGGCGTTGGCGTGGAACATCGGAACCACGGGCAGCACGATGTCGCGCGCGCCGATGCCGATCGCGTCGTACTGCATGCCGATCAGCGTATGCAAAACGTTGGAGCGATGCGAGTAGAGCACGCCCTTGGGATCGCCCGTCGTACCCGAGGTGTAGCAGAGGCCGCAGGCGGTCTGCTCATCGAAATCACCCCACACCACATCTGTCGAATGCGCCGCGATGTATTCTTCATAGGTGCGCAGGTTGGTCATCGTCGATTGCGGCTTGTGGGCTGCATCCGTGAGGACGATGAAGTGCTTCACCGTCGGCACCTTGTCCTTGATCGCCTCGATGATCGGCTGGAAGGTGATGTCATAGAAGACATGCGTGTCTTCCGCGTGATTGATGATCCAGGCGATCTGCTCGGGGAACAGGCGCGGGTTCAGCGTGTGCAGCACAGCGCCGATGCACATCGTGCCGTACCAGGTCTCGATGTGGCGCGTGGTGTTCCACGCAAGCGTGGCGATGCGGTCGCCTTTCTGCACACCGTCCGCCAGCAGCGCGTTGGAGCACTGCCGCGCGCGGTTGTAGAGATCGGCGTAGGTGGAGCGGACGATCGGGCCTTCGACCGTGCGGGTCACGATCTCCTGATTGCCATGGTTGAGGTAGGCATGCTCGATCACCTTGTCGACGGTGAGTTTCCAGTCCTGCATCAGCCCGTTCATCGGCCCGCGCTTGATGGTCGAAGCTGGCATCGCTGCCGCGGCGCCGGGGGCAACGGGTTTGGCGGCAGGGGCGGCGGCCTTGGCCGGCTCTTGCTTCTTCTTGCCCATTCCAAACATGTCGAAACCTCCCGTAAGCGCCTGTTCTGCGGCTTTGGAGCCCCTTCTAGACGCCGTCACGGACGCCCGCAATTCTTTCGCAGTCAGAAGCTCGCGAGCCGAGGTGTGTAACGCGGGTTTTCTGGGTTAGGCACTCTGATCCGTCTTGGGGAAATCCATGCGCTTCACCCTGTCTGCCCTCTGCCTTCTGGTCCTCGTCGGCTGCGGCCAGCCCGCAGACCCGACATCGCCCGCCTCCACGGACGCGCCGGCGGGACCTGGCCCATCCGGACCTGGCGAAACCGCTGCGGCTCAGGCTCGGAGAGCAAGCCCCCTGCACGAGCGCCTCGATTGCCTGCGCACGCAGGGCGGCCTGCTGCTTATCGGGCATCGCGGCGGCCCGACGCGCGATTACCCCGAAAACGCCATCGAGACGCTGGAACGCACTTACATGGCTGGCATCCGCGCAATGGAGGTCGACGTCGCGGAGACGAAGGACGGCAGGCTCGTCCTCATGCACGATGACGAGCTCGACCGCACCACGACCGGGACCGGCCTCCTCCTCGACCACACCCTCGCTGAAATTCAGGCGCTGAAACTCGAGACGGAAAGCCGGACGACCACCTATAGCCCGCCAACGCTGGAAGCCGCACTTGCCTGGGCGGTCGAGAAAAACGTCATCCTGGAACTCGACAAGAAACGGGGCGCCGAATACGCGCCGATCATCGCGGCTGTGCGTGCAGCAAGGGCTGAGAACAACGTCTTCATCATTACCTACACGGACGAACAGGCGGTCGAAGTCCATAGCCTCGCGCCCGACCTGACCATCACGGCGACCGTGAACTCACCCGAGCAGTTCGACGATCTTGTCACGCGTGGCGTGAGGGCCGACCGCTTCCTCGCCTGGACCGGCAATGTCGAACCAAGGCCGCAGCTGTGGTCTGCGCTCGCCTCGAGGGGCGTTGAGAGCATTTTCGGGACAAACGGCTCTCGCGCCGAAGGGCTCGACTATCGCTACTGGGACGATGAGGATGGAGCCGAATTCAACCAGCTCGCCACCGATGGCCTCCCCATTCTTGTGACCAGCCTCACAGACAGGACGGCCAGCCAGCTTTCAGCAGAAATGCGCAAGGCGCTGGGGTGCGGCCTGTAGCCCCCGATTCGCGGCGGCCTCGCGACAACGTCCGGGAAAGCCAGGCCCGTCCGATCTGCACAAATTTTGGCAGGTCGGCTGCTGCATTGCAGCAGACCAGATCCGCGGCGTCTTGAGGCGGTTTGTCAGTGAATGATCCGTATTCGCCAGGTAGGCTCTGCCACGCATCCCGGAGCGCCGTATCAGGTGCTGCGACGCGGCGACGCACGGCGCCAAGATTTCACTCGACGCCATGACACTCGGCTGGGTAATTGGGCAAACACCCGCTCGCCCCGGACGCGCCAAGCACCGGCGGCAGCGGCAGGAGTACGGTTGCTGCTAGAGGAGGATTCGCCGGATACGCCTTGAAGGCGAGACCCGGCACGCCAGTTTCTGATGGGAGGGCGATCCCCGCTCCTCTATCGGCAAATGGCGCCTCGATGGCACAGGTCGTGTTCCTCGAAAGAGGCCAGGTTCGGGCGGCGCCGTGCGCCGCAGTTGGGATTCATGGTGCAGGCAGAGGAGGACGCCTCCTTTCCACACCGCGGATGGGTAGCAGTGGGAATTTTTGACATGGACGTCTCCGAAGCCGTCGTCGTGAAAGCCAAGGCGGCATCATCCGCGTCCGGGGCAGTTCCGGGTCTGGAGCCGGCCCCCACCCGCCACGCGAAACTCATCGCCTGGGTCAAGGAAATCGCCGCGCTGACCAAGCCCGATCGCGTCCACTGGTGCGATGGCTCGGACGCCGAATTCGACCAGCTCACGCAGGAGCTCATCGCGGCGGGCACGCTCAAGCGTCTCAACGCCACCAAGCGCCCCAACTCCTTCTATGCGGCATCCGATCCCAAGGACGTCGCCCGCGTTGAATCACGCACCTTCATCTGCTCAGAACATCAGATCGACGCTGGCCCGACCAATAACTGGGCCGACCCTAAGGAAATGCGCGCCAAGCTGGCTGGCCTTTTCGACGGTGCGATGCGCGGCCGCACCATGTACGTCGTCCCCTTCTGCATGGGCCCGCTCGGCTCCAAGATATCGCAGCTCGGCGTCGAAGTGACGGACAGCGCCTACGTCGCCATCTCGATGCGCGTGATGACCCGCATGGGCCGCGCTGCCCTCGAGCAGATCGGCCATGATGGGTTCTTTGTGCCAGCTGTCCACACGCTGGGCGCGCCTCTCGCTGCTGGCCAGAAGGACGTTCCCTGGCCGTGCAATGACGACAAGTACATCGTCCACTATCCCGAGACCCGCGAGATCTGGTCCTACGGTTCCGGCTATGGCGGCAACGCGCTCCTCGGCAAAAAGTGCTACGCACTGCGCATCGCTTCAGTAATGGCGCGGGATGAAGGCTGGCTCGCCGAGCACATGCTCATCCTTAAACTGACTTCGCCCCAGGGTGTCGTGAAGTACATCGCCGCCGCCTTCCCCTCGGCCTGCGGCAAGACCAACCTTGCCATGCTCGAGCCGACCCTCAAGGGCTGGAAGGCGGAGACGATCGGCGATGATATCTGCTGGATGCGTTTCGGCGACGATGGCCAGCTCTACGCCATCAACCCGGAAGCCGGCTTCTTCGGCGTCGCCCCCGGCACCTCCGCCGCGACCAACCGCAACGCGCTTGAATCCTGCGCCAGGAACACCGTCTTCACCAACGTCGCGCTCACCGCTGATGGCGATGTCTGGTGGGAAGGCATGACGAAGGAGCCGCCGGAAGGCCTCACCGACTGGCGCGGCCGTCCGTGGTCGCCGGCAATGGGCGAACCTGCCGCTCACCCGAACGCCCGCTTCGCCTGCCCGGCTGATCAGTGCCCCGCCATCGCGGCCGAATGGCAGGACCCGAAAGGCGTTCCGATCTCCGCCATCCTGTTCGGCGGCCGCCGCGCCTCGGCAGTTCCGCTCGTCACCGAAGCCTTCGACTGGGAGCATGGCGTGTTCATGGGCTCGACGGTCGCCTCCGAAGGCACCGCAGCCGCCGAGAACAAGGTCGGCGAACTCCGTCGCGACCCGTTCGCAATGCTACCCTTCGCCGGCTACAACATGGCCGATTACTTCGCCCACTGGCTCAAGATCGGCCAGCGTGAAGGCGCCAAGCTGCCACGCATCTTCTTCGTCAACTGGTTCCGCAAGGACAAGAACGGCAAGTTCATCTGGCCGGGCTTTGGCGAGAACACGCGCGTACTGAAGTGGATCGTGGACCGCCTCGAAGGCAAAGCTGCCGCAAACGACACTGCCATCGGCCGCGTCCCTGCGAAATCCTCGCTCGACATCAACGGCCTCGGGCTCACCGACGAACAGATGGACACGCTCCTCGGCGTCGACCACGACGTCTGGCGCGAAGAAGCCTCCCTCATCCCCGCCTTCTTCGACAGGTTCGGCGACCGTCTGCCCAAGGCCCTCTGGGATCAGCACAAGTCGCTCACCCAGCGCCTCGGCTAGTCCGCCGCAACATGGCTTGCAACAGGCCCGCTCAAACGAGCGGGCCTGTTCGCTTTGTTGCTCCAGCACTATTGTGCAAGCCGTTCGGGTTTGGGGGGCGATGTCCATGGGCAACTGGACCAAGGCCGACGAGATCGGCGCAGAAGCAGCGGCCGCACTGGAAGCTAAACGGGCCCTCGTTCCCCAGCCCAGCTTTCAGCTGTCGCCTGAACACAAGCCGCTTCAGGCCCGAGGTGGCCTTCTGATCGCGTCACTGATCGCGTTCATCGTCATGAATGCCGCGGGGATCGCAATAACTTTCACTGCAGCGTCGTTCATCGAGCGGGCATTGGCAGGCGCATTCGAAAGTGAGGCCCAATTCCAGAACGAAGCGATGCTGCTTGAGACCATCGCAATCGGACTGTTCTGGACATCCATTGCCGTACTCGTGGCGTGCGCCGTAGCTTACAGTTTCTTCGTCTATGGCGCTGCGCGAAACATCGAGAGGTCCAACGCGAAAGGCTTGCTGGTGTCCGCAGGATGGGCAGTCGGCTGGAGCTTCGTTCCGTTCGCCAATCTCTACAAGCCATATTCCGTGATGGGACAGATCTGGAAGGCATCGCACGACCCTGCGCGAGGAGCCGTCGAGAAGCCGGGGTACATGTTGCTGTGGTGGATTCCCTACATCGTCGGGAATGCGGTCTCCAGAATCACGCAAAGAGTGAGCGAAGGGTCGGAGGATCCCGAGCAGATCATCTCGCTTGGCTGGATCGAGGCTGGCGCTTCGGCCCTGAGCATTCTCGCCGGTGTGGTGCTGATTGCCATCGTTCGACAGGTAACACGTGCACAAGCAAACTGGGCTTCGATATCTGCACAGCAGGGTACACATTTACCGCCAGATGAACGTGACAGAGCAGTGCATGATCCCTTCCGACTCTAGCCGGATCAGCAGGGCGCGTTCAGATCACGCCCCCAGCACGTCCGCCAGCTCGACGAAGCTGTGCACGGTCACGTCATAATCCCACGCCGCCGGGAGCGGGCGCTCCGTACCCGCTCCCCACTCCAGCGGCCGATGCACATAGGCCGTCATCAGTCCGCGCGACTTGGCGGCGTCGAGATCGCCGGGATGACACGCCACCATCATCACCTGGCTTGGGGCGATGTCGAGAAAGCGTGAAGCGCTGTCATAAATCGCCGCCTGCGGCTTGTAGGTCTGCACAAGGTCCGCACCGAGGATCGTGTCCCACGGAATGCCCGCCCGTTTGGCCATGGACAGCACCAGCGAGATGTTGCCGTTCGACAGCGCCACGACCGCGTGCTTCGCCTTGAGAAGGTTCATCCCTTCAATCGAATCGGGCCATGGATCGAGCCTTCGCCAGCCCATGGCCAGGCGGAGCTTCTCGGTCTCGTCAAGACCGGCAATACCGAACTCCGCCAGCGCGATGTCCAGCGTCTCGCGATGAAGGGTGTCCATCGTCACATAGCTGCGCTCACCCGATCGCACCGGGGCCATCGCCTGGAGGATCGGCCTGCGCCAGGTGTTGGCGAAGGCGCCCCAGTCGAGGGCATGTCCCTTGGGGCCGAGCATCGCCTCTGCCTCGCGTGCGATGCCGCTGCGCCAATCCACGACCGTGCCGAACACGTCGAACGTCAATGCGCGGATATTCGTGAAGTCAGCCATTGCGTGTTTCCTTGAGTCCGAGCTCGTTGCGCGCCTTCCTGGATAACGCGGAAGCGACCATTTCGTATGACGCCTCCAGATATGACTTTACCTCGCGCTTGCTGAGGCCGGGCGCGGCGTAGCTCTGGATCCACTTGAGGCCGCGCGAGGCCATGTAGGGCGCCGGCCTGCATCCCGGCGCATCGCGCAGCACCTCCCAGGCGATGTCCGACACCTTGAAGGTGATCTCCGGCTCGCGACCGCGAGCGAACCACGCGATCGCGAAGACCTTGCCGCCTACCTTCCAGACCTGCGCGCCGCCCCACTGCTCAACGAAGGTTGCAGCTGGCAATCCGCCGCAAAACGCGTTGAATTGCGACCGGCTCAGCGGCATCGCACGCTCCGAAGACGATCGTCCACTAGCACGACCACTCCGGCGATTGCGACTATCGCCCGTCTCCGACCGGCAACCGGTTCGCCTTCGCGGACAAGGAGCAACCCCTTGCCGTGCGAGGTCGAAGGCTCGGCGAGCCCTCCGAGGAAAATCTCGCCAAGAGCGGTTCTTCCAGCCTCAGGGTCGCCGCCCCCACGACGACAGGGTCATCGCCGGTTCGCGTTGATGGCGGATCAGAATGATCCGCGCAACCCGACGCGGAACCCGCGCCCAGCCATCGGCGCGAGATCTTTAAGCGGCGAGGCGTGATAACGTATCTCCTCGTCCGTCAGGTTCGTGCCATCCACGATGAGGTCCACCTGCGGCGTCAGATGCCAGGTCGTCCGCAGGTCAAGCGCGGTCCAACCGTCAGTTGGCAACTCACCCTCCGCAACACGGTCCTGGTCATCAGCCCAGCGCGCCTCAAGCCGGGCGCTGACGAGATCTGTCTCCGCCTCGATGCCCGCCGTTGCCGCCATGGGCGGAATTCGCGGCAGGTCGCCGCCCCCATCGAGCTTCGCCCGCACAATGTCGGCAGAGCCATCGATGTGCCAGTGCGCGCCGAAGGCCTCGCCCAGTTCGAGCGTCGCCGCGATCTCGCCGCCTGTGAAGTTCGCGTCGCCCTGGGTGGCCTGAAAAACCGGCAACCCGTCCAGCTCGGCGCCGGTGGGCGCCAGAAAGATGAAGCGCTCGAAATCGAAGCGATACAGGCTGCCATCGATCCGCAACGGCCCAGCTTCCCAGCGCGCGCTGCCCTCGATGCTGATGCCGCGCTCGGTCTCGAGCGTCGGATCGCCGATCTCGAACTGCTGCGTGGCCAGGTGCGGTCCATCGGCGAACAGCTCGACATCAGTCGGCGCGCGTTCGGTGCGATTGACCGTAAGGCCAAGGAACAGCTGCTCGTTCAGATGTCCGTGGACGCCAAAGGAGGCATTCAGTGTGTCGAAAGAGCGCTCGCCCGCAACGACATTGTCGAGCGTCACCTCGTCAAAGCGCAGGCCGCCCTCGAGGCCCCAGTCGCCCTGCTCGAACGTTTCGAACAGGAAAGCCCCGGTGGCTTCGGTGATGGTCGGGGTCACGAACGCCTCATCCCCAACCGCACGGAAATCGCGGCGGGAGGATTGAATGCCGACGCTTCCCTTGAAGCCCATCAACTCAACGTGCTCGGCCTCCAGCCGGAGTTCGTGACCTTCATTGGTAAAGCGCGTGCCGGGCTCTCCGGGGCCTTCGAACTCGGTATGCTCGTAGTCAACGATCGAGGCGGCGCCTGTGATGTGGTCGAGAGGACCCTGGTTGACTGCCCAGCCCCCACGCACATCGATACGCGTCTGTTCCATGTCGATGAAGGGCAGTTCGGGCGTTTCGCCGACGGCTGAGACGCCGATGCCCAGCGTGCCGACGCCCAGAGTGCCGATGCTCGCGGGCACAGGCGCCTCCTCCTCATGCCCATGGCCGACAATGCCGTATTTGGACTCCAGGCGCCGGACGGCGACGCCCACAAAGCCATCGTCGCCCACGAGGGACAGCCCGCCACTCAGCGCCTGCGATTCAACGCCGGAGTTCTCCAGCGTTCCCGAGATTTCCTCATGCACTTCGCCCTCGGCTGCTTCCTGCGCACGCAGGCGTGCGGATTCAGCAAAACCCGGAATGTCGAGATCGTCGCTCTCGCGCCACGTCCAGCTCAGGGCGCCGACCAGAGGACCACTGCTGCCGGTCGCGCGCGCAGCCAGCGTCTTGCCTTCGTCGGCGCTGGTGTAACCAGCATAACCCATGGCGCTGATCGGCTTATCGGGTAGTTGCTCGACAATTAGCCCGTCAATCACATTCACCACGCCGCCAGCAGCGCCCCCGCCATATGCCAGCGTCGCTGGTCCACGGAGAATTTCGATGCGTTCGGCTCCGAGCGGATCGCCGGTCACGGCATGATCGGGGCTCGCCGCTGATGCGTCGATCACGCCAATGCCGTTTGTCAGCACCTGCACGCGCTCAGAGCCCAGGCCCCGGATCACGGGTCTGCTCGCTCCAGGTCCGAAAGCGGTGGACGAGATACCCGGCAGTGCTTCGAGGGTGTCGCCAAGGCCGCCGGACAGGCGATCGGCAATCGCTTCGCTGTCGAGCACGGTGGTGGATGCGATAAGTTCGTCGCTGGTCCGCGCAGGTCCGATGCCTGTGACGACCACCACATCACCTGGATCATCACGTAACTCCACCGGCGGCTGGGCCTGCGCAAAGGCGCCAGGGGCCACCAACGCCGCGACTGCAGCACCGAGCAGCAGATGTTTCGATGAACGCATGGAAAACCTCATTCCGTTACACTATAACAGTACGGTATACTGTAACGCCGTCAAGTCGGAGAAAGGCCTGTTGGATGCAGACCCGCTCTGCCCATGGGCTGCCTTTGCCGCTAACTAGGCGCCGGTCTCGGAGCGCCCCCTTGCCATGAAGCATGTGCCTAACGCGCTGACACTTCTTCGGCTGGCCCTGGCGCCTGTTGTTGCCGGGTTGATCTGGCTGGCCTTCGAGACGCGCGGCGGCGTGTACAGCCAACCTCTCGTGGATTCAGCGCTGATGTCTGCCGCTGCCGCCATTTTTGTGCTTGCAGCGCTGACAGATCTCTTCGACGGCATGATCGCCAGGGCCTTTAACCATCACTCGAAGTTCGGACGGATCATCGACCCTATCGCCGATAAGGCGCTCGTCGGACTGCCTCTGATCGCCATTGCGACCATCGCGGCTCTTGCAGGCCTTGCAGAATGGCCCTGGATTGTCGTGGCGACCGGCGTGATCGTCGTGCGCGACATCACAATGACTGCCATTCGCTTCCTCTCGCCAGACGGCGAAGGGGCTCGCGTTTCATCGCTTGCGAAGATCAAGACTGCGATCGAATTGGTCGCTGTCGGCGCCATCCTCGCTCTGCTGGCTTTTGAGCCCCGTCTGATGTCGGGCGGCTCGATCAGCGCCTCCCCAGCGGCCCTTCTTGGCTGGGGATGGCTTGGACTCGTGATGCTCGCAGCAGCACTGTCCGCCTGGACTGGGTGGCAGTATGTGCGTCCTGCAAAATCCCCCCCATGAAAACGCGATGGCCGCGCCCGGGGGGAACGGGCGCGGCCTTTGCCGGGCAAGCGAGCGGGGTGGGGACGGCGCTACGCTCACCTTTTGCGACGGGTTCAGCAGGAGAAGCAGAATGGCCCGGCGCTCATCCACCATTACGCCAGAGCGGAATGAACGATGGGTTAACGCAAAGGGCCTCAGCCGAAACCATTGTGGCGTTTGCTGCTGGCACACTTAACCCACGCGCCGCGTGCTGGCTTCATTCTCAGTCAGAGAGCGGTGAGATTGCCGCGGAGCATCTGGAGCACGCCCGAGAAATCCTTGCCGCCGAAGCCCAACCGGTCGAACAGCTGGTAGATGGCCTCGGCGCTGTTTCCGAGCGGCGTAGTTGCGCCCGCGCGCGCCGCCGCTTCCTGCGCCAGCTTGAGATCCTTCAGCATCATCGCGGCGGCGAACCCACCCTCATAGTTGCGGTCCGATGCGGTCACCGGCCCCACGCCGGGCCAGGGGGCATAGGTCGACAACGACCAGCAATTGCCAGAGGACTTCGATGCGATTTCGAAGAAGCGATCCGGCGCCAGACCCAGCTTCTCGGCCAGCGCAAACGCCTCGCACGTGCCGATCATCGAAATGCCGAGCAGCATGTTGTTGCAGATCTTTGCTGCCTGCCCCGCGCCATGATCACCTGCACGGATGGTAACGCGCGCCATCGGCTTCAGCATCTCTTCGACGCTAGCGAAGTCTGCCTCGTCGCAACCGACCATGAAGGCAAGGGTGCCGGCATCTGCCCCAGCCGTGCCGCCCGAGACAGGCGCATCGGCGAAGCGGAAGCCTGCGGCCTTGGCCTGTTGTGCGACAGCGCGCGCGCTATCAACATCGATGGTGGAGCAATCGATCAGCAGCGCTGACCTTGGCGCGTGGGGCAGGATGTCGTCGGCATAGACCTTCCGCACATGGGGACCTGCCGGCAACATTGTGATGACGGCCTCGGCGGTCTTCACGGCCTCAGCGACTGATTTGGCGCCCGTTGCTCCAGCGCCAACGACCTTGGCGATGGCGGCTTCGCTGAGATCGAACGCGGTCACCTCGCGCCCGCCAGCAACCTGCCGCGCCGCCATTCCCCCGCCCATATTGCCAAGGCCGATGAATGCGATGCGGGTCATGTCGATGCTCCTCGGAAGACGCTCCGGGCACTAGACCCGGTCCACACCTGCGATCAAGCACCCCCGAACCGCATCAGGATCGCAGGTCCCCAGCCATAAAGCGTGAAAAAGAAGGTCGCATATCCGACGAAAGCCGAGCCCAGCGTGAGCGTCGTTGCAGCCGCTATTCGACCGACCACCGTGGCGCGTTCGCGCCGCGCACGGAGGTAGAGTTCGGCAATGATCAGTGGCGGCAGGAAGAACGCCCAGTTCATCACATGATCGAACCAGCCCGAGAAATCCGCCTCCACATGGCCCGGATTGTCCGGCCCGCCGAACACGAAGAACAGGCCATAGCCGATGCGATAGAGCCAGGAGCCGATGGCCAGCGCGTAAAGGCGGATCGCCCATTGGCGGTGAACGTCGATCCGTCGCGCCATGGCGTGCCGCACCACCTGTACCGCAGCCAGCACCATGAACGCGCCATAGGTCGCGAAGGCAACGTCCATGGCAAGACCGCCAACCGTGCCCTTCGCGGCGATGAATGTGAGCCCACCCACGCCCGCTGCAAAAGCCGCCAGCGCATAGAGCCGCCCGATCCAGCGATGCAGGGCCGGCACATGCTTCCGGATGGCGCCAATGAGCTGAACAGGACCGAGCAGCAGCAGCACGGCGCCGGCGAAGAAGTGTAGCCCGATACCCGCCGAGGCCACCGGCGTGTGTGGCTCATAGAGCCGCGGCAACGTCTCGTTCCACTGCTCCAGTGTCCCCGCAGGAATAGCCCCGCCATAAAGCGCCAGTATGTAGGCTCCGAAAATCGCCGAACTCACCCACACCACGCCAACAAGCGCAACAGAGGCGAAGCGAAGCGCGGCGCTGGTCCAGCGCGGCGGCGACAGGGGCTGGGCGAGCGCAGTCATGGCTGGACTCACCGCATCGTCGGTATGACGAAGCTCGAATCTCCCACATCGCCCTCAGGCCAGCGCGCCGTGACGGTCTTGACCTTCGTCCAGAACTTCACGCCCTCCATGCCGTGCTGATTGGTGTCGCCGAAAGCCGATCGCTTCCAGCCGCCGAAGGTGTGATACGCCACTGGCACAGGGATCGGCACGTTGATGCCGACCATCCCGACATTGACCTTTGCGGCGAACTCTCGCGCTGCGCGCCCATTCCGCGTGAAGATAGCAACGCCATTGCCGTATTGGTGCTTGCTGGGCAACGCAACAGCCTCCTCGAAGGACTCCGAGCGTACGATCTGCAGCACAGGCCCGAAGATCTCCTCATTGTAGGTCTTCATGCCCGGCTTCACCTGGTCGAAGAGTGAGGGCCCGATGAAGAAGCCGTTCTCGTAGCCTTGCAGCTTGAACCCACGCCCATCGACCACCAGTTCCGCGCCTTCGTCCTTGCCGGTCTGGATATAGTTCGCGATCTTGTCACGATGCGCCTTGTTCACGACGGGCCCGTATTGGGCCGCCGGGTCGCTCGAAATGCCAACTTTCAGAGTCTCGATCTCGGCGACCATCCGCTCGCGCAGTTCGTCTGCCGTCTTCTTGCCTACCGGCACGACTACCGGCAGCGCCATACACCGCTCGCCGGCCGAACCGAAGGCGGCGCCGGCCAGGTCCTTTACCACCTGGTCCATGTCCGCGTCGGGCAGAACGATGCCGTGGTTCTTCGCCCCGCCCATCGCCTGCACGCGCTTCCCGTTCGCCGCACCGCGCTGGTAAATGTAGTGCGCGATGTCGGACGATCCGACGAACGACACAGCCTTGATCTCGGGATGGTCGAGGATGGCGTCCACCGCCACCTTGTCGCCGTGCACCACGTTGAGCACGCCCGTCACGTCTAGACCGGCCGCTGCACCCGCTTCGAGAAACAGCTCGCCGAGGCGAACCGGGACAGACGGGTCACGCTCGGAAGGCTTGAGCACGAAGGTGTTCCCCGTGGCGATGGCGACACCGAACATCCACATCGGGATCATTGCGGGGAAGTTGAACGGCGTTATGCCAGCGACAACGCCCAGCGGCTGGCGCATCGAATAGACATCGATGCCCGGCCCGGCGCCCTCGGTGTACTCGCCCTTCAGCGCATGCGGGATGCCACACGCAAACTCGATCACTTCAAGACCGCGCTGGATATCGCCCTTGGAGTCCGCAATCACCTTGCCGTGCTCGCTGGACAGGAGCTCGGCCAGCGGTTGCATGTTGGCTTCGACCAGCCGCTTGAATTCGAACATCACGCGCGCCCGGCGCTGGGGATTTGTGCCCGCCCAGCCCGGCAGGGCCTTCGCTGCAGCCTGTACGGCGGCATCCACATCTGCCTCCGTCGCGAACCCTACTTTCGCCTGTACCTCGCCCGTGTTGGGATTGAAGACATCGCCCTCCCGGCCCGAGGTGGCCTTGGTTGCTTTCCCGCCGACGAAGCCCTCGATACGCCGCATGCGCGCGCCTCCCGAATAGGTGTGTGGGTGCGTCCTACCCCTAACCGCTTGACCGGGCCAGCGGGAACCGCCACCTCCCGCCCATGAATCCTCCCGCCATTCCGTCGCATGCGCCCTTCCGCCTCCCGCGCAGGCCCAAAGGGGTGGTCTTCGACCTCGACGGCACCCTGATCGACTCCGAGGCGCTGGTTCTGGAAGCGTACATGGCCGCGGCGGACCGGCATGGCGTACCCTTCACGCATGGCCAGTTTCTCACGCTCGTCGGCCGTCATCGCCAGCACAGCGAAATGAAGATGCGCGAGTATTTCGGCGCCGCCTTTCCGCTGGAAGACTTCTACGCGACGGTCGGCGAGCATGTCGGCGACCGGCATGCCCCGCTGAAGCCCGGCGCCGACACCTTGCTCGACTGGCTGGATGCATCGCGCACGCCTTATGCGCTGGCGACGTCGTCAGGGCCGGGTTGGGTGGACAAGCATTTCCGGGCGCACGGCCTGGCCGAGCGTTTCCGCGGCATCGTCACACGCGAGGACGTCGCGCAGGGCAAGCCACATCCAGAGCCTTACCTCAAAGCGGCGACCATTCTGGGCCATGATCCCGCCGACATCCTTGCGATCGAGGACTCACCAACCGGCGTCGCGTCAGCCTACGCAGCTGGCCTGATGACGATCATGGCGCCCGATCTGATCCAGCCGGACGCGGAAACGCTGACGCGCGCCTTGCACGTTGTGCGTTCGCTCGATGATGTCGTGGCGCTTATGGAACGGTTGTGAGCGCCGCGATCACTGCCCCGGCCAGGCCTTGTCGATCGGCAGCGCAGGATTCGCCGTGATCTTGAGGTCGGCGCAATGGTGGTAGGAGAAATCACCTTCGCGATTGAGACCGTGCTCCTCCATGAACTGCAGAACCTGCAGCGTGCATTTTTCGCAGTTGATGTTGGGCAGGCGGATATCCGTCTCGAAGTGCGAGCCCGGTGCGGGCCGCTCGCGATGTTCGAACAGCCCGTCGGCCAGCACCGGCGGCCGCGGCCGCGGATCGATCTTGCCCGAGACGGATATCGGCCCGCGCGGCGATTCACGCATCGTCGCTTCCGGATCTGGCGGGAGTTAGCTGCGATCCAGCACGGAGAGCGCCACGCGATAGTAGCCGGGATGATAGATCGTCTCGCGGATCTTGATGTGCAGCATCTCTCCGCCGGTCATGGCCGTCACCTTGCCGGTCGGCGTGCCTTTCGTCATGTCCGACGTGCCGCAGGGGGCTGCCTTCTGTGGATCGCCCAACACATTGACCTCGACCCAGGCATCCGGCGCAACAAGGATGAAGTGCGCCGAGGCCGGCCCCGCAAGCGCCAACGCCGAAAGGCCAAGCAGTGCGAAAAGCTTGCGCTTCATCAAGCCCCCCCTGTCGAACCGGTGAGCAACTGCTCACGCGTGTTTGTGTACATAGCCTTTCCGGAGCTGTCGACGGTGCTTGTGCAAGCCGCCGACCCGGCATCTGCTGGCGCACTTTGGGAGAGACAGGATGCGTGTCCTCGCCTGGGTCATCTGCGCATTGCCAGCGACGGCTTGCGCTGTTGACGAGACGGCGCTGCGGCTGCGCCACGGATCTCCACTCTACACTCACGTCTGTGAGGGCGGCAAAACCTTCCAGTCGCGCCAGGTCATGTCTGGCGAAGTCGAGGTGACGGCGGGCAGGCAAACGCGCGATGTCACCGACGCGGACGGCGAGCCGGTTCCGGACGGGCCGCGCCTGGAGTCCGTTGACGGCGCGACACGGCTCACCGGCATGCCGGGCGGACCTTACGAAGCCTGCGTCATCGACCTGGAAGGCGCCGAATAGCGCAGCCCGTGCTTGCGCCGCGCCGCGTGATTTGCGCTACACTGGGGTACGTGCATCATTCCGGATTGGACAATTGAGGAGGCGAACCATGGTCGGGCGCAAAGGTCTTGGTCTGGCCGCGATCGCGGCATTGGCGCTGACAGGCATCGCGCATGCCCAGCCCGGCCTCAGCACCGGCCCAGACTATGACCTCATTCACAAGGCTGACCGTATCGACGACGATGCCGACGCGGGTCTGCCGCAGGTGCAGCAACAGGGCCTCGCCGCATTGCAGGCGAAGGATTTCGCAACCGCCGAGCTGGCATTCGCGGAAATCCTGCGCCGCAATCCATCCGCCATCGGGACCAGCTTCCTGCTCGGCCTGTCGAAGATTGGTCTGGAAAAGTGGGACGAGGCAAGGGTGGCGCTTGAGCGTGCCGTGATGGATGAACCCGAACGGCCAGAGCCGAAGACACGGCTGGGTCTCACCTATATCGCGCTCAAGGATACAGACGCGGCGCGTCGGCAGCGCGACGCGCTGGCGGCTCTGGATGCGACATGCAAGGATGCGTGCGCGGATGGGGCCTGGATCAGGGATGGTCTTGCCGCACTTGACCAGGCGCTCGCTGCGGGCGACCGGGCGCGCGTTTCATCAGCATCCCTTGCCGCCGTATCAGTGGGAGCGACGGAGACGCGATCGGGCTACTTCGATCCGGCGAAATACAGCCTTGTTATGTTCGACGATCCCGACGATCTCTACGATCTCCTGACACAGGACGGGCGCTGCCCGCCGAACAAGACGGCGGCGCCGAAACAGCCCTGCGCGCTGGTCCTTTATCGCCCGACCGATGGTTCCGGCGGATCGCTGGCCGCCAACTTCAAGCCCGTGTTCAAGGTCACCTCCCGCAACGCGATCTGGGCGATCCACGACAAGCAGCTGCAGAAAATCAAGATCGACAATCTCTACATGGATGTCGTTGATGTCATCGGCGGCAAGCGCATGACCTATGAGTCCGTCGCCCTGATCGGCAACGCCGAGAACGCCGCCAACTGCGCGGCGGGCAAGCCATGCCTCAGCAATCTCGTCGCCGAAGACATGTTCAACATGTACCGCAACATGCCGGACTCGGTGGTGAAGGTGATCTGGGGCGGCGGCATGGAAGACCCTGGCACGGTGCGGGTGCGGTAAACGCTAGCGCACCACAAGCCCCGGCTCCCCCGCCGCAAGCTCGCCCACTACCGCTGCGTCGGCGAAGCCTGCTTCCCGCGCCATCGTCAGCACGCGCGCCGCATCCTCTGGCGCCACTGCAATCAGCAGCCCGCCGCTCGTCTGGGGATCGCACAGCACATCGCGCCGCCAGCTCTCCAGCCCGGCAGGCAGGCTCACGGCCTCGCCATAGCTGTCCCAGTTGCGCACCGCCGCACCTGTTCGCACGCCCGCGCGCGCCAGCGCCTCCACGCCTGGCAGCAGGGGCGCGGCGGCGTCGATCAGCGCCGTCAAGCCAGCCCCGCGCGCCATCTCCAGCGCATGGCCCAGCAAGCCGAACCCGGTCACATCCGTCAGCGCATGCACGCCCTTTACCTCGCCGAGCGTCCCGCCCAGCGTGTTGAGCTTCGTCGTCGATGCGATCAGTGCGGCGTAGCCGTCCGCATCCAGCCGGTTCTGCTTCAGGGCAGCGCTGTAGACGCCCACGCCAAGCGCCTTGGTGAGGATCAGTTTGTCGCCCGCCCGACCCGTTCGATTGGTGAGCAGCCTTTGGGGATGCACGAGCCCCAGCGCAACAAGCCCGTAGATCGGCTCCTTGCTGTCGATCGAATGCCCGCCCGCCACGGGAATCCCCGCCGTCGCACACACCGACGCCCCACCCGCCAGGATCTGCCGGATCATCTCCACTGGCATCACTCCAACCGGCATCCCCACGATTGCCAGACCAAAAATGGGTGTCGCTCCCATGGCGTAGACATCTGAGAGTGCATTCGTCGCAGCGATCCGACCGAAGTCGAACGGGTCATCGACCACCGGCATGAAGAAGTCCGTTGTCGCCACCAGCGCCTGGCTGTCGTTCAGCCGCCAAACGGCCGCATCATCCGAGGTTTCCGTCCCCACCATGAGGCTTGCGAACGGGGCAGAGACGGGCATGCCGGCTAGAATGTCGCGCAAGACCGCGGGCGCCAGCTTGCAGCCGCACCCGCCGCCATGGGCCAGCGATGTCAGGCGAATTTCCTCGGCCAAGGCGGGCGCTCCTGCTTGCGGGACGGCGACAGTTTGATAGCAGCCCGTTATGACACCCGACAATGCGTCGGGCATGGCGGCGAGGCAGATGTCCAATCCCGGAATTACAGATGCGGTCGACCGCGCATCTCTTGCCCGCTACGACATGATCATCGATGTGCGCAGCCCGGCCGAGTTCGCCGAGGATCACATCCCGGGCGCCGTGAACCTGCCGGTGCTCGACAATGATGAGCGCGCCGTAGTCGGCGCCACCTATGTGCAGGACTCCCGCTTCCTCGCGCGGCGCATGGGCGCAGCCCTCGTCGCCCGCAATGTCGCGCGCCACCTTGAAGGCGCCCTCAGCGAGGCCCCGCCGACCTTTCGTCCGCTGGTCTATTGCTGGCGCGGCGGCCAGCGCTCAGGCGCGATGGCGCTCATCCTTGCCCAGGTTGGCTGGCGCACAACAGTGCTGCAGGGCGGCTACAAGACCTATCGCCGCGCCGTCCAGCGACGGCTTTATGAAGACCCGCTCGGCTTCCGGCTGATCCTGCTGGACGGCAACACGGGCTGCGGCAAGACCGACATCCTGCATCGTGCCGCCGCGAAGGGCGCGCAGGCGCTCGACCTCGAAGCACTGGCCCGTCATCGTGGATCGCTCTTCGGCGCAACACGTGACGTGCAACCGTCGCAGAAATGGTTCGAGTCCTGCGTGCTCCACGCGCTTGCAGGGATGGAGCCGTCGCGGCCTGTGCTCGTCGAGGCAGAGTCGAACAAGATCGGGCGACGTACGCTTCCCCCGTCACTCTGGCAGGCAATGCTGGTTGCCCCTCGGATCGAGCTCACGGCAGCAATCGACGCCCGCGTCGCCTATCTTCTTGACGCCTATCCCGAAGTGGTCGCGAACCGCGCCCTGCTCGACTTCGCGCTCACGCGCCTCGAAGTGTATCCCGGCCGGAAGCAGCTCTCTGTATGGCGCCAGCTAGCTGATGCCGGCCATTTCCATGACCTGGTTCGCGAGGTCGTGGAACGCCACTACGACCCGTCCTACCTCCGCTCCAGCAAGCGCAACACGCGCCCGCTCCTTGCAAGCCTCCCCCTTGCCTCACTCGACGAAAGCGCCCGCGAGGCAGCTGCTCAGCGGATCGCGGAGATCGCTGGCGCTATAACCCCATCTGCCGGCTCGCGAGATCTTTCATGATTTCCTCGGCTCCGCCGCCGATGGCATTGACCTTCACCTCGCGATAGATCCGTTCCACTTTCGCCCCGCGCATGAAGCCTGCCCCCCCGAAGATCTGCACCGCCTCGGAGGCGCAGTAGGCCATTGTCTGCGTCGCCTGGTTCTTCATCATGCAGATTTCAGCGACCGGCCTTTCGCCCTGCATCAGCCGCCACGCCAGCAGCTCAAGCATCGATTGCGTCGCCACCACGCGCTGCATCATGTCGACCAGCTTGTGCCGGATCACCTGGTGCTGGCTCAGCGGCTTTCCGAAGGTTTCGCGTTGACGGGCATACGCGATCGCCTCGTCAACGCATACGCGCGCATAGGCTGTGCACGAGGCAGCCATACCCATCCGTTCGGAATTGAAGTTGCGCATGATCAACGGGAAGCCGCCGCCTTCCTCGCCCAACAGGTTCCCTGCTGGCACGCGGCAATTGTCGAAGTGCAACGTCGCGGTATCCGACGCCCACCAGCCCATCTTCTTCAGCTTCGTACGGCTGAGCCCGGGCGTGTCTCCCGGGATCACCAGCAAGCTTACCCCGCCGGCGCCTGACCCGCCTGTTCGCACAGCGACCGTAAGGTAGTCGGCGCGATAGCCCGAAGTGATAAACGTCTTCTCGCCATTGACGACAAAGTGGTCACCCTCGCGCCGCGCCGTGGTGCGCAGGCTCGCCACATCCGATCCGCCATTGGGCTCGGTGATCGCCAGCGCGGAGATCTTCTCCCCCGCGATGATCTGCGGCAGCACCCGTGCCTGCAGCTCAGGCCGGCCGGCAAACGCGATGGGGGGCGCGCCGATGCCGTGGCTCATCAGGCTGGCGTTGACGCCGCCCGCGCCATGCCGCGCCATCTCCTGGCTCACGACAATGCTCATGAACTGGTCCGTGGGCGTGCCCCCGAAAGCCTCCGGGAAGCCCAGGCCGAGAAGGCCAATATCAGCCGCTTTGCGATAGAGTTCGCGCGGAAACTCTCCCGCCTCATCCCATTCAGCAGCGTACGGTTCGATCTCCTTCGCCACAAATCTTCGCACCACGGCGCGGAATGCCTCGTGCTCGTCGGAGTAGAAAGGGCTTTTGGCGGGTTGCATCATGATTGCAGTCTAAGCAGAGAAAGGCGGCGCACGTCGATTCCCGACGTGGCGTCAGCCCTGCTCCATTCCGGGCTTGACCTCGATCCACTATGCTGGCCCGCTCCCGACAGATTCCAGAGGATTTTCCCCGATGAAAACCCGCGCCGCCGTTGCCTTCGAGGCGAAGAAGCCGCTCGAGATTGTCGAGCTTGACCTCGAAGGGCCGAAGGCTGGCGAAGTCCTGGTCGAGATCAAGGCCACCGGCATCTGCCATACCGACGCCTACACACTCGACGGCTTCGACTCGGAGGGCATATTCCCTTCCATCCTTGGCCACGAAGGCGCCGGCATCGTGCGCGAGATCGGCACCGGCGTAACCACGCTCAAGCCCGGCGACCATGTCATCCCGCTCTACACGCCCGAATGCCGGCAGTGCAAAAGCTGCCTATCGCAAAAAACCAATCTCTGCACATCGATCCGCGCCACACAGGGCAAGGGCCTGATGCCGGACGGCACGTCGCGCTTCAGCTACAAGGGCCAGACGATCTACCACTACATGGGCTGCTCGACCTTCTCGAACTACACTGTCCTGCCCGAGATTGCGCTGGCGAAGATCCGCAGCGACGCCCCGTTCGACAAGGCCTGCTATATCGGCTGCGGTGTCACCACGGGCGTCGGCGCCGTGGTCAAGACTGCGAAGGTCGAGCCCGGCGCCAACTGCATTGTCTTCGGCCTCGGCGGCATTGGCCTCAACGTGATCCAGGGCCTCCGGATGGCCGGCGCGGACAAGATCGTCGGCGTCGATATCAACCCCGCCAAGAAGGAATGGGGCGAACGCTTCGGGATGACGCACTTCGTCAATCCGACCAACGTGACCACCGACCTCGTCCAGTTTCTTGTGGCCCTAACGGACGGCGGGGCCGACTACACATTCGACTGCACTGGCAACACCCAGGTCATGCGCACCGCGCTCGAATCCTGTCATCGCGGCTGGGGCACGAGCATCATCATCGGCGTCGCCGAAGCGGGGAAGGAGATCGCCACCCGACCCTTCCAGCTGGTTACAGGGCGTGTCTGGAAAGGCTCGGCCTTCGGCGGCGCTCGCGGGCGCACGGACGTACCCAAGATCGTCGACTGGTACATGGACGGCAAGATCGAGATCGACCCGATGATCACCCACACGCTGACGCTCGAGGATATCAACAAGGGTTTCGACCTGATGCACGCGGGCGAGAGCATACGCAGCGTCGTGGTGTACTGATGCGTTTCCTCATCGCGCTGCTCGCGCTCGCACTCGCCGCACCCGCCTTCGCCGACGACAAGGCGGAGATGGAGGCCTTCATGGCTGCTTATCTCGAGCGCTGGAACGCGCACGATGCCGACACCATAACCGCACGCTTCTACCGCCTCGATGCTGAGCATCGCTGGTCCACGGCAGAGGGCCTCAAGGCCGAGTTCGACCGCCTGAAGGCGGAGGGTTACGACAAGTCGGAGATCCTCGGAATTGTCGGTTGCGCGGCCGGGCCGAACGCGGGCCAGGTCGAGCTGCGCTTCATTCGCCGCACAACCGACGGCGGTTTCATGCCGCCGAAGGACCGTACCAGCATCTACACCGTCCGCAGGTTCGCAGACGGCTGGCGCGTCACCAGCCTGCGCGGCTTGCCGGCGGGCGAACGGATGTCCTGCCCAGCCTCGTGAGCGGAAGCGCGCCATGGAAACCTTAAAGTCCCACCGCGTCTGCGACGGCGAGCTGCGCTACTGTCGCCATGAGAGCCCCGTCACCGGCACGCCGATGACGTTCAGCGTGTTCACGCCCGAAGGCCCGGGTCCCTTTCCGGTTCTCCTCTGGCTCTCCGGTCTCACATGCATGGAGGACAATTTCACGACCAAGGCCGGCGCCTATCCGGCCGCCGCACAGCACGGGCTGATGGTGGTCGCTCCTGACACCTCGCCACGCGGCCAGACCATCGCCGACGACCCTGGCTACGACCTTGGACAGGGCGCCGGCTTCTATGTCGACGCCACCCAGGCCCCGTGGACGCCGCATTTCCGCATGGAAAGCTACATCACCGATGACCTGATACCCTTGATCCGGGCAAGCTTTCCGGCCGATCCCATGCGTATCGGCGTGTCCGGCCATTCCATGGGGGGCCACGGCGCCCTTACCCTGGCCTTGCGGCACACCGATGTTTTCCGCTCAGTCTCGGCGTTCGCCCCGATTGCCTCCCCGATGAACTGTCCGTGGGGCGTAAAGGCATTCACAGCCTATCTCGGCAGCGATCGCGCAGAATGGGAGCGACATGACGCCTGCGCCCTCCTGCGCAGCGGCCTGGCTCATGGCTATTTCGACGACATCCTGGTGGACCAGGGCCTTGCAGACCCTTTCCTCGCAGAGCAGCTACGCCCCGAGCTGCTGGAACAGGCGGCCGCGGACGCAGGCCAGCAGCTGACGCTACGCCTGAACCCCCGCTACGATCATAGCTACTTCTTCATTGCCAGCTTTATTGGCGAACATATCGCCTGGCACGCGCACCGGCTAAGCTAATTTCGCGCTGGAATTAAAAATCAGCCACAACACATTATGTTTGTTTGGACAGCTGCAATGTCCGGATATAATTTGAACGGACTGGGTCGGGGCTGAAATTATAGAACTCAAAGAATATACAATCATGGGGCGGAAAATGGCGTCGCGCTTGCCAAACATAGACGGGCTGTCGCTGGCTGATCTCAACGAGCTGCAGTCGCGGATCAACCGGGCCATTCAGGCGCGCAAGGACGAGGCCAAGGTCGAAACCCTGCAGAAGCTGAAAGCGCTAGCCGTGTCTGAGGGTTTTAGCCTCGACGAACTGATCGGCAAGGGCAATGGCGGCCGCCGCCAGCGTTCGGACAAGGGCGTGAAACTGCGCCCGAAATACATGGGCCCCAACGGGGAAACCTATACGGGCCGCGGCCCGACTCCGAAATGGCTTCGCTCCCTCGAGCGCAAAGGCGAGAAGCGCGAGAAATTCCTCGTAAAATAGCTTTCCTGGGAAAGCCGAACGCACGGCTCGCACAATTTGCGAGCCGTCTTTGCTTCCAATGTATGCCGTTTATGTCGGGATACTCTAACGCACAAAAGCCAGGCCTTGCGCCTGGTAGTGGGGGCGGGAATCGAACCCGCGACCTCAGGATTATGAGTCCTGCGCTCTAACCAGCTGAGCTACCCCACCTTGCGGCAAGGCGGGCGGTATACGCGCCGACTTGGGCCAGCGCAAGCGGCCTGCCGAACGACTCAGAAAGCGGCTTCAAGCCCTGATTTCGCAACATAAATCGCAGTCTGAAGCCCACTTCGCTGCGCTATAGCAACCCGGCCACCCACTCCCCGATGGCCAGCGAGCTGGTGAGACCGGGGCTTTCGATGCCGATAAGGTTGACCAGCCCGGAAACCCCATGGCTTTCCGGCCCGTCGATCATGAAGTCTGCACTCGGCTGGCCCTTTGCGACGATCTTGGGCCGCACGCCGGAATAGTCCGGCGACAGCGCCCCGTCTTTAAGCCCCGGCCAGTAGCGCCGCACCTCCGTGTAGAAGTGCGCCGCCCGCGCGGCATCCACCTCATAGTCGAACGGCGGGGCTGCATCATCGGGCAGCCATTCCGCATCCGGCCCCAGCCGCGTCCGCCCGCCCAGATCGATCGCCAGATGGAGGCCCTGCGTTGCCTGGTTGTGCATGGGATAGATGAGCCGCGCGAACGCCGCCCGACCGCTCGCGACGAAATAGGAACCCTTCACCCAGTGCATGAGGAGACCTGCATAGGCCGGGCCGCCTCCAATCATGCGCGCCACGCGCAGCGCGTGGTGTCCCGCCGCATTCACAACCGTCCGCGCAGTGATCCTCGCTGGCGCATCGCCGCCCGTCTCGATCGCCACGCCGCCCTTCACCACCTCCCCACGCACCACCGGCGCATTGAACGCCAGCGCACCCCCCCGGTCCTCGACCTCGCCCTGCAGCGCCAGAAAGTAGCCATGACTGTCGAACAGCCCGCTCGTCTCGGAATGGATCGCAACGCGCACATCGGGTGACAGCGCCGGCTCAAGCCGCCGCGCCTCCGCCCCGTCCACCAGCCGGCAGCCCTCGACGCCATTGTCGAGCGCACGCTTCAGCAGCGCCGGCGTCGCCGCCGCCTCATGATCGTCCACTGCGACGACAAGCTTCCCGCAACGGTGCGCTTCGACTCCATGCGCCGCGCAATAGGCGTAAAGCTTGCGCCGGCCCTCAACACACAGCCGCGCCTTCAGCGAGCCGGGCGTGTAGTAGAGACCCGCATGGATCACCTCGGAATTGCGTGAGGAGGTCTCGGTTGCGATCGCCCCCGCCGCTTCCAGCAGCAGCACCTCGCGCCCCTTCAGCGCCAGCGCCCGCGCGCAGGCAAGGCCAACAGCCCCGGCCCCGATCACCACCGCATCCGCTTCGAACGTGTCCATGCGGACAGAATTAGGCCAGAATCCTGAAGAATGTCATGACCTAACGCCGCAGCATGCGCGCCGGCCGTCACCCCATCCCGGGATAGCGCGGAAAAGCGGGAAGTGCGTGGATATCCCCCGCCCATGCGATCCGGTCCGCGGTCTGCACGACGGCTCCGGGCGGATCGATTGCATCCGGATCATCGAGCGTGGCGCTCGCGACGTCGATCTTGCCCGGCAGAAAGTTTTCGCCGACGTAGAACAGCCCGGTTCCGCACGCCCCGCAGAAGTATCGTTCCGCATGCTCGGACGAGGCGCGAACCTGTGGCTTTCCTTCGGTCACTTTCACGGCGTCTCTCGGGTAGATCGCCCAGGCGACCATGGGTGCGCCCGCCGAACGCCGACAGTCCGTGCAGCAGCAAATGGAATGCCGTTCAGGCTTCCCGCTGGCCTCATATCTGACCGAGCCGCAATGACACCCGCCGCTCAGCATGCCCACCTCTCTGAGAAGAGCAAAGAGATTGCCATCGCATGCGCATGAGGCCGATGACCGAACAGGTTACTGCTGACATGACGGTGGCTGGATGGTCCGAGCCCGACTGTCTGTTTTTCGTGTTTGACGCTCACGCGCAGGTTTGTCCGACAGCTCTCGACCTTTCCATCGTCTGCGGGGGTGATGTCCTGAGCCGCCGCCTTGGCGATGCGAAGGCCCCGCAGGGTGGTCGCTCAGGATGTGTCTGTGGACGGGGACACACATGGTATTCTGAACAACCCATGGCGGGTTGCCCGGCTCTTGGCCGATTGCAGTCTTCTGCTTCATCTGCCGCTGCATGTCGCTGACAGTCGCTTCGCCTGAAGCATGGCGACGGCCCGGCGC
>JBEAMJ010000088.1:0-12590 GCA_041166025.1 Pseudomonadota bacterium | reverse complement strand
GCGCGCGCCTGTGCAACACTCGAAGCTGCGCCGCAGGATAATCCGACGCGGCGGGGTGCGCGTGCTGGCGCGATTGGTGGACGCGAGCGCAGTTGGCGTGGTGACGCTCTGCCTGTGCCTGGCGGCGGGGATCGACTTGTGGCGCTTGCCGCTTGGACTGGCGCTGCCTTTCCTGTTGCTGGCGCCGACGACGCTTGCAGGGCTGGGTGTCGCGGGGGCTTACTGCTTTCGCTTTGCCGAGCCAGTTGCAACGCATCTTGCAAGGGTGGTGGCCGGATCCATTGCCGGCATCGGAGCGGTGTTCCTGTTTGCACTGGCGACGCGCTTTCCCGACGCGGCCCTGTTCGCCAATGTGTGCGCCGTCAACGCACTCGCCATTTTCGCCCTCCACGCCAACTATCTCGGACTTGTCCGTGCCGCAACGCGCAAAGGACTGCTGTCAGACAATGTCGTGATCGTTGGCGCAAATCAGGCGGCGGCCCGCATCGTCTCGCGCAATGTGCGCGAGCACGAGATCAACATTGTCGGCTATTTCGACGACCGCACGATGCGCGCCAACGCAACGATGATGGGCGACACGCCGCATCTCGGCGCTGTCGAGGACCTGCTCACCTGGCCTGGCCTGCCCGACGTCGATCGGATCGTGGTCACGGTGACGTCGACTGCGCAGTCGCGCGTGCGCGAACTGATCGACCGCATCCGCAACCTGCCACACGAGATTATCCTCGTGCTCGACCTCGATGGGTTCAATCCGGAGCACACCTCGCTCGCACATGTGGTCGATGCGCCGGCGGCCTACATCTCGGGCGCGCCGCGGGACGTCCGTCGCGCTGCGATCAAGCGGATCGCAGACATTGTCATGGCGTCGGCGGCGGGGCTGGTTCTCGCAGCTCCGATGGCGTTGATAGCAGTCCTGATCAGGCTCGACAGCAAGGGTCCTGTGCTGTTCCGCCAGAAGCGTCATGGCTTCAACAACGAGATCATCCGCGTCTGGAAATTCCGCACCATGCGGCCCGACCGGGAGGCTGAGGACGGCGTCATCGCGCAGGCCGTGCCTGACGACCCGCGCATCACGCGTATCGGGCGGCTACTCCGCCTCTACAGCCTCGACGAGCTGCCGCAGATCTACAACGTGTTCAAAGGCGAGATGTCGATCGTCGGGCCACGACCGCACGCTGTCGGCATGACAGCGGGCTCGATCGAAGTAACGCGCATCGTCGGCGACTATGCCCACCGTCACCGCGTGAAGCCGGGGATCACAGGCTGGGCGCAGGTCAACGGATCGCGCGGCCCCTGCCACACGCCCGCCGAGGTGCGCGAACGCGTGCGCCTCGACATGGAGTACGTCAACCGTGCGTCGCTGTGGCTCGATCTGTGGATCATTCTCCGGACCCTGCCCTGTCTCTTCGGCGACCGGGAGAGGCACAGGTGAGCGCCATGCATGCCGTCAAGCTTGTCCATCCGGAGATGAAGCCGGCGCTTTCTGGCGAGCGGATTCACGACAATGTCTACTGGCGCGGCGCAGCGCCGCGTCTTTCCGTGTGTATCCCCGTCTATCGCATGGATCCGACGCAGCTGATGGAGGCGCTTGCGGCCTGCGTATCTTCTTCGCTGGTCGAAATCATCCTCTATGACGATGGCAGTGATGATCCGGAGATGCTGGAGCGGCTGGAGCTGCAAGCCGGTCGCGTGGCCGCCGCGGTGCGCATCGTCTCGGCGCGCACCAATCGCGGCCGTTCCGCTGCACGCAACGCTGCAATCCGGCATGCGCGATCCGACTGGTTCCTGCTCCTCGACGCCGACATGGCGCCTGACGGCCCGCGCTTCCTCGAAGCCTATCTCGATGCGATCGAGACGACGTGGGAGCCTGCCGTCATCTCTGGCGGGTACTCGCTGAAGTCTGCCCCACAGGAAAAAAGGTTCGCCCTGCATCGCTGGCAGGCAAAGGCATCCGAGTGTCTCACGGCCGAGCAGCGCAGCCGGGCGCCGGGACGCCACGTGTTTTCGTGCAACGTGCTCGCCCATCGCCTCGTCATCAATGCGTGCCCGTTCGACGAGCGCTTTGCAGCATGGGGCTGGGAAGACACGGACTGGGGCCTGCGCGTGCAGCAATGGTTTCCGATCCGCCACATCGAGAACACTGCGAGCCATCTAGGCCTCGACGCCGACAAGGATCTCGTTGCGAAGTACGCAAGTTCGGTTGAAAACTTCGCGCTGATGACCACGCGGCATCGCGAGGAGGCCAGGCGCATGCCGATCTATCGCGCGGCGCAACGCCTGCGCTGGCTGCCCCTGCGACGGCAGGCAACCGGGCTTGCCCGCCGCATCGCGCTGTTGCGCGGCCTGCCGCTCGTCCTTCGCGGCCATGCGCTCAAGGCCTGGCGTGCGCTGATCTATGCAGAGGCGGTCTAGCTGTGCAGTGGCGCTACGCCCCATCGCGCGCCTTGCCCGCCCAGGTGCAGCGGCGCGTCACGATGTGGCGCAAGGCCAACCGCGCGCAGGTTGCGCCCGATCGTCCGGTGGTGACCTTTACCTTCGACGACTTCCCGAAGTCCGCCCTCAATGGCGCCGATATTGTCGAGAAACATGGCGGGCGGGCCGGCTTCTATGCCTGCACCGGATTCATGGGGCTGCGAAGCCCCATGCTGGGCGAGATGTTCGACGCCGCAACACTGGCTGAAATCCACGCGCGCGGCCATGAGGTCGGTTCCCACTCGCATTCGCATCTCGACTGCGCGCAGGTTCAGCTCGACCACATCGAGCGCGACATTGGCGAAAACCTGGTGGCGCTTGCGAAAGCCGGACATGATGCGACGGTTTCCGCCTTTGCTTTTCCCTATGGCGAGACGAGCTACGCCGTGAAGCAATGGGTGGGCGATGTCTTCACAACGGGCCGGGGCGTCCTGCCCGGCATCAACCGCGGCGATGTGGACCGGAGCCAGCTGCACGCCGTCGAGCTTGGCGGGTCTGAGCTTCATCGCCGGCGCGCGCTCGCCGCGTTGAGGCGATGCATCGCGACGAAGGGCTGGCTCTTCTTCTTCACCCATGATGTCGGGGCAGCACCGACGGATTATGGCGCGCCAGCGGGGCTGATCGAGGAACTTGCTGCACTGGCCGTCGCCGAAGGCGCTGTTCTTGCCGCGCCAACGCTGGGGGCCGTGCTGAGCGGCGTCATCGACTGATGGCGCTCACTGAGCGCCAGCTTCACGCCAACAAAGACGTAGGTCGCCCAGAGAATGCTGTTCTGCGCAGCCAGCACGCTCTCCGACATGGCGAACAGCAGGAATTGTGCAAGGAAGCCCAGCGCGAACACGCCGGCGGGCGAGACAGGCGCCAGCCGGCCCGCACGCCACAGTGTGAGCATGAGATCGATGGCGAACACCGTGACGCCGACAGCGCCGAGCGAGATGGCCAGATCAATCCAGCCATTGTGGCCGGAGGGTACATTCCAGGCGAGTGCGCGGGAGAGCCAGTAGCGCGGTTCAGAATCGAGGCCCCAATAGGCCATGTAGCCATGTCCAAGGACCGGCTTCTCAGCGACAGCCTCCCCCAGCGCGGCCCAGATCGCCGTCCGGCCGGTCAGTGTTTCGTCCTTGCCGAAGACGCCAAGCACAACATCCGGCGCCACGCAGAATGCAAGCGCTGCCAGGACGCCGGCTGTGGCCACTGACCAGCCAAGGGCCAGCGACCAGCGGCGGCCCTTCAGCATCCACCACGCGGCGGCGAGAACCCCAAGACCGAGGGCCGCGCCCAGCAGCCCCGTGGTCGACCGCGACAGCAGCACCAGAGCAAGGGCGAGCGCAAGGCCGCCGATCCACCAGGCCCGCCAGGGTTGGTCGCGCCATGCAAGAAAGGTGAACAGGAATGCAGCGCGCGCCGCATGACCACCCAACGCATTCTTTTCGCTCCAGCCGCCAGACCAGGCGCCGACATGCGTCTCCTGCATCACAGCAAAGTCAGGCGCGATCAGGCCAGCAAGGAAGCTGGCGGCCATGAGCGCGAACCAGACAATTCCGAGAAGCCGCAGCGCCCCAAGCCAATCATAGCGGGCCGCGAGATAGAGGCCGAGGAGCGCCGTGGCGAGGAGCGCCACGCCGCGACGAAGGCTGAGTTCGGGATCGATCGACCAGATCGCTGAGGCAATCGCAAGGAGCGCAAGGGCGACAAGCCAGGGCGCACGCGCAAGGGCGCGCCATGCGTCCTTCCAGATCAGCACGAGTCCGGCGACAATCAGTGCGTAGGCCGGAAGCCATAGGAGCCTGAGGAGATCACTCTCGGGAGCTTCACCACTCACATCGGTTGGCGCTGGCGCCAGCAGCCGCGGCAGGAACGCCTCCGCGAACATCAGCAACACAAGTCCGGCAAGCGTGTATTCCAGACGGCTGATGCGCGTGTGCGGCATCATTGCCCGAGACGATCAGTCAGGCGGGCATCGGCCTTCTGCGCGTTGAGGACGACGCCAGCGACCTTGCCGCCATGCGTCTCGATCTCGCGACGCAGGTCGTCGATCTCGGCTGGGGCGGCCGAGTCTGCGCGGGCGACGATCACGACGCTGTCCATCTGAGCAGCGATCACGAGGCCGGCGGCGCTCAGTTCGCGCGCGGGGGCGTCAACAACGGTCCAATCTGTAACGGCGCGCACCGTCTGCCAGTAGAGGGGCTGGCTACGGATGCGGAGCGCATGGCTGGGCTTGAGACGCGATGCATCGAACTGCGTCACCATCAGGCGCGTGTCGCCGACCCGATGCGCTGTGAAAAGACCCAGGCCGGACATCGCTTCGGCCTCTTCGGGCTCGATGGCGAAGAAAGGCTGGGTCTTCAGCGTTGCGGAGTAAGGCGGGCCCACGCCTCCCAGCACCTGGGCAAAGGGACCCACGGCGAAGGCGTTGAACAGGATGTTGCGCCTGAGATCGAGATCGACCAGCCAGACCGCGCGCTGGGCCTGCGCGGCGGCCAGCAATGCGAAGGAGGCCGCCACGCTGGAAGCACCCTCGCCTTCGCGCGCCGCGATGAACATGACGCTGCGTCCGCCTTCAGCGTCGGCAGCCCGTGCCAGCGTGGCAGGAAGATTCTTGAGATCGCTGCGCAGGTCTCGCATCTAGCGCTCCCGCGTCGTCGCCAGGACGGGCAGGCCGAGTGTTCGCGTAATGCTGCCTGCGGTCGCGAAGCGGTCGACCGACCAGGCCTGAAGCAGGCCCACGGCAAGCGCTGACAGGAGTCCGAGGGCAATGGCGGCGATGAGAATGATGCCGCGACCGGCATCGCCCCGGACGGGCGGGCGTGCGGCCTCGTAGACCGAGATGTTGTCGACATTGCGCGCGGCGAGTTCGGCGCGCGCGCGCTCAGACTGTTCGCGGGAGGCAAATGCGCCTGCAGAGGCCTCGAGTGCGTCGCGATCCCGCTTGAGGCGGAGGTAGTCGGGTTCGAGTGTGGCGAGGCGCGCGATGCGGCTGGCAGCCTGTTGTCTTTGCGCGGCGAGCGCAGCGGCACGCCCGGTGAGAGCGCTAACCGTGGCGGCCTGCACGGCGCGGTCAGCTTCCAGCGCCTGCCAGGTTGGATTCGGGCCGATGCGGCGCAGCCCCTGGGCGGGCGCTGCGGTGAGGAAGGTTTCGAGCTGTGCAATGCGGCGATCGATGTCCTTCACGGCGCGGCTGTCGGGAAGGTAGCGCGCCAAGAGGTCCTCGCGCGTGAGGCGGAGCTTCACCAGCTCCTGCTCCGAGGTTGACTCGACATAGAGATCGACCTCGCGCGGTGTGGCGGCAATCTGCCGGGAGAGGCCGGAGACGCGGGCCTCGGCCTCGCGAAGGGCGGCCTCGACACGGGCCTGTTCGTCAGCGATGTCACTGAGAAGCTTGGCCGCCGAGGCGCTCTCGGCCTCGAAATCGCTGAGGGCGTTGGCGGCGAGATAGTCGCGCAGCGCCTTGTCGGCGGCCTGCAGACGGGTTTCGATAACCGCGCGCTGCTCGGAGAGGCCGGCAGCGCCGCCGCCGGACAGTACCTCCTGACGGTAAGCGAGATACTCGCCGACGAAGCTGTTGAGAGTTTCCGCCGCCAGATCCGGATTTTCGTGCGCAAAGGTCATGCGGAGGATGGACGAACGCGGCGCAGTCGAGACGTCGAGATTTCGAGCGAAGGCTTCGAGTGCTTCCTGGTCGATGACATAGCCTTCCCCGCCACGTGCACGGAGCCGGGCGTTGGCCAGCTGGGGATAGAGTCGGGCAAGACCGATCGCGGTGATGGCGCGCTCGGCGATCACCGGAGAACGCGCAAGCTCACTCTCGGCCTGCAGCACATCCTCCTGCTGGGGGAAGGCGCCCCGGGCCGCATCGCCGATAATCGGATCGAAGACATACTCCTCCCCCAGCCGCACAAGCAGACGCGTGCTCGCCGTGTAGCTGGTCGGGGCCAGGAAGGCGAAGGCGACGCCGGCGATGACAATAGGCGCAAGAACGAGCAGCATGAGCCATCGTGCGCGCCAGAGATGCAGCAGCGTCTCGGCGGCGCTGGAGCGCAGCCGGAGGCGCGCGGCGGTGTCGGCCGCGCGCTGTGGCGTGCGTTCGGTCCAGCTCTCGACGCTCACGGTTTGGCGCTCAGGGGAAGTATCCCGTTGTTAACGGATCAGATTTCGCCCGCGCCGCTTAAGAACCGGTTATCCATTCCGGGGGACATCTGGCTGCATGTCGGGACTGCGTCCTTTCGCACTTGCGGGCCTAGCCGGGCTGGCAGCGCTTTCGGGCTGCATGGGGGACCCCGTGCCTGCGCAATCTCCTGATTTTCCGATAAGTTCTTATCCATCCTGGCGGATCGAGGATGCGGCCTACCGCTTCTATCCTGGCGACCGCTTCCGCATGGATGTACGGACCGCGCCTGAACTTTCAGTCGAACTGACGGTTGCGCCTGACGGCCGCATCACCCTGCCCGTCATCGGGCCCGTCATGGCCGGCGGACAGAGTGTGCGCGAGCTTCAGGCGACGCTGGAGGATATCTACGCAAACGAGCTGCGTGATCCCTCGCTCCTGATCACGCCGACGGAGTTCGGTTCGCAGAAGGTGTTCGTAGGAGGCGAGGTGAAGGCGCCGGGCGTATTCGAGCTGCCGGGCGAGATCGACGTGCTGCAGGCCATCGTGATGGCCGGCGGATGGACACTCGACGGTGAGCCGACGAAGGTGATCGTGATGCGTCGCCAGCCGGGCGGCGCGATGATGACGCGCGTGGTCGATGCGCGCGGCGGACTTGCGCGGTCTGCACTCTATGAGATCGGGCCGTTGCGCCGGTTCGACGTGGTTTATGTGACGCGCAGCGCGATCGCCGACGAGAACCAGTTCGTGAAGCAATACATCCGCGACGCCCTGCCGATCGACTTCTCGCTGTTCTACGACGTGGCGCGGTTTTAGAGCGCAAAGCTCGTTGGAGCGCCAGACGCCCGATCTCCAGCAACAGGTCATATCGTATCAGCGACCGGCAGAGATGGGGCCCGAAGCAGACATTGCGTCCAAAGATGCCTGCACCAGCTCCGGTGCGTGTCGACGTAACCTGCAGCAGCTCAGTCGTGTCACCTGACTTACAGGATTAGCCAGATCTTTTCCCGCCGAACGCGTTTGCTCGCGCCAGTTCGGCCGCGCGCTTGGGGGGGATGCCCAGTCCCGTAAGGCCGAGCACAAGCATATCCGCCAAACGCTGGCCGACATCACGCGCGGACGTCCGGCGATCAAGGGCGCTCATCATGAGGACCTGGCAGAGACCGAGCCAGTAGAGCACGCCAAGTCGCGTTGCCTCCGGCCGAACCAAGCCTCGCGCGGCTGCTGCATCAATGTCGGTGCGTAGTCCCTCGTTGAGTGGATGCTCGCGCATTGTGGGAGATCCCAAGCTGCGCAGCAACGCCATGCTTCGCTTGGGTTGTTTGATCGCGAATTCCAGGCCGGCCCGCATGCCGCCCGCGATGCGCTCAACTGGATCGCTTATAGACCTATTTGCCTCGGCAACCAGATGCTCGAGTTCAACCCTGACTTCGGTCGCGATCGCGACGGCGAAATCCTGCTTGTCCGCGAAGTGGTTGAAGAAGCTGCCTTTCGCCACCCCGGCCGCAGCAACAATGTCATCGATGGGAATTGCATCTATCGGCCGATCAACAAGCAGGTCGAGGCCGGCGGAAATCAATGCCGCTCGAGTGCGAGTTGCGCGGGGAGAAAGGTCGGTTTGGCTGGCCATGCGATTTTCATACTTGACTATACGGTCAAACACAATCTAGTTGACCAAATAGTCAGCAATAGATCCAGGAGCACCGGCGATGGCGGTCACCAAGATCGAAGACATCGCGCACGTGCGCTTCGCTGCGCCCAATCTTTCGACGATGAAGTCGTTTCTCGAAGATTTCGGAATGGCATGTTTCGAAAATCGCGGGCGGTTGTACGGGAAAGGCAGTGACGGTCGCCCTTTCGTACATGTCACGGAGCCCGGGGAAGCCAAATTCCTCGCGGTCGGCTTCCGCGCCGAAACAGTCGGTGATCTGGAGAAACTTGCAGCGCATGAAGGCGCCGTGATCGAAGACTCGACGGAACCAGGCGGAGGAAAAATCCTCCGTCTCACGGACCCTGATGGCTACGGCGTTGAGGTCGTTACCGGGCAGGCAAACGGAGAGGCGACGTGCCCCTTTGAGGATAAGCAGCGAAACACGACCATGGTCCGCCCGCGCCAGCGTTCGACCGTGCGGTTCGATCCCGGCCCAGCTCATGTCCACCGCATCGGCCATGCGGTGCTAAAGGTGCGAGACTTCCGTGCGTCGGAAAAATGGTACAAGGATCGTTTCGGCTTCCTGACGTCTGATGAGGTTGAGGCCGCGACCGACGTGCCTGTCGGCGCGTTCATGCGTTGCGACCGCGGTGACAAGCTAGCCGACCATCACACGCTTTTTCTAGCGCAGCTGCCGGGTAAGCTCGGCTTGCTGCATGCCGCATTCGAAGTTGCGAATCTCGACGATCTGATGCTCGGCCACCGGCATTTGAAAACGAGGAAGTGGAAACCGGCCTGGGGCGTGGGCCGCCACATCATGGGCAGTCAGATATTCGACTACTGGAAAGACCCGTTTGGCAACGAACTCGAACACTGGACCGATGGCGACCTCTTCACCGCCGCTGATCCCCCGCAGAAAATGCCAATGGGCGCGCTGCTCGCTGTGCAATGGGGCAGCCCCCATCCGATGTTTGCGGGGAAACGGCCACCCAGGCCCGCGCTCGTGTCATTTATTCTCGCCCTGAACCTGCGCCTGCAACGGCTTTTCAGCCGTCATTCAAAAGGACGGCCGGTATGAAACTCGCAACATACACCACCAATGGGCAGACCCTGATCGGTATCGTCGTGGGCGAACAGATTGTCGACACGGGATTCGCAGGTGCGATGATCGACCTGATCCTCGATTGGGACACGCTCAGGCCCGACCTCGAGGGGCGGGCTGAAGCAGGCCGTGGCGTGCCGTTGTCCTCGGTGAAGCTTGAGGCGCCCATACAGCGCCCGGGAAAGATCTTCGCCATCGGCCTCAACTACGCCGACCACATTGCGGAAAGTAAAGTTGAGACGCCGACCAATCAGGTCTGGTTCACGAAGGCGCAAACGTCCATCAACGCGCCATACGATCCACTTTTGATCGCCAGGGCCGGTCCATTCGTAGACTATGAGGTCGAGCTGGTCGCTGTTATCGGTAAGGGCGGACGCAACATCAGCAAGACGGATGCGCACAAGCACGTCTTTGGCTATTGCGTCGGCAATGACGTCACCGAACGCCTCTGGCAGCACCGCACGCCGCAATGGAGTCTCGGCAAGTCGTTCGACACGCACGCGCCTATCGGCCCATGGATCACCACTGTTGACGAGATCACTGATCCGCATGCGATGGGGCTACGTTGCTTCGTCAACGGCGAGAAACGGCAGGACTCCAACACGAAGCATCTGGTCTTCAATATCTGGGACCAGATTGAGCACCTGTCGCAGGCGATGACCTTGGAGCCAGGTGATCTCATCTTCACCGGAACGCCCGGCGGTATTGGTGCGGCGATGGATCCGCGCCAGTTCCTGAAACCTGGCGACATCGTACGTTGTGAGATCGACACGCTTGGCCAAATCGAGGGCGTCATGGCGGCGGAGGACTGAAGGTTGGTACACCCTCAAAAGACAAGAGTTGCAATTGTCGGCGGCGGGTATGGCGGCTACGCCCTCGCTATCCGCCTCGACGCCCATCTCGACGTAACCCTGATCGACGCGCGGGAGGCCTTCGTTCACAACGTGGCGGCGATCAGAGCAATCGTCGATCCCACGCTGACACGACAGATCGTAATTCCCTACGACCGGCTGCTTAAGCGGGGCCGCTTCGTGTGCGGCCGGGTAATCGAGATTGACGCCAGTGGTGTTCGTCTCGCCAGCGGAGTCGCAATCGAGGCGGACATAGTCGTCGTTGCTACGGGGTCGCACTATGCAGCGCCATTCAAGCCCCAAGGGGACGGCGCGGCCGAATTTTCCGTGCGGTTGGCGGAGGTCGCCGCGCAGGTCAGAGAAGCCGATCGCGTTGCGATCGTGGGTGCGGGCGCGGTTGGTGTCGAGCTCGCCGGCGAGATCAAGGCTGTGTTCAAGGACAAGCCGGTGGCGTTGCTCTCATCGGCTGACCGACTTTTCCCCGGGTATCCTGTCAAGCTGCATGGTGAGATCGTACAGCGGCTCAAGGCGCTGGGCGTGGAACTCCATCTTGGTGATGGGGCGATGAGGCTCGATGCAACGGACAATCCTTGGTTCGGCGAGTTAACATTGGAAAGCGGCGCGCGCCTGTCTGGGCTGATATTTCCAGCGATTGGCGCGCGTATCGCCGAAAGCCCGGTGCACAGTTTGCCTGGCGTAGAGCGGAGCAGAACCGGACGGGTGACCGTGGACGGCTGGATGCGTCCATCGCGTTTGCCTAACGTATTTGCACTGGGCGACATCGCAGACACGGGTGATGCCATGACAGTGGTGGGCACGATGCGACAGGCCCCATGGTTGGCGAAGACTTTGCGTGAGATCGCATCTGGAAAGAGCGCTGAGCAGCTAAAACCTTACGCGCCCTGGCCGACCCCTCCCTTCCTGCTGCCGCTCGGGCCGAGGCGCGGTGTCAGCGTCTTGCCGTTCGGCAAATCGGGCTTGGTGGTCGGTGACGGCATCACCTCTTCGATCAAAGGCAAGGCTCTATTCATCCCGCGCTACCACAAGGAGTTTGGGCGGCCATAATTGATGCGGTGGACGGCTCTCCACCCCGCCGGCAGCTTCTGCTTTCGGCCGATGATGGAGGAGAGCCATGGAACAGGTTGTGACGATCGGATTGGACATTGCGAAGTCGGTCTTCCAGGTACACGGGATCGATGCACAAGGCGCTGTCGTGGTGCGACAACGATTGCAGCGCAGCCGTGTGCTGCCATTCTTCGCCAAGAGGGGTCCCTGCCTGGTCGGGATCGAGGCTTGCGGTTCGGCGCACCACTGGGCTCGCGAGCTCGTACGTCTTGGCCATGAAGTGCGATTGATCCCGCCAAGCTATGTGAAGCCCTACGTGAAGCGCCAGAAGAACGACATGGCTGATGCTGAAGCGATCTGTGAGGCTGTCACGCGGCCTACGATGCGGTTCGTGCCGGTGAAGTCGCCCGAGCAGCAGTCTGTCATGGTGCTGCATCGAACCCGGCTGATCCTGACGCGCCAGCGCACCCAGCTTTCAAACGCCATCCGCGGGCACATGTCCGAGTTCGGTTTGATCGCGCCGGTGGGGCGCAACGGATTGAAGACCTTGATGGAGATCGTCGCCGACAGGGAAGATGCCCGCGTTCCAGAGGATGCGCGCGGGTGTCTGACGATGCTCGCCGTGCAACTCGATCTCATCAACGAGCAGATCCTGGAATCGGACCGCCGCATTCTCGCTAATGCGCGTTCAACTGATGTCGGCCGAAGACTGATGGAGATCCCCGGCGTGGGACCCGTGCTCGCCAGCGCTGTGGTGGCCACGGTCGCAGATCCCGCCGTCTTCAAGTCAGGGCGCAACCTTGCTGCCTGGGTCGGGCTTGTGCCGCGTCAGAACTCGAGCGGCGGCAAGGAGCGATTGGGCGGCATCACAAAGCAGGGTGACCGCTATCTGCGACAGCTCCTGGTCGTCGGCGCGCTGGCGGTGGTGAGGTTTGCGGTAAAGAACGGAACCCGCCGACCTTGGCTGGTTCAGCTTCTGACCCGTCGAACACCAAAGGTGGCGGCGGTTGCGCTTGCCAACAAGAACGCCCGGATGGTGTGGGCGATCATGACCAGCGGTGAGCGCTATCGCGAGCCGCTCGCGGCATAAGATCCGGGCCGGCGAGATCGCCGTGAACGGTTAGAGTTGGGAAGGGCGGACATGATGTAATGCAAAAGCCGGTCGATACCGGAAGACAGGAAAACCCAGCCTCGCCCAAGCGCTTCGAGCGCGAGTAATTGATCGGGACCCATCTTCGCGGAAGGCATTATGGCCAGCGGTCATTCGTGCCGCACCAACAGGTCGAACACATGGCCGCACCGACCAGCTTTGTAAGACTTCAGTTTGCACTTGCCAAAGGAGAG
>JBEAMJ010000087.1:0-14404 GCA_041166025.1 Pseudomonadota bacterium | reverse complement strand
CTTCTCGCATCGACTGGCGGCGGGTGGGGGCGATCACGGCGGAGGCGTTTGCGGAGGATCCGGTCAATCTCTGGATCTTCGGGAACACCCGGCCGATGCAGGATGTCTTTAGCGCGCTGGCGCGGAGCGTCTATCTCAAGCGTGGCTTCTGTCACCTGGCCGGCGATGACGGCGCGACGATGTGGGCGCATTCATCAGAGAGCCGCGAGCCCGGCGCGCTGGCAATGATCGGCCTCGTCTCCAGCATCATGCTGAAGGGAGCGAAGGGCGCGGTGCGGCGCGGGCTTGGCGCGGCAGAGACGATGGCACGCGAGCATCCAGCCGAACCGCATCTTTATCTTTTCACCATCGGCACGCGGAAGGCGGCGCGCGGCAAAGGCCTTGGTCGGCAGCTCATGGCGCCGGTTCTGGCGGCAGCCGACCGCGACGGCCTGCCCTGCTACCTTGAGAACTCGAACCCGGCGAACACCGGATTCTATCGCAGCCATGGATTTGAGCGGACGAAGGTGTTCGCGCCGGGACCGGGCGGGCCGCCGCTGGAAGCGATGTGGCGGGAGGCGCGCACGTCCAGCAAGACAGGATCCTAGGAAAACCCTGCACGCGATCGGCCGACCTGAGATGGTTCAGTCGGTGCTGCTCTGGAGCGCTATCCGATTGCCCTCGCTGTCTTCAATCTCTGCAACATGCCCGAATTCGCCAACAGATTTCTTCGGGTAGAGGACAGAACCGCCATTCTCCGCGGCGCGCTGGAGTACGTCATCGATATCCGGGACGGTGAAGTAGATGATCGCGCCCGTTTTGGACGGCACATAGACGTCGCCCTTGACCAGTGCGCCGGATGCTCCCGGCGCACCTTCAGCCAATGGAAAAAGCGCCATTTCGTATCCGTCTATCTGCGAGCGCTCGAAGTCATGGGCAAACACAGACGTATAGAAGCGCACGGCCCGATCCAGATCCGAGACGGGAATCTCAAAGTACCTTACGGGATTAGCCATAGGGGGCGCCTCCTTGTCGTTCGTGGCGGGCGACACATCGCTGTTACATGCGGCGAGCGACACAATGAGGGGGGTCACACCCCGCAACCACCCTCTCGGCAGGACCATTGGGTGCTCACAATCCAAAAGACCAAAGCTTCAGGCGTATCGCACCAAGGATGCCAGAGCCGGCGCCAAATCGATAGGTTTGTGGTGACTTAGGCGGCGTCCAGCAGTGCTATCGCTTCGATCTCGATCAGGAAGTCGGGATGCACGAGGGCCGTCGTGCCGACCATGGTGGAGGCAGGATATTCGCCTTCTGCCAGATAGCGCAGGCGCACCTTGCGGATGTCGGCGGCGCGGGCCGGGTCGAGATCGACCACGTAGGTGACGATCTTGAAGACATGGCGCATGTCGGCGCCCGCAGCGGCGAGCGCGGCTAAGAGATTCTGATAGACCTGATCGGCCTGCACAGCGAGGTCGCCCTTGCCGACGATCTCGCCGGCAACGTTGAGCGCGACCTGCCCGGAGATGTGCAGCTGTCGCCCCGCTGTCACCAGCGTGGCGTGCGAATAGCCGGTGGGCTTTGAAAGCGTCGGCGGGTTAAGGCGCTGGATCGGCATGACGTGTTCCCTGCTGCTTGTGGGGTGCCTAGCCTGCATCCGGATCGGTGTCGCACCTCAAATCGAATCGAGGCCTTCCATCAGTGCCGGATCGATCTCGACACGTTTGCCCTTGCGGTAGTCGCCGACCGTTCGCACGGCTTCATCGCGGCTGAGGCCCTGACGGTCCACCAGGCGTTCGATGAGCGTGAACTCATCACGGCGAGTCTGTTCGGGCTTGCGCGTCTCGATCATCAGGCAACTCCATCTCCGCGTTCGCCCCACAGCAGAAAGCACCGGTTCGTCTACCGACGCCACTGGTTTCCTGAGTGCCCATATGGGGCGGCTTTTGGGCAAATGAACGGCGTGTTGGAGGATTGTTGTTTCGTCCAGCTCAATACGCAGATCAGCCCGCATCGCAGTTTGCGGTGCGGGTGATTTCTTGTGCGTGTGCGAGCGAACCGTGCAGGGTCAGGCGGACGTGTCAGCCTCGAGCAGTTTTGCGCGGAACAGAAAGCCAGCGAGGCTGGCGCCGATGAGCGGCGCAACGATGAAGAGCCAGAGCTGCTGCAGCGCGAGGCCTTGTGCAAACACGGCCGGGCCGAAGGAGCGCGCCGGGTTCACCGACACGCCGGTCACCTGGATGCCAACGATGTGGATTACGACCAGCGTGAGACCGATTGCGAGACCGGCAAGCATGGCAGGCGAGCCTTTCTGGGTAACGCCGAGGATCACGACAAGGAAGAGGAATGTCGCAACGACCTCGAAGACAAAGGCGGCGGTGAGCTCATAGCCGCCGAGATAGCCCTGACCATAGCCGTTGGAGCCGAGGCCCCATTCGCCCAGCTGGAAGTTGGGATTGCCGGTGGCGATGACGTAGAGGATGCCCGCGCCGACAAGCGCGCCGAGGAATTGCGCGACCCAGTACTGCACCATCTCGCCCGCGCCCATGCGGCCAGCGAGGAAAGCGCCGAAGGAGACGGCAGGATTTACATGGCATCCGGAGATCGGCCCGATGCCATAGGCCATGGCGACGATCGCAAGGCCGAAGGCGAAGGAAATGCCAAGCTGGCCGACCTCGGGCCCGGCAAGGACAGCCGAGCCGCAGCCGAAGAACACGAGCGTGGCCGTGCCGATGAATTCCGCAACGAGCTTCTTCATGAATGTCCCTCCCCGGACTGTGGTCTCCTGACTGTAGCCAAGATCTGCGGCCGTGCGCCACCCGCTCCCACGGCTTCCTGCGTGTGGAGCTTGCGAACAGAGCAAGAACGTTCTAGTTCTGTTCTAGAGCTGGCTTAGCGATTCGAACGGAGGAGCGACATGGACGGGTATGTGACACTGGACACGCGTGACCTCGGGCGTGCTGCGCGGTTCTACGACCGGCTCGCGCGCGAGCTGGGCGCCAGGCGCTCGGTCGACGATGAGGCGTGCGTGGCCTGGGGCCTGCCGGGCGGGCCGGCGAGCATCAGCGTGGTGGCGTCTGGTCGTGGAGTTTCACCGGCCGCGGTGGCGCTGGAGGCGGCCGATCCGGAACAGGTGCAGCGGCTTTATGAGCTTGCGCTGGAACAGGGTGGTGCGCCGGAAGCGGAGCCTTGCGAGCGCGGCGGGTTCTACGCTGCGAGCTTTCGCGATCTCGATGGCAACCGGCTGAACGCTTTCTGCATCACGCGACACTGAGTTTTTTTGGGGTGGACTCTTTGGGGTATGGATTGGCCACGGCTTTGGGCGTTCACCATCTGAAGCTGGCGGCCCAGCGCACGCACATGGTCACGTGGATCTTCAGGATTGCCCTGGCGGTTTTCCTGCTGCTGGCGGCCGGAGCCATGCTCCTGACGGTAGTTGGGGGTCGATGTCGGCCTGTTGCGCGAGCGTGACTGACGCGCCGGGCCGAACGGTTGTTTGCGGTTAGGGATTTAGCCCCTATATTCACCGTGTCTTCGCAAGAAGACTATGGCGATAAACCCTCGCGCAATAAGCGGACCGGACCCGGGGGCAGTGCCCGGCGGCTCCACCAGATGTTTCCCCGGGATCGTTGCCCGGACTGTCTGGGGCCGACACAGGATCGACGGACGTGTAAAGGCGAAGACTTTGCCCGCCTGGGCCCCGACAGAAGCCCATTCGCAATAGTTGCCAACGACAACTTTGCTCCGGAAATGCGCCTCGCTGCGTAAGCAGCTGGTGTTTTCCAACCTAAGTCCTCCGCTCTAGCAAGCTGAGGCGGGGCTCGGGGCGGCGCCTGGCAACAGAAGCCGCCCCACTTGTTTTCCCGCTATCGTGATCGGCATGTCCCTCTTCGGCCGAGGCTGCCCTATCTTCGATAGAACACATGGAGGCAGGATCATGAAACGCACAGCCACCGCCGTCTGGACAGGCGCGCTGAAGGACGGCAAGGGCGCGATCTCGTTGCAGAGCGGCGTCATCACCGACAGCCCCTACACATTCAAGGCACGCTTCGAGGATGAGAGCGGCAAGTCGGCCACCAATCCCGAGGAGCTGATCGCGGCGGCGCATGCAAGTTGTTTCGCGATGCAGCTGTCGCACTTTCTCGCGGAGGCCGGGCGCCCGGCTGAGAAGATCATGACGGTGGCCGAGGTTGAGGTGAAACCGGGCGTCGGCATAACGAAGAGCGCGCTGACGTTGCGCGGAAATGTGCCGGGGATGAGCGAGGCTCAGTTCATCGAACTGGAAAACAAGGCGAAGGTGGGATGCCCGGTGTCGAAAGCGCTGGGCGCCATCGAGATCACACTCGATGCGAGGCTGGAGTCCTGATCCTCAGACGCCCGAGATTATGCCGTAGCTTTCGCCCTCTGTGATTGGAACGATCACGTGGCGCACACCGTAGGCAATACTCTCGAGCGAGCGCGTGTCGCCGAAGGGCCATTCATCCTCGATGACGATCAGCGCGTACTGATCGCCGATCATCTGCCGGGTCGCGCATTTCACGATGCCCGGCGCCAACACCGCCTTCGGAAGGACAAGATAATTCTCGCCGCCGCGCGTGTCCCACCGGCCGGGGCTGTCAAAGATGTCGTCGTCGGGATCGACGGCAGGCGCGAGCGGATCGTGCGCGACGAGGCAGAGATTGGGCGTCGCCCGGCCCTGCGCGATGATCCAGGCGTCGAGCCATTCGTTCGCGTCATCGGTGCGCGCCACGCGGCTTGCAGTGTCGGTGAGGATCTGCGCTTCCGGAGTCGTTGCCGGTGCGAGCGCCCAGACCTCAGGCTTGCTCCAGCCGCGCCGGCAGATGCAGCGGCCAAGCTCGCCGGAAGACCAGAGCAGGTCCTGCACATATCCCATCATATCCTTCGGGGCGGGGATACGGGCGAGCGAGGACAAGGACAACTCCAGCAGGTCTGCTTCGCAGCGGATCACAATCCGGATTTTCCGCACACCTTTGTGCGCGGCATTCGGCGGGGAGCGCAAGCTGGCGGCGCGAGTTCAATCGACGCGGCAAGGGCGAGAATCATTGCGCTCAAGATACAAGCTGCGCATTCGCGTCACTCCGGAGGCGGCGGCAGGAGGCCACTCAACCGATCCGGTCGGTTCGGTTCCTTCAGCCATCTGTCGGGAAAGGGCGCAGCTTCGCCGCCGTCCGCGTTGCGCCAGACGATACCTTCATTGATGCGCTCGGTGTAGGGCACGACGTGCGAGCCGTCCTGTCGCGAGAGACCGGCATAGAGCCTATTGCGCAGATCGACCTTCTTGGCGCCCCAGGCCGGGTCGTCGATCAGATTGTTCATTTCGCCGGGGTCAGTCGAGAGGTCGTACAGTTCCTCGGTGTCCCACACGCCATGATACTGGATGTACTTGGTCGCCCCGCTCGTGATGGCGAATGTCGTTGGCGTGTGCGGGAAGCTCCACTCCCAGAAGTATGAGTAGACAAAGTCCGGGGCCGCCCACTGCTCTGACGTCACGCGGCCATCTGCAACGGGAAGGAAGCTGCGACCCTCGAACTGGGAGGGTGGCGGAAGGCCGGCGAAGTCGAGCAGGGTCGGCGCATAGTCGAGATTGCGCACGCGCGTCGTGTTGATGACGCCAGCGGGAACGCGGCCGGGCGCGTAGACCACCAGCGGGACACGGACGGAGGGCTCGTAGGCGTTGCGCTTGTCGATCAGGCCATGGTCGCCGAATAGAAAGCCGTTGTCGCTGGAGAAGACGATGACGGTGTCGCGCTCGATGCCTGCTGCGCGGAGCGAGGCCAGGATGCGCCCGAGGCTGTCATCCACCGCTGAGAGCGTTCGATAGTACTCACGGATATACTCCCGCAGGTCCTGATCAGTGTGGTATGGGAAATCGACGCCGTGCCAGGAGTTGCGTTGGTTGCGCACCCACATCGGCTTGCCGCGATAGTTCTCTTCGGTGTTGGCGCTGCTCGGCGGCAGATCGATTTTCAGGTCGGCATATTGCCGGCGATGACGCTCGGCCGGGGCGAAATCGGAATGCACCGCCTTGTGTGAGAGATAGAGGAAGAAAGGCTTGTCCTTGTCCCGGCCAGCACCGAGCCAGTCGACGGCATAGTCGGTAAGTTCGTCCGTGATATAGCCGCGCCGCCGCGTCGCGACCCCATCCACATTAAGCGTGTGGACCTCACCGGCGGCGACCCGGGCGGGCGATAGGCCGTCGGTGGGCCCATACGTGCCCTGCCCTCGGAAGCTGACCCATTTGTCGAAGCCTGGCCGCGGCGCGTCGGTGGCCGCACCCATGTGCCACTTGCCGATGAAGGCCGTCTGATAGCCGGCCTGCCGCAGATAGGCCGGAAAGAAGACGAGCCCCTGTTCGGACGCGTTGTTGTTGTCGACGACGCCATGATTGACGGTCGCGCGGCCGGTGAGGATCGTCGCGCGGCTGGGCGAGCACAGCGCGGTTGTGACGACGGCGTTTGGAAAGTAGACACCGTTGCGCGCGAGATAGTCGATGTTCGGCGTTTCGAGGCCCGGTGTGAGGAAACCCATCGCATCGAAGCGAAGATCGTCAAGCAGGATGAAGATGATGTTAGGGCGTACCAACGCCTGTGCTGACGGCGCTTGAGGCGCGACCGAACACGCCGACAGGCCTGAAAGCAAGGCCAGCAACCACGCGCACAGCCTCATCCAGCCTCTCCCCGTCAGCGCCGCGCCGCAACGAACAATGGCATGCCGCCTTCGGGGCGCAAGGTGATGCGGATGTTCGGTTCAACCTTGTGCGCGGGGTTGGGCAGGAAGCGCAGCTCGCGCACCAGCGTCGCCAGTATCGCAACGGCCTCCATGTAGGCGAATTTCATGCCGATGCAGATGCGCGGGCCGGCGCCGAAAGGCATGTACTGGAAGCGATGGAGATCTTTCGCATTCTCCGGTGAAAAACGCTCGGGATCGAAACGCTCAGGATTGCGCCAGAGCGTCCGGTGGCGGTGCATCACGTAGATGAGGTTGAAGGCGAAATCGCCTTTCCTGACCTTAACATCGCCAAGATCGACGTCCTGTGTGGCGACGCGATCGATCAGGGCGACGGGCGGGTATAGCCGCATCGATTCCTTGATGACCTGCTCATGGTAGATCAGCGCGTCCACCATGGGCGCGTCGATGGGCGCCTCACCGCAGACATCCTGCACCTCGCGCACGAGCCTGTCCTGAACCTCCGGCGCGTTGGCGATAAGGTAGAGCGTGAAGGCCAATGTCAGCGCAGTCGTCTCGTGCCCGGCGCCAATGAACGTGACAACATTGTCGATAAGTTCGAGATCGGAAAATCCACGGCCTGTCTCCGGGTCGCGTGCGGCGAGCAGCAGTCCGAGCAGATCCTTGCGGGTATCGCCCGAACCGCGGCGACGCCTAATCGCGTTAACGGCGGAAGCGCGCAGCGCCGATGCGGCGCGCCGGCCCTTGCCGCCCCAGGGACGCGGCACCCAGTTGGGCGTGCCGAAGAGATCAAGCAGATCCGGCTTGCCCATCACCTGGACATAGTCCTCGACCGAACCTGCAACGCGCGCATAGCCGAAGTCGGGGTCGGCCCCGCCAAGGATCGTCTCGACGATGACGTCGAGCGTGGCGTGCTGCATTTCGCGCATTACGTCGACGGTGTGTCCGCCCGGCGTGGCTCGGATGCGGTCGACAGTGGCCGTGGCCGATGCCGAAAAGGCCGACACGAGGGCGTGCAAGGCATCGATGCGGAAGGCCGGCGATGCGGCGCGGCGCTGGAACTTCCAGTGATCACCCTCAGCAGTGAGCAAACCTTCGCCGAGCGCAGGCCCGACGATCTTCTTCTGGAACTGCGATTTGCGGAAGATGTCGGTATGGTCCAGGAAGACCGCCTTCATATGCTCTGGCTTGCGGAAGTAGTGAAAGGTGCGGCCGATCCATTTCACGCCATGATACGGGTTCTCGTACATGGCCTTCGGCCAGACGTGCAGCGGGTTCGCGATCATCTGCCGAAGACCGCGGATCAGTGGCAGCGGCCGGTTAGGCGGCGTCACCGTCTGGGGGATGAAGTCCTGCACGTGGTGCGTATCGGGCATGGTGGCCCCTACTGCCCTAGCGCCTGCTCGATGTCCGCGATCAGGTCGTCGGGGTTCTCGACGCCGATCGAGAGGCGAACAAGCGACTCGGTGATGCCGAGGCGCTGGCGCTCGGCTGGGGGCACATCGGAGTGCGTCATGGCCGCCGGGTGGGAGGCCAGCGTCTCCGTGCCGCCGAGGCTCACCGCGAGCTTGATCACCTGTAGCTTGTCGAGGAAGGCGAAGGCTTCCTTTTCCCCGCCCTGGATCTCGAACGAGAAGGTCGAGCCCGCCGTGACGCACTGCTTCTCGAACAGCGCGCGGTCGGGATGATCCTTCGGCAGGAACGGCAGATACCACACCGATTTCACGCGAGGGTGGTCACGCAGGTAGGCGGCGACCTTCTGAGCGCCGCGCTCGGCGGCGTCCATGCGGACCTTCAGCGTCTCCAGCGAGCGCAAGAGCAGCCATGCGGTGTGCGGGTCGGTCATCGTACCGAGAATCGTGCGGAAGACGGCGACTTGTCCGATCCAACTGGCGTCACCGGAGGCCGAACCGGCGATGAGATCGGAATGGCCTCCGACATATTTGGTGAGCGAAGTCACGCAGATGTCGGCGCCCAGCTTGAGCGGTTGCTGCCAGATGGGACCGAGAAAGGTATTGTCGACAATCACGGGTGGGCGGCCTGCAGATCCCTTTAGGCTTTCGGAAAGTTCGCGGGCGAGCGCAATATCGACGAGGCCGTTGGTGGGATTGGCCGGCGTCTCGACATAGATCGCGCCGACCTTGCCGCCGGTTTTCGCCGCCTCATCGGCAGCCTTGCGCACGGCCTCGCGGAAGCCTTGGGCGCCGGCTTCTGCCATGAAACCCACGCCCTTCGCCCCGAACTGGGGCAAGATGTTGTGCACCAGGTATTCGGTGCCGCCATAAACGGGCTCGGAGAACACGAGCGCATCGCCCGGGCGCACAAATGTCATCAGAGTGGTCGAGATCGCAGCCATGCCCGAGGCGAAAGCCAGCGCCTTCTCGGCTGCGTCCCAAACGGCGAGGCGATCCTCCAGCACTTCGAGATTGGGATTGTTGATGCGCGAGTAGATCAGCGCCATTTCCTCGCCGCGCTTCTTCTCGCGCAGGCCATAGGCGAGTTCGAAGGAAGCTTTCCCCTCTCCGGCGCTGCCGAAGACGAAGGTAGACGTCTGGAACAGCGGCGGTTTCAGCGCTCCTTCGGACAGGTGAGGCGAATAGCCATACCCCATCATCAGCGTTTCGGGCGAAAGTTCGCGGTCGCCAATGCGGCGCGATTTGTAGGGCTTGGGTGTGCGTGTCATGCTCGCAAGCTAGACCGCTTCGGCCTGTGGAGAAATCAAATGTTGCGCCGGGGTCTTGCCCATGCATGGCTGTTGCGCGTTATCGTTCGTGCAGAACGAGGCGCACGGTTCGGTTTCGCCTAGCGCTTGAAGCTGTTTTACCGGTTTGCCATCAGGGCCTAGCTCTGGTCACCAGGCGATGGAGGTGTTGTTGGAGCGGCCAACGGGATCCGGCAAGGACTACCTCGGCTATCACGCCCTCACGCAGGCGGCCTATCGCGGCATCGTGCGCGCCGCGATGGAGCGAGCAGCCTCAACGGGATACTTGCCGGGCGACCACCATTTCTATGTCACCTTCCGCACGCACCAGCATGGCGTAACGATGGAAGACTGGCTCAAGGACAAGTTCCCTGAGGAGATGACGATCGTCATCCAGCACCAGTACGAGAATTTCGTGGTGCAGGACGACGGGTTCGAGATCACGCTGATGTTCGGCGGTCGGCCGCAGCCGCTGCGCGTTCCCTTCGGCGCCGTAACGCGTTTCTTCGACCCTTCGACGAATTTTGGCGTGCAGATCGATCCGCAGGATACACGCGCGGACGACAACCTGCCGGCTGTGATCCCGGCGAAACGTTCGGCGATCGTCGCGACGCCGCAGGCGCCTGCACCGGAGCCGAGCGCTGAGGTCAAGACTGTCGTCTCGCTAGACGCTTTCCGCCGCAAGTAGACCCGAGCCCCCATGAGCAAGGAGACGCCGGAGCCGCCGCGGATCACTGATGCGGAGATGCTGGCGCGCTTTAGGAACTCGAAGAAGCGGCCGCCCTGCACGGAGACGCTGGGCATGCAGCTTGTTGCTGTGGATCAGGCGAACATGACATGCCGTTTCGACTTCGAGGCGCGGCAGGAGTTCGCCAATCCGACCGGCGCAATCCAGGGCGGCTTCATCGCGGCGATGCTGGACGAGGCGATGAGCACGGCGGCGATCATCGCTTCCAACGTCACGATGAATGCGCCGACTCTGGAGATGAAGATTTCCTTCCTACGGCCTCTCTTCGTGGGCAAAGCAAGCGCGGAAGCAAAGATCCTGAAATGGGGCAAGTCCACCTGCTTCATCGAGGCGGAGCTATTCCATCCGGACGGCAAGCTGGTGGCCAAGGCGAGCGCGACACAGGCGCCAAAGTTTTTCAAGCGGTTTTGAGCTCGTCCAACCCGACGCCCACGCTGATGACCGGCGCATAGCCGAGACCGGCGCGGGCCTTGTCGCCCTTGAGCACGCAGTCGCGTGACATCACCATGGCGGCGTGGCGCGTAAGCGGTGGATCGCCATTGATGCCGAAAGTGCGCCAGGCGAATTCGCAGAGGCCGCCGACCATGTCAGCGGTGAAGGACGGCATAGATTTGTCGGGCAGCTTGATGCCCCGCGACGCGGCGAGCCCTGAAATGATCTCGCGCAGCGTGCGCTCGCCATCGTCGAGGATGAAATAGGCCTCGCCCGGCTTGCCCGCAGTAAGGGCGAGTTCGATGGCGTGCACGAGGTTCTCGATGTGCGTCGTTGATGTGCGGGCGCGGCCATGATCCAGCCATGTCCAGCCGCCCGAACGCGCCATTGCCTCGATCGTCGGCAACAACGTGGTATCGCCGGGACCCCAGATGAAGCGCGGGCGGAGGACGATCGTCTCGATCTCCTGCCCGTTTGCCGCGCTGACGCGGGCCTCGGCCTGCGCCTTGGTCGCGCAATAGGGGTAAGGCGAGTTGGGCGCGAGGGGATAGGTCTCGTCAACGCCGCGCAGGTGCTGGCCGTGGCAGAGCGCGGCCTCGCTGCCGATGTGGATGAAGCGCTTTACGCCTGCGTTTTTCGCCGCGTCGAGCACCGCCTGCGTGCCGAGGACGTTGGACTTGAACCAGGCGTCTTTCGGTCCCCACTGTTCCACGAATGCGGCGGCATGGATAATGATGTCTGCGCCCCGAATGTGGTCGGCTGCGACGGTCTCAAGGTCACAGCGAACGGGCGTCGCGCCGGCCGCCCGGATCGCGATGTCGGATTTTTCAGAACGCGACATCGCGCTCACAGCATGGCCAGAGCCGATCAGGTGGCGCATGGCGGCGCCGCCGACAAAGCCTGAGGCTCCTGTGATGAAGATCTGCATTAGACTGCCCGCTCCGGCGACAGTGCTTCATATGCCGGAGCGGGAGGTGTGCACAGGCGCCCGGCGCCACGTTGACGCAACGGAGGCAATCGGGAATGTGACGCGCGTGACGCTGAACAACCCCATCTGCCAGACGATGCTGCCCATTGCGCCATGGATGGACGCGCTGGCAGCGCGTCTTCCCGGCCTTCAGCCGGTGGCCGCGGGCGACTGGCTCCGCGTCGATGAGGCGTATGCCGGGCAGATGGCCTATCGTGATCGCCTGCTGGTCGAGCGGCGCGGCGAGGTGGCCTTGCGGGCGGAGGGTCCCGCTGCCGCAGAGGCCACGCTGTTAGGACTCGTGACCGAAGCTGTTCTCACCCTGCCCGGCTATGCGCGCGCGGCTGGGGGCATCAGGCGGCCGGATGGCGTTGTTGTCGATCCCGCGCACGAGGATTGGCCGATCATCGCGGCGGCACGGCTTGCGCAGGAGGATTTCCTGGTCCTCGAGCGTACAGATGACGGCCACAGGCTTGTATCGGCCGTGCTGTGCTTTCCGGCGAGCTGGTCGCTGCACCAGAAGATGGGGCGCAACATGCTGCAAATTCACCAGCCGGTGGACCGTTATGACGACAACATAGCGAAGCGCGTGAACCGCGTGATGGACGTGCTGCAGCAGGACAACGCCGTGTGGCGTGCGAACGTGCTCTGTTACAACGATCCCGAGCTGCACCAGCCGCGGCTGGAGCATGAGCGTCGGCCGTTCGACCCTGCCCTGCCAACCTGGGTGCGCGTCGAGCGCCAGACGCTGAAGCGGTTGACGGACACTGCAACCGTGTTCGCAATCCATACCTACGTCGTTCCGCTTGAACGACTGACGCCCGAACAGCTTTCAAGCCTGCCGGACATCGTGCGGCGCGGCGGCAGCATGGGCGAGAGCAACTGATGGCGCCCAACGCCCGGGCAAGACCGGCGCATGTTTTGCCGGACCGGCTGGCGCCGAACCTCAAACTCTGGTTCGTGGGCACGGCAGCCGGCCCGAAGTCGGCTGCGCTGCGGCAGTACTATGCGCATCCGGGTAACCGGTTTTGGCGGGCGCTGCATGAAACCGGCGTCACGCCGCGGCTGTTTGCGCCGCACAAGTATACGCGACTACTGGATCTCGGTATAGGGCTCACCGATTTCTGCAAGACGGGCTGGGGCGTCGATGCGGAGATCGCGCGCGAAGCATTCGATGTGGCAGGATTTCGGCGCAAGGTGATGCGGCTGAAACCAGCAGCGCTCGCCTTCACTAGCAAGACGGCGGCCGGGCTTTGGCTGGGCGAGCCGACCGGGCGGATCAGCGTGGGCCGACAGGTGATTCAAGATCGCCCTGCCATTTTCGTTCTTCCCTCGCCATCGGGACTGGCGACTTCCTACTGGTCGCTCGGGCCGTGGCGCGAGGCCGCGGATTTTCTGCATGGGCGGAGCGTGTGAAAGCCAGGATCACGTGATGCAGGCGTGATCGGGCTAACGATGCGCGAGCAGCGTAAATGCGCTATACTCGGTGGATGTGGAAGTTGCTAATCATCGCGTTCGCTTGGCTTCTCGCACCCGCGGCACACGCACAGCTCGAAACACAGCCGCGCTTCTATGCGCTCGACAAGCAGCTGCAGATGGAGGAGCAGCGCCAGTTCGACGAACTTGAATCGGCGCGCGAGAACAACCGCGCGCTGTCCGGCGCGCCCGGCGCCGGCGTTTCCGTCGCGGAGCAGGCGCTGCGCGACATGGCCTACCAGCGCGAACGCGACGGGCTGCTGCTCCAGGCCGAGCAGAACCGCCAACGTGTTGCGCGCGAGCGCATCCTGGCCGAGGCAGCACTGCTCAATAAACGCGTTCCCGAGACATCGGCGACGGTGCTCACATCGCCCGAGAGCTTCATCCTGCCGCCGGCGCCGGCTGGCCAGTACTATGCCCGCGTCGAGGGGCGCTTCGTGCTTATGGATCGCACGTCGGAGCTGGTGACGAGTATCCTCCCGGTGCAGCCGACCGATCCGACCGCGGATGTCCCCGCCGGGCCTCGCCCGATGCCTGTCCCGGAACTACCGCTCCGGCGGGTAGCGAAAGGCTCAGTGCTCGTTATCCATGATCCTACAACCCTGTCGCTGCCAGCCGCGCCGGCGGGCCAGTTCTATGCGCGTGTGGAGAGCCAGATCTTGCTGGTCGATGCACGCACGGAACTGCCTGTAAGGGTTGTGCGGGACCGCTGACCTGCGCGCTGCGCTGGTCCGCCCTTGCGCTCAGCGGCGAGCGCCCCCATTCTCTCCTCCATCGTCAATTCTGCGAAAGGAGGTGATCCGATGTCAGTCACTATGGGCCGGGGCGGCGCCCTTTCAGTCGGTCTGTCGTTCGGAGCAACCTCCGGTCTTCGGACACACTGACGGAAGGAATTCCAGGGGTTCAGCCCCGCTCAATGACGGGAAGGGCCGCCGGCATGCGCCGCGCGGCCCTTCTTTTTTGCGCTTCGCGGAGAAGCCATCCACGCTGCCCGCCGCGGGCGAGCGCTGGAACCGCTGGCGGACTTCTGGGTTGACCTCGGCATCAAAAAACAACCGTCACGAACGTCCTTCTTCTCGGTATCGCCAGCCTGGGCGCGCGGTTCGTCAATCTCTCCCGCGGACCGGATCCGGAGGGCCCTGGCAGCGGGGCGCAGTCTGCGGCGGATGACGGCCGAGCCGCCCGCCTGATGGAAGCTGCGCCGGATATTGGCCAACTCGAGGAGATCACGGTGCTCGACCCCAAAACGGGCGAACGAACCTCCGCTACTGGGCTGGGATTCGTGGACGGGCCGTTGGTGCGGGAGGTGGGGGTCGAACCCACAAATCCGTTAGGACGGTGGATTTTGAGTCCACTGCGTCTGCCAATTCCGCCACTCCCGCGCGGGGCGGTC
>JBEAMJ010000086.1:0-47288 GCA_041166025.1 Pseudomonadota bacterium | reverse complement strand
CGCACCAGAGACGCGCTCTGGCAAACCATCGGTGACCTGATCGACGTGTTCACGCCAGACGAATGCGCCAACTACATCCGACATGCAGGTTATGCTTCATGACGATCGCAAAACGCTCTAGCTGGATCTGCGTGCCGCAATAGCGGACGGCATTACCGAGGCGCTTAGACTCAGGTGCGAACCCCTGCGCTGGCGGCGCGCGGGTCAATGAAGGGCTGCCCATCCGATGGGCCTCGCCATCCTTGCACCGAGCCCTTAGGCTCCCGGCACGGCTTGGAGGAAAGACATGACGACACTCGAGCGTCCGCTGGCTGCGGGGTTGCTTGCGGCCGTTCTGGCCGCGTGTTCTCCGGACGCGACGCCTGCAATCGACGAACCCGAACGTGTGACGCCGTCCGATTCGGTCGCGGGAGTGCAGTCGCCTCAAGCGGCGACGCCGGCCGAGCCGGGTCGATCGCCGACTGACAGTGGACAGGCACAGGGAGCAGCTATGTTGGGCGGAAGTGATCCGGGCGCCGGCCCGCAGCAGGAGCAGCAGGCAAGCGCGTTGGATCCGCGGCTCGTCGGCACATGGGTGCATGAGCAACAGATCAACAGCGGCGGCGGGGCTGGCGGCTTTGCGTCGCTATCAACCGTGATGACCATGGTGTTGAACGGCGATGGTTCAATCCAGCAGTTCACCCAGTCCGTGGGCGGCGGAAGCGAGTGGTCGTCGGACAGCGGCCGAACTCTGGATTTCGAGGGTAGGTGGCGCGCGGCGAATGGCACGTTGTCAGTACACGGCATGGGCCTGCCGGATTTCACGCCGGCCGCCACCTACAGCTTCTCTGGCGAATACCTCGTGACGCAAAGCGACATGGGCCGCCTGATCTGGCAGCGACGCTGAAAGGCGACGAGCACCTGTACCCAAGCACTTCAATCGATAGGTGCGGGCCTGCGATACTCAGACGGCGTAAGCCCGCGCAAGTTGAGGCGCGGGCCTGGTCGCAGGTTCAGAAGTTATAGTCGAGCTTGAGTGCTGCGCTGGTGGCCCATTTTCCTTCGCTGGCGCCGAAGGCGTCTCCGTAACGAAACCCACCAACGGTTGCCTCGAACTCCCAGTTCTTGTTGATCTCGAACGAGTAAACAAGATCGACCCCCTTGCCGAGATCACGGCTCAGGCCATTTGGATCGACATCCAGGCGGTCGGTCCTAAACGAGGTCGACAGCTTTGGCTGGTGGTAGTCATGCAGAACCAGCTCCAGCCACGCTTCACCGCCAGCCGGAGCCGGCGCGGGCGAGCCCACGGAGAGCGTCGCGATGCCAACATTCGAGAGTTCCGGCCGGATCGTCTCGCCATAGTAGCGGAAGCGACTGATGCCGCGATACTTGCCGCTGTTTCCCTGCAGGCCGGTCTGACGGAAATTGCCATCCTCGCCGTCGTCCGGCGTGGAATCGCCTGAACCAAAAGCGTACGCGACGCTCACGACCGGCTCGAACGAAAGCGGAGTTTCCCAGCTCATGGAAATTTCCGTGGCCCAGCCGGTAACGTCGCGGCGGGTCGTATCTGCTATCTCAAGCAGGCCCGCACCGGCATTGTCCGTTTCCACAAGTGTTTCCTCGCCGGACGCGCCGGCAAGATCGATGCTGAGAAAGACCTTGCCGAGGTCCCCCAGTTTCTGGCGCGTCCTGGCGCGCATGCCGAGCCAGGTGAGGTCGGCGTCGCTTTCGTCCTCTTCGGCCTCGGAGATTGTTGAGCCGATACTGCCGGTCCCGGAGCGGTCGCGTTGGTCAACCCGAAATGCCTCGATACGATCATGCTTGGTCCACGTGTAAGCGACATTGCCGAGAACCCGCTGTACGTCGTCATCTTCAGCGGCGATGTCTTCCAGCGTTGATGTCCTCAATACGGTTTCGGCAATGGGCATCGACATCTGGGAAGTCATTGATGCAGCGAAGACGAAGCCATTCGGGTTCATGCCGTTCTATCCGGGCCCTGGCCTTGGCGGTCACTGCATTCCGATCGATCCCTTCTACCTCACGTGGAAAGCGCGCGAGTTCGAGATGCACACGCGATTCATCGAACTGGCGGGTCAGATAAACTCATCCATGCCCGAGCGTGTGATCGAAGCTATGGCCCGCGCTATCGACGAGAAATTCCAGAAAGGCCTCAACGGTGCGCGCGTCCTGGTGATCGGGCTGGCCTACAAGAAGAATGTGGACGACACACGCGAGAGCCCATCCTTGAAGCTTATTGAGCTGCTGGAGGGTCGCGGGACCAGGGTTGAGTATTATGACCCCTACGTTCCCGTCGTGCCCCCAACAAGAGAGCACGCTGCGCTTTCCGGCAGAAAGTCGATCGTGTGGAATCCTCATGATTTTGGAAGCTATGACGCTGTCTTGATCGCGACAGACCACGACACGGTGGATTACAAGGCGCTGGTCGAGAACGCCGCTCTGATTGTCGACACCCGGAATGCGTGCCGACGGGCAGGCGCCATCTCGACGAAAGTCGTGCCCGCCTAGAGCGGCACACACTCTTCGTCGTGGAGAATTGGAGCCCGAGAGCAAGCCTGCGCTGTTGAAAGCTGTTGTGTCCGCCGCCAACGCGGACGCCCAAGCGCGCGCCGTCTCGGGCGGCGGTCAGTTATTCCCCACGCGTGTTTGGGGGCAATTCGGTCAGTCGCTGGCAGCGAAAGGCCCTGGAACAAGTTAAAGGGCTCAGTACCGGTTAGCCTGTGAAAGGCTGATCTTCGCTGGCCTGTCGCCACAGTCCCCTCCACCACCGCCGCAACGCGGTCCTGATTTTTTGGACAAGCTGACCGCTCAAGTGTCGGCAGCTTGGTCAGCGTCGATTGCATCGCATTGCTCTTCGAGCTTGAGCCTGCCGGGTCATTGATCTTGGCGATAACCAGCCATGATGTTGCTGGAGCCTAAACAGGCGCAAGATCGTAGCCACGTTCACCGACTAAGTGTCGTATACCCCGGCCTTCAGCCATGCCTCTTTCGGCCAGCGGTTGTGCATCCAGAACCATTGTTCGGGGGCTTCGCGGATCCGGGCTTCGACCCACTGGTTGATACGCAGGACGGTGTTGTAGATCGCCTTGTCCTCGTCAGGGTCGGCGTCTGGCATGAAGGGCGCGTGGAAGGTCACACGATAGCGGCCCGGACCAGTGCGCAGGCAGGCGATCGGCACGATCGGAACCTTGAAGCGCATCGCGAGGCGGGTGGGGCCGGGCGCTGTCATCGCGTCATACCCGAAGAAGGGGACGGCGATCCCCTGATTGAACTTCTGGTCGTTCATCAGGCCAACGGAATGTCCGCGCGCGAGGGCGCGCATCAGCTCGCGTGTGCCAGCGCCCTTCGGCGCGAGGTGGTCCGAATAGGAGAAGCGCGCCTTAGCGATGCGGCGGTCGATGTGCGGGTTGTTGGCGGCGCGATAGGTGATCAGCGTGTCGGGCAGGCTGTCGCTGATGGCAGCGCCGATTGGCTCCCAGTTGGCGAAATGGCCAGAGATGAAGACCACCGGCTTGCCGCTGGCGCGGATGGCTTCGATGTGTTCAAGGCCTGCCACTTCGAGGCGGGCCTGCTTGGCGCTGGGCTTGAGCTTGGCGAGGTGAGGCAGTTCGCCGACGGTACGGCCAAGCGTTTCCCAGACGCCCTTCGCGACCTGATCAACCTTGTCACGCGGCCAGTCGGGGAAAGCCATGCGCAGATTGCGCGTGACCGTGCGGTGCTGGGAGGCGAGGGGGCCAGCCGCCCTGAGAAAAGCAGCGATTGCGTTGGACGCCCAGGTGACGGGCAGGAGACTCATGGGGATCCAGTAGAGCCAGTCCCAGGCGAGCGCCTCAATGCGCCAGACGAGCCGCGCGGTCCAGGTCGTGCGCTGGGCGTTATCAAGATCCTTCGGTCGGATAAAGCGGCTGCCGTCTGACTTCGTGTCTTCGTTCAAGGCGTCACGCGCTCGAGCAGGCGCGCTAGCGCCGCCTCGTCCTCGAACTTGGCCCTCACCGAGGCGCGCGCGACCTTCGCCTTCATGTCGGCCGGAAGACGGACATGGTCCTTGTCGGTGGTCACGAGGCGCGCGTCATGGTCTGAGGCGAGTTTCATCAGGAAATCGATGTCGTAGCGCGTGAATGCATGGTGATCGGGATAGGGCGCGCCCTCGGCGAGTTCAACTCCCGGCTGGTGGCGAAGGGCGTCGAAAAACCGCCCGGGTCGCCCGATCCCGGCAAATGCGACATAGCGGTCCGGGGCCAGCGGGGCAGTGGCGAGGAGACGCGCGCGCAGGAGCGTTCCCTTGAAGCCCATGAGAGCTTCAGGCGTCTCGCCCTCGCCCATCAATATGACAGCGTCGGCGCGTGCAAGACCCGCGGCGACCGGCTCGCGAAGCGGACCTTTCGGGAAGACATGGCCGTTGCCGAAGGGATTTCCGGCATCGATCACGACAATGGACAGCGACTTCTTCACCGTTGGATTCTGGTGGCCATCATCCATCACGATGAGCTGAACGCCATCGGCTTTCATTGCGCGCGCGCCAGCAGGACGGTCCTTCGAGACCCAGGTTTCGCCGGATGCCGAGAGCATCAAAGGTTCATCGCCGACCTGCACGAAGGTGTGGCGTGACGGATCGACGCGATGGGCGCCTTCGAGCGAGCCGCGATAGCCGCGCGACAGGCTCGCGGCGCGAAGGCCCTTGTTCGTGTACCAAGCACGGACGGCCTCCGTGACCGGCGTTTTTCCAGCCCCGCCCAGTGTGAGGTTGCCGATGCAGACGACCGGGAGCCCAACGTCCGCCGGCGCGGCGTTGCGGATGCGACGTTCTCCGGCGAGACGATAGGCCAGGGCGAGCGGACTGAGCAACAGCTTGGTCATCGGCGCAGCGGCGCGCGAGTGCTTGTCCGTGACGGTCCAGAAGTAGGGTTCACGCATCGCCCGCTGCCTCCGGCGGCAACATCGCGATGATCGCTTCGACGGTTCGCTCGAACGGTGCGCGAAAGGTCTCGACCATGTTCGGCGGGAGGCGTTGCGCTGAACCGCTGGCAAGCTCGTTCTGCCAGAACGCCGCCAGGTCGGCAGGCTGTGCGCCTTCCGCCAGTGCTCCGTGCGCAGCGAGGATGTCGAAGGTCTCGCGGAAGTTGAAACCGTGCGGGCCGGTAAAGACGCGCTTGCCCAGCTGTGCGGGCTCGATGGCATTGTGGCCGCCGATATCCGGATTGGTCGCGCCGCCGAGATAGACCCCGTTGGACACCGCATACCAGACCAGCAACTCGCCCATCGTATCTGCAACCAGCACGTCGACATCGCGAGCGGGCGGCGTGCGGTTGGCCGACCACTGCTGCACGGCGTGTCCCCGCCCCCGGGCCTCAGCCATGATGCTGGCGGCGCGATCGGGATGCCGGGGGACGATGATTAGCAGCGCCTCGGGCGTTGTCCGCCGGACGATTGCGAAGGCGTCGAGGGCGAACGCATCCTCGCCGGGATGGGTGGATGCCGCCAGCAGGACCGGCCGATCGACCGACGTCACGAATTTCTCAATGGGTTCGTGTGGTGGCGGCGTGACGCGTGCAGCCATCTTGAGATTCCCTACCGTCGCGATCGTGCGGCCGGTGGCGGCGCGAAGGCCTTCGGCCGTCTGGCGGTCGGCAGCGCCAATGAAGCCGAATGCGGCGAAGATCTCGCGGGCGGAGGGCTTGCGTCCGTTCCAGCTGGCCAGCGTCTTGGTCGTCATGCGTGCGTTGGCGAGTGCGGCCGGTACGCTGGCGCGCTTGAGGCCCAGCAGCATATTCGGCCAGATCTCGCCCTCGGCGAAGACCGCTGCATCCGGCTTCCAGTGTTCCAGAAACCTCTCCACGGCGGCGGGGCCATCGACCGGCGCCATCTGGTGGACGACCTGAACCAGAGGTTTGGCTGCGATCATGTCCGCCGAGGTCGTCGTCTGCGTGGTGACGAGCGCGTGCGCGTCGGGGCGCCTCTGGCGGATCGCATCGAAGAGCTCGAGCAGCAGTCGCGACTCGCCCACGCTGGCGCCGTGCATCCAGAGCAGTACGCCGGGAGGCCTTTGCAATTTGGATCGCCCAAACCTTTCGCCGGCGCGTTCCGGCCGCTCCTTGCCGCTCTTGATGCGGTTTTGGACGAGCAGCGGCGCCAGCGGCTCCAGCAGGGCCGTGCCGATGCGATAGAGCGCCAGCGATGTCGTCACGTGCCGCGCGGCTCCAGCGCGGATTGCGCATCTTCAGCGGCGTTTGCCCGCGGCAGTGGTTGCGCAGGCGCTGTGTCGGGCGCCAGGCCGGCTAGCTCGTCGGCGCGGGCGATGGCCGCCTTCAGCGCAGTCTCGACGCGCTGGCGCAGCTCTTCGGAGTCCATGTTCTTGGAGGTCAGGATGGGTTCCGGGATCACCACGGCGCCGCGCGCAAAGGGCTTGGGCCAGAGAAGGCGGTCCCAGGTGTCGAGGCGCTTTGCATCTGCGGAGAGGCCGTAGATCAGGATCGGCGCGCCCATCTGCTGTGCGAGCTTGATCGTGCCTATGCCGACCACTTCGCGAGGGCCCTTTGGACCGTCAATGGTCATGACGATCCCGCCGCCCTTTTTCATCACCTCCATCGCCTCGCGTGCCGCTGCGACGCCGCGCTTGTTCTTGTCGGACCGTCCCGACGAGGAGCCGCGGATGATGTAGAGGCCGAGCCAGGTCCCGGCGCGGTTGGTGAATTCCCCGTCCTTGGATGGCGAGACCATGAGTGTCGTCGGATGCGGGGGGCGCTTCCATTTCGGACGCATTTTGATCTGAAGGTAGGGCATGAGGAGGATGCGGGAATGCCAGGTGGCCGCCACCCATCCCTCCGGGCCCTCCCACACCTTGCGCATGTTCTCGATCCCTTCCACCCGCCAGCGCATCGTGTGGGAAAGGATCGACATGTAGGCCCAGATGAGAGTCCCTCCGACCCAGGGAATCACGGGCGACTGACTGCGTGGCTTGGACATCGCCGCCTATATACTCCCTGCGTTCCGGGCCGCCAGACTGCGTCCCTGCGGCCATCGCAGCGCGCCGAACACCATTCGATGCGGGACGGGCGCCGCGCCGCCTTGCAAATCAGGCCAGAAACGGCATTTAGCGCACATGACCGGCAGCGGTGCACGCGTCCAGATCATCGACCTTGCGACGCCAGCCGGACGCCGGCGGGCGCGCCGTGAGCTGGTCTGGGGGGACCATGGCTTTTTGCGCGTTCGGTTCCGCAATCTGCATCGCATCTCTGACGAGATGTTCCGGGCCAACCAGCCTTCCCCCGAACACATCGCGCGCTATGCCCGCGAACTCGGGCTCAAGACGATCCTCAACCTGCGCGGGAAAAGCCCGAAGGGCTACTATGTGCTGGAGAAGGAGGCCTGCGAGCGCCACGGCATCCAGCTTGTCGATTTCCAGATGTTCTCACGCGAACTGCCATCCCCCGCAGCTGTTCTGGACACGAAACGGCTATTTGATTCAATTGCCTATCCCGCCCTAATGCACTGCAAGTCGGGCGCGGACCGGGCCGGCATCATGTCCGTGCTGTACCAGCATTTCCGCAAGGACCAGCCGATCGAGCAGGCGCTCGAACAGTTGTCGCGCAAGTATCTGCACATCCGGCACGGGAAAACCGGCGTGCTCGATTTCTTCTTCGAGACCTATCTGCGCGAGGGAAAGCGGGACGGTCTGAGCTTTTTGCAGTGGGTCGAGCGCGGCTATGACCCCGCCGAGCTGAAACGGCGTTTCCTTAGCGGCAGGAAGTCAAAACTGGACCTCGACCAGTTGCTGCGCCGCGAATAGTGGTCCCGAACTCCCGCCTGTAGTCGATCAAAAAAACCGTTCGCGTGTTGTTTGCCCACGGGCTAAACAGTGAGCCAGTTCGCGTGGAGGGGTAGTCTATGAAGTTCTTCATCATCAACAGCTTCCGCTTTCTGGTCTACAACGCTTACTTTGGAATCATCGCGCTTTACACGTTCGGTGTCTTCCTGGAGCGGCAGCAGATCCAGGGCGTGATTTCGCAGTTCACGACCAGCGGCAAGGTGCTTGTCGAGCGCGGAATGGTCGATCCCCAGACGGGGCTGGTTGCAGCTGAGCCTATCGTGGACCCCGGCATGGTCCTTTCCGATCCGAGCCTGTCGGCATTGTCGATTGTGATCGGGCTCATCGTCGGCTGGATCGCGGCGACGCTGATCTGCGGCGTGCTGGTCACGTTGCTCGACATCCGTGACGACATCAACGACCGCCTGCCGCGCGCGAAGTAGGTTCGCGGCCGACAAGAAACAGAAGGCGCTGGTCCGGCGGCTGGCGCCTATCCTGTCATGAGCCGTCTGGGTCATGAGCCGTCCGGGACTTGGCGATTGCTTCCAGTGACGTCACATAGACCGCATGACCTCTTCTCCCGCCGATCTTCTTGATTCCCTGCTCGCCGCAACGCTGAAGGCGGGCGCCGACGGGGCAGACGCCCGTATCACCGAAAGCGCCAGCCTTTCGGTCGAGGTGCGCAATGGCGGTCTTGAGACTGTGGAACGCGAGGAGTCGCGCGGACTGGCGCTGCGTGCGCTGGTCGGGCGTCGGCAGGCGACCGTGTCCGCCACGGATCTCTCCCCGGACGCGCTGAAGGCGCTGAGCGAGCGCGTGGTGGCGATGGCGCGGTTGGCGCCGGAGGACAGGTTCTGTGGCCTGGCGGAGCCGGACGAAATTGCGGGCAATCATCCCGACCTGCAGCTCGAAACCGATGACATGCCCGAGGCCGACGAACTTGAGCGGCGCGGACGTGAGATGGAAGCTGCGGCCATTGCTGTGCCGGGCGTCAAGCAGATGTCCCACTGTGGCGCCTCCTGGAACACGGCGAGGACCTGGCTTGCGGCCTCGAACGGATTCCGCGCCCGCAAGTCCTCCGGCATGTCCTCGATGGCGGCTGTGGCGATCGCCGAGCGCGACGGCGCCATGGAGCGGGACTACGAGTCGTCCTCGGAACGGCGTCGTGCGAAGCACAAATCGCCTGACTGGGTCGGCCGCGAGGCCGGCATGCGGGCAGTTGCGCGACTGGGTGCGCGCAAGATCGAGAGCCAGACCGCTGCAGTGATCTTCGACCACAAGCTGTCCAACCGTCTGATCAGCGCCTTCATCGGCGCGATCTCCGGACCTGCGGTGGCGCGCGGCGTGTCGTTCCTGAAAGACAAGCTTGGCAAGCAGGTATTCGCAAAGGGCGTGTATCTTGTGGACGACCCGCTGCGCGAAGGCGGCTTCGGCTCGCGCGCCTTTGACGGCGAGGGAAGGCCGGTCAAGCGCACGGCGCTGGTCGATGACGGCGTCCTGACGCAGTGGTTGCTGAACGGCCCCTCGGCGCGTCAGCTCGGCCTCGCGCCCAATGGCTTTGCAAGCATGGCCTTCGGCGACACGCCCGGCGTGACCACCTCGAACCTCGACCTCCAGCCGGGCGCGCACACGCTCGACCAGCTGATGGCAGATGCGGGCAAGGGACTGCTGGTGACCGACATGTTCGGTCCTTCGCTCAATCCAAACACCGGGGATTACTCGGTCGGCGTTTCCGGCTTCTGGTTCGAGAACGGCGCGAGGGCCTATCCGGTGTCCGAGGTGACGGTGGCGGGGGATGTCCCGTCGATGTTGTTGCGCGCTGTGCCGGGGGCCGATCTCGAAATCCGTGGGTCGACCAATGCGCCAAGCCTGCTGATCGACGGGATGAGTCTTGCCGGACGCTGACAGTCTCGAGGCAGATCTTGCACTCATTGCGGACGCGGCGCGCCGGGCGGGCCACCTTTCCCTTCACTGGCTCGCCAAGGGTGCGAAGCGATGGGACAAATCTCCCAACAATCCTGTGACGGAGGCCGATCTCGCCTGCAATGACCTGCTGCTCGATGTGCTGCGTGGCGCGCGGCCGGACTATGGCTGGTTGTCGGAAGAGACGAAGGACAATGCTGCGGACCGCTCGCAGCAGCGTGTGTTCGTCGTCGATCCCATCGATGGGACACTTGCCTTCGTGCGCGGCGAGAGCGGGTTCTGCGTCTCGATCGCCGTCATCGAGGAGGGGCGGCCAATCGCCGGCGCCGTCTACAACCCCAATTTCGATGCGCTTCTGACAGCACGCAAAGGCGGCGGCGCGCAGCTCAATGGCGCGCCCGTAAGCGTCACGGACGCGCCCTGTCTCGCCTGCGGCATGATCGGGCAGAAGGATGTCTTCGCGCGCGCCAATGTGCAGCACTGGCCGGAAATCAGGCTGATCGACGCTGTGCCGAATGCGATGGCGTGGCGCCTGTCGCTGGTGGCCGCCGGGGAGTGGGATGCAACTGTTGCGCTGAACGACAAGAGCGACTGGGATCTCGCGGCGGCTTCGCTGATCATCGAAGAGGCCGGCGGTGTCGTGACCGATCGCGCCGGCCGGCCGCTCGTGTTCAATCGTGAATCGGTCATTCAGAAGGGCGCAGTGGCTGCTGGCGCCGAACGGCACCCGCTGATAATGGAGCGGCTCCGGCGCTGGGCGAGTCAGCAGACCCGACCCGCCAGCAGCTGACGGCAGGAGCTCACAATGACGTCCAGAACCCCTGATAAGCAGCTTCTGCACATCGTCATCGGCGGCGAGTTGAAACACCCCGGAACGGTGGAGTTCGCCAACCTGAAGGAGGTCGATTTCGTCGGCGCTTTCCCGAACTATCGTTCGGCCTACGATGCCTGGAAGTCCGCGGCGCAGCGCACGGTCGACAATGCGCATGTGCGCTACTTCATCCTGCACGCACACCGCCTGCTCGATCCCGAGACGGGCAAGCACCATGATGCCTGACTCTGCGGGGTCCGAGTCAGGCAGGCCCGTCGCTGGCGTTTCCGCGCGTGAACGCCTCTCGTCCCGTTTTGCAGGCGACTGGCTGAGACCACAGCTCGGATGGTTTATGCTGGGCACGCTGCTTGCCGCGGTTACAGCCGCGTGCGCCTTTGGCTATTCGTGGATCATTGCGCTCGCGACGGACTGGCTCAAGGACGGCGATCAGCGGGTGATGATGGTTGCGCCGCTGGTGATCGTCGCGTTGGTGCTGGTGCGCGCGCCTGCGATGTACGGACAGACGCAAGCCAACAATCACGGCGTGCAGCAAGCGGTTGTTCGCCTGCAGGAGGCCCTGTTCGCACGCCTGATCGACGGGGACTTCGCGCGACTGCAGGCCAAGGCGTCGGGTGAATATGTATCGCAGTTCGCCAACGACATGGTGCTCATCCGTGAGGCCTCGCTCAGGGTCGCGACCAACCTCGCCAAATCGACGCTCACCATCCTCGCCGCAGTCGTCTACATGCTGATCACGGACTGGCTGCTGACCCTTGTTCTGCTGATCGTCTATCCGATTGCGTTCATGCCGGTCATCCAGCTGGGCAACCGCGTGCGAAAATCCTCGCGTCGCTCGCAGGAACAGGCAGGAGAACTCACGGCGGTTCTCAACGAAGCTTTTCAGGGCGCTCGCACGGTCAAGGCTTTCGGTCTGGAAGATTACCAGAAGCGTCGCGCCAGTGCGGGTTTTGTCGAACGCGCGCGCCTCTACATGAAGGTGCTTCGCTCCAAGGCGATGGTTGATCCGTTTCTTGAAATCGTCGGCGGTCTTGCTCTGGCGGGACTCTTCGCCTTCGCCGGGTGGCGCGCCCTTTCGGGCGACATCACGGTGGGCGAACTCGTTGGCATCATCGCGGCGATCGGGATCGCTTCGCCGGAGGTGCGCGCGCTCGGCACCCTCAACGCGGTCGTCAATGAGGGCCTTGCCGCCGCTACGCGCATCTATGCCGTGCTGGACCAGCCGCAAGGCGTTGCCGACAGGCCCGGCGCCAAGTCGATCGGTCGCGCGAGGGGCGAAGTCCGCTTTGATGACGTGCGCTTCAGCTATCCCGGCGCGAGCCCGGCATTGAGCGGGCTAACGCTCGAGGCCTTGCCTGGACAAACGGTCGCTGTCGTCGGGCCTTCGGGGGCCGGAAAGTCGACGCTCTTCAGTGTGCTTCTGCGCCTTTACGAGGCCAGCGACGGGGTGGTGCGGCTTGATGGCCATGATGTCCGCGATGTGACACTCGCGTCCCTGCGCGCAAACCTTGCCCTGGTTTCGCAGGACGCCTTCCTGTTCGACACGACGATCCGCGAGAACATTTCGCTCGGACGACCGGGCGCGAGCGAGGACGAGGTCAGGCAGGCCGCCGAGGCCGCGGCCTGCGATTTCATTGCGGCCCTGCCGGGCGGCTGGAATGCGCCGGCGGGCGAGGGGGGGCGCAACCTGTCCGGGGGTCAGCGGCAGCGCATTGCGCTTGCCCGGGCGCTGGTATCGGAGGCGCCCGTCCTGCTGCTGGACGAGGCGACCAGCGCGCTTGATTCGGAGAGCGAAGCGCGGATCCAGCAGGCGCTGGTGGGCCTCGCAGGCAAGCGGACCTTGATTGTCATCGCCCACCGGCTCGCCACGGTGCGGCGAGCGGACCGCATTTTCGTGATGGAAGCCGGCGCCGTGGTCGAATCCGGTTCGCATGACGAGCTGGTGGCGCGTGGCGGAGCCTATGCGCGCATGGTGCAGCATCAGCTGACCTGAACGGAAGCTGGGGGGAACTGCAAGGCGCTGCGAAATGCCCGGTGCCCTGCGCCTTGCTTCTGCTAGCGTGTAACCGTGGATGCAGGAGTGAGGCATGCGGATCGTTCTAGCGGCAGCAGCGGCAGCGGCGGCGGCGGCATGCTCGCCCCAGGCAGCAGCGCCTGACCAGCAGACTCAAGCCTCGCCTGTGGCCGAGCCGCAGCGGGGCAATACGCCGCCGGAGGACCTCGATCCCTTTGTCGTGATGATTGGGGCTGAGCGCTGGACCGTGATCCTCGAAAAGGCAATCGACGGCGCGATCCAGGCGCCGGATGCGGTCGCAGAACAGACCGAGCTCTATCGTGCGGATGCGGCGCTGAAGCGCGGCGCGGCGATGGTGATCGAGTTACGCAACTGGGTGTGCGGCAAGGGGCTGGTCACGGGAGCGCAGTGCACGCTTCCGGAATGGCCGGCCTGGACGCGCGAGGTTCCAACCGGCGACACGCCCATGGACGAGATCGATCGCCGAAGCGCTTGGCTGAGCGAGGTTATGGACCCCTTCACCGGCCCCGCCTGTGAGGCTGGGCGAACCGCCAGCGGCGATGAGCTGTTCTGTTCGGTCGAGTAGGCCGCTCGGATCGCCTGCGGGAAGGGATGACAGGCTGGAAATTGCTGGGTAAGCCCGGTCGAGCAGTTGGCCGCCGGGAGCGCAACCATGATCACAGTCGAAAAAAAGGGCCCTATCGCGATCCTGACGTTGAATCGTCCTGATGCGATGAACGCGCTGGGTGAGCCGGGCGATGGCGAGGCTGTGCGCGATGCCTGCAACCAGATCAATCGCGACCATGGGATCCGCTGCGCCATCCTCACCGGCGCCGGCAAGGGCTTCAGCGCCGGCGGCAATGTGAAGGCGATGCGCGACCGCGTTGGCTCCTTCGCCGGAAATCCGGCCGAAGTGCGCGACAACTACAAGACTGGCGTCCACATGATCGTGAAGGCGCTCTACAATCTCGAAGTCCCGCTGATCGCCGCCGTCAACGGCGCCGCCATCGGGCTTGGCTGCGATGTCGCCTGCATGGCCGACATCCGTATCTCATCCGACAACGCCCGCTATGGCGTGACCTTCCTGAAGGTCGGCCTGATCCCCGGCGATGGCGGGGCATGGCTGCTCCCGCGCGTGATCGGCATGAGCCGCGCCTGCGAACTGCTCTTTACCGGTGACACGATCGACGCGAAGACGGCGCAGGAATGGGGCCTCGTCTCGAAAGTCGTTCCAGGCGACCAGCTGATGGGCGAAGCAGAGGCCCTCGCCACCCGGATTGCCAAGATGCCGCCGCAGGCGCTGCGCGTGGCCAAGCAGCTGCTCCGCAATGGCACGCAGGCCAACTACGACACCATCATGGAGCTGTCGGCCACCGCGCAGGGCCTGATGCACCATACGAAGGATCACGAGGAAGGCGTCGCAGCCATCCTCGAAAAGCGCGAGCCGGTTTTCAGGGGAGAGTAGGGCGATGAAGCGCCTCGGACCTGTTCTGGCGATCGCCCTTGGCCTCTCGGTTGTCGCATGCGGCCCGTCGGAGCCGGAGTTGCCGCCAGGCGCTCGCAGGTTAACCGAGCAAGAAAAGCCGAAGGTCGTCTCGCGCGAGCGCTTCGCGGTGCCGGTGGCCGAACGGCCCACGCTGGGCAAGGCGGGGGACACAACGTGCGCCAACTCGGGTAGCGAGCAGCTGCTGGTCCAGGACGCGCACAGTTGCCTGTCGCTGCTCAAGGACACGATCAAGCCCGACACCAAGGCGGCCGGCGCCGACGTCAAACTGGCGCGGTTGCGTAACGCCGTCTTCCAGCCCGGCCCTACGAAGGATAACGAGCCCGTCGGCTGGATCCTGTTCGCCACCCGGTCGGACTGCGCAGCCGGCCAGGTGACGGTGGTCGGAAATGTGGTTTACCGGCCTGACGGCGTTGAAATCTCGCGCACGATCCCCGAGGGAGGCCCGCTGGCCCTGCCGGACGGCATTTCCGACAAGCTGCTGGCCGCCGTCTGCGGCTAGCAGTGCGTGGGCAGGGATCACCGCTCAACGGGCCGTGATAGCGCCGCCGCTTGGCGTCGGTTGTCGGCGCGGCTAGGTAGATCGTCACAAGACAATGGAGGTGACCATGCGCGGACATTTGGCCAGTCTGGCAATCCTGGCCTTTGCGGCCGCGCCGGCTTTCGCACAAACGCCCTACAGCCCGCCTCGCACGGCAGACGGTCGCCCTGACTTCCAGGGTTTCTGGACCAACACCTCGCTCACCAGCCTCGAACGGTCGGCCCAGTTCAAGGACCTCGTGATTCCCGCCGAACAGGCAGCGCGGCTCGAAGCCGGGCGCCTTGCCGCCAACATCCGCGCAGACGCGCCGACCGATCCCAACTCCGGCGCGCCGAAAAAGGGTCAGGATGTCGGCGGCTACAACAACGCCTATGTCGACGCCGGCCTGCACTATGCCACGATCAACGGCGAGAAGCGCTCGTCCTGGATCGTCGATCCGCCGAACGGCCGGCTGCCTTACACGGCCGAGGGCCGCAAGAAGTTCGAGGATGGTCTGCATTTCGTCCGCAACACATTCGACGGGCCCGAGACGCGTCCGATGGCGGAACGCTGCCTGGTCGGCTTCGGCTCGACGGGCGGACCACCCATGATCAACGTCATGTACAACAACACGTACCAGTTCGTGCAGACGCCGGAGAACGTGCTGATCAATGTCGAGATGAATCACGACGCGCGGATCATCCCGCTGGGCGATGCGCACATGGACAACTACCAGTGGCTCGGCCGCTCGCAAGGCAGGTGGGAGGGCGACACGCTCGTCGTCGAAACCACCAACTTCCACCCTGGTGAGGGCCTGCGCACCTTCTTCGCCGCCAGCTACCTCCTGTCCTCCGACGCGAAAGTGACGGAGAAATTCACCCGGATCAGCGACCGCGAGATTCTGTACGCGTTCACGGTCGAGGATCCGAAGCTGTTCTCGCAGCCCTGGCGCGCCGAGATGATCTTCAACAAGTCGGACCAGCCGGCTTATGAATACGCCTGCCACGAGGGCAACCACGCCCTTCCCGGCATCCTTGCCGGCGCCCGGCTCAACGACAAGCTGGGCCTCGTGAACTACGCTGAGGAGAGCGAGTAGCGGCCGCATTGCGTCCAGCGCCGTAACCCCTATTCTGTACCGAAAGGACGGAGGAACGGATGATCGGGGCAGTGGCGGAAATTACGGTCAAGGAAGGCTCGCAGGCCGAGTTCGAGAAGGTCGCGCTCGAACTTGAGCAGGCCGTCAACGCCAACGAGCCAGGCGTGCTCTACTACAGGCTTTTCAAGGTCCAGGGCGCTTCGGCCAAATACATCTTCATGGAACAGTACGCAGACGCCGCCGCTGTGGAGGCGCATCGTGGCTTCGAGCATTTCAAGCGGCTCGGCCGCGCCATGGGCCCCTTTCTCGATGGCGCCCCCGTTGTCACGCGCATGGACAAAGTCGTCTAAAGAATTGGGTGGAATAGCCATGGATCTCGAATTCACCGCGGACGAACTGAAGTTCCGCGACGAAGTGCGCGCCTGGATCGCGGAGAACTACACCGACGATCTCAAGAAGCGCATGGCGCTGTCCAAGAACGGCTCGCTCGACGAGAAGAACCAGAAGGCCTGGCAGAAGAAGCTTGCCGACAAGGGCTGGCTCGTCACCAACTGGCCGGTCGAGCATGGTGGCCCGGGTTGGACGCAGACACAGAAGTACATCTACGAAATGGAGATGGCGCTCGCCGGCGCCCCGCGCATGAGTTCTATGGGCGTGCGAATGTGTGCGCCCGTGATCATGAAGTTTGGCACGGACGCCCAGAAGAAGAAGTTCCTGCCGCCGATCCGGAACTCGGAAGTCTGGTGGTGCCAGGGGTATTCCGAACCAGGCTCAGGCTCGGACCTGGCAAGCCTGCAGATGTCTGGAAAACGCGAGGGCGACTACTATGTCCTCAACGGCTCCAAGACGTGGACGACCTATGCCCAGTGGGCCGACTGGATCTTCTGCCTGGTGAGAACCTCGAAGGAAGAGAAGAAGCAGAACGGAATCTCCTTCATCCTCGTCGACATGAAGTCACCAGGTATCACGATCACGCCGATCAACACACTGGACGACACACCGGTGGGCGATCAGGAGATCAACTCGGTTTTCTTCGACAATGTGAAGGTCCCGGTCGAAAATCTCGTCGGCAAGGAAGGCGAGGGCTGGACCTGCGCCAAGTACCTTCTGACATTTGAACGCGGCTCGGCCTATGCGCCGGGCAACCGCAACGCCATCCGCAAGGCCCGGGAAATCGCGAGGATCGAAACCGCTGGCGGACGACCGCTGCTGGAGGATCCTGATTTTGCCCGCAAGCTTGCTGATCTTGAGATCCAGATCGAGGCGCTCGACGCTACAGAGCGGCGGATTTTCGACAAGCTGTCGTCGGGCCAGTCGGTTGGAGCCATGTCATCGCTGATGAAGACGCGTGGCTCCGAGATCGGCCAGAAGGTGACGGAGATTGTGCTCGAAGCCGCCGGTGTCTACGGCAGTCCCTTTGTCCAGGACACTTATGCCCATTTGGAGGGCCGGTCTAACGAACCGCTGCCGGCGCCGGAACATCTCATTACGTCAGCCGGGTCTTATTTCAACAACCGCAAGACATCGATCTACGCCGGTTCGAATGAGATCCAGCGCAACATCATGGCCCAGATGATTCTGGCGGGTTGAACGTTCGCGTGCCGCGCGCCGGTTTCCAAGCCGGGCGTTAGTCGAACATCTTCGAGATGGATTCGTCATTGGCGATGCGGCGGATGGCTTCGGCGATCAGCGGCGCGAGGGAGATCGTGCGGATCTTCTTCGCCTTGGCCACGCTGTCAGAGGCCTGGATGGTGTCTGTGATCACCAGTTCCTTGAGCTGAGACTTGTCGATGTTGGCGGCGGCGCCGTTGGAAAGGACGCCGTGCGTAACATAGGCCGCGACTTCCTTTGCGCCATTCTTAAGCAGCGCATCGGCCGCGCCAACCAGCGTGCCGCCGGAATCCGTCATGTCGTCGATCAGGATGCATTTGCGACCGGAGACGTCGCCGATGATGTTCATCACCTCGGACTCGCCGGCCTTTTCGCGGCGCTTGTCGACGATGGCGAGATCAGTGTTGAGGCGTTTGGCAAGGGCGCGGGCGCGGACGACGCCGCCCACATCCGGCGAGATCACCATCAGATCCTGGTTGCCGTACTTCCTCAGGATGTCTTCGGCCATTTCGGGCTGGGCGAAGAGGTTATCGGTCGGCTTGTCGAAGAAGCCCTGGATCTGCGCGGCGTGGAGATCGACAGTAACGACGCGATCGGCGCCGGCGGTGGTGATCAGATTGGCGACGAGCTTGGCGGAGATCGGCGTGCGGCCATCCGTCTTCCGGTCCTGGCGCGAATAGCCGAAATAAGGGATCACAGCCGTGATGCGGCGGGCGGAGGCGCGCACGAGCGCATCCATCGTGATCAGCAATTCCATCAGGTGGTCATTGGCGGGCGCCGAGGTTGACTGGATGATGTAGACATCCTGGCCGCGCACATTTTCGTTAACCTTCACGAAGACCTCGCGGTCCTTGAAGGTCTTCACCTCGGTGTCTGTGAGGCGCATGTCGAGGCGGTCTGCGATACGCTGGGCGAGCGGCCGGTTTGCGTTGCACGAGATGAGTTTCATCGGCCCGCATCTCCCGTTTTTCGCCGCCTCACTTCTTGTGGAAGGGAGGGCTCCCGTCGGCGTCACGCTTCTGTCGCAGAATCGCTGGCGCTGCAATCGCGGGGGGTGTGGAATCCGGGAAGTTGTTCAGGAGTAATTTTGCCGCAACAGCGGAAAGAGACGTCATGTTGCAGGATTTGCTGGGGGAAATCAGCGATTACCCCAGAAGCATGATCGCGCTCATGTTCCGCCCGCTGTCGCGGTCCCCGGATTTCACGGCGTGGCGGTGGGAAAAATAGGCGTCGGACTGGGTGAGGGTGTCGTCTGCCAGCGCGTCCGTGTGGGCGACGCCAAGGCGGGCGAGGCGGCCGGCGCAGTAGCGCTTAAGGTCGAAGAACTGGCGATCGCCGGTTCCCGGTTCGAAGAGTGTTTCGGCCCAGGGCGTCGTGTTCAGAACGGCGTCGACGAGGTCGGGGCCGACTTCGAAGGAGGATTGCGAGAGACACGGGCCGATGCCGGCCGCCATCTTCGCTGGATCGCCGCCGATCTCGATCATCGCTTCGAGGGCGGATTCGATGACACCGCCAACTGCGCCTTTCCAGCCTGCGTGAATGGCCGAGATGACGCCGTTGTGGGGGTCGCAGATCACGATGGGCGCACAGTCAGCGGCGAGGACGCCAAGCAGGAGGCCAGGGCGTTTGGTGACGAGTGCGTCGCATTCGGGACGCTCGTTGGGTTCATAGGCCTTGTCCGTGATGACGGCTCTGGCGGAGTGAATCTGACGCGGGCTTGCCAGCTTTTCGAGCGTGGCGCCGAGGGCCTCGCAGACGCGGCGGCGGTTCTCGGTGACCCTGGCCGGATCGTCGCCGGAGCCGTGGCCGCAATTCAGCGACCTGTAGACGCCGGTTGAGACACCGCCGCGGCGACCAAAGAAGCCGTGGCGGACGTGCATGCTGAAACGTTTGAGGGCGGGGACTTCTTCAAAGGGGGGGCGGGTGTCGGTCATTGTGGCGGACAATCGCTGGTGAGGCTCGTTCGGACAAGTGGCGAGCGGGAGATGCGTCCAGGCCTAATTCTTCATTCCTTAGCGCCGATTGTCATTCGGGGCGGTCGCAGCAAGTTCTGGAAGCTCGCGGTGGTGAACGCGGTGGATGTGGTCCCTGGGTTCGGGCGCTTCGTCCTTCGGGCTTGGGCGGGAGGGGCAATGTGGGGCACGCATTGCCAGGTCAAAACGCTGGAGGTTTCTCTGCGCCAGTTGAGGTGATTGCGAGGACCTTGAAGCGCTCGCCCATTTCAGCGGGGTCGACCAGCTTGTTGATCGTGGCGCGGGTTTCCTGAGCGCGATGGGGGTTTGCGCGCGAGAGTGTGTCGGCGCGCTGCAGGGCGCCGAGGCGGATGAGGAAGTCGGACTGCGGGACAGGGCCGTGGGTGGTGAGGCCCTGCACGGCGCAGAGACGGATGAGCCGGCCGAAGTCGACATCTGCGGTGAGGTCTGTGGCTCCGGGATCGGCAAGGGGCGAGACTTGCTGGCCGGAGCGATAGGCGCGGAGCGTATCGCCGGGGGAGTGGTTCGTCGGGCCGTAGTCCACGATCAGTGCACGGCCGGGATGCGCATTGAGGCGGCGCGCAATGGCGGCGGCAAAGGTTTCAAGGGCGGGCGCGGCTTCGACTTCCTCGCCAGAGGGGACGAGATGGTCTGGCAACTCCGCGGGCGGTCCGAGGCCGAAGGCAAGACTGCCGGATTTGTCGAGGCCGACCTGGCGTTCGCGCCATGCGCCATTCGCGCTCACGAACTGCCGGATTGGCAGGCAGTCGAGGAATTCGTTCGCAAGGACGATGGACGGGCCAGGCGGCACGGCGTCGAGACTTTCGGCATGGTGGATTTGGCGCTGGAACAGACGGGCGGACTGTTCCTTGCGGAGCGGGGGGCTGGCCTCGACGAGCGAAACACGCACAGCCTCGTTGAAGCCCGCGACGGAGGCCGCCGCACGCAGGGCGTCGGACATCATGACGCCACGCCCGGGGCCGAGTTCGATGAGGTGGAACGGCGACGGCTTGCCCATGGCGAGCCATTCGTGCGCGGCCCAGAGGCCGATGAGCTCGCCGAAGACCTGCGAGGTTTCGGGTGCGGTGGTGAAGTCCTGATTGAAAGCGGGGCGCGTCGCGTAATAGCCGTGCTGCGGATCGTGCAGGCACATCGTCATGTAGAGCGAGACGGGCATCGGCCCGTTGATGCGGATGGCTTCGAGGATGCGCGAGCGGAGGTCGCCCACCGCATCAAGCCGGTTTTGCTTCGCCGCCGCCTGTCGGGCTTGTGCGGTTGGCGCGCCAGATGAGGTAGGCGCCGCCGAGGATCATCGGGATCGACAGCAGCATGCCCATGGTGAACCATTCCGGCATCACGCCCTGGGTGAAGTTGTCGGGCTCGCGGAAGTTTTCCACAAACGTGCGCGCGACGGCGTAGCCGATGAGGAAGATGCCTGCGACCATGCCGGGCTTGCGCAGCAGTTTGAACTGCCAGACTGCGAGCGCGCAAACGGCGAAGAGCACGATACCTTCGAGCGCGGCCTCGTAGAGCTGGCTTGGGTGGACGAGCGGTTTGGCGTCGACCGGCCCCCACTCACGCGTCGCCCAATTGTAGTCCGGGAAGCGCATGCCCCACGGCGCGTCGGTCGGGCGGCCGTAGAGCTCCGCGTTGATGAAGTTGGCCATGCGGACGAGGAAGATGCCGATCGGCGCGGCCGCGCAGGCGACGTCGCCAAGGCTCAGCAGGGGAATCTTGCGGATGCGCGCCGTCAGCACGACGGCCAGGATCGCGCCGATCAACCCGCCATGGAAAGACATCCCGCCTTCCCACATTCGCACGATGAAGAAGAGATCGCCTTCGGGCCCGAAGATCTTTTCGGGCTCGTAAGGGATCGTGTAGAAGAGGATGTAGCCGATGCGCCCGCCGAGCAGGATGCCGATCATCGCGTAGAAGACGAAGTCATCGATGTCTGCGCGCTGGAGCGGACCTTTCTCCTTCACACCCCACAGGCTGGGCGCGGTGACAAGTCGCACCGCATACCACCAGCCGAGCAGAAGGCCGAAGATGTAGCCCAAGGCATACCAGCGCACCGGGAAGGGGCCCAGCTGCACCGGTCCCAGCGCCAATTCAGGCAGAGGAATGGTAAACGCCGCAGGATCGATCCTCGGAAAGGGGATTTCGAGGGGCAGAAACATGCGGAATTCCTGTGCAGTGCAGCAGCTGACTTTGAAATCAGGCAGCTAATGCGCCATATAGATACCGGCTCCAACGGCGGGGTCTACCGCAGAGGCGCATAATGCAGTCCCGTAACCCGTTCATGGACGATATGGCGAAGATGGCGCAAGGCGTCGCCGGCATGGCCCAGGCGGCCAATGACGAAGCGAAGGCGCTGTTTCGTTCGATGACCGAGCGGATGGCGGCTGACGCCGACCTTGCGAAGCGCGAGGAAGTGGAAGCGCTGAAGACACTGGCGCGAACCGCGCTCGAGCGCGCCGAAGCGCTCGAGAAACGCGTTGCCGATCTGGAAGCCAAGCTTGGCAGCTAACCAGATTCGGATGGCCAACCCCTTAACCATGCCGCCATTGGCATAGTCGGCAAGGCTCTGTAGCGTTCGATTCCACGACGGGCGCGTTCGTGATTCCGGGAGGACCCCCCATGTCCCAACTCGACTCCCTTTCTCTCCCGCACCAGGACGGCGCGATGGACCTCGTTGAGCAGACCGTGCTCGGTGCGGGCTGGGCGTGCGAGCGCACCGAAGAAGGCATCGTGCATTGCGCCGCCATGACGAAATGGGGCGAGTTTGGCGGCATGTTCGCATGGCGCGACGAGCCAGCCTCGCTGAATTTCACGCTGACGCTCGACTTGCGCGCGCCGCATGTAAAGCAAACAGCGATTTCCGACCTGCTGCGCAGAATCAATGAGCGGTTGTGGCTCGGCCATTTCGACTATTGGGGTGAGGATGGCGTCGCCGTGTTCCGCCATACGATCCCGATGCTCGATCGTATCGCGCCCGATCCAGGCGAAGTGGCGGCGATCCTGGGCGCAGCGCTCGATGCGGCCGATCAGTTCCTCCCCGCGTTCAACTTCGTCGTCTGGGCCGGCAAGTCTCCCGAGGAAGCGGTGAACGCCGTCGTGTTCGAGACGCACGGCGAGGCGTGAGGGCATGAGCGTTGCGTCTTCCAGCGGGGGCGCGCGACTTCTCCACGTTGTGCTGGTCGGGGCGGGCCGCATGGGCTCGGCTATGGCGCGAGGCTGGCTGGGCGATCTCGGCTCGGCGGGTATCGGCAAGTTGTCGGTGGTCGAGCCGGCGCCAGGCGAAGACGTCCTTGCAGCTGCGAGCGAGAAGCTCATCGCGCTCAACCCCGCGCCCGAGCCTGCGGACATTGTCGTGCTCGCAGTCAAGCCGCAGGGATTTGCGGCAATGGCAGGCGAGCTGAAAGCCTGGGTCGGACCTCAGACGCTTGTCCTCTCCATCATGGCAGGCATGACGATTGCGCGGATCGCCAGCGCTCTGGGTTCGGACAGGGTAGCGCGCGCGATGCCGAACACGCCCGGCGCGATCGGCTTGGGGGTCACCGGATACGCGCTGTCGGATTCTTGCGGGAATGAGGAGGCGATTGCTACGGGGCAATTGCTTGAGCCACTCGGTCTGGTCGTTGGGCCGCTTGCCGAAACGCAGATGGATGCCGTGACGGCGGTGTCCGGATCGGGGCCGGCCTATGTCTTTCTCCTCGCGGAGGCGCTCGCGGACGCTGGGCGCGCAGCGGGGCTGGATGCGGCGACGGCGCTGGCTCTTGCCCGCGAGACGGTCATCGGCGCAGGCGCTCTGTTGGGTGAGTTTGCAGAATCCCCGGCCGAGCTGAGGAAACAGGTGACATCACCGGGCGGCACGACTGCGGCTGCTCTCAGCGTGCTAATGGGTGAAGGCGGGCTCCCCGACCTGATGCGCAAGGCGGTGGATGCGGCTGTTCGGCGCGGCGCGGAGCTGGCGCGAGCGGCTGACTGAAGGGCGTGTGTGGCCTCCGGTTCGGCCATCAATCCTCCTCGTCGTCCTTCAGCCCTTTCGGCTTTTCTGCGTCGAGGGGGAGCCGGATGGTGGCGCGGAGGCCCCCCAGTTCCGACTTGCCGAGCGTGACATCGCCGCCATGCGCCCTTGCGGTGTCGCGGCAGATGGTGAGGCCGAGGCCGACGCCTGATACGTTCTGGTTGCGTGAGGCGTCGAGGCGGCTGAATGGACGGAAGGCATCCTCGTAGTTCTCCTGGGGGATTCCAGGACCGTCATCTTCGATCACAATAGCGGCTTCGTTCGCTGTCGCGGAGACGGTGACACGTACGCGTTTGCCATAGTCAGCCGCATTGTTTGAAAGGTTTGAGATCGCTCGCTTGAGTGCAAGCGGCCGCAGCCGCATCGGCACGGGGATGGGAGCGACAAGTTCAAGTTGCGACCGGGCGGCGGCGGCAGCTACGGCCTCACGCGTGACGCTGGCTAGGTCCGCCTGCTCGGGCTGTTCGCCTTCCTCGCCGCGCGCGAAGGCGAGATAGCCGTCGAGCATGCGCTCCATTTCGAGGATGTCCTTCTTCGCGGCAGAGGTGTCGAAGTCCTTTGGCGCCAGGGCGAGCTCGAGCTTGAGTCGCGACAGGGGAGTGCGCAGGTCGTGGCTGACGCCGGCGAGCATGGCAGTGCGTTGGTCGGCGTAGCGCCGGATGCGGTTGCGCATCCGCAGGAGTGAGCGGGCGGCCTTGCGGACCTCAAGCGCGCCTGAGGGCTTGAAGTCCGGCACGTCCTCCCCGCGACCGAAAGCGTCGGCGGCCCAAGATAGCTGCAGGATGGAGCGCACCTGGTTGCGCAGGAAGAGGTAAGAGGTGAGGAGCAGAAGGACGCTGAACGCGACTGTCCAGACGATGAAGATGTGCGCGGTGATGATGATCACGCGTTTGCGGTCCATCCGTGCTTCGTAAAGGCCGCGTGGACCGATGATGCGGATCGTGAGCAGGTCGTCGGGGAGGTAGCGAAAGACCCAGGGCTGCTCGCCGAAGCGGATCAGGAGCTCCTTGCGCAGTTCCTCACAGCACACATCGCCTGCCGGCGTCACCAGATCCGTCACGCCCGGCGTGAAGGTCAGGGACATGAGACCCGACTCGGCAATCGACTTGGCCATGTCGTCGAATTCCTGTGGATGCTCCTCGTGGTGGTTGATGACGAAGGCCAGTTCCTCAGCCACGGCGCGCGACAATTTCGCGTTCACCTGCTCGACGTGGGTGTAGAAGAAGAACAGTGTCATCGACACGACGAAGATGATCATCGGGACGATGAGGATCAGGATGTTGCGGGCGTTGTAGCCGCGCGGGGTATAGTCACGCAGGCGCATGGCTATTCACCTGTCAGCCGGTAGCCGACGCCGCGCACGGTCTGGAGGTGGACGGGTTCGCGAGGGTCACGCTCGATCTTGCGGCGCAGGCGCGTAACCTGGACATCGACGGAGCGCTCCACTCCCGCTGCAGTAAGCACCGCCAGTTCATGACGCGAGATTGCGGCGCCTGCGCGCTGGGCGAGGATGGACAGAAGTTGCATCTCGCTCTCGGTCAGGCGGACGAGCCGGCCATCCCTGCGCAGCTCGCCTTTGGCGACGTGGAACACCATGCCCGAGAGTTTGATCTGCTCGACGGGTGTTTCCGGGGTGGTCCGTTTGAGAATCGACGCGATGCGAAGGACAAGTTCCTCAGGCTCGAAGGGCTTGGAGAGGTAGTCGTCTGCGCCCGTCTTCAAGCCGTCGATGCGTTCGGCCGGAAGGCCGCGCGCCGTCAGCAGGATGACAGGCGTGTCCTGCTTCTTCTCGCGCACGCTCTTCAGCAACGACAGACCATCCTCGCCGGGCATCATGACGTCGAGGATGATCAGGTCGAACGTCATGGTAGCGAGCAGCTTGCGCGCGGAGGCCGCGTCCTTCGCGGTAGTAACATCGTGGCCTTCGCGGGCAAGGAAGCGCTTCAGCAGCTCGCGAAGCCGGTCATCGTCATCGACGGCCAGGATATGCGCGTGATGGACGTTCAAGATTCGCCCCTCATGCGCACGAGATCGGAGAGCATTCGCCGCGCGCTCGCCACGGCGTCGGGGCCGGTTGAGAGGAACGCCTGGCGCAAAGCGGCGCGGCGGCGCTCGGTTGCGTCTCGCGAGAAGGCGAGGCCGGCGGGCGTTAGCGTGACGAGGCGGCGGCGCCTGTCGGCCGGGTCAGTCTCACGCGTGACATAGCCGCGTCCTTCAAGCTGGTTGAGGTTGCGCGCCAGCGACTGCTTGGGCGCGGCCAGGCGGGCGCGCAGTTCACCGACATCCATCGGACCGAGGTCGAAGACTTCCTGCAGCACATCCATCTCGGGCGCAGATATGCGCGCGGCCGCCCCTGCGGTTTCCGCCAGCGCGGCAAGGCGACGCGCTGCTGCGCGGATCAGCGCGGCGCCCTCGTTCAGGTCCTGGTCGCGCAGGTAAGCCCTTGCCTCGCCGCTGGCTGAGGGCGCCAGCGGCGGAACGGGCGAGGCGACGGGTCGGTTGACAGGCATGGCCACGACCGGACAATGAAAGAGCAAGACGCGAAACTCAAGCTAAACCCGGTAAGGCGCGTCTTCCAAGGACGATCGAGATGGCTGCCCCTTCCACAAACTTTGTCCCTTATGACGACCGTGACGGCTGGATCTGGCTGGACGGTGTAATGACCCCGTGGAGGGAAGCCCGGATCCACGTCCTTACCCATAGCCTCCACTATGGCTCATGTGTTTTCGAAGGCGAGCGCGCCTATGAGGGCAAGGTGTTCCGGTCGACGGATCATTCCAAACGATTGCACAAGTCGGCCGAACTGGTGGGCTACAAATGTCCCGTGCCAGTCTCGGAGCTGGACCAGATCAAGCTCGAGGTGATGGCCCGGAACGGGTTGTCGGATTGCTACGTTCGCGCCTTTTCCTGGCGTGGATCCGAAATGATGGGCGTCTCGGCCCAGCAGGCCTCGATCCGCACCTGCGTGGCCGTCTGGCACTGGGGCAACTACTTCGCGGACAAGAACAAGGGCATCCGCGTCACCATGTCGGACTGGAAGAGGCCATCGCCCGACACGATCCCGTCGGCGGCGAAAGCAGCAGGCCTCTACATGATCTGCACCATGTCGAAGCACAAGGCGGAAGCCGAGGGCTTTGCTGACGCGCTGATGCTCGACTATCGCGGCTATGTCGCGGAGCTGACCGGGGCGAACGTGTTCCTGATCCGCGACGGCGCGATCCACACGCCGACGCCAGACTGTTTCCTTAACGGCCTGACCCGGCAGACCGTCATCGAGCTGGCGCGGGCGCGCGGCTTCGAGGTGATCGAGCGGCACATCACGCCGGAGGAGCTGCCGAGCTTCTCCGAGTGCTTCATCACAGGCTCGGCGGCGGAGGTGACGCCCGTGGCGGAGATGGCCGGGCATCACTACAAGCCGGGCAACATCACCGGCACGCTGGCCGACGACTATTCGTTGCTGGTGCGCGGGAAGATCACACTCGACCAGATCCGCGCGCGGGCCGCGGAGTAGTTTTCGCTCTTCACAGCGCTGCTGCAATCCTCGCTGCCTGTTCACGGAGAACGGCAGCGTCAGCGGGTTTTCCGCCATGGTGCGGCTGGAGGGGGAGGTTCGTGTAGCGCGGGATGACGTGGACATGGAGGTGGAACACGGTCTGCCCTGCAGGCGCACCATTGAATTGCGTGACAATGACGCCGTCGCAGCCGAGCGCCTTCACAACGGCGCTGGTCAGCTTCTGCACGGCGCCGAACAGGGCGCCCAGGCGCTGAGGAGGAAGATCAATCAGATTGCGCGCCGTGACGTGCTTCGGCACGACGAGGCAGTGGCCCTGACTCTGCGGGAAGATGTCCATGAAAGCGAGAACGTGGTCGTCCTCGAAGATTTTCACGCATGGCGCCTCGCCGCGCAGGATCTTGGCGAAGATGTTGGAGCTGTCATAGGTCCCGTCCAGGCTCATCAGAAGCCCTCCTCGTCATTGTCCGCAAGGCGTTCCTGCAAGAGGTCTCTCCGGAATGGGGACCAAGCCTGCAGGTGCTCAAGCCCTTCCTCGACCGCCGCGCGCTCGGAGTCGAGATAGTTCGCGACTGCGCTGCGTAATCCGCTGTGGGCGATCCAGTGGGCTGAGCGGGTAAGTCGAGGCTCGTAGCCGCGTGCAAGCTTGTGTTCGCCCTGTGCGCCCGCCTCGACGCAGGTCAGTCCACGTTCGATGGCGAACTCAATCGCCTGATAGTAGCAGATCTCGAAATGAAGAAAGGGTCGATCGACGCTCCTGCCCCAGTAGCGGCCGTAGAGCGTGTCGGAGCCAATGAGGTTGAGCGCTCCTGCGATCGGTTGGCCGTTCTCCAGCGCCAGGACAAGCAGGCAGTTGTCGGCCAGTCGCTGGTGAAGCAGCCGGAAAAAGGCCCGGTTGAGATAGGGAGCTCCCCACTTGCGACCGCCGGTGTCCATGTAGAAGTCGAAAAACGCGTCCCAGTGAGCCTCCGTCAGGTCGGGGCCGGTGAGGCGGACGATCTTGAGACCACATTGGGCATCGCGGCGTTCGCGGCGCACCATCTTGCGCTTGCGCGAGGCAAGCGCCGCCAGAAAATCGTCGAAGGTCGCGTAGCTACGGTTGAGCCAGTGAAACTGCTGGTCTTGACGCAGCAGCAAGCCCGCCTTGCCAAGCGTGTCCCAGGTTGATTCATCGAGGAAGTTGAAATGTGCAGATGAGGCCCGGCGCCGCTGGCAGACTTCGATGATTGCGCCAGCAAGGGCGCGCCTGATGCTGGGCGCATGCGGGCCGTGCGCCAGCAGGCGGCGGCCGGTCACGGGAGTAAAGGGCACTGCGCAGAGCAGCTTCGGGTAATAGCGGCCACCGGCGCGGTGCAGGGCATCCGCCCATGCGTGATCGAAGACGAACTCGCCGCGCGAGTGCATCTTCAGATAAACGGGCGCAGCGCCAACCAGCTTGCCATCCGGGCCATGAGCAAGGACGTGCTGCGGGGTCCAGCCAGTCTGCGGCGTCGCGCAGCCGGAGGACTCAACCGCCTCAAGAAAGTCCCAGTCCAGAAAAGGGTCATGGCGTTCGCCGGGCGGGTTTGCAACGGCGTTCCACGCATCGCGATCGAGGTCCGCCATCCCTTCGGCAACCGACAGGGTGAGTTCAATCCGATCTGCGGAATCGTCGGCCAAGAGCGCCTCAGGCTGGGTCTGCGTCGCGACTATATCGGTCTTCCGGCAGATAAGGCGAGGGCGGCGAGCTGTGAGGCTGCAAGACCCTCGAAGATCGGGGCGGCTTTGTAGTCGCGGGCGAGCTGGAGTTCTGCGTGCGTCCGGATAGTCCACGTGACGAGGGGCAACCCGCCGGAGGCCGACGCGATCGATGCGAGCACGGAGTGGTGCGGGGCGATGTAGTCGCAACCAAGCCCTCTGGCCGTTGCGGCCTTGGCCATCAGGTCCTCCTCCACCTGGTTGTCAGCGATGCACAGAAGACCAATAGGCCGATCAGAGACCAGCCGGCACAGCCTGGCGACGGTGGGCTCGTCAAAGCTCATGACGGCCACTGGACCGTCGCGTTCCGCAATCACCTCCGCCACGCGCTCGGCAATGTCGCGTGCGAGGCCATCGACCTTGATCTCGATCAGCACCGGCAGACCTTCAAGGACGTCGAGGACCGAAGAAAGGGTCGGTATCGAGGAGCCGTCAGGCAGGCGCCAGCGGTCGAGTTCGGCAAAGGTGAGGCGAGCGATGCGCTCGCGGTTGCTGCACATGCGCTGCAGGTCTGCGTCGTGAAAAACAACCGGCAGGCCGTCGGCGCTCAACCGAACATCCAGTTCGACGCCGACGCCAGCCTGTGCTGCGGCCTTGAAGGCAGCAAGCGAATTTTCAGGCGTTGCAGCGTCCCACAGCCCGCGATGGGCATAGGCGAAGTCCGCGACATCGAAGAACCGGTCGGCCATTGGATCGTCAGGCGAACTCGACGACGGCGTCCACTTCCACCGCAGCGCCCATGGGCAGGACCGGGCAGGCGACGGCTGAACGGGCGTGGCGGCCCTTCTCGCCAAAGGCTTCGACCATCAGGTCCGAGCATCCGTTGACGACTTTGGGAATATCGACGAAGTCGCCTGCTGCATTGACAAAGCCGCCTAGTTTCACAATGCGCGTGACGCGCTCAAGGTCGCCGAGGGCGGACTTCATCTGGGCGATGAGATTGACGGCGCACGCGCGCGCGGCGTGCTGACCCTGTTCGAGCGTCACGTCTTCACCCAGGCGGCCCCTGATGAGGCCATCCGGGGTGATGCTGACCTGACCTGAAATGAAGAGCAGATTGCCGGTAATGACGAAAGGGACGTAGTTGGCAACCGGCGGACGCGCATCGGGCAGGGTGACGCCAGCAGCTCTCAAGCGCTCAAGAACGGACATGTATGTCTCCTCGTTTGGAGGCGTTGTAGGGGGAGGTTAGCGCAATTGCCAACCGTTCGGCGACGCAAAGCGGACGGGGCGCGCAATCAGAACCCCAGCGTGAGCCGTATTTCAATCGTGTCGCCGACCGTTATTCGCTCTCGACGACGGACCTCGGCCTTTACGGGCAACAGGAACGCGCCACGCCTGTTATCCGCGAACAAGGATGTTTCCCAGTCCGTGCGCCCCGTGAAGGCTTGCACACGGAACGATCCGAACGGTTCGCGAAGGCCGGTTGTCAGCGTGCGAATGCGCTGGGAGAGGTCGGCGGGCAGGGTCACGAAATGCCATGCGCCTGTGCTGGCCTGCGTCCAGACAGTTGCGCGAAAGCTTTCCTCGATCCGCATCAGTCTTTCTTCCGTTCCAGCTCGATGCGGACGCCGCGACCGGTCATGACGGCAGCGTCGCCAAAGCGCTCCCGGGCCTTGTCGGACGCGCGCTCGGCCTTTGCGCGCTTCAGCGATTTCGGGTCGGCGAGGTCCAGCGCGTCGGCCTTGGCATCGACGAGATCGGAAATCCCAACGCCCAGCAGGCGATAGCGCTGGCCGAGAGCTTCGCGTGACAGAATGGGTTTGGCGGCGCGGAAGATTGTTTGTGCGAGTTGTGTTGGCTCGCTCAGCGAGACGCGGCGGGTGAAGCTCCTGAAGTCATGCGTCTTGAGCTTGACCGTCACCACACGACCTTCGACGCCGGACTGTTTGGCGCGGTCGGCTGTGCGCTCGCTGAGACGCCAGAGGATGTCTTCGAGCTGCTTCGCGTCCGAGATGTCGTCGTTGAACGTTGTCTCCGATGATACGCTTTTGCGCTCACCAGCCGGATCCACCTTGCGCTCGTGCCGGCCGAAGGCGCAGTTGTGAAGCCACAGTCCGGTTTCGCCATAACGGCGGATCAGCGTTTTCACATCGATCTTCTGCACGTCCGCCACGGTCCGGATGCCATCGGCATTGAGTTTTTTCTCCAACTGCGCGCCGACGCCGCCGATTATGCGGACCGATTTGTCCGCGAGGTAGACCGGCGCCTCGGCCAGCGAGAGACAGAAGAAGCCGCGCGGCTTGTCAGCCTCGCTGGCGGTCTTGGCGAGGAACTTGTTGCTGGCAAGGCCGACAGAGATTGTCAGGCCCAGCTCCCTTTCGACCTGCTGCTGCAGCTTCATCAGGGTGATAGCAGGCGGAGCCTGGTGAAGTGCCTCTGTTCCCGACAGGTCGAGATAGGCCTCGTCGATGGAAACCGGTTCGACAAGTGGCGTCAGCGCCTGCATCATCGCGCGAATGCGGCGGCCCTCCTGAACGTACAGCTCCATGCGGCCTCTGATGACGGTCGCGCCAGGGCAAAGCTTCAAGGCCTTGAACATCGGCATGGCGGACCGCACGCCATAGGTGCGGGCGACGTAGCAGCATGTGGAAACCACGCCGCGCTTGCCGCCGCCCACGATCACCGGAAGGCTGGCAAGTTCCGGCCTGTCCCGCTTTTCAATGGAGGCGTAGAAGGCGTCGCAGTCGATGTGGCCGATGCTCAAGTCAAACAGGTTCGAATGCGAGACGATCCGTACTGATCCACAGTGCGGGCACCCGTCGCCAGCGCCCTGCCAGGTCTGGAGGCAGTCCCGGCAGGCCGACTGTAAATGCCCTGTGCTTGTGGAAAGCCTGGTCGACAAGGTCAGTTCCTGCTGGAAGTGGTTGTGCCACCAACAGTTTTCTCGATTGGGCAGGCTTAACACGTCGTCCTGCCAACTGCAGTTGAAAATCGGCGGTTAATACTCTCAGGTCTACCAAAGGCAGGCTACAAGCCGGGAATCAGCCCGGCCTGTCCCCTTGCGTGAGACCTGATGGCGTCGCCTCCCGCCAAGAAAGTCCTCGTGGTCGAAGACAATGAGCTCAACATGAAGCTCTTCTGCGACCTGCTGGACGCCTTCGGCTTTCAGACCGTCGAAAGCCGCGACGGGCTCAAGGCTGTCGACCTTGCGCGCGAACACCGCCCAGATCTCATCATCATGGACATCCAGCTGCCGGAGGTGTCTGGCCTTGATCTGACGCGCTGGATCAAGGACGACACGACAATCCGCGACATTCCCATCATGGCGGTCACTGCCTTTGCAATGCGTCAGGACGAAAGGCTGGTGCGCGAAGCGGGCTGTGAGGCCTACATGTCCAAGCCGATCCAGATGGGCGCCTTCATCAATGAGGTGAAAAAGCTTACGGGTCCGCGTGGGCCCGGGCAGCCGGGGCGCGGCGCTGCCCAGCCCTCGGCGCGGAGACCGGCGAGATGAGCGCGCGGGTTCTCGTCGTCGACGACATCGAGCAGAATCGCAAGCTGCTATCAGACAAGCTGAAGAGCGAGTACTTCCACGTCATCACGGCGGTGGACGGCGAGGACGGCGTGGAGAAGGCGCTGGCCGAGGAGCCCGACGTCATCCTGATGGACATCATGATGCCGAAGCTCAACGGGATCGACGCCTGTCGCAAGCTCAAGACCGATCCACGCTCGGAGCATATTCCGATCGTTCTGGTGACGGCGCTGAACGAGCGCGAAGACAGGTTGCGGGGCCTTGGCGCGGGAGCGGATGACTTTCTCACCAAGCCGGTAAGCGATCTGCATCTGCTATCCCGCGTGCGTGCGCTTACCAAGTACAAGATGGTCGCCGACGAGCTGCGCAAGCGCGAGGCGTCAGGCAAGCGCATGGGCGCGGTTGACATCGTCAGCTCGGGCCGCGCGAGCGAACCTGCGCGTATTCTGGTGGTCGACGAGAATGAGCGTCAGGCGCGCCGCATCTGTCGCTATCTTGAGGGCTTGCACCGGCCGATCAGCCATGCCGAAGCGAGCCAGCTTGGCATATCCGGCTCGATGGTCGACCTGATGATCGTGTCGCTTTCGAACGAGAAGCTCGATGGGTTGCGCCTGTGCGCCTACTTCCGGTCGCTGGAATCGACACGAGACCTGCCGATCCTGGTCGTTGCCGAGCCGGACGACGAGAAGAAGGCTGTACGCGCGCTGGACCTTGGCGCTTCGGATATCGTGATCAAGCCCATCGACAGCGAGGAGCTGTCGGCGCGTGTGAAGACACAGGTGCGCAAGAAGCGTTATCTCGACGCCCTGCGCGCGCGTCTCGACCAGTCCATGGAACTGGCGGTTATTGACCAGCTTACAGGCCTGCACAACCGGCGGTATATGCGGGTTCAGCTCGAGAGCTTCGTGAAGCGCTCGCTCATGGGCGGCGATCCGGTGTCGATCCTCCTTTGTGACATCGATCACTTCAAGCGCGTGAACGACATTCACGGCCACGGCGCAGGCGATGATGTCTTGCGCGAGTTCGGTCGCCGCCTGCGCGAGAACATCCGCCCGACCGATCTGGCCTGCCGCTATGGCGGGGAGGAGTTTGTCGTGATCATGCCCGACACCAGCCATGCCCTGGCGCAGGCCGCTGGGGAGCGCTTGAGGCTGATCATGTGTGAGGACGGTTTCCGCATCAATCGTGGCGACGAGCTGCGGATCACGATGTCGGGCGGTGTGGCGACCGTTGCGCCGGATGACACGATCGATACGCTGCTGCAGCGCGCAGACGACGCGCTTTACCGGGCAAAATCCAGCGGTCGGAATCGTGTCGTGCAGGAAACTGTCGGCATCGGTTAGCCGTCGATGGCCTTAACTTTGCCGGCCAAAGCATGCATATAGCAGCGATGGACGCATTTACCCAAGGTTCTCTCCCCGGCGAAGCCAAGCTCCGCTATCTCGACAACGATTTCGAGGTGCTGAAGGCTGGCCGGTTCGTTATGTGCGCCGTGACCCGGCGCCGGATCGCGTTGGAGGACCTGCGCTATTGGAATGTAGATGCACAGGAAGCCTATTTCGACGCGGAGACAGCGTTGACGAGATGGAAGCAGCTAACCGGTCGGGAATAGTCATTGCGCTTTTTGCCGGGCTGCTCGCCGCATGTGCGGGGCCCACTGCGCCGGCTATTGCCCAGAGCCCGCCTGCCGCCGCGCCGCCTCCAGCTGCAGACGTGAGGCCGCCCGTCGCTGCCGTTTCGACGCCGGAAGCAGCGTCGTCGGAGGCGTCATCAGCGCCAGAGCCCGAACGCCCTCAGCCTGTCATCGCGTGCGGAGGTCCAGCAAAGCAGGGCGGCGCGGTGCTTTGCCAGACCCTGCCGGGTGGCGTTGTGACGCTCGATGGTGCGCCAATAGCGATCGCTGATGTCGGCGGTTCAGTCGTGATTGGCTTGCCGCGCGACCAGCCGTCGCCCGCGAAGATCGCCATCCGGCCGCCGGTGATTGCGGAGACGCCGCCGACCGCCGTTGAGACCTCGACCGAGGTCGAGGTTCTTCCCCGCAAGGACACGGTCTCGAGGTTCGAGATGGAGTGTGCCCGCATCGCGCCACAATCGCCCGCGGACCAGCGACACGCGGAGGTGTCGTGGGTCCGCAAGGACAAGGCCATGAAGGCCTTCCATCCGCCGATGGCGCCGGTAGCGCTCGTGAAGCCCGCGGATGGCCCTTACTCAAGCGCGTTTGGCGTGACGCGGACCTATGTCCCGAAGACCAAGGACTGCGAGGGACGTACCAGCGTCCATAACGGGCAGGACATCGCCATCCCGACCGGCACGGAGATCCGGGCGCCGATGGCGGGGACCGTGCTGCTCGCCGATCCGGATCTCTTCTACGAGGGTGGGGCGGTGTTCCTTGACCTGGGACGCGGTCTCGTCTCCATCACGATGCACATGAGCCGCGTGGACGTGAAGGATGGCGAGACCGTTGCGCAAGGCCAGATGCTCGGACTTTCAGGTGCGACGGGGCGGGTGACGGGGCCGCACCTGCACTGGGCGATCAAGTTCCGCAACGTTCTGTCCGATGATCGTGGCACAGATATCTGGCTTGATCCCCTGTTGGTGCTTGACCTGAAAGCGCCGGACTGACGCACCGGGTGGACGAGGGCGCCAACTTCGCCTAGGTGCGCCGTCATGACTGATGCGACCCGCCTGCATGCCTTCGAGGGGCTCACGAATTTTCGCGATTTCGGCGGCTATCAGGCCGGCAGCCGCCGAATTGCGTCCGGGCGGTTCTTCAGATCCGCGAACCACGCTCTGGCGACAGAATCTGATCTGCTGCGGCTACGCGATATGGGCATAGCGGCGGTGATCGATCTCCGGCGGCCGCAGGAACGGGAAAGGTCGCCATCGAAGCGGTGGGAGGGGTTCGCCGCGCAGGTGATCGAGAACCATGATCCAGACGAGGGCGCCGAGAGCTGGGATCAGTTCATGGCGAGCTGGGACATGGAGGCGGACAGCTATCGGCATTTTCTGCTGCGTTACTACGCCGAGGCGCCGCATCTGCCGCGCCTGATTGACCTCTTCACGCGCTACTTCGATGCGCTGGCGCGAACGGACGGTGCACTGGTCGTGCATTGCGCCGCGGGCAAGGACCGCACGGGTCTGGTGGTTGCGCTGACCCACTTGCTGGCGGGGGTACACCACGACGACATCGTTGCCGACTACATGCTGACCAACGCGTCCGGCCGGTTCGAGCAACACGGCGCAACCTGGCGAGAGGCGATCCTGCAGCAGTTCGGCCGGGCGCCGACGATGGAGACGATGCGGGTCATCATGGGCGTATCGCCGGAGTTTCTGGAGCGCTCGTTGACCGTGATCGAGCAGCGCAATGGGGGTGTCGAGGGTTACCTGCGCGACGAACTCGGCGTTGACGCAAGAAAACGCGAGCTGATCGAGCGCCGGCTGTTCGGTTGAGGGTGAGTGGTCAGAACAGTCCGAGGAATTTGGGCTTCAGGGCGTCGCAGCGGGCGATCTGCTGTTCGTATTGCGCTGCCTGCGACGCGACCCGGGCGGCAGTGTCGATCAGCCAGCGCTTGGACTTCCACGTGCCCTTGAGATAGCCGCCGGCGCCCTCGTGGTAGGCCAGATAGTGGGACCGATAGTCATATTGGCCAAGGCCGGTACGCTTGCCCGTGCTGGCAAAGTACCAGCCGATGAAGTCGCTGGAGTCCCGGAAGCTGTTGCGGCTTGCGCCCCATTTGCCGGTGGCCGCCTTGTACATTTCCCAGGTCGAATCGAGCGCCTGGCTGTAGCCGTGAGCGGAAGAGATATAATCGCCTTCGAGGAGGCCGAACCACTGGCGTTCCCCGCGGGGCGGTCGCGCGTCGTGCTTGAAACTGCTTTCCTGCCGGATGATGGCGAGCTGGAAGCCCATGGGCGCGCCCCAGTTGCGGGCGGTGTCGCGCAGGGCTTCATGCCAATGGCGGTTGTCCTGCAGCAGGAGGCAGGCGTCGGCGATTTGCCGCTCCGAGGGCGTCGGCATCGAGGCGCAGGCCGCCGAAGCGAGGGCTGCAATTGCGGTGATGGCAGTGCGAAGGCGAGGCATGCGGCCTGTTTACCATGACAGGTTTGCCGGACGCTCGATTGAAACACAGCAGTTCCGCCTAGTTCATTTCCGATATGGAAAGGAGTGTGGCATCGAGCGCAGCGGTCGCTGAGCCGGCGGCGGAAGGCCGGTCGTTGGCGTAGGCGGAGAAGACCAGCGTCTGGCCGCTCTTCGTGAGCATGAACCCCGAAAGCGCGCTCGTCCCGAGCAGCGTTCCCGTCTTGGCGTAGATACGCCCCTCAAGACTGGTGCCCGCAAACCGTCGGCGTAGCGTCCCGTCGACGCCGCCGACGGGCAGCGTGCTGCGGAAGGCGTCGGCCCATGACTGTTGCGCAGTCCAGCGCAGGAGGGTAGCAACGGTGCGCGGGGTCACCCGGTTGTAGACGGACATGCCCGACCCGTCCCACAGATCCCAGCTCCAGCGCTCCACGGCAAGCTCTGCGAGCATCGTTTCGATCGCGGCAAGGCCGGCTTCACGCGAGCCGTCGCCGGTTTCGAGTCCGATACGGCGCAGCAGGAGTTCGGCGTGGAGGTTCTGGCTCTGCTTGTTGAGGAAGGTCACGTTCTCGATGAGCGGCGGCGGAACGAGACGTGCGATCTCCACGCCGGGGCGGGAGGCTGTGAATTCGGTGGCGGTCGTGTCGAACAGCTTCAGCGGCCGATAGCGCGCCTCGATGCCGTCCGTCACCGGAACCCCGCGTGCTTCGAGCAGGGCGGCGAGTCGCATGGCGGCCGCCCAGGCAGGGTCATGCACGGCGACAGGCAAATCCAGCTGCGGCGCGCCAGCCTTGATGCGGCCATAGACGCGAACAGAAGTGTCGCCAGGGATCCGCTCGGCGAGCACGAGGGTTGCCAGTTCGGCGTCGCTGGCGATGGTCTCGACATGATTGTCGATATCGTAGAGTTCGGGGGACGAGCGGTAGACGATGTCTGCGGGCGCGCCGACCTGTGGGCCAGGCGTAACGTCAAGGATGATCTCGTTGCTATTGACGGTCAGCGCCGAAACGGGCTCACCCGAGCGGGTGACGATATCATCGATGCTCCAGCCCGGCGGCCAGGGTTCGCGCGGATAGAGCGTCTCATCGGCGACGATGGTTTCGACTTCGGTGATGCCGTTCGAGATGACGGCGTCGGCCAGCGAGGAGAGACAGTTGCGCTGGCAGTCGGGTGCATCGATCAGCGTGGCGTCGCCGGCGCCGACCAGGAAAAGCGTGGGGGCCGCGCCGTCAGCCGTGATGAGGCGGAGCGATGTGCCGCGTGCGGGGTCGGGTTGGGTCATCTCGCCGAGCGTGTGAAAGGCGGCGGCGACGGTGAAGAGCTTTGTGTTGGAGGCAGGAAGGAAGCGCTGGTCCGGGTTGATAGCGATCAGTTCGCGGCCGTCGAGCGTGGTGACAACGAGGCCCCAGCGCGTGCCTTCGAGGCCGGGCGCGTCAAGCTGTTCGCGAGCGCGGTCCGAGAGGGAGGCGCAGGCGGAAAGGCCCAGGCTGACAAGGAGAGGGAACAAGACTCGCATCGGATGACCCTAACGAGGCTTTCCCAAACGGAAAGCCGGTTCGTGCGAGAAGGACATGACCATGTCACGGGGAAGCGATAGCGTCACCGGCATGACACAGATTGATCGACGCAGACTTCTGGCGCTTGGCGCGGCTTCGCTGGCATTACCGGCGGCTATCCAGAGGGCATGGGCGATCGAGGCCAAGTCCGTGACGGGTACGATCCAGGACGTCGAGCACGTGGTGATCCTGATGCAGGAGAACCGGTCGTTCGACCACTACTTCGGGACGATGAATGGCGTCCGCGGGTTCGGGGACCGGTTCCCGATTCCGCTTTCGGGCGGGCGTACGGTGTGGGCGCAGGGACATACGAAGTCAGCGCCGCCGGCGATTGCGCCGTTCCCGCTCAACACGCAGCAGACGTTCGCGCACATGCGGATGGAGGGCACACCGCATTCGTGGGCGGATGCGCAGTATGCCTGGGACCATGGGCGGATGACCAACTGGCCCGATCAGAAGCATCCGCATGCGATGGGTCATTACGAGCAAGCGGATATTCCCTTCCAGTGGGCGCTCGCCAATGCGTTCACGATATGTGACGCCTATCACTGCTCGTTCACCGGCGGCACCAATACGAACCGGCTCTTCCTTTGGACTGGTACCAATGACGGCGCGGGGACGCGGGGCGGGCCTTCGATCTCCAACTCGCACGACACGCTGCCGGACAAGCAGCCCGAGGCGAAGACGCCCTACACTTGGACGACTTATCCCGAGCGGCTGGAGGCGGCGGGGATAAGCTGGAAGATCTACGAAGACATGGCGGATAACTTTGGCGACAACCCGCTTGTTGGCTTCAAGGCGTTTCGCGCTAGTCTCGCGGGCACGGGTAATCCGGCGCTGGCTGCGAAGGGTCTGGCGACGCAGCACCTCGATGTGCTGCTCAGCGATGTGAAGGCGGGGACGTTGCCGCAGGTATCGTGGGTGATCTCGCCTGCGGCGGATTCGGAGCATCCCGGGCCGTCGAGTCCGGCGCAGGGGGCGGACTATATCGCGCGCGTGCTGGATGCGTTGACGGCCAATCCCGAGCTGTGGGCGAAGACGGTTCTCTTGATCAATTTCGACGAGAATGACGGGTTCTTCGATCACGTGCCGCCTCCGGCGCCGCCCTCCAAGGATGCGGACGGCCGGATGCTCGGTGGATCGACCGTGGACACGGCCGGTGAGTATCACACGGTGCGGGCCGAGAGCGAGAAGAAGTCGGAGCGCGATGACCTGATGGGGCGGCCGTACGGGTTGGGCCCGCGCGTGCCATTGTATGTGGTCTCGCCTTTCTCGCGCGGCGGGTTCGTGAATTCGGAAGTGTTCGACCACACATCCGTCATCCGCTTTCTCGAGAAGCGCTTTGGCGTCATGGAGCCGAATATTTCTGCGTGGCGACGTGCGGTGTGCGGCGACCTGACGAGCTGCTTCGACTTCAGGACGCCGAATGCGGCGGTGGCGGTTTTGCCAGAGACGCTGGAGACGGCGCAGCGCGCCGCGACGCTGGCCAAGCGCACGACGCCGCCGACGCCGGGCGATGTTGTGCCGCCGGTGCAGGCGATGGGCGTGCGGCGCGCGCGCGCCTTGCCATATGCATTCGATGTCGCGCTTGTTGCCGGGATCACCGTCAAGCTGGAGTTCGTCAATCGCGGATCGTCAGGCGCTGTGTTTCATGTCTATGATTTGAAGCGACCGGACGATCCGCCACGGCGCTACACCGTGGAAGCACGGAAGACGCTGGCCAGCGAATGGCCGGCAGGGGCGTACGATCTTTTCGTCTTGGGGCCCAACGGGTTCCATCGGCGCTATCGCGGCGAGGAAGCAGGCGTGTCGCTGGCGTTCGCGGCGGTCGGGCGGAAGGCGCGCCTGAAACTGTTGAATGTCAGCGGCCAGACGCAATTCGTGACTGCGAGGCCGGGCGCATATGAGGAGAAGATCCACGTCATTCATTCCGCCGAGATCCCACCTGCGCAAGCGCGGGAGTTCGTCTGGGATTTTGCTCCCACAAGTGGCTGGTACGATCTCAAGGTGAAGGTAGGAATTTTCGAACAGATACTGGCCGGGTGCATCGAGGACGGCTCGTCCACCACCAGCGATCCGGCGATGGGCGGACCTGCTCGGATGGCGTGGGTGTGACGCCGCTGCCGGACCTCGCCGGCTATCGCGACTGGTGGGTCGGATGGGTGAAGGACCCATTGATTGCAACGCACGGGATCACATTTGATCGCACGCTTGCGGGCTCGATCGTGGCGCCTACCGGGAAAGTGCGCGTGTGTGCGTGGCACACGGATTTCCACGAGCGGGCGACATGCTATCTCAACGTGGATACTGCGGCAGAAGCGGCGCGTGTTTGCGCGGGGCTATTCGCGGCGTGCGGGTGGCATGTGGATTTCGCTACCGCGCATGATGATGCGGGTGGGGGGTTGTGGCGGCCCCGTAGGGAGCCGGCATCACGCCGTTCACCAGGCCGGCCCGAAAAAGAAAGCGGCGTCAGGTTCCCCCCGACGCCGCCTTTGCCCCCGGCAAACAGAAGTCCTGATCAGGACTTGTAGTACATATCGAATTCGACCGGGTGCGGGTGGGTTTCCATGCGGAGAACCTCTTCCATCTTGAGGTCGATGTAGGCGTCAATGAAGTCATCGTCCATGACGCCGCCGGCCTTGAGGAAGCCGCGGTCGGCATCAAGGCTTTCGAGCGCCTGACGCAGCGAGCCGCACACGGTGGGGATGTTCTTCAGCTCTTCCGGCGGAAGCGAGTAAAGGTCCTTGTCCATCGACGGACCCGGATCGATCTTTTTCAGGATGCCGTCGAGGCCAGCCATCATCAGCGCCGTGAAGGTGAGATACGGGTTCGACGCCGGGTCGGGGAAGCGAACCTCGATACGCTTGCCCTTAGGCGATGGCGTCCATGGAATGCGGACCGAGGCCGAGCGGTTGCGGGCTGAATAGGCCAGCAGCACCGGGGCTTCGTAACCGGGGACGAGGCGCTTGTAGGAGTTGGTCGTGGCGTTCGACAGGGCGTTGATCGCCTTGGCGTGCTTGATGATGCCGCCGATGTACCAGAGGCATTCCTGGCTGAGGTCGGCATACTTGTCGCCGGCGAAGAGCGGATTGCCATCGCGCCAGATCGACTGGTGCACGTGCATGCCCGAGCCATTGTCCTTGTAGTACGGTTTCGGCATGAAAGTGGCGGTCTTGCCGTACGAGTGCGCCACGTTGTGCACGATGTACTTATAGAGCTGCATGTTGTCGGCCATGTTCACCAGCGTGTTGAACTTCATGCCGAGTTCATGCTGGGCCGGTGCGACTTCGTGGTGGTGCTTTTCAGGGGCGAGGCCCATCTCCGCCATCAGCGTGAGCATTTCTGAGCGCATGTCCTGCAGCGAGTCGACCGGGGGCACGGGGAAATAGCCGCCCTTGGGGCCCGGACGATGGCCCATATTGCCGCCTTCGTAGGACTTGCCAGTATTGAACGGCAGTTCCGGATCGTCGAACTCATAACCCGTCTTGTTGGGATCGGTGTTCCAGCGCACGTCCGAGAACACAAAGAACTCGGCTTCCGGTCCAAAGTAGGCCGTATCGCCGACGCCCGAGGACTTGAGGAAAGTCTCCGCCTTCTTCGCCATCGTGCGCGGATCGCGGTTGTACGGCGTGTTGTCGTTCGGATTGAGGATGTCGCACATGATGGCGAGCGTCGTGTTCTGGAAGAACGGATCGATGCGCGCCGAGGAAGGATCCGGCATCAGCAGCATGTCGGACTCGTTGATCGCCTTCCAACCGGCGATGGAGGAGCCGTCGAACATCGTGCCGTCGACGAACAGGCTCTTGTCGACCATGGACAGGTCGAATGTCACGTGCTGCATCTTCCCGCGCATGTCTGTGAAGCGCAGGTCGACGTACTGGACGTCTTTTTCTTTAATCGTCTTGAAGATTGCGTCGGACACTTCGTCCCTCCGTTTCGCCCCGGCCCTGTCACGGGCCGATCCATTTATTGAAATTGCCGATCAGACCTAGATCGCCTGGTCGCCCGTCTCGCCCGTGCGGATGCGGATGACCTCGGTGATTTCAGAGACGAATATCTTCCCATCTCCGATCTTGCCAGTGTGCGCCGACTTCGTGATGGCGCCCAAGGCTGCTTCGAGCTGGGCATCGGACACCACCACCTCGATCTTCAGCTTGGGCAGGAAGTCCACGATGTATTCGGCGCCGCGATAGAGTTCCGTGTGTCCGCGCTGGCGGCCGAATCCCTTGGCTTCGATGACTGTCATGCCCTGCAGGCCGACGCCGTGGAGCGCCTCCTTCACCTCGTCGAGTTTGAAGGGCTTGATGATCGCCTCGATCTTCTTCATCGCGGATTCTCCTGAAGCACCGCCCGGGCGCCGGAAAGCGACCCCGCTCATGCACGAAGGCGTGGACGCCGAGTAGGTCAGGCGCCTGAAGATCGTGCGTCCAGACCACGGGCGCCTGATTCTTGTGCGTTGCTGCGTGAATGTTAGGCGGTCGCCCCTTGGCTTATCCACAGGCGCGCGTTCTGCAGCTTCGTGATAGGACGCCCAACTCCAGTGAAAGCGGGACTTTCGGCGCATGATCTACCTGATCCGACACGGTGAGCCGGCAGGCGCTTATGGGGCGCACCCAGATCCCGGGCTGACGGACCTCGGGGTGCGACAGGCCTTCAGTGCGGCCGAATCCCTCGCCAGGGCAGGGGCAAAATGGGCGGTTACCTCCCCCCTGGCGCGCAGCCGGGAGACGGCGGCGCAGTTCGAGAAGCTGATGGAGACGCATGCCCGAATCGAGACCGGTGTCGGAGAGATCATAACGCCGCGCGGGATCGAGGATCGGGCGGCCTGGCTGCGCGGGGTGATGGCGGGGACCTGGGCGGAGGCCGGATCGGAGCTACAGAGGTGGCGGCAAGGCGTGTTGGCCGCTGTAGACCGGCTTCCAGACGAGACGGCGGCGTTTTCGCATTTCATTGCAATCAATGCCGTGGTTGGGCTTCTGAGCGGGGATGAACGCGTCGTGGTGTTCCGGCCGGGGCATGCTTCGATAACGAAGCTTGGGCGCGTCGGAGGGCGACTGCGTGTCCTGGAGCTGGGCGATGAAGCCGCGACGGTGGTGACGTAGCGGAGCGGCGGTTCGCTAGGCGCTCCGCCGGAACACGAAGTAGCTCGCGACAATGGCTGAGGTGAGAATGACGGAGGCAATGAATTCCGGCTGCTTCGACGGCGTGATCGCCATGGCGAAGAGGACCGCCACCATCGCTGCTGCCGTAAGGTAGCCACCCCAGGGATGGAACCAGGCCCTTACCTGCAACTGCTCTGGCGAGGTCCTTGTTCGCAGGATGAGCTGGGAGAGCACGACGCCGATATAGACAAAGATCATCAGCGCGCCGGAGGCGTTGAGCAGGAAGGAAAACAGCTCCTTCGGAAAGAAGGCGTCAAGCGCCACGCATCCCATCGAGATCAGCGAGGCAAGGATGATGGCGCGAGAAGGAACGCCGCGCCCATCAACCTGCACCAGCCATTGCGGCGCATCCTTCTTGGCTGCGAGGCCGAACATGACACGCGAGCCGACATAGATTCCGGAGTTGAGACAGGACAGGACAGCGACCAGGACGATGGCGTCCATGATCTGCGGGGCTGCAGGAAGTCCGACCTTCTCGAGCGCCATGGTGAAAGGCGACATCACCATCGCCTGACGCTGAGCATCGACCTCGCGCCAGGGGACGACCATCATGATGAGCGCGATCGAGAGGACATAAAACAGCAGCATCCGGATGATGAGGTTTGTGGTGAGCTTGGCGATTATCTTCTCGCCAGCTTCGGATTCGGCTGCGGCGACGGTCGTTATCTCGGCGCCGACCAGTGTGAAGACGAGCGAGACGACGCCGACAAGCACCACATCCCATCCTTTGGGGGCAAAGCCCCCATCGTTGAGGAGATTGCCGAAGGTGGGCGCACCGCTCGGATTGAGGCCAAGAGCATAAGCGCCGGCGACGAGGATAAAGACGATGATCGCCGCGACCTTGATGGAGGAGAACCAGAACTCGAACTCGCCATAGGAGCGCGTCGACATCAGGTTTGAGCCGGTGAGGATTGCGGTGAGAGCAAGGCCCGTCGCCCAGGGTGGAATCCCGGGCAGCCATTGGCTGGCGATCTTGGCGCCAACGACGGCTTCGTAGGCGACCACGATGACCCAGAAGTACCAGTAGATCCACCCAAGGCTGTAGCCGGCAAGGTTACCCATGGCGAGGCGGGCGTATTCGGTGCACGAGCCCACGCCATGCTTGACCGTCGCCATCTCGGCGAGCATGCGCATCACGAACAGCACAATGAGGCCTGTCAGCAGGTAGCTGACAATCACGGCGGGGCCCATGTCAGAGATGTAGACCATAGAATTGACGAACAGGCCGCCGCCGATGATGCCGCCGATGGAGATCATGGCGACATGGCGCGAGCGCAGCGATTTGGTTAGCGTCGGGGTCTCGGTGGATGCCGCAGCTTCAGTCAATGGATTTTCCTTCGCCCGACAGGATGAAAGTGGAACGTATCCGCACGATCATCCCGCGCAAGCGCCAAGACAGGCAAGAAAATGCTCGCGCCTTTACGGGCGTGCATTAGGGTCGCGGGATGACCAATGCGATCCTAACCTGTGAGCAGGTTCGCGCCGCTGAACGAATGGCGGTGGAGCATGGCGTATCGCTCTGGGTGCTGATGCAGAAGGCGGGGCAGGCGTGCGCCGACGTCTTGCACGCTGAGTTTCCGGACGGGCGGGTAATCGTTCTGGCGGGGCCGGGCAACAATGGGGGCGATGCCTTTGTCGCGGCGCAGCGGCTGCGCGACCTTGGACGGGATGTCGGGGTCTTCGATCTGCCCCCGGCGGCTGAACGGACAGAGGAGGGAAAGCTGGCGCTGGCGGCGTTGACCGGGCCGCGCCAGCCGCTTGAAGACATGCGCGTGAATGCCGGGGATATCGTGCTCGATGGACTGTTCGGCGCTGGCTTGTCTCGACCGCTGGTGGGCGAGGCGGTGTTTGCTGTGGAGCAGGTGAATGCATCAGGCGCCAAGGTGGTGGCGATTGACGTGCCCTCGGGCGTAACCGGCGACGCAGGCGCGTTGAGCGGGCCAGCGATCCGGGCAGACGTCACGGTTACGTTCGGCTGCCTGAAGCCTGCGCACGTCCTGGCGCCGGCGATGGAGTTGTGCGGCGAGGTTATCGCAGCTGAGATCGGATTTTCAGGTTTTGTCGAGCGCGCTGGCGGCGGCTTGCTGCATCTCAACGGGCCAGAGTTGTGGCTCAACCGCTATCCTTGGCCGCAGGTCAGCGGACACAAGCACAAGCGCGGGCGGCTTGGCGTGGTGACGGGCGGCGTTTCCAACACAGGCGCAGCACGGCTTGCGGCGATGGCCGCCTTGCGGGTGGGCGCAGGGACGGTGCGGCTGCTTTGCCCGCCTTCGGCGCTCATAGTGGTTGCATCGGCCGTGGCCTCGCCCATGGTGGCTAGCTTTGCAGACACGCATGAGTTGCTCGCGCTTGCCAGCGAGATGCATGTGGTGGTGATCGGTCCGGCGGCCGGCGTCGATGCCCGGACTCGCGCGAATGTAGAGGCGCTGGCCAAGGCGGACTGCCCGCTGGTGCTGGACGCCGACGCGATCACGGTATTCGCAGGCGAGTGTGAGAGGTTGGGCGGCCTGCTGGAGGCGCCTGCCGTGCTGACGCCGCATACGGGTGAGTTTGGACGGCTCTTTCCCGGCGTCTTGGGCGCGGCTTCGAACAAGATAGAAGCGGCGCGTGAGGGCGCCCGGCGCATTGGCGCCGTGATCGTTCTGAAGGGGCCCGATACCGTGATCGCCGCTCCGGACGGGCGGGCAGTGGTCAACACGCACGCAACGCCTTTTCTGGCTACGGCCGGGTCGGGCGACGTGCTGGCCGGGCTCATCGGCGGATTGCTGGCGCAGGGCATGGATGCCTTTGATGCGGCGTGCGCGGGTGTCTGGATGCATGGCGACGCCGGCCGCCGCGTGGGTCCCGGACTGATCGCGGACGATCTCCAATCCGCATTGCGCGAAACGATTGAGCGGCTTTATGCAAGTTCTAAGGCAATCGGATAAGGGGTCATTCGATTGTTGCATGTTCACGGCATGTCGGCACAACATCCTGGAGGGAAAAATGCGCAGGCTTATGGTTTCGCTTCTTGTGCTTGGGCTGTTTGCTCCGGGCGCAGCTCGCGCGCATGATGGCGATGCGATTGCCGAGGCGCGGCGGATCGTGTTTCCGAAGCTTCAGGACGGGCGGTCGGTGCTGGCGGTGGACCTGCACACGCACAGCGTCTTTTCCGATGGCGCCGTTTGGCCCGATGTGCGCGTCGAGGAGGCCAAGCGCGATGGTCTGTTCGCACTCGCGGTGTCGGAGCATCTCGAATACCAGCCGAAGTCGGCTGACATCCCGCATCGCGATCGCAACCGCGCCTTCGCGATCGCGAGCGAGGCGGCCAAGGTGAAGCCGGATGCGACGGGCGCCAGCAAGGCGCCGCTCATGGTGATCAACGGATCGGAGATCACCAAGCTCACCATCCTGCCGGGACACATGAATGCGGTCTTCATCACCGACGCCAACGCGATGCTTCCGAAGACGGGGCTCAATGCGGTTGATGCGGCGCGCGAGCAATTGAAGACGGCAGTGGCGCAGGGCGGGTTCACGTTCTGGAACCATCCCTACTGGACATCGCAGACGCCCAGCGGGATCGCAACGCTTGATCCTGTGCATGCAGAATTCATCCGGTCGGGCCTGCTGCATGGCATCGAGGTGGCCAATGGGGCCGACATGTCGGACGAGGCGTTCAGGATCGCACTCGACAACAACCTCACAATCCTCGGGACCTCGGATATTCATGGGCTCATCGACTGGGAGTATGATCTTGCCGGAGGCGGGCACCGCACGGCGACACTGGTGCTGACGGGTTCGGAAACGCCTGAGGGCGTCAAAGCGGCGCTGCGGGCGGGCGATACCGTCGCGGTCTACAATGACAATCTCATTGGAAAGAAGGCGAACGTCGAAGCGGTCGTCCGCGCAACGCTGAAGATGGAAGTCGGCGAGGCCGTGCCGCGCTCGACCGTGCAAGGCGTGAGGATCATCAATGACAGCCCGGTCGACTACCTGATCGAGAATCTGGGGCCGAACGACGCCTATGACGAGGGGCACGTTTTCACGGTCAAGTCCGGCTCGACGTTCACGCTGCTGATGAAGAATGTTCCCGATCCGGCTAAGCTGGCGCTCAACTTCAAGGTGCTCAACACATACGTGGCGCCGCGTGAGCACTTGGTGGTCGAGTTGCGGAACGTGGCGCAGTAGCGCGCAGGCGCTATCCCTGCGCCGCGGGGCCGGAGGAGATATCCTCGATGGCGTGCGCCTGGTCAGCTCAGGGCGTGGCGGCGCAGATCGCGCCTGCCGCGAGACTAGCCAGGCCGTCTGGTGCGGTGCGTGCGGGTGTCATGCGTGCGCTTTTCTGCCCGCGGATGCGGGATTTCAGCTCCGGGTCAGCCGCCGCCGAAGCGGGCTGTCCAGTCGGCCACCTGCGCGTCCTCGATCTTGGAGAAGAGTTGCGGCGGCGCCTTGATGGGCAGGCCGCGAGGCAGTGCGTCAAGCAGGCCGGCAT
>JBEAMJ010000085.1:0-12951 GCA_041166025.1 Pseudomonadota bacterium | reverse complement strand
GCTTCGGAGTCCTCGGGCTTTGTTATCGAGACCAGCTCGACCTTGATGAACTGGTGCTGGCGGATCATTCCCTTGGTGTCGCGCCCTGCACTGCCCGCTTCCGAGCGGAAGCATGGCGTTGCGGCAGTCATGCGCACGGGGAGAGTCTCGCCGTCGACGATCTGCTCGCGGCAGATATTGGTGAGCGAGACTTCGGCGGTGGGGATGAGGTAGCGCTTCTCAGCAAACATGCCGCTTTCGATCTTCTGGCGAGCATCGGCATCGAATTCTGCGATGTCATCAGGTCCGGGAAGTATCTCATTAAATGTGCGTTTGAACGCCATAGCGCTCGAAAGCCGTTCCCAGTTGAGCGCCCTCGTTACGAACAAATCCTCTTCGAACTTTGGGAGCTGGCCTGTGCCGTACATCGCGTGACCCTTAACGAGCAGCGGTGTCGCGTGTTCGACGTACCCGTTCTCGTCCGTCTGGATGTCGAGCATGAACTGCGTCAGCGCGCGTTCCAGTCTTGCGAGCTGGCCTTTCAGCACCACGAACCTAGCGCCGCTCATGCGGGTGGCGGCTTCAAAGTCCATGAGGCCGAGTTTCTCGCCGATGTCGGCGTGGTCCTTCGGCGCGTAGTTGAACTTGCGCGGATCGCCATGGCGGCGGACCTCGACATTGCCGTGTTCGTCGGCGCCTTGTGGGACGTCCTCGAACGGCACGTTGGGCAGTCGCGCGAGGAGATCGTCGCGATCACGCGTAGCGTCGGCTTCGTCCTTGCCGGCGTCCTCGATCGTCTGCTTGGCGGCGGCGACTTCAGCCATCAGGCTCTGGGCGAGGGCTTCGTCCTTTGAGGCCTTCGCCTTCCCGATCTCCTTCGATTTCGCGTTGCGGGCCTGTTCGGCCTCCTGCTTGCGCAGGATGGCGGCGCGGACTTTTTCGTCGAGCGCCATGATGGCCGCGATCTCGGAGGCGCCATCGACCGCCGGCCGGCGCGACAGGGCGGCGGCGTAGGCTGCAGGGTTCTCACGGATGGCGCGGATGTCGTGCATGGTCGTCCTCGGGCTTCGCCGGGGTCTAGCCTGATGCGGGCGAGGCGCAAAGGGCGGGGCCGCCATGAGCAGGCGCCCCGACCCTGCCCTGGTTCAGCGGTATTGCGGGGCCTTCGCCGCCCTCTCCAGGCGCGCAATGCGGAGGCGGCGCTCCTGGGCGTCCAGCTCATAGCGCTGTTCGCGGCCGATGGCGTCGAGGTAGTCGAACTCCATGCGGTGAACGCGTTCGGCAATGCCGGTCCAGTGCCGCGCTTCCTTGACGTCGCCGCGGTTCATTGCGGCCCGGACGCGAAGGACCGCTTCGGTATAGATTTCGGCGGGGCCGTCTTTCATGGTTCGCCGGCGGTGTCGCTTCATGGGTCGATTGTCCTTCTGGATGGTTGGCGGACGCAGGTCAGCCATCAGGCCGGAGTTTCCGCCTGGGATGCTGTGGTCGTGAGCCCGTAAGGAGGGCCCGGGGACGCGGGATGCCCCGCGTTGTGTGGCGTCTCCGCGGTGAGGCGGAGCAACCGGCTGGAAAGAGGTCGCGGCTCCCGCGTCCCCGGCAGGCGTTTGTGCGACGGCTCCAGCTACGGGCTATTTCACCCGGCGCGGCTGGATCGCCGCCGGCGTGCGGGCCATGGATGTTCAGCCATGGACCCCGAAAGGCGCGAAGGACCCGGCCCCTGGCAAGGAGTATGTCCCTCCCGACCTGCGGCCTTGCCTTGCGCCTGCTCCCGGCTTTTCACCTTGGCTTCCCGCCGGGCTTTCACGCGCGCTGCGTCCACCCCGCGCCGTTGGACCGTGATCGGCTGCCCACCATGCGGGATGGATGGAGGCAGTCTCGCACAGGTCCGGGAGGGTGGGGAAAGCGTGGTTTGGAATCGGCCGAATCCTGGCGCGCAAGCCGCTGAAATCATTCATGGCACACTGAAAAACCTGCGGGCGGAATCGGCGGGGTTTGTCAACCGGGGGTTGTGGTCTGTTGGCGTCCGCAGGACGCATCCCCGGTGGGCCCGAGGTCCAGTCTTCCGCAACAGCGCCACGCCGAGGCGACGGAGCGCGCTGGCTGGACCCAGGCCTCCGCCGGGGACGCGTGCCAAGAGGCACGCTTCCGGTGTGGTCGCAGGAATGTGGCGGTTATTCGCCGGCGGGCCAGGGACGCTGGGTTGTGGCAGGAACACTGGCGCGGCGACGGGCTTCTTCGGCGGCTTCGCGGGCCTCTTCTTCCTCTTCGCGCTTTGCATCCGCCGCCTCGCGGCGGGCGCGGCCGCGCTGGATCAGCATCGCCGCGATGATGCCGCTTTCGTAGAGCAGGAAGAGCGGCGCCGAGAGCAGCACCCAGCTGAATGGATCAGGGGGCGTCATGAACATCGCCGCGAAGACGATGACCACCAGCGCGAACTTACGGCCCTTGCGCAGCATGCTCGCCTGCACAACGCCGGCGCGCGCCAGCAGGGAGATCACCACCGGCAGCTGGAAGGCGAAGCCGAAGGCGGTGAGCAGCGAGATGGAGAGCTCGTAGTATTCCTTGATCTTCGGCAGGTAGACCACCTTGGCGCCGGCGGCGGTGAATTCCTGGCTGAAGGACAGGTCCATGAAGGTGGGCAGGACATACTGGTAGACCAGCGCCCCGCCCGCCACGAAGAGGATCGGCATCACGAACAGGTAAGGCAGAACGGCGGCGCGCTCGTTCTTGTAGAGGCCGGGCGCGATGAAGGCGTAGACCTGATAGGCGATGTAGGGGAAGCCGGCGGCGACCGCGAGCAGGAAGGACATCTTCAGCTTGACGAAGATCATCTCCATCGGCGCGGTGGTGACGGTCTCGATGGTTTCGGTGAGAGGCCGGCCGGCGCGATGGGCGGCGTCGCTCAGCGGCTGCAGCAGGTAGGCCAGCACAGGCTCAGTGACATACCAGCCGGCGAGAAAGAGCACGCCGATCACCACGAGAATGCGGACGAGCCGGTCGCGCAGCTCCAGCAGGTGGTCCATCAGCGGCGCGCGGCTGGCCTCGACTTCGTCGACTTCGGGCGTGGCCGGCTTTGCACCCTTCTTGTCCCTGGTGGACGGCTTCTTCATCAGGCAGGCGTTTCCTGCTTGACGGGCTGCGGAGGCGGCGGGGCGGCAGGCGTGCGCACCTCATCGTCGGGGATGACGTGGACGCCGTCATCCTGGTCGTTGGCGTGCGCGCCATTGCCATTAGCGCCATTGACTGGCGCGAAGGTTTCGGGGGCGTGGCCTTCGAGGCGGAAATCTTCGCCTATCCCATGTTCGCCCGTGTCATAGCCGGGATGATCAGCGGAGAGGCCGGCATAGGGGGCGGGCTCGGGCGCCGCATCCGGGCGCGCCATCGTGACGGCCGAGGCGGCGGCCGGATGGATCGGCGTGCGCTTCACCGGCTTGGGCCATTTGTCGGCGGAGCTGGCCGGCGGCAGGGCCGGCGGCGGCTCGGTGCCTGGCGCGGGCTCACCCGGCGCGGCGGCGACCGGCCTGGGCGCAGTGTCGGTCAGCGCGGAGCGAACATCGCTTTCGAGATTGCGGGTGTCGTCCTCGAGATCCTTGCGGAGGTCTTCGAGGCCGGTGTGCTTCTTGAGGTCGGCGACTTCCTTGCGCAGCTCCTCCAGCTCGGCCTGGCGGCCCAGCTCGTCAAAGCCCTGTTTGAACTCGAAGGCCATCGCGCGCATCTTGCCGGTGAAGCGCCCGAACTTGCGCATCATCAACGGCAGGTCCTTCGGGCCGATCACGATGATCGCCACGAGAACCAGCAGGATCATTTCCTCGAAGCCGACGCCCGGCATCATGGCGATGTCGCTCCTTTCGGAGAAGAGAAGTTAGGCCGGAAGCGTACGCGACTTCAGACCTTCGACTTCTCCTTGTCCGGGGTCACGTTGATCGGCTCGTTGACCAGCGCGCCGGACGTGGTCTGGCTCGTGTCGACGTCCGGTTCCTTCATCCCCTTGCGAAAGCTTTTGATGCCTTTCGCGAAGTCGCCCATGATTCCGGAAATCTTGCCGCGGCCGCCGAAGATCAGCAGGACGACCACCAGGAAGATGATGATTTCGACAGGACCGATGCGTCCACCTAACATTCTATGCTCCGTGCGCCGCCAGGGGCGGCATTGCCGTCGGGCGTGATGCCCAGCTCTATCCCACGTCCCGCTCTAGCCCAGGCCCCAGAGGGCCGCTACGCCAAGGAGCTTCAGCGGCCCAGGCGCGAACATGACGACGAAAGCCGCTGAAACAAGGCCAAATCCGAAACCGGGAGATGCAACCATTGTTCCGTTTCCTTATCGTAAGGTAGCGCCTGCGACGCACAAGCGCAAACCCGGCGGGCAACCGTTCGCAGCAGGTTGTTAACTACGTTTCACGGCCGGTCTTCGGCGCCTTCGAGGAAGTCGGGCTGGAAATCGGCGTCCTCCAGCGGGTCCTCGCTCAGAAGTTCGCCGGTTTCCGGATCGCGCGGGCTGGCCGCAAAGTCGAAGTCGCGGGGAATGTCGGCGCTGAGCAGTCCTGCGGCTTTCAGGTCGTCCCTGCCCGGCAGGCTGTCGATGGCATCGAGGCCGAAGTGGACGAGGAAGGCGTCAGTGGTTCCAAATGTCACAGGCCGGCCCGGCGTGCGGCGGCGGCCGCGCGGGCGGATCCAGCCGGCCTCCATCAGGATGTCGAGCGTGCCGGGCGAGACCGCGACGCCGCGGATGTCCTCGATCTCGGGGCGCGTGACGGGTTGGCAGTAGGCGACGATGGCCAGCGTTTCGAGCGCGGCGCGGGAGAGCGCGCGGGGTTGCTCGCGGGTCTCTTCAAAGAGGAAGGCGAGATCGGGGGCCGTCTGGAAGCGCCACTTGCCGGCGAGTTCCACAAGCTGCACGCCCTTGCCGGCGTAGCCGGCCTTGAGCTTGAGCAGCACGTCGCCCGCCTCGACGCCCTGCGGCAGCGCCTCGGCGAGCGTGGCAGCGTCGATCGGTTCGTCGGAGGCGAAGAGGATGGCCTCGGCCCGGCGCAGGGCGTCGGCGAGGCGCTCGGGGTCTGGGCCGGGGTATGCCGGTCCGTCGGTGTGCACGCCCTCGTCCTTCGACGGACGGCCTTCGGCCTGCTCAGGATGAGGGCTGCCCTCCGACGGTTGCGAAGGCTTGTTCTTGCGCTGCTTTGCCAGCTTGGCCACTGCGTCGCGCATGGCCTGCAGGTCTGGTTTTTCCTCGCCGCTCATTCGGCCGCCTTCAGCTCTGGCTGCGTCTTGCGGACGTAGACGTCGGAGAAGAGCTGGTCCTGGCGGATGTCGATGGCGCGGTTTTTCGTGAGTTCCAGCGCCGCCGAAAAGAAGCTGGCGACTTCGGAGCGGCGTGGCGCGTCTTTCGAGGCTTCGTCTTCGGCGTGCATCAGCTGGATCGAGGACCAGTCGATGAGGCCGGGCACAAGTTGCTCCAGCTTGCGGCGGGCGGATTCGAGCGGAACGACCGGCTGGCGCGCGATGACGTGGGCGCGGACCTTCAGCTTGCGCGTGTTGATGTCGCCAAAGGCCTTGAGGATGTCGTGCAGGCTGGAGGTCCACAGCGGCTTGCGCACGATCTTCGCGAGCTGCGGATCGCCGCGTGGGAAAACATCGCGGCCGTCGAGATTGCCTTCGTAGAGATCGTTCACGGCGCGGCGCATGGCGTCGAGGCGACGCAGGCGGAAAGCGAGGCGGCCGGCGAGTTCGTCCGGGTCCGTCTCGTCCTCTGCCTTGCGCTCGGAAGGGAGCAGCAGTTTCGATTTGAGGAAGGCGAGCCAGGCAGCCATCAGGAGATAGTCGGCGGCGATGTCGATGCGCTTCTCGCGGGCCTCCTGAATCCAGGTGAGATACTGCGTGGCGAGTTCGAGGATCGAGACCTTCACGAGGTCGATCTTGTGGCGGCGCGCGAGGTCCAGCAGCAGGTGGAGCGGGCCCTCATAGCCATCGAGGTCGACGGTGAACGTATCCCGGGCGTCAGCCGCCTCAGCGGCGGCCTGGGCTAGCATGTCCTCGTTTTCAACGGGAATAACGCTCATGAGATGGGACTAGACGAGGCAGGGGCGACGCACAACGGGCGATGGCGGTGGGTTTCGCGTGTCGAGAGAGCAGTATCCGCCTGCTTTGCAGGCAGCCCCCTCCGCCCCTTCGGGGCACCTCCCCCGCCTGCTTCGCAGGCGAGGGAGGACCACCTCACGGACGGTTTCTGGTCCAGCCCCGGCGAAGCTGGGGAAGGTGGCACGCGAAACGTGACGAAAGGGCTGCCTGCGAAGCAGGCGGATCACGCCACCGCACTCGACGGCAGCATCGCACGCAACTCCTCCATCCACGCCCTGCCCTCGACTCTCTCGAACGGCTTCGGGTCGCAGATGGCGGCGTCGGCGGTCTTGGCGCGGCGGAGGCTTTCGCCGGAAAGCTCAGGGCAGGCGTCGACGATCTCGTTCATCTCGCGCAGCACCACGTCAGGGTCGCGGAGGACCTTGCCCCAGGCATCGAGGCCGGAGCAGTGGAGGATGATGTCGCAGCCGGCCTGGAGGCCGCGCGCGGCGCGGCTGGCGAGCGTGCCGCCGAGGGCTTTCATGCCGAGGTCATCGGTCATCAGCAGGCCGTCAAAGCCGATCTCGCCGCGGATGATCTCGGAGATGATCTTCGCTGAGTGCGTCGCGGGCGTGGTCGCGTCGTCTAGCGCTTCGTAGGCAAGGTGCGCTGTCATGCCCATCGTGGCGTGGCGCACGGCGCGGAAGGGGGCGATGTCCTGTTCGACGTCGGCGCGGGAGGCGTGGACGACAGGCAGGGTCTCGTGGCTATCGACTTCGGCGCGGCCATGACCGGGCATGTGCTTGATGACGCCGGAGACGCCGCCATCGGCGAGGCCCTTCAGGGCGGATTGCGCGAGATCGGCCACCTGCTTTGCTGTTTCACCCAGCGCCCGGTCGCCGACGATCTTGTGCATGTGCGGGTGAAGAAGATCGACGACGGGCGCGCAGTCGGCGCGGATGCCCATGGGGGCAAGGTCGGCAGCGATCAGGCGATGGTGGAGCCACACGGCTTGGCGGCCGAGGTCTGCGTCCTGCTTGTAGAGCGGCAGCCAGGTGAGCGGCGCGGGAATGTCGCCCCACTCCGGCGGGCGCAGGCGGCGCACGCGGCCGCCTTCCTGATCGATGAAGACGAGCGTGTCGCGGCCGGTGGTCTGGCGGATGTCGTCAGTCAGGGCGGTGACCTGCGCCGGGTTTCCACAGCTGCGGCCCATTAGAATCATGCCCCACGGGTTCGCGCGCGCGAGCAGACGCCTCTCCGCCCCGGTCAGCGCATGGCCGGAGACCGAGAGAATGCAGGCGCGAGGAGACGTCATTGAATGGTCCGGACTATTTCACCGCCGGATAGCAGTTGCCGCCCCTGGCCTTGAACACCGTGCAGAAAGCAGCGGCGTCGGCCTTCGAGGCGAACGATCCGACGCGCAGACGGTAGACGGTCTTGCCGTTGACGTCTGCCACCTGGACGAACCTTTCCGCGCCCGAAAGCAGCTCGGGCATAGACTTCGACAGGCGCGTCCATTCGGAGTCCACCGCGGCGGCGCTGGACGTCGCTGCGATCTGGACCACATGGTCGCCGGTCGCGGCGAAGGCTGGCCTGAAGGCTCCGGAGACCATGGCTGGCGCAGGGGCCGGAGCAGGAGCAGCTGCAACCGGCCTGGGAGGCTCCACCTTCGTCGGCGGGGGCGCAACGGCTGCCTGTTGCGGCGGCGCCTTCAGCGGCGCAGGCGGCGGCGCCATCACCTTGGACGGCGGCGGCGCAGGTTCGGCCTCGATCCGGGCGGGCGCGGCAGGCCGCGTTTCGTGGAGCGAGTCTGTCGCGGCGCCGTCGAGACCTTCCTCCATGATCTCGTCGACGGGCTCGGCGATGACCGGTGCTGCCTCCACCATGCGCGGCGGCGTCTTGAAGGCGCCGGCGGTCGAGAGTTCAGGCGTGACCTCCGCCTCGTCCGTCGCGACGCCGTCGCTGTAAGCCGTCCACACGACCACGCCGAACACGGCCACGATCATCAGCGCGCCGGCCAGCAACAGCGGGCCGCGGCGGCTGTCATCGATGCGGGCGGCGCGCCCGTCCTCGCGCAGGGGGGTATATTCGGAGGCGCGGCGGCCGGGACTGCCGGATCGGCGATCGCCGCTGCGACGGTCTGATGTCGCGCGGCTGACCAGCCGGTCGCTCTCGTCATCATCAATCGGAGGGAGGAAGTCGGGCTCGTCTTCATGTGCAGGCGCGGCCGCTGGCCGGCGCTTCGCGCCGAACACCATGCGGTCGAGATTTGGATTGGCGTGCGGATCGTCGGCCGGGCGGCCGGGGATCACCGATCGGGAATAGCGTGTCATGGCCGGAACCGGATACTGTGCGACGGGCGCAGGGCCGCCAAGGCTTGCATGCTGGCCGAGGAGCCTTAATGAAGTGGAAAGGCGGCCCCGCTGCGGGGCCTGATTCCTTGCGCGATCTAGCCGCGAGGGCGTCGATCAGGTGCTGGGCGTTCAGCGGCTTGGGCAGGATGGCGCGGACGTTAATCCCCCCGAAACGGCCTTGCAGGAAGTCGACGGCCTCGCCGGAGACGACCAGCACGAACGGCTCGCCGATTGCGGGTTTTACGCTGGCGGCGGCCCTGCGGCTCAACGGCGACGATGTCCTGGCCGATCAGGCGCTGGAATCGCTCATGCGACCTATCCCGACCTTCGCGAGCGACGGGAGGAGATCGTGACGTTGCAGCGCCTACCGCCGAAGATCGTGAAGATGATCTTCGGGGCGTGAGGGTCACGCCCACCGTTCCAGGTTGAACAGTCTGCGGTGTTCGTCGATGGCGTAGGTGTCGGTCATGCCGGCGATGTAGTCGCAGACCACGCGGGGGCGCCGGGCGGCATCGGCAGCGCGCACGCTCCACGGCGGCGGGAGGGTTTCAGGCTCGGCGAGGAACAGCGCGAAGAGTTCGCTGACGATGCGCCGCGCCTGGCTCATCATGCGGTTCACCTTGTGGTGGCGATACATTCGCTGGAACAGGAATGCGCGCAGCGGCTTCTGGCGTTCCGCGATATCGGCCGAGAAGGCGGCGATCGGACGCGGCAGCGCCCTCACCTCCTCCACCGACTTCGGCCTGTCTTCGGCGGCGCGGCGGCGGAACTCCGCGATGAGGTCGCCCAACCAAACGCCGATGAGCCGACGTACGGACTCAGCGACGAGGCGATCGCGCGCGATGTCGGGGTACTGATCGATCACCTCGCGGAAGACATCGCCGGCGAGCGGAACGTCCATCAGTTCCTCGATGGTGAACAGGCCGGCGCGGAGGCCGTCCTGCACGTCGTGATTGTTGTAGGCGATATCGTCGGCCAGTGCGGCCACCTGCGCCTCTGGCCCGGCGAAGGTGTGAAGATCGAGCGACTGCAGCGCCTCATAGTCGCGGAAGGCGGTGGGCAGCGTGTCGATGCCGCGCTTGGGCGTGACCAGCGGGCCGTTGTGCTTGATGACGCCTTCGAGCGTTTCCCAGGTGAGGTTGAGACCGTCGAACTGCGGGTAGCGCTGTTCGAGCCGCGTGAGGACACGCAGCGCCTGCGCGTTGTGATCGAAACCGCCATAGGGCGCCATCACCGTGTTGAGCGCCGTCTCGCCGGCATGACCGAAGGGCGGATGACCGATGTCGTGGGCCAGCGACAGCGTCTCGGCGAGATCCTCGTCCAGCCCCAGCACGCGGGCCGCCGTGCGGGCGATCTGGGCGACTTCGAGCGAGTGCGTGAGGCGCGTGCGGTAGTGATCGCCCTCATGCGCCACGAAGACCTGCGTCTTCTGCTTGAGGCGGCGGAATGCATCGGCGTGGATGATGCGGTCACGGTCGCGCTGGAAATCGGTGCGGGTGGCGCTCGGCGGCTCGGCATGGAGCCTCCCCCGGGAGCGCTCCGGATTGGTGGCGAACGCGGCCCGCGGCGGCGGAGAGAACGGCTTGGCCATGGTTGGCGCCTTACATATACTTGCGAGCGTTCATATCTGAATCTCCAGAAACGCCTAACCTGGGCTACCATGCCGGATACTTTGACAAGCACCGACCTCACACTTTCCGCCTCCGCTGCGCGGCGGATTGCGAAGATTGTGGCCGGGCAGCCGGAAGGAACAATGCTGCGCGTCGAGGTGATCGGCGGGGGGTGTTCGGGCTTTTCCTACCGGTTCGGGTTCGCCGAGAAGGCGAACGCAGACGACCGCGTGATCGAGCGGGATGGCGCGAAGGCCGTGGTAGACGAGGCCAGCCTGCCCTTCCTCGCCGGATCGGAGATCGACTTCGTCGACGAGATCATCGGCGCCTCGTTCAGGGTGCACAACCCCAACGCGACCTCCGGCTGCGGCTGCGGGACCAGCTTCTCGGTCTGACGCGCGCGAACCGGTTCGGCGCCGCTAGTCCTGTGACCTGCTGCCGCGGTCGTTGTCGCGACCGCCGCGGCCGCGACCGTGATTGTCGTCATCATCGTTGTTGCGGCGGCGGGGTTGTGACTGCTGTTGTTGCGGCGGCGGTGACGTATCGGCGCGCGGCTCAGGATTCGCACGCGGCCGCGGAGGCTGTTGCTGCTGGCCGTTGAAGAGGGGCGGCGGGTTAGCGCGATTGCGATCCTCCCCGCGCGCCCGGTCATCGCCGCGACCGCGGTTGTCGTTGTCGCGGTTCCAGTCGCGATTGCGATCCCGGTTTAGATCATTGTCGCGACCGCGCGGCGCCCCGTCGAGTTCGGGGACACCTGATTGAGGCGGGGCAGGGTTGGCGCGCGGCGGCTGCTGGCCGCTGAACAGGGGCGGCGGGTTGTAGCGGTTGCCGCCATCGCCACGCGGGCGATCGTCATTGCGGCCGCGGTCATCGTCGTTGTTGCGGCGGCCGTTCCAGTTCCCATCGCGATTGCGATTCCAGTCGCGGTTGCCGCCCTGCTGGCCGGAGAACAGCGGCGGATAGGTGTTGTGCCGGTCGCGGTCGCGATCGTTCCAGTCGCGGTTGTGGTTCCGGCGGTCCGCGTAGCGGTAATGCTTGCCGCCGCTCCAGTAGTCACGGCGGAAGTGACGGTTGTGGTCGCGCAGGTAGGGACCGTTCAGGACCGACTGATACCAGAAGAAGCCGTCGAGATCCCAGTAGCCGCCATGCACGGGGCCATAGTGATTGTCGTAGTAGGCGTCGTGCCAGATGCTCCCGCCATAGGGACTGCCATAGCCGTAGCCATAGTCGCTATTGCCGTAGCCGGTGCTGTAGCCGTAATCGCCATAGCCGTACCCGTAGTCGTCGTACCCGTAATATCCGTAGGTCGAGCAGGCGCCGAGGCCCGCGAGGGCGAGCGGCAGGGCCACAAGGGCGATGCGGTGTTTCATGGCGATCATTCTGCAGATGCAACCTGAACGCACCACAACGGTTCGCTGTCATGCTGCGAATCGCTGCAAAGCCGGCTGAATCAGACCTGACGACGGCTTTTCCCGGCGGGCGTCAGGTCTGACGGGGCGGGCCTGAATCGTCCGTCTTGGGGGCAGGCAATTCGGGCAGGTCGGGCAAGGTTACCTGTCGCGGCCGCATCAGCCGCAGAACTCCGAGCAAGCCTAACGCAACGACACCGACTGCGATGAGCGCTGCGACCATCTCCTGGGTCATCTCCGAGCCCTCTCGATTCCGCTACCCAAGCTGAGAAACTCGCCGCTTGCTATCGTGCGGGTCAAGCGAACAAATGGTCATGTTGCCGGCCATGATTGCGCCGTGATCTGCAACGGCCAACACGAGGTTCCTGCATGACCGTTACCGAAGCCGTACGACAGCGCATCTCGACGCGAGCGTTTCTCGACGATCCCATCCCGAAGGACGCCCTGGCCGACCTGCTCGAGACGGCGCAACGCTCGCCTTCGGGCGGAAACCTTCAGCCGTGGAAGATGATCGCGGTGGCCGGCGCGGTGAAGGACGAAATCATCGCCATCGCGCAGCGCGTCCTGGCGGCAGACCCGATGGGCCCGATACCGGGCGACCGGCCGGTCTATCCCGACCTTAAGGCGATCGATGCGGTCTACGACGCGCGCCGCCGCCGCGTCGGCGAGATGATGTATGACAAGCTCGGCATTCCGAAGGAGGACCGTGCCGGGCGGATGCAATGGTTCGCCAACAACTATCGCTTCTTCGGCGCGCCCGTGGGCCTGTTCCTGATCATCGACACGCGCATGGGCCATGGCCAGTGGGCGCACATGGGCATGTACATGCAGACCATCGCCCTGCTCGCCGAGGAGCGCGGCTGGGCAACGTGCATGCAGGAATGCTGGGCGCGGCTGCGCGTTGAGCTGCACGACTATTTCGGGCTGGACCAGAACCACATGGTCTATTGCGGCATCGCCCTCGGCGTGCCCGACCCGGGCAATCCGGTGAACGACATCTACACAGACCGCGCGCCACAAGCGGAGGTTGTCGAGTTCAGGGGGTTTTGAGAGCGGCAAACCCCGCACGCGCCAGTGCGATCAGGCCCGATGCATGATTTCGCAGCGCGACGATTAGCCTGATATTTTTATCCCAGAAGACCGCCGCGCTCGGTGAGTCGACGATGACCACGTCGACTTTCTCTACCAGATTGCGGCGACGAGCTAGGCCCCACCGATGACACCCATTCGCTTGAGGCCAGCACGCTGAAGCGCAGCCATCACATGAACGACATTGCCGTAGGGCGCTCCAAGCTCGGGCTCGACATGCACCTCCGGTTGGGGGGGTCATGGCTACAAGCTTCGCGAGTTGCGCAGCCAGTTCGTCGCGAGAAACCGGTGCGTCTTTGATCATAATGGTCCCATCGCCCAGTATGCGAACACTGACCGGAGCAAGCGCCTCGACTGGCGCAACTGGCTGAGATGTTTGAAGCTGACAAGCCGCTGAAGTCGCCGCGATGAAGAGTGCAGCCAATTTCTTGGCAGCGACACGTGATTTTTTGCACATTCT
>JBEAMJ010000084.1:0-2883 GCA_041166025.1 Pseudomonadota bacterium | reverse complement strand
TACTCCGTCAGGATGCGGATGTAGCCCTCGCCAAACGTCACCTGGTTCTCGCAGGCCGTGTCGTAAGCGACGTCCGCGTCGGACATGTACTCGATGTGCCGCACGATGCCGTCGAAAATCTCCGCGACCTCCGGATCAGCCTTGTCGTCAGCAGGAATGACCTTGCCGCTGGGGCGGTTCTGGCGCTGGTCGTTGGTGACCGACTTGACGTGCTGCGGCAGCTTGTTGATCGTCAGGCACGGCCTGGCGTTGATCGTCTGGCCCTGCACGCTGCCTCGGGTTGCCAGCACATCCTGCGGCCACTGCCACGAATTGTCTGAACTGCCGGCATAGAACTTCAGATCGTCCAGCTCGTTCTGTCGGGAATTCGACACCGCAGCCTGCGCCATTGTCATGCGCTGACGCATCTCGGCCAGAAAATCCGCGTCCTGCTTGCCGCCAGCAGCAGCCACGCGGGCCCCGGCGATGCCGGTGGGGTCGGAGGTGCGGTTGTACGCCATTACTTCTTCTTTGCAGGCGCGGGCTTTTGTTGAGCCTCGCGTTTGACACTGTACGCAATGGCGACAGCCTGTTTCTGGGGCTTGGTCTGCATTTCAGCTTTCACGTTCTTGCGGAACGCTTCTTTGGACGCTGATTTCACCAGAGGCATGTCATTTCCCCTTCTTCGCCGTCTTGGCCGACTCTCTGAACGCCTTGGCGGTCGGCGCACCCGCCGAGCCCGGTTTGCGCATCTTTTCACCGCTGCCGGCAGCGATGCGCTCGCGCTTGGCGTGGATTGCAGCGTAGAGGCCGGGGTCGCCGGGTTTTTTCTGGGGCATGATCAGCACTTCCAGCGTTTCAAAGCGGCCTTGGCCCGCTCGCCGTCCTTAGCCTTCGCAGCCACGCCGCCCATTCGGGCGCAAAAACTGGCTTTCCGACCCTTATCCGCCTCAGTCTTCGGATTCGGCGCCGGGGCCTTCAGATTCGACCCCGTTTCGCGGTTATAGCGCTCGCGCCCCTTGGCCGTCAGGCCCGCGCCGCGCTCAGTGGGCAGTTTTTCGCCCCGGCCGACGCTTAGAGACACGGATTTCTTTGCCATCACCGCTCCCGGAGGCCCTCAGTGAGCCATCCAACCCGCCAAAACCACGCCGCGATCACTGATCGAGCGGCGCTGCTCCTTGGCATTGTACTCCCTGTGCGCCAGCGGGAACGCAAACGTGCATGCCAGCGCGTCGGCAGCGTCCGGCGACGCCAGTCCACGCGATTTCATGTCCTTCTTCGACTCCAGGTACACCGTTCCGCTGCTGTCGGGCTTCGTCTTCGGCCCCGTCAGGTCGGCTTTCAACTGCCGGTCAACCGGTACGTGCGCCGATTTCAGCCAGTCACGCATCGCGCCCCACAGTTCGGCGCGCTTATTGCCCCACATCACGCTGGACTTGGCTTTCCAACCGAAATTCACGCCCCTGACCTTGAACCGCTGTTCCGTCAGGCGGTCCAGAATCCCGTATCCCAGCCCGCCCTCGTCAATCACGGTCAGCGCGGGCCGGAATTCCTCGATGGCGTCAATCACGTGCCCCACCACGGTCATCGTGTCATCGCCCCGATACCGTCGAATTGCCACCAGATCACGCCCCTGACGGGCCACGATCACGGTCGAGTCAGCGCCACTGCGCGCGGGGTCCACACCCAGCACAATCGGTGCCGTGGGGTCCTTGTGCGCCGCCCGCTTTACCGCGTCATCCACCAGGCGCGGCGCGATGAACTGGTCTTCGCCGGCAGCGGGGAACTCCCCGTACACCTCAACGCGGGCCTCGCGGGAGTCCTCGCCGTACTCGTCGATGATCTGCCGGTACACCCGCTGGTCAGTGCCCTCAACGCTGCGGGCGTCGATCTGGATGTTCTTCCAGAAATCCCGCTTGGCGTGGAAGCACTCGAAGAAATACCCTTCATTGCGACGCGGGTTTGAGAACGCCAGCCAGTACCTGTCAAGGATGTTCTCCGTAAAAAACCCCGCGCCCACCGCCCAGATCGGATCCGGGATGCCCGACGCCTCGTCGAATATCAGCATCATCCCGTCCATGTTGTGCGTGCCCGCATACGCGTCCGGGTTCTCCTCGCTCCAAAGCCGGCCCTCGGCGGCCCAGTACCGGGTGCCTTTCTTCAGATCGCGCTCAACAATCTGCGTCAGCCACTGCGCCGGCATGAGCTTCGTCGCGCTGATTTCCCACCAGTGCGAATTGATCAGCATCGCCGACCACTTCGTCAACTCGCCCCAGGTCACGCCTCTGAGCTGCGCCTCGCTGTTCGCGCTGACCATCACCGTGCTGCCGATTCGCGTCGAGAGCATCCACAGGATCAGCCAACTCACCAGCGCCGACTTCCCGATCCCGCGCCCGCTCGACACCGCCGCCCGCAGGGTGTCCATTTCCACCTGCCCACGGTTCGCCCCGATGTGATCCCGGATCATCCGCAGCACGCGCCGCTGCCACCGCCGCGGCCCGTCGAACGCCGCCAGCGGCGTGTTCAGCTGCCCCCACGGGAACGCCAGCAACACGAACGCCTCGGGGTCGTCCCGAATACGCGGCTCCCACAGACGCGTCATCAGCGCCTGCTCCTCGGTCGCGGTGTATATCGGCTTCTGCATTTATATCGAATTTACCGGGGTTTATCGGCGGGCGCTAAATCTCTGCATCAGCGCGTCACACCCGGCAGCGGCCGCGGCGCCGCCCGCATCATCGTCGGCGCGCCCTGCAAATACACCTCCGCTGGCCGCGGCGCCGTCATCGGATACGCCTGTTCAATCTGCCTAACAATCTCACTCCACCGAGCCGGATCCGCGCCAGGCGGCGGATTACTCCTCCAATCGCCCGGCACCGGCCGACGGCCGACCATACCCATCGCATT
>JBEAMJ010000083.1:0-5411 GCA_041166025.1 Pseudomonadota bacterium | reverse complement strand
GGCGGGCAAGGCCATCCCGGGTGCGGCCTCGGCTATGGCTGCGGCGCCCGCTGCTCCGGCCGCGCGGACGCCGTAAGCGGCTCGGCAACAGACGCGAAGGCCCGGCGGTAACGCCGGGCCTTTGTTATGCGCCCAATAAATCAGAACCTTTACAAGGCCCTGGAATCGGGGCCGCCGGCGTCCCCATTACCGTGATCTTAACGATGCCTGGGCGACAATTCGCGTTCGTTTGGGTGTGAGGACAGCCATGGCGGCATCGCGGATTTCCGACGGTTCGGTCGTGCGGGCAGGACTGGGCCATGTGGCGCTCAGCCTCTCGGTTTTCGGCATGCTGGGGGCAGGCGCCGTGGGCGCGGCCTTCGTGTTCGGGGACGAGGCAGCCGGCGCACCGCGCGTCGAACTTGCGCTCTACAACGAGCAGAACGGTCCGCCTCCGCTTCTCAAGAACCGCTCGCCGCTGGAAGCAATTGACGCGCATGGCGAAGGCGCGACGCCGGATCTCGGCGTGGAGTACGAGGACGCGGCCCTGCTCGAAGAGGGCGGCGAGGCCAGCATGACTGTGACCGAGATTGCCTCGAACGCCGGAACCGGGCCCAAGGCCCTGGCGCGCGCACCGATCGCGGGGTTCGTCGAGCGGACGCCAGCGGGTGAGCTGCCGAAGATTGCAGCCGACGGCCGCACGCCGGCGCAAGTCTATGCAAGACCGTTCACAGGCGCCGCAGACAAGCCGCGTATCGGCCTCATCGTTGGCGGGCTCGGCATGACAAGCCGGCACACGGAGGTCGCGATCCGTGAACTGCCGCCGGAAGTGACCTTGTCCTTCGTGCCTTATGCTCCCAACCTGCAGGAGTGGATCAACAAGGCCCGCGCTGCGGGCCACGAGGTTCTGCTGGAACTGCCGATGGAAGCGTATGACTATCCCAATGTCGACACCGGACCCCTGACGCTGGTGACCAGCGCCAAGCCGGAAGAGAATGTGCGCCGCCTCAACCTTCTGCTCGGCAAGGCGACCGGCTATTTCGGCGTGACCAACTATCAGGGCGCGCGCTTCGCCACGGACGCGGCGGCGGCAAGCCCGGTGATGAAGGCGCTTAAGGATCGTGGGCTGGTCTTCCTGCACGATGGCGCTGCAGCGCGCTCCGCCCTGCCTCAGGCGGCAAACGCAACCGGGCTCGACTTCACCGTGGCCGACCGCATCGTCGATGCCGAACTGACGGCGGATTCGATTGACCGCGAGCTGCTGGCGCTGGAAGCCCTCGCGATCCAGAACGGCAGCGCGATCGGCGTGGGCTTTGCCTATCCCGTGACCATCGAGCAGTTCCGACTGTGGGCCGAGGGACTCAAGGCGAAGGGCTACCAGCTGGCCCCAGCTTCGGCCGCAGCCGGCGTCGTTGCACGGTGAGTTTCGAGGCCCAGCCGCAGCAAGGCGGGCGCGATCCCTCGCTCTATCGTCCGAATGTCGGCCTCGCGATCTTCTCGAAGCTCGGTCATGTCTGGCTCGGACGGCGCGCGGGCGTGCGCAAGGACGATGTCCGCTATGCCTGGCAGATGCCGCAGGGCGGGATCGACCGCGGCGAAACGCCTGCGCAAGCCGCAATGCGCGAGCTGGGCGAGGAGACGGGGCTCGGGCCGGAGCAGGTCGAGCTGCTGGAAGAGTTCGAGCCCTGGCTGTTCTATGATTTCCCGCCAGCGCTCAAGGCCAAGCTTTCTGGGCCCTATTTCGGACAGCGCCAGAAATGGTTCGCCTATCGTTTCCTCGGCTCCGATACGGACTTCCGCCTCGACCGCCACACGGTAGAATTCGACGCATGGAAATGGGCGCTGCTGGATGATGCACCGGGGTTGGTGATCCCGTTCAAGGCCGCCGTCTATGCCGAGGTCGCCAAGGGCTTTGCGCGCTGGACAGCGCCGGTGTGATCAATGCGGCAGGTAGTCGGCACGGAGAACCCCGGGGCTCTCAGCGCCGGCCGGATACTCCATCAGGTTGATGAATTCATCCTTCGTCGATTTCAGCCTTTCCCAGCGCACCTGGCCCTGCAGGATCTGGGTTGAGTCCGAGGTGAAGCCGGTCTGCGATCCTATGAGAAGTCCGGCGACTTTGTTGAAGCCGTCCTCGGCCAGCGGCCGGACGATTGCAGCGCCGCAACTCATCGGTTCTTCCCCGTGCCCGAAAAGGTAAGCAACGCCGTCAACTGTCGGCACACGCCAGGTTACCGCCCCCGGGGGAAGGACGCGCGAGAGGTCGTCGGCAGGTTGAGCGGGAGCGCCAAGACCAAGCTGAACGGCGCGGGCGGTGAGGCCTGGGCCGTCGCCGGACACCGAAGCCCGGCACACATTGATGACCAGGTCGGCCACGGCGATTGGTGAGAAACTGACCGGGCCGGTCCAGCCCGACGCGGGCGCCGGCGCGAGCGAGGCGCCAGCGGCTGGCGCTGTAACGGGGCGCAGCGCTTCAACCTCGGCAACCGGGGTCGGCGCAGGTGGGGTGGCGGCCGGTGCAGCCAGAAGCATCGGCGCTGGAGCTTCGACAGGAGCGGCAGGCGCGGGCGGAGCAAGCAGGCGCTGGGTCCCGAGGGCGTCCTGTTGGCCTTCCTGCGCGTGCGCGCCCATGCCAAACGAAAGGGCCGCAAACGCGGCCAGCGGCATAATCACCCTCATTGCAGTCCCCCAAAGCCCTCGTATTTCCTGGCAGCCTACGCCCGGAATGCATCACGATGAAGACGCTGGGGTCTGTATTCCGAAGGACGTTGCCGTGCTTGACGCAGCGGTCAGTTGAGGGCGGCCCGCAGGGCTTCGAGATAGGCCAGCCGTTCGCTGGCGCGCTTGCGGCGGGTCTCATCGCCTGGGTCTGCGGCATCGGAGCGTACCTTCGCCAGCTCTGAGTCAAGCGAGGCAACATCGATATCTGCGAGGCGAACAGCCTCCTCGGCCAAAATGGTGAGACCGGCGGGCGTCACATCGGCAAAGCCGCCACGAACGAAGACGGGCGTCACGCCGCTGTCTTCATGGATCCGCACGACGCCGGGCTTCAACACCGTCATGAACGGGGCATGCTTCGGCAGCACGCCGAACTCACCCTCAACACCAGGCGCATCGACCTGTTTAACGTCGCCGGAAAAGAGCTCGCGCTCGGGCGAAACCAGCGAAAAATGCAGCATGTCAGCCATGGCCAGATCCTGGGGTGGGCCCCTTTTTCGGGGGCCGGTCTAGCAGGCCTGAAACCCCTGTAAAGGCGGCAATCTGGCTAGAAGCCGCGCAAGGTTAGCACAGCGATTTCAGGGGGTTGGTTGAAGCGGACCGGCAGAATGGACGTGCCCACGCCGCCCGACACGTAGAGCCATCCGCCCTTGTCTTCATACAGCCCGCACGGCCAGCGCTCGGCGCCGGGCGAGACGTGCACCAGCCGACCGATGAGGGGCAGGTTCACCTGCCCGCAGTGGGAATGGCCCGCCAGGGTCAGCGCCACACGCGTGGGTGCAGCAGCGAACGGATCGGGCCAGTGCGACATCACGATGACCGCCTCGTCCGCCGGAACGCCGTTGAGCGTCAGGGTATAGGACGGCAAGCTGCGGCGCGACTCGTAGTCGGCAAGGCCGGCGACCCAGAATGCCCCGCCCTCGCGCGGGATGCGGGCGCGATTGTTTTCCAGCACCTGCACGCCGGCTGCAACCAGGCCGGACTCAACCGCCCCACCATCATACCACCAATCATGATTGCCGAGCACGGCCCAGACGCCGAGCGGGGCTTTGAGCCTGCCGAAGGCGGCAAGACCTGCCCCGATCTCGCGACGTTCGTCAGCGCTGCGTTCGGCGGCAGCGCCGTGGCCGCCGACAAAATCGCCGAGCAGCACGACGATGTCGGGATGCTCCGCATTCATGCGCGCGATGATCGACTCAAGCCTTGCGACGCCCATGTGGGGACCGTCGGTGTGCGTATCGGAGATGACGCCGATGCGCAGCGGCGGTCCGCTCCATGCCCGGCTTGCGACCTCGACCCGGCGCACCTCCAGCGTCGCCGGCTCCCAGAGAAAGGCCCGGACGCCGAGCGCCCAGATGATGGAGATGAACGCGATGACGCTCCACAGGATCCAGCCGGGACCGCGCGCCGCCTTGAGCCCGCGCCACAGACCGAAGCCGAGAAGCGCCGGCCAGGCCAACGCGCCGATCCAAGCCAGCCAGACGATGAGGTCAGACATGAAACCGGCAGCGCCCTAACGATCGAGACGAGCGGTCGCCGTTGCGACGACTGAAGTAAAGGCCGTTCTGTGCATGGGGGCGCTCCCGATCCGGAAAGACTAGCTACTTCGCACGCATCGTGCCAGCGATGAGCAAGTCTGGAACTGCGCAGGGACGGGGTGGGGCGATCGATGAGGGCACTAACGCGTCGCACGGCTCTTGGCGCGCTGGCTGCAGCGCCGGTCGCCTGCACCAGTCTTGGCGCCGCTCCGCTGGCGGGCGCGGGTCTTGGGCCGCCGAAACGCGGCGTGGATCTGAAGGCCGACATCGGTATCCTCCGCCGCGCCTACACCGAGCTGCATCCGGGCCTCTATCGCTACGCCACGCCGGACCTGGTGGCGGGGCGGTTCGATCAGCTGGAGCGGAATCTCGACGCCGACCAGTCGCTCGGCCAGGCGTATCTGACACTCTCGCGTTTCCTGGCGACCGTGCGCTGCGGGCATAGCTATGCGAACTTCTTCAACCAGTCGGATGCGGTCGTGGCCGCGCTCTTCCAGAGGCGCAGCTTCCTGCCATTCCATTTCCGCTGGCTTGGTGAGCAGATCGTGGTGGAGCGAAACCTATCGGAAGATGCGTCGCTGACGCCGGGCACGGTGATCAGCCACATCGACGGGATTGCCGCCGAACAGATCCTTGCCACGCTCCTACCCTATGTCCGCGCAGACGGGAGCAATGATGACAAGCGGCGCGCGCTTCTGGAAGTGCGTGGGTTTGATCGCATTGAGACGTTCGACGTGTTTCAGTCGATGGCTTTCCCGGCGACGGATGCGGCATTTAACCTGCGCCTGCGAACGCCCGGCGGCGCGGAGCGCAACGTTTCGATTGCAGCGCACGGACCAGACGAGCGCAAGGCTTCGATGCGTGTGCAAGGGGAAAAGGATGGGCCGGAATGGACGTTCGAGATGCGTGGGCCTGTGGGTGTGCTCACAATGCCAAACTGGGCGCTCTACAACAGCAAGTGGGACTGGCGCGGCTGGCTCACAGACAGGCTCGACAGGCTTGCAAGCGAGGGCGCACGCGGGCTGATCGTCGACGTGCGTGGCAATGAGGGCGGACTCGACTGTGGCGACCCCATCATCGCCCGATTGATCGATCGCGATCTTCAACTTGATGACGTCGAGCGGCGCGTGCGATATCGCAGGACGCCAGCCGACCTCGACCCCTATCTCGACACCT
>JBEAMJ010000082.1:0-2508 GCA_041166025.1 Pseudomonadota bacterium | reverse complement strand
TCAACGTCAACGCATGACCCTCGAGGTGCGAGTCCTGGCGGAGGTCGGATCTAGTTGAGGATCTCTCCGCCGGGGCAATACGTTGCCGCGCCGACGCCCGGGTTGATCTTGGCGGCCCATGTGGGAAGGCCGTCGCGCCAGGCCGACAGTTGCGGGGCCGGGATGGCGCCGCGCACAATGTCGATGCCTTCGCGCACAAGTACGAACTCCGCTGTCTTCATGGCATCGACAGCTTTTGCAAGTTTCCCGAATTCGGCGGGCGAAAGCCGTGGCGGCTTGCCGTCTCCGTCCGTCTCCGCAGTGTCAAGCCAGACAGAATACATTCCGGAGCTGACGGGCTTCGGCTCGTAGGGCCCGAACGTTTCGCCGTCGATGATAACTTTCAGCGTGATGGGCGCTCCGGGGATCGCGTTGAAGTCCTTGCCGATAGCTCCGATGCTGACAGCGCCAAGGGCGGGTCTGCCCTTGCCGTCGCCGGGCGTCACGTAGGTGACGCTGAGCGAAAGGTTCGAATACGGGTTGAGCAGGTCCCTGGCCTCGGTCGGGTATACCGCCGCCCGGGCCGACACGCCGGTACTGTAGTCGAGCTGGGCGCGCGCATTGGCCCCGGCGACCTTGCCGCGGGTCAGGAACAGATACTTCCCCGACTCGGGCTTGCTGTCGTCGGCAAGCAGCAGACGGCAACGTGCAAGCCAATCTTCCTCAGCGAAAGCGGGGCTTGCGTACGAACCGAGTGACGCCGCGAGCAACGCGGCGAGCGAGTGTGACAGCCTCATGGATGGCCTCCCCAGACCTTGCTGCCAAAAGGGTAACCGGCAGGTCAGGCTTGTCCAGCCGCGAGGCCGCCACGCGCTTCCAGCACTCACACATGTTGAGCGCCATTGTGGGTAGAGCCGCCTTGACCGAGGCGAAGGAGGGGCATGAACGACCCTGCCGAGCCAATTGTGGCAGACTTGCACAAGGCTAAGGCGGCCTGCGGGGCGTTGTGCACGATCAATCCGCACCCGCGTGTGGCCCGTGCACCACGCAGGCGTGCAAGCCTCTTCCGGTTCGTTCAAATGATGCGGACGCTGGTTCAACCGCGAGATTCATCTATTATCCTAACCCACGCGCCGAGGGCGGTTTGCAGAGACCCTCTTCCATTCGCCACATGCGGCGCCGACATTTGAGGAGAAGGTTCCTCATCGCACCACTCGGGGTCGCGCCTGCCGCACCCGTTACTGAGGCAGGTCGCGCTACTCCCGACAGGGTGCAGCCTACGAGGGACTGCATGGGCGCGCACCGCGCGTTGCCGGTGAGCCCAGTACGTGCTTCTGGCGCCCGATAGGGCAGAGATGGGAGTGATGATGTCGCGCGACCTGTTCGACAGCTACACCAAGGCCTTCGAGACCCGTCGCGAGACGGTGATGACGATCCAGGAGTATCTGGAGGGCTGCAAGAAGGACCCTCTGATGTTTGCGGGTCCACACGAGCGGCTGCTCGCGGCGATCGGCGAGCCGGAAATGGTGGACACCTCGCGGGATTCGCGCCTTGGCCGCATCCACTCGAACCGCACCATCCGCGTCTATCCGCGCTTCTCCGAGTTCTACGGCATGGAGGAGACGATCGAACGGATCGTGGCCTTCTTCCGGCAGGGCGCGCAAGGCCTCGAGGAGCGCAAGCAGGTGCTCTACCTGCTTGGCCCGGTCGGCGGCGGCAAGTCATCGCTGGCTGAGCGCATCAAGGCGCTGATGGAGGATCAATACATCTATGTGCTGAAGGCTGGGAACGATCTCTCACCTGTGTTCGAGAGCCCGCTGGCGCTGTTCGATCCGGACACCCAGGCCGAGACGCTGCAGAAGGAGTACGGCATCCCGCGCCGCCGTCTCACCGGGCTGATGAGCCCGTGGGCGCTGAAGCGGCTGGACGAGTTCGGCGGCGACATCACGAAGTTCCGTGTGGCCAAGCTGAAGCCGTCGCGGCTGCGGCAGATCGCGGTGGCGAAGGTCGAGCCGGGCGACGAGAACAACCAGGACGTTTCCTCGCTGGTCGGCAAGATCGACATCCGCAAGCTGGAGATGCATTCGCAGAACGATCCGGACGCCTATTCCTATTCGGGTGGTCTCAACCGGGCGAACCAGGGCGTTCTCGAATTCGTCGAGATGTTCAAGGCGCCGATCAAGATGCTTCATCCCCTGCTGACGGCGACGCAGGAGGGCAACTATGTCGGCTCGGAGAATATTGGCGCGATCCCGTTCACCGGCATTGTGATGGCGCACTCGAACGAAAGCGAGTGGCGCGCCTTCAAGAACAACAAGACCAACGAAGCCTTCATCGACCGAATCTACGTCATCAAGGTGCCCTATGCACTGCGGGTGACGGAGGAGACGAAGATCTACGAGAAGTTGGTGCGCGGGTCGGAGCTGGCGGAGGCGCCGCTGGCGCCGGGTACGCTGGAGATGCTGGCGCGGTTCGCGGTGCTGTCACGCCTCAAGCCACATGAGAACTCAAACCTGTTCGCGAAAATGC
>JBEAMJ010000081.1:0-22729 GCA_041166025.1 Pseudomonadota bacterium | reverse complement strand
ATGCCGCGCAACGTCACGCGTTCGTTGCCGGGCGTGTAGGAGAGGCCAGGCGTGACGTTGGTCAGGTCGGTCACCGTGATGACGCCAAGTTCCTGCTTGTCGTCGGCCGTGATGGCCGTGACAGCGACGGCGATGTCCTGGACTGTCTCCTCGCGCTTGTTGGCAGTAATGACGATGACGTCGCGACCCTCGTCCGCCTCTACGGGCTGAGAAGGGCCATCCTGGGCGAACGCGGGCATTGCCGCGCTCAGGGCCATGAGGCTCACGAACGGAATACGATATTGATGCGCCATTAGCGCGTCTCCCTGCTGGACTTGGTGCTCCCGCGGCGTCCTGAATGGTCTTTGTTCTTGGCGGACGACGACGTCGTCATGTGTTGAAGCACATGCGCGACGCGGGTCGAACCTGCGGTTTGCGTTGCGACACGTCAACCACGATGTGTTTGCGATGCAGAGGATTTCACGGCTTTCGGCCAAAAAGTCACGGCGAATGCCGCGCTTGCGAATAGCAAGCGCGAAGAGGTTTGCGCGTCCCATGACGAAGGATTCGAATAACGAGTATGCTGCGGAGCCTTTCAAAAAGCCCTTCAGCAAGGAATTCCGAATTGTTGCCGCTTGCGTCAAGCGCCCCTGGGTCGTGCGCGGCTGGTTGGCGTAGCGGCGGCAGGGTCTTCAGGCCAATCGTGCTTGGGATAGCGCCCTTTCATGTCCTTGCGCATGTCGTGATAGCCGCCCTTCCAGAAGGACGGCAGGTCGCGCGTTACGGCAACCGGCCTGAACGCCGGGGAAAGCAGAGCGACTGTCAGGGCGATTCGACCGTCTGCAATCGTGGGATGAGTTGATAGCCCATAAGCCTCTTGGACCTTGCACTCGACCGTCGGTCCGCCGTCGGTCGCATAGTCGATAGCGATCGTGCGGCCGACAGGGGCTGTCCATTGTGTCGGCGCCAGCCGGGCAAGATCTCGCGGCAGCGGCCAGTCGAGCAGCGTCAGAGCTGCATCCGCTAGCTGACTGGCTCCGAGGTCGTCCAGTGCTGCGGGCGTGTCGAGCATCGGCCCGAGCCACTCGTCCACGTGCTGGAGTAACTGTTCCCGGAATCCAGTTGGCCAGGGTAGGCCAATCGTCTTTCCCAGCAGGTCGATGCGGCTGATCAGGCTGTCGAGCTGCGCCACGTTGCGGAGCAAGCCGAAGCCTTGCTCGCGGATCGCGCCCAAAAGGGCGTTTCGTACCAGTTCGCCGCCGGGCGCAGGCAGCGGCGTCTCCTCCAGCACAATGGCGCCTAGTCGCCGAACCCGTCGCCCGCGAACACGGCGTGTCTCCAGATCGAGGCGCGCCTCATCTTTTGTCTCCACCGATCCAGATGCCAGAGCTTCATCGGTGGTGATCCTCGCGGCCAACGTGATGCGCAGGTCTGGCCCTGCTCCAGCCATGTCGGCCACCGCGAGCCATGCCTGCGTCGCCAGAGGATCAGTCTCCTCCAGCATCGCGCCGCGACCGGCAGCTAGCACGAAGCGCCCCGCCGCCTGGCCACGCAACCGCGCGATGCGTTCCGGAAATCCCAGTGCTAGCACAGCGCCAGGGTTCATCGGGGCACCCTCGCTTCCTCCGGCGAGTTTGGCCCACCGCATTGCCAGATCGCGCATTGCCCGGGGGCGATGGCCCTGCTCGACCCGGAATCGGGCGAGGCGCTGATCAAGATCGTTGGATCGGCCGCCAAGTTCGCGCTCGCTCAGGACCGCCGCGATCTCGGCCGCGAGCCTGGCCTGTCCACGCGCGGCGCCGCGCAGCACCATCAAGGCAAGCCGCGGAGGGAGGGGGAAAGCGCCAATCCGCTCGCCAAGTCCCGTGAGTTCGCCTCTCGGCGTCAGGGCGCCGCTCTCGATCAGCAGCTTTCGCGCTGCTTGCCACTGTGCCTCACGCGGGGGTGTCAGCCACCGCAGCGCTTCGGGCAGCTTTACGCCCCAGCGCGCAAGATCCAGTGCAAGCCCAGTCAGATCAGCGTTCTCGATCTCCGGCGCAGGGGAAGCAGCAAAGCCGCGCATCTCTGCTTCTCGCCAGAGCCTGTAGCAAACGCCCGGTCCCGTGCGACCCGCACGTCCGCGGCGCTGGTCCGCATTGGCAACTGACACGCGAACGGTTTCGAGCCGGGATACGCCAAGCGAAGGATCGAAGCGCGGAATACGTGCGAAACCGGAATCGACGACCACACGCACACCCTCGATCGTGATCGCGCTTTCGGCAATGTCGGTGGCGACGACAACCTTGCGCGAGCCTTTCGGCGCCGGCGCGATCGCGGCTGCTTGCTCCTGTGACGACAATGCGCCGTAAAGCGGCGCCACGATCACGTTCGGCGCCATGGGACCGATACGCTCCACGGTGCGCTGGATTTCAGCAACTCCGGGCAGGAAGGCGAGCACTGACCCGTCTTCCTCAGCCAGCGCCTTGCGTATGGCCGCGGCCACCTGGTCTTCGAGGCGTTGGCGCGGATCGTAACCGAGATAGCGCGTCTCGACGGGCCAGGCGCGACCGAGGCTCTCGACAACAGGCGCGTCAAAAAAGTCCGCTGTAAGGTCCGCGGGCAGTGTTGCAGACATGAGAACGATACGGAGGTCCTCGCGCAGCACGGCCTGCGTGTCGAGCGCAAAAGCCAACCCTTCATCGGCGTCGAGCGAGCGCTCGTGAAATTCATCGAACAGAACTGCCGCGATCCCTTCAAGCGCTGGATCAGAGAGGATCATCCGGCTGAAGACGCCCTCGGTCACGACCTCCAGCCGTGTCGCCGGCGAGACACGAACGTCGAGGCGGGAGCGCAGGCCCACCCTCTGCCCGACCTTCTCCCCGAGCGTTGCGGCCATGCGCTCGGCCGCGGCCCGGGCCGCAATCCGGCGGGGTTCCACCAGCACGATACGGCGGCCGCCGACCCAGGCCTCGTCGAGCAGGACCAGCGGAATACGCGTCGTCTTGCCTGCGCCCGGCGGCGCCGAAATCACTAGGCGCGTGCGCGCCCGCAGTTCGGAAACGATCTGCGGGATCACATCCTCGATCGGCAGGCCGGAAGACGTCGACATTGCTGTCCGCCTATCAGCCAAAGGCGCGGTGGTCGACCAGCACCTTGGCGCCGATCAGGATCAGGACCACGCCGCCCAGGATCGCCGCGTTAGGGCCGATCGCGCGCGATCCCGCTTGCCCGATCCAGACACCGGTGAAGCACAGGGCGAATGTGACCAGTCCTATGGTCGCGACGCTGATTGCGATCGGCGCCCCTATTGTCGGCAAGGCGATGCCCGCCGCCGCGGCATCGATGCTGGTGGCGATCGCGAGCATGAATAAGGCGAGACCCTTCGACAGCTCCTCCTCTTCCTCCTCCGGCGGGGTGAGGGCGTCGCGGATCATCTTCGCACCGATAAGCGCCAGCAGCCCAAAAGCCAGCCAGTGATCCCAATGCTCGATATGCCCGGCGAAGGCCTGCCCGAGCGACCATCCCAGTAGCGGTGCGATGGCCTGCGCAAGCCCGAAGATACAGGCCAGCATCAGGGCTGCGTTGAGCGGCTTCTCGCGGACCGCCGCCCCCTGCGTCACTGAAACTGCAAAGGCATCCGCTGCGAGACCGATCGCGAGAAGCAGGAGCGATGGATTCATGTCCGTTCACGCTCCAGGGACGCCACGATCTCGATATGCGGTGACCAGATGAACTGGTCGACCGGCGTAATGCGCGTCGCCCGCCAGCCGGCGCCGAGGAGAATCTTCAGGTCGCGCGCGAATGTCGTTGCGCTGCACGAGACCATTGCAATGCGCTTGAGGGATGACCGGGCAAGCTCGCGCGTCTGCGCTTCGGCGCCCGCCCGCGGGGGATCGATCACCGCGGCGTCAAACCGTTCGAGATCCTTCGCGTCGAGCGGATTGCGGAACAGGTCCCGCACCTCCGTCGTGACGCGCTTGAGGCCTGCCGTTTTCTTTGCCGCTCGGCCCAACGCCTTGATGGCGGCTTCCTCGCCCTCGATGGCATGAACGGCCGCGCCCGCGGCAAGCGGCAGCGTGAACGTGCCTGAGCCCGCAAACAGGTCGACGATCCGCTCGGCGTCGCCCACAGCCGAACGCACGAGGTCCCGCATCGCGGCTTCCGATTCCCGGCAGGCTTGAACGAAGCCGCCTGGCGGCGGCGTGACATCCGCAGGGCCCATGCGCAGCAATGGGGCCGTTCGTTCCATCGCGATCACGCCGTTGATGGACAACCGCGCAACGCCGCAGGCCTCCGCGGAGCGCGCGGCAGCTGCACGGGCGTCGGCTGAAAGTGACTTGGGCGCGCCCGCAAGCGCGAGATCGATACCGGATTCGGTCTCGATCAGGGTGATGGTCAAGGCGTCCCTCGGCGGGACGACCGGTTCGGCCACCGACGCAAGGCGCGGAACGATGGCCACCAGCGCCGGCGTCAGCACCGCGCAGTCGCGAAGCGCGACGATGGCGTGACTGCGTCGGCCATGAAAGCCGACAACGATATCCTTGCCGTTGCGTCGCGCCGCCAGCACGGCTCGCCGACGACTGGCCTGCGGAACCTGCACCACATCGCTGACCTTCGCATCGATGCCCTGGAACGAGAGCGCCGTCGCGACAAGGTCGCGCTTGAGCTTCATGTAGCGCTCGGCGGGCAGGTGCTGCAGCGAGCAGCCCCCGCATTCGCCATACTGGCTGCAGCGACCTGGCTGCCGCGCCGGATCCGTCTTCAGGATCGAAATGACGCGCGCGCGATCACCGTCCACCTCGGCTTCGATGATCTCGCCTGGCAAGCTCAACGGCACGAAAACCTGGCGTCCTTCATGTTCGGCCACGCCATCGCCCTGCGCGCCGAGACGCAGGATTGCGAGTGTGATGGGGGCGGCGTTCATGGCCGCGCTTCAAGCAGGTTCGCATTCGCTTGGCCAGCCTCGCGCGAGCGGGGAATCGACGCATCGCAGCAGGAACTATTGTCTTGAGGGCGCAAGCTGCTCGCGACATGGTGCCCGGCATGTTGATGCCGCCCCCATGTTGACTCCAGACGAGTTGCAGATCCTGGCCACCAGCCTCGGCGTCGCCGGGCGCGCCGTGCTGTTCTCGCTGCCGATTGCGATCGCCTTCGCGTGGGCGCTGTCGCGGCCGCGATTTCCGGGCAAGTCTGTGGTCGACACGATTGCGCACCTGCCGCTAGTGCTGCCGCCGGTTCTTGTCGGCTACCTGCTGCTGCTCGCCCTCGGTGCACAAAGTCCAGTTGGAGCGTGGCTCAAGTCAGCGTTTGGCATACAACTCGCCTTCACCGCCGAGGGCGCGGCCGTCGCCACTGCCGTCATGGCATTTCCGCTCATGGTGCGAGCGATCCGGCTGTCCTTCGAGGCGACCGACCCTGGCCTGTTCGAGGCGGCATCCGTCCTGCGCGCTGGGCCGTGGGACCGCTTCTGGTCGATGACGCTGCCGCTTGCCTGGCCCGGCGTGCTGGCTGGCGCGGTCACAGCCTTCGCGGCAGGGCTTGGCGAATTCGGTGCAGTCATCACGTTCGCCTCCAATGTGGAAGGCGAGACGCAAACCCTGCCGCTTGCCATCAACGCGGCGCTCAATACGCCGGGCCGAGATGATGCTGCCTTTCGTCTTGCCTTGATGTCGCTTGCCGCTGCAATCGCCGGTCTCGTACTGGCCGAGCTGCTGCAGCGCTGGGCGCGCCGGAGGCTGGGGGCGTGACGCTGAGGTTGCGCGAGACTGTCGTGCGCCGCGGCGCGTTCCGGCTCGCCGCCGATCTTGAGGTCGCGGCAAGCGGCGTCACCGTGGTGTTCGGTCCCTCCGGCTCGGGCAAGTCGAGCCTGCTTGCAACGATTGCCGGGCTGCACAGGCTGGAGACTGGCAACGTCATGCTCAACGAGCGAGTGCTCGAAGATGCGAGGTCCCGCAAGCGCCTTCCAGTCCATGCGCGTGGCGTCGGCCTCGTCTTCCAGGACGCCCGGCTGTTTCCGCACCTCACCGTGAAGGGAAATCTTCAATATGCCGAGCGGCGCCGTCCGGCTGCGCGCAATGCCCCTATCGTCATCGAGATCGCGCGCCGCCTGGAGATTGAGGACCTGCTCGATCGCCCGATCCGCAATCTGTCTGGCGGCGAGCGCAGCCGGGTTGCGCTGGCGCGTGCGCTCGTGTCAGCGCCTGAGTTGCTGCTCCTGGACGAACCCTTCGCCGCGCTGGACGGTCGCCGGCGCCGAGATTTTCTCAGGTTGCTGCGTGATCTTTCCCGAGAGCAGAGCCTGCCATTGCTGGTGGTGACGCATCAAATCGATGATGCGGCTGAGATGGCCAACGAGATCGTCGCGATGCGGGATGGACGGGTCATCGCGCATGGAGCCGCCAGCCATGTCATGGCTCAAGCCGAGTTCGCGAGCCTGCTCGACCGACGCGATCTCGGCGCGCGCGTTCCCGCATCCCGCGTCGCCGGCGCTGCAGCTGAAGGTGTCTGGGTAAGGGCGGACAGCGTGCTTCTGGCGTCCGAGCAGCCGCGCGGCATCTCCGCTCGCCATGTCTGGCAGGGAACCGTTGCAAAGATCATGCGCGAGAACGAGCGCGACATCATGGTTTCACTGGCAAGCGAAGCGGGCTATATTCTATCACGTATAACGCCCGAAGCGCTTGCCGACCTGCAGCTGCGGGAAGGCGCGCCCGCCTGGGCGGTGGTGAAAGCGCACGCTCTTTAGGTGATCGACGATGAAGAAGGCCGTTGCCGCGGTGGTTGCGGCGCTCGCGCTCGCGTCCTGCGGCGAGCCAGCGCGTGCGCCCACCGTTGAAGAGACTCCCGTCACTGTCTTCGCCGCAGCCAGCCTGACGAATGTATTGGAGACCATCGGCGAGCTCTACGCTGCCGAAGGCCATCCCGGCCCGCGCTTCAACTTTGCGGCAAGTTCAGCGCTAGCCAAGCAGATGGAACAGGGCGCGGAGGCTGACCTCTTCATCTCCGCGGACGAGGACTGGATGGACTACGTAACCGACAAAGCGCTGATCGACCCCAAATCCCGCACGAGGCTGCTGACCAACGAACTAGTCCTCGTCGCGCCTGCATCCGCGCCGTTCTCCCTTGCGATCGCCGAGGGGATGGACCTCGCCGGCGCGCTCAAGGGCGGAACGCTGGCGCTGGCGGACCCTGAATCGGTTCCGGCCGGTAAATACGCCCGCGAGGCCCTCAGTTACTTCGGTGTCTGGGATGCAGTGGCCGCAAGCGTGGCCCGCGCGGACAATGTGCGGGCGGCCCTGCGCTTCGTCGAAACCGGCGATGCGGCTGCCGGCATCGTATACGCAACCGACGCCGGGGCGGTGGGCGATGCGGTGACGGTTGTGGGGGTCTTCCCGCCCGGGTCTCACAAACCGATCGTCTACCCCGCCGCGCTGACCGTCGCGCGGGCCGTCGGGCCCGGAAAGGATTTCTTGGCCTTCCTGAGATCCGAACTCGCGAGGCGGGTCTTCCTTGAGGCCGGATTTGGCCTTGGTCAGTGAGGCGATACGCTCGGTTACCTCCCGCCAACGTGAAGACATTTTGGCCCAACTCAGGCAGGCGCCCTAACGGCGCCCCTGTTGCCGTTAAGGGCAAGTGCGGCCACTATGCGCGCCACCTGCGCCGCACCTGATCTGCGCACATGGGGAGATGATGATGAAGCGTTCGCACAAGCTTGGCCTGTTCGCGCTCGGGCTCGCAGGGGCCGCCTCTGTGATCGCGCTGGGCGCAAACGCTGCGCCGGACAATGTGAAACTGACGGGCACGCGGGTCGACAACTTCATGCTGCCTGACCAGAACGGCATGGGACACGAGCTGTTCTACTTCAAGAATTCACCCGCCGTCGTGATCGTGTCGGGCGCCCTCGGCGATGAGACGACGAAGAAAGCTGCCGCCGAGCTCGAAAAGCTCCGGGCGACATACGAGTCCAAAGGCGTCCACTTCATGATTTTGAATTCCTCGCTGGAGGACAGCCGCGATGAGATCATTCATGAAGCAGCACATCTTGGCGTCCCGATGCTCGCCGACTCCCTCCAGCTGGTCGGGCGCTCGCTGGGCGTGACGGAAACGGGTGAAGCTTTCGTGGTAAACCCGAAGACCTGGACCGTGGCCTATCACGGCCCGGTCACCGAAACCCTTGCCGAAAGACCGTCGAAAGGCGCCAGCGTCGCTGCCGCGCTCGACTCCCTGCTGGCCGGCAAGGCGCCGCAGGTCACCGACGCCTCGGTTAAGGGCAAGTCGATCGCTTTCCCGGATCGCGCCAAGGCCCCGCAGTGGAAGAATATCTCCTACGCCAAGGATGTCGCGCCGGTTCTGCAGGCCAAGTGTGTGATGTGTCACACCGAAGGCGGCATGGGTCCATTCGCCATGGACAGCTACCAGACCGTCAAGACGATGGCTCCGATGATCCGTGAGTCACTGCGCACCAAGCGCATGCCTCCGTTCCACTCGGATGCGCACTGGGGCACGTGGTCGAACGACATGCATCTGTCGAACGACCAGATCAAGACCGTCATCAATTGGGTCGAGGCAGGCGCGCCGCGCGGCGAGGGCAGCGATCCGCTCGCCGAGACCAAGTATGTGCCGCCGGAGTGGCCGCTGGGTCAGCCCGACGTGATCGTTGAGATTCCTGCCTTCGATGTGCCGGCCAGCGGCATCATTGATTATCAGGAGCGCTCGGTCGATTCCAAGCTCACCGAAGGCAAGTGGCTCAAGGCGACGGCCTGGTCCAATGCTTCGCCTGCCGTGCACCATGCGCTCGCTGGCTGGATCCCGGAGGTCCGCGCCGACGGCAAGGGCTTCTCGTGGAACACCTCGCTCGGCGGCTACGGTCCCGGCGGCGAGGCCAACCTCACACCGCCCGACACCGGCATCTACATCCCGCCCGGCGGCTCCTACGCCTATCAGATGCACTACACGAGCAATGGCAAGGCGATGACCGACAAGACCAAGGTCGGCTACTACTTCTACAAGGAACCGCCGCACAAGATACTGCGTCAGACCAGCATCACAGACTTCTCGCTCGAAATTCCGGCGGGCGCCGCCCGTCACCATGAGACGGCTTATATCATCTTCCCTGATGACGCCGAGATCTTCGGCACGCAGCCGCACTGCCACTCGCGCTGCTACTCGACCAAGCTCACTATCCGCTATCCCGATGGCCGCGAGGAAGTGCTGCTGAACCAGCCGCGTTACGATTTCGGCTGGCAGCGCGAATATCACTTCGAGGGGATGCTGCAGGTTCCCAAGGGCTCGATGCTGATCGCCGACTATGTGTTCGACAATTCGGTCAACAACCCGTCGAACCCGGACCCGAAGATCAACGTCACTTTCGGCGAACAGACTTCTGAAGAGATGCTGTTCACCTTCATGCGCTTCCGGTTCAAGAACGAGACGGTCGAGAACCGCCGCGATGATCTGATGAAGCAGCTGCAGACCTCCGTGGTCTTCGGCGCCTTCGACGACAACCGCGATGGCGAAATCGTCGCCGCTGAGCTCCGTAACGATCCGCGGTTCGGCGCGCTGAAGGGCTATATCGGCATGGTCGACGCCAACAAGAATGGCTCGCTCAATCTCGCCGAGTGGACCAATGCGATGAATATCATGCAGCAGATGCGCAACCGGCCGGGCGCGCGCCCGGCGGCTGCTCCGGCCGCCAAGCCGGATGCCGGCGCAGACGCGATGGTGAAAAACGCAACCGGTCAGTAAGCTGGCGCAGACGGCAATATCGATGGTCCCGCTGGGCAACCGGCGGGACTTTTCGTGTCTGTACGTTGCCAAGCGTACGCACACAGAAAGCCTGCAGAAGTCGTACAGCCTCGAAACTCTCGCGCGGGTTCTGAAGCGGCAGCGCTTCAGTATTCGGGAAAAAACTCGGCTCCGAGATACCCGATGTCGAAATGCCGGCGATTGTAGTCGGCAAAGCGTGCGGCGTGCCGCTCCGCATCGGCGCTCGCCGCGAAACGCCGGCAGCCGAGCCATGTGCCGTCACCCAGCGGTAGCGCACCCTGCTGGCGGGCGAGGTGCTCGTGGCGTTTCGGCACGGACCAGCGATTGCGCCAGTGGCCAAGCTCCGTGTTGAGGTGGAGCTTGGTTGGGACAGGACGGTCGCGAATCTGCACGCCCGCTGCCGAACCTGACCGTGTGAGCTGTTTCACACCACTGCTCCGTCTTGCCGCGCCCGGGCCTCGTACGGCCGGAACCCGCGATAAGAATGGCTCCCTGAGCTGGACTCGAACCAGCGACCATTCGATTAACAGTCGAATGCTCTACCAACTGAGCTATCAGGGAGCACGGTTGGAGGCGGGGGTATAGCCCTGCGAATTTGCTGGTTCAATAGCGCATCGCCGTATCGCCCCTGAAAACAGTACAGAGGGCCGGCTGCGCAGCTAAAACTCCTGACATCCCAAAGCAAAAGAAGAGAGCGGGAGCCAGAGGCTCCCGCAAAGGCGTTTGGGTGATGGTGGGGTGTCTTCAAGGGAAGACATGGTCACCATCGCCTGCGTCGGTAAACAAGAGGTTAACGGTAAACACAGTCCCAAAAATCGTGCCGATCGCATTTGGAAAGTGCTGGAGGCCTCGCCCGGAATCGAACCGGGGTGCAAGGATTTGCAGTCCTCTGCGTAACCACTCCGCCACGAGGCCTCACTTCCGGCTGCCGCTGGCGGGACAAGAGCCGGGCGCGTTGCGCCGCTTGGTGCGTATGCTAAGAGCCCCCGGCGCACAAGACCCCGAGAATTCGCGGCGATTCTGCGTATCTGATATGGGACAGAACCGTGGATCTTGAAGCCGCCCGCCTCGCGATGATCGACAGCCAGGTGCGCGTCAACGACGTCACAGACCGACGCCTGATCACAGCCATGACCGCCATCCCACGCGAGGTGTTCGTGCCGGCCGAGAAGCATGCTGCGGCCTATGCCGACATGGCCGTGGAAACCCGCCCCGGGCGTTGGCTGGCGGCCGCTCGCGATTTCTCCAAGCTCGTCGGGATCGCAGCGATCCGCCCGGAAGACCGTGTCCTCGATATCGCGCCGGGCGCCGGCTATTCGAGCGCTGTGCTTGCCCGACTCGCGGCGGCTGTTGTGGCGCTTGAGGAAGACGAGGCCGCCGCCCACACGCTCCGGCAAGGCCTGGCGGCCGTGGGCGCGGACGCCGTTGAGGTTGTCGCGGGGCCGCTCAAGGCCGGGTGGCGCGCAGGCGCGCCTTTCGACGTCATTCTCGTAAACGGGGCGATCGAGGAGGTTCCGGCAACCTGGCTCAACCAGCTGGCCGAGGGTGGGAGGCTGGCTGTTCCGGTCATCGAAAACGGCGTCCGCCGCGCCCGTCTTTACAACGCGGCAGGTGGCAAGACGGCGTGGCGCACCCCCTTCGACACGCCTTACCCCCCTCTGCCGGGTTTTGAAAAAGCCGTGGAATTCCGGCTTTAGAGGGAATATCAACCTTTCGACCGCCTCTTTCCCGAAGCGTTCCTTGCCGCGCGGCGTGGCGAACACGCGAGCGATCGGCGTCTGAAGGGCGCAGCTCTTGCAGCGGTCTGAGTTGAGGTGAGTGTCATGAGATTCCTGGCTGCCGCCCTGCTGATGTGCACGGTTTCCGCTCCCGCGCTTGCGCAGGCGAGTCAGGACACGCTGGCCGAGGCCGTGGATTCGGCGATCAGCAACAATCCTGAGCTGATGGCGCAGCGAAAGATACGCGCCTTCGCTGACGAGAACCTTAACCAAGCCGAGGCCCAGATGGGTCCGCAGGTCAACCTCAACGGCACAGTTGGCGCCGAATACACAACCGTCGGGCGGCAGGTGACTTCCGCGACCGGCAGCTTCCCTTATGACGGCGAGCAGCAACGCGCTAGGGTTGGCCTCGAGGCGCGCCAATCGCTCTGGTCTGGTGGTTCGCTGACTGCCCAGCGGGATCAGGCCCGGGCCGGCGTTGACGCTGCACAGGCAGACCTCATCTCCGCCGAGCAGCAGCTGGTGCTTCAGGTCGTAACCGTGTTCGTGGATGTGCGCCGCGCTGAGCGCGAAGTCGAAATCCGCGGCCGCAATGTCAGCGCGCTCGGCCAGCAGGTGAAGGCCGCACGGGACCGCTTCGACGTGGGCGACGTCACCCGCACCGACGTTGCGCAGGCCGAAGCGCGCGAAGGCGCGTCCAAGGCGGAACTCGCGGCCGCGACCTCGCGTCGAGCCAAGGCGCGCGCTGACTACGAACAGGTCGTTGGCCGTCCGCCAGTGCAACTGGCCGCCCCGCCGCCGGCGCCGCGGATGCCGGGGAGCCTGGACGAGGCCGTCGCCATAGCCCGCGCCAACAATCCGGCCATGGCCGCGGCCCGAGCCCGCGAAGCCCAGGGCGAGCGCGGGGTCGACATCGCTCGCGGCCGCCTTGCGCCGCAATTCGATCTCGTTGGAAATGCCGGCCTCGTCGAGTCACGCCAGGACGATACTTTCCGCGACTCCAATGTCGGCCTCAGCGCTGAATTCCGCTTTCCGCTGTTCGACAGCGGCCTCTTGCAGTCGCGCACCCGCGGCGCCCAGCTCGAAGCCGACCGCGCCCGCTACGACCGCATGGCGATCGAACGCGCGATCACCGCACAGGTGACGACGGCCTGGAACCAGGTGGTCGCGACCCGCGAGGAGATCGCGGCCTCGGTCAGCCGCGTGGCCGCCGCCGAAGTCGCGCTCGAAGGGGCCAAGCAGGAACTCGCGGTCGGCGAGCGGATCACGCTCGACGTGCTCGACCAAGAACGTGAACTGCTGGAGGCCCAGCTGGGCCAAGTCGACGCCGAACGCGCCGCCTATCTGGCCGCTCACGAGCTGCTGGCGGCTATGGGGGAGCTGCGGCCGGAACTGATCGCAGAACAATAGCCGCGCCGGCCGGCCGTTAACGAATTCCACACCATAGGACTGTCTATTCCTTAATGCGTCGGGACGGGTGAATCGCGCCTTGCCCGGCTTTAGGGAATCAAGAGGACGGCCATGTCTGCCGAACAAGCTCAGCGCGAGCCCACCATGGAGGAGATCCTCGCCTCCATCCGCCGCATCATTTCCGAGGAAGATCGCCCCGTCGACGGCGGTGGCGACGTCCTTGACCTGCAGCCGCCGCCGGTGGTCGAGGCGAAGACGCCGCCCAGGGCCGCGCCAGAGCATGTGAGCCCGCGGCCCGCGCCGCCGCAGATATTCGAGGAACCGCCCGAGCCTGTGACGGCGCGGCCGCTGGACGATGACCTGATGATCGTCGACCACGAGGTCGAGTACGAACCGACCCCAGAGCCAGAACCAGAACCGGAACCGGAACCCGCGCCCAGGCCACAGCCTGTCGCTCAGCAGGTCGCATGGCGCCCGATGCAACAAGAGACACTGACCAGCGAACCGGTCGCACACCAGGCCGCCGGCTCGCTCTCGAAACTGATGGGCTCAATGCTGGTATCCTCGGGCGCCACGCTCGACGATGTCGTGCGTGAGCTGATGAAACCGATGCTGAAGGATTGGCTCGATGCCAACCTCTCCGCGATCGTCGAAGCCGAAGTTGCAAAGGAGATCGACCGCATCCGCCGCATGGCCCGTTAGGCCGGCGCGGAACAGGCCGCAACAGGCGGCGCCAGATCGACTTCAGACTGACCAGACAAACGACACCACAAGGCGCACCCTCACCGGTGCGCCTTTTGTGCATCCGGCGCGCCAGAACGCCAGGGTTTGCAGCGCAAAATCCGGGCAGATGACAAGGACCCGTCGCCGCGATATCCGCATCTCATGATCGACGATCGTTTTGACCACAAGGCGGCGGAGCCGCGGATTTACGAGGCCTGGGAACGCTCGGGGGCGTTCAAGCCTTCGGGCGAGGGCGAGCCCTACGCGATCGTCATTCCGCCGCCGAACGTGACAGGCGTCCTGCACATGGGCCATGCGCTCAATAACACGCTGCAGGATGTTCTGATCCGCTATCACCGCATGCGCGGGTTCAAGACGCTGTGGCAGCCGGGTACCGACCATGCCGGCATCGCAACGCAGATGGTGGTCGAGCGGCAGCTTGCGCAGGAGGGCAATGTCGGGCGGCGCGACATGGGACGCGAAAGGTTCCTCGAGCGCGTCTGGCGGTGGAAAGAGAAGTCCGGCGGCTCGATTACCAACCAGCTCAAGCGCCTCGGCGCGAGTTGCGACTGGAGTCGCGAGCGCTTCACGCTGGACGACGGGCTCAACAAGGCCGTGACGAAAGTGTTCGTCGAGCTTTATCGCGAGGGCCTTATCTATCGCGATAAGCGCTTGGTGAACTGGGATCCGCACTTCCAGACGGCGATCTCGGATCTCGAGGTCGAGAACCGGGAAGTGAAGGGCCATTTCTGGCACTTCAAGTATCCACTCGCGGATGGCGCGACGTTCCAGTTCCCGACGCAGGTCGACGAGCTGGGCAAGCCAGTGGTGTTCGAGGAGCGCGACTATATCGTTGTGGCGACGACGCGTCCGGAGACAATGCTGGGCGATACGGGTGTCGCCGTGCATCCGGATGACGAGCGCTACAAGTCGCTGGTGGGCAAGATGGTGAAGCTGCCGCTGACGGGGCGGCTCGTGCCGATCGTGGCGGACGAGTATGCCGACCCAGGACAGGGCTCGGGCGCAGTGAAGATCACGCCGGCGCACGATTTCAACGACTATCAGGTCGGCAAGCGAAACGGGCTGGAGATGATCAACATCTTCACCGACACGGCGCATCTCAACGACAACGTGCCCGACAAGTATCGCGGCCACGAACGTTTCGCCGCGCGCAAGATGGTCGTGGCCGACATGGAGGCGGAAGGCTGCCTGCTGCAGATCGAGGACAAGCTGATCATGCAGCCCTTCGGCGACCGCTCGCAGGTGGTGATCGAGCCATACCTTACGGACCAGTGGTATGTCGACGCCGCAACGTTGGCGAAGCCCGCGATTGCCGCTGTCGAAAGCGGGCGGACGAAGTTCATCCCCGAGAACTGGTCGAAGACCTATTACGAGTGGATGCGCAACATAGAGCCGTGGTGCGTCAGCCGCCAGCTCTGGTGGGGGCATCGGATTCCGGCGTGGTATGGGCCTGCGCTGACCACCGAGCCAAATGGCGAGGGCGGGCATGCGGCCGCCGTAGACTCGCTGGGTTATCTTGCGCCGAAATTTTTCGTGGCCTTCACACCTGAGGAAGCCCTGGCGCAGGCGCGCGCCTACTATGGCGAACGCAAGTTGGAGATGGCCGTCGACCGCGACGCTGCGCGGCAGCAGATGCTGGCGGGCGATCAGCAGCAGAATGTCTATCTCTGGCAGGACGAAGACGTCCTCGACACCTGGTTCTCCTCCGCGCTGTGGCCGTTCTCGACGCAGGGATGGCCTGAGCGCGATCCGACGGCGGAGGGATTCTATCCCGGCGCGGTGCTGGTCACGGCGTTCGATATCATCTTCTTCTGGGTCGCCCGCATGATGATGCAGGGCCTCCACTTCATGGGCGAGGTTCCATTCAAGGACGTTTACATCCACGCGCTCGTCCGTGACGAGAAAGGCCGGAAGATGTCCAAGTCGCTGGGCAACGCCATCGATCCGCTGGAACTGGTGGACGAGTTCGGCGCTGATGCGCTGCGCATGACGCTTGCTGCGATGGCGGCGCAGGGACGCGACATCAAGCTGGCGAAACAGCGCGTCGAAGGCTACCGCAACTTTTCGACCAAGCTGTGGAACGCCACCAAGTTCGCACAGATGAATGGCTGCGCGCTGGTGGAGGGCTTTGATCCTTCATCCGTGAATCACACGCTGAACAAGTGGATCGTTTCCGAAGCCGTGCGAACGACGAAGGCCGTGGAGCAGGGCATAGCAACCTACCGCTTCAACGAAGCTGCGGGCGCGGTCTATGGCTATGTCTGGAACGTATTCTGCGACTGGTATATCGAGCTGACCAAGCCGATCTTCCAGGGAGCCGAGCAAGTGGTGATCGCGGAAACGCGGGCCACGGCAGCATGGGCGCTCGATCAGATCGTGCACCTGCTGCATCCGTTCATGCCCTACATAACGGAAGAGCTGTTCCAGGAGTTCGGCAAGGCGATCGGGCGCAAGGGCCTGCTGATCTCGCGCTCGTGGCCGGCGCTGGATGACAGGCTCATCGACACGACTGCGGATGCGGAAGTGGAGTGGGTGATCCAGCTGATCACCTCGATCCGCGCGGCCAAACAGGATGTGGGCGTGCCGGCGGGAACGAAGGTTCCGTTCACGCTGGCGGGCGCATCAGCGGAGACGCAGGCCCGATTGTCGACCTATCAGGCGCTGATCGAGCGGCTGGCGCGGCTGGAGAGCATTGCGGTGGCGGACGAGCCGCCGAAAGGCGCCGTCCGTATCGTGCTGGGCGAGGCGACGGCGTGCCTCGGCGTCGCCCACCTGATCGACCTCAAGGCGGAGATCGCACGCCTCGAGAAGGAAGTCGCGAAGCTGAAGGGCGAGGTCGCCGGCATCGACAAGAAGCTGTCGAATGAGCAGTTCGTTGCAAAAGCGCCGCCGGAAGTGGTGGAGGAGCAGCATGAACGGCGCGCCACGGCGGAGGCCGCCATCGCGAAGCTCAGCGATGCGCTGACGCAGCTGAAGGCGGCCGGATAAATTTTTCCGCCGCAGTCGGCACTGGCGCGGCTGGAGCGTCCTGGGGTCGGCAACAGGAGGAACACAGGATGAAGATCGTGCCCAGCCTCAGCTTCCGTGGTCAGTGCCGCGAGGCGTTCGACTTCTACGCGAAGGTGCTCGGCGGCAAGGTGACGGCGGCGATGCCCTATGGCCACGCGCCGGCCGGCATGCCGATGGAACCGAAGCACAAGGACTGGCTGCTGCATTGCTGGATGGATGTGGGCGACCAGTCGATCATGGGCGCCGATATGGACGTGGCCTGGGCGCCCAACATCGACAAGCCGAAGAACGGCTTCGATGTGACGCTGCACACGGAAGACATGGCGCAGGGCGTTCGCTGGTTCGAGGCGCTGTCCGAAGGCGGCAAGGTCGGCATGCCGTTCGGCGAAACATTCTGGTCTCCCGGCTATGGCGCGCTGACCGACAAGTTCGGCATTCCATGGATGGTGGACGTCATTCCGCCCGCCGGCTGGCAGCCGAAGGCGCACTGACGCGACCCTCGCCGCACCGGATACGCCCTTTCATGTGAAGACCGACGCAGGCTAAGGTCGCACCGCAACTGCGGAGGGCGCGATGCGTGGTTTGGTCGTGACTGTGATGGCTGTTCTCGTGTCTGCCTGCGTGAACATGGAGAAGCCTGTGGCCAAACCTGAATGGACGCTGCTCATCCACGGCGGCGCCGGGGTGATGCGTCGCGACGAGATGACGCCGGAGATGGATGCGAGCTATCGCGCCGGTCTCAACGCAGCGCTCGATGCCGGCGCGAAGGTGCTGGCCAGCGGCGGCAAGGCGGTCGATGCGGTTCAGGCGGCCGTCATCGTGCTGGAGGACAACCCGGATTTCAATGCGGGCCGCGGCGCCGTGCTCACGCGCGAGGGCGTGGCGGAGCTTGATGCCTCGATCATGGATGGACGCGATCGCCGCGCCGGCGCCGTGGTGCAGGTGCGCACGGTGAAGAACCCCATCCGCGCCGCGCGCTACGTGATGGACAAGACCGGCCGCGTGATGTTCGCGGGGCCGGATGTCGACGAGATGGCGAAGGCGGCGGGGTTGGAGATCGTGCCGCCGGAGTATTTCATCACGCCGCGTCGCCAGGAGGCGCTGAAGCGCGCGATGGCGGGCACGTTCGTCCCGATGGACCGCTATGGCACGGTCGGCGCTGTGGCGATGGATCGTGATGGCAATCTTGCAGCAGCGACCTCGACCGGCGGGCTCAACGCCAAGCCGCCGGGACGCGTCGGCGATGTGCCTGTGATCGGCGCGGGAACCTATGCCGATAACGCATCCTGCGCGGTCTCCGCCACCGGCGATGGCGAATACTTCATCCGCGCCACAGTCGCCCGCATGATCTGCGCCCGCGTCGCGATGCAGAACATGTCCGCGGGGCAGGCGGCGAAGGCGACGCTTGATGAGGTCAAGGCGCTCGGCGGCACGGGCGGCGTCATCGTGCTGAGCCATGATGGTTCCCTGGCGCTGAGCATGAATTCAGAAGGCATGTTCCGCGGCCGCACCGATGCGAGCGGTGTGCGTGAGGTGGGCATCTACCCGGACGAGTAGGGTCATTCGGAAAGGGGTTGGACCATGAGATTGCTGGCATGCGCTGCGGCGCTTATGTTGGCCGCATGTGTGGGCGACAGGGCGGAGCTCGGCGGCATCGACAACCGTCTGCAGCGCCCCGCCGAGACGCGCGCTTGCAAGCCGTCAGAGCTCACCCGCACGGCGCGGCCGACGCTGCGCTTTCCCGGCGACGCCCTGATGTTCGCGCAGATTTCGGAGAGCGACTTCCTTGTCGATGCCCGCATAACTTACGACCTCACCGAAGAGGGCGTGCCGGTGAACATCGCCTATGCCGGGCCCGCGGCGGATTCGCGTCACGCGACCAAGCAGAAGGTGATCCGGGCAGCAGTCGATGTGGTGAAAGGCATGCGCTTCAGCTGGAATGACACGCCGGCCTTCGCCACGGATTGCGTCTTCATCCTGGCTGTCGAGTGGCGCGAGAATCCTATCGAGCCTGTCAGCGAGTGAGAGGCAGTCGAGCTGGTCATGAACCTCCCGTTCGAGCGGTTCATTTTCATCAACCCCGACTGGACGACGTTGCCGATCCGTATCTGGCTCGCCTGCGTCTTCCTCACCCTTCTCGTTCTGGCCTTCCGGGGCGGCCGCTCGGGCGCGGTCGAAGCGGCGAGGCGCTATCGCTGGTTTTTTCTCGCAACACTGATCCCGGCGGTCGCCTGGGGACTTTACGGCTATGCCGTGCTCAACCCGGGTTCGATCTGGGCGCGCTGAGGGGTGCTTGTGAGCGTGCGCCCGCAGGTCCATGGTCGCGAATGAAGGAGAACCGCCGATGCAGACACGCAAGCTCGGAACATCCGGCCTCGAAATTGCTCCGCTTGTGCTCGGCGGAAACGTGTTCGGTTGGACGGCGGATCGCGAGGCGTCGTTTGCGGTGCTCGATGCGTTCGCCGGCGCCGGCTTCAACGCGGTCGATACGGCGGATGTCTATTCGCGCTGGGCTCCGGGGCATCAGGGCGGCGAGTCCGAAACGGTCCTCGGCGACTGGATGAAGGCCCGCGGCAATCGTGACCGCATCGTTCTGATCACCAAGGTCGGCAGCGAGATGCCGGCGGGAAAGGGGCTGCGCGCTGCCTACATCCAGCAGGCCTGCGAGGCGTCGCTGAAGCGTCTGCAGACCGATCGCATCGATCTCTACTTCTCGCACTTCCCCGACAAGGAAACGCCGATCGCGGAGACGCTGGAGGCGCATCAGCGCCTGGTCGACCAGGGCAAGGTGCGCGCCGTCGGCGCGTCGAACTATGACGCAGCTGGACTGAAGGAAGCGCTCGACGCCGCCGGCGGCGGTCGCGCCCGCTACAGCGTGCTTCAGCCACACTACAATCTCGTGGTCCGCGACCAGTATGAAGGGGCGCTGGAGGACCTGTGCATGAAGGAGGGCCTCGGCGTCATCCCGTACTTCGCACTCGCCAGCGGTTTTCTCACGGGCAAGTACCGCACCGAGGCGGACCTGAAGAAGTCTGCGCGCGGCGGCCGGATGAAGGAGCTGCTGCAGGGCCGCGGTCAGGCCCTGCTTGGTGCGATGGACAAGGTGGCGGCACGGCACAACGCCACGCTGGCGCAGGTCGCGCTCTCCTGGCTGATGGCGCGGCCCAGCGTGACGGTGCCGATTGCCTCCGCCACCACGGCGGCGCAGATGAAGGAGCTGACGCCCTCCGCGGCAATCAAGCTGACGACGGAAGACATCAAGGAACTTGCCCTGTGATCCTTACCCGTTTCGTCGCCCTGCGTGCGCTTGACCTGTTGCGGCCGGTCGCATGGCTCGCCTTGCGGCTCTATCTCGGCTGGTTCCTGATTGTCGGGGTGTGGGACAACGTCATCTCGCCCGAGCGCATGGCGGAGTTCGAGACCTTCCTGCGCGGCCTGAAATGTCCGTCGCCGGAGATCGCCGCGCCGGTCTCGGTCTACGCGCAGCTGGCGATCGGCGTGCTCCTGATCCCCGGCCTCTTCACGCGGCTGGCGGGAATTCTTCTTGCGGTCAATTTTGCGGTCGCCGTCGCGCTTTTCCTCGGCGCAGGTCTGGGCGAACGCGAGATCTACGATCCGGCGATCCTGGTCTTCGTCAGCGCGCTGCTGGCGACGCATGGCGCAGGATCATTGTCGATCGATCGCCTGTTTCTGCGCGAATGATCATTGGCATGTGAGGAGCGGACGACGTTCTGCCGGCGCGGGGAGACGGAACGCGCCGGCAGGCGTCAAGCCCCGGGCCGTCAACGGCTCGAGCCGAGGATCGGCGTACCTTTCACGGCGACATTGGGGGCTTCGACAGGGCGGTGCCCCAGCGCATGCACGACGGCGTTGAACAGGAGGTAGCGCGCCTCCGGATCGGCCGCTGCGGCCGCGCTGATCGGGCCGCGATAGACGATCTTCCAGCCCGCCGTGTCGATCACGATGGCCTCGCCGGTCTGCGTGAAGCCAAGCTGCTTCGCGACCGCGCCATGCTCGTCATCGAGTATCGGGATGGTGTCGTTGAGCGCGGCCGCTTCCGCGGCAATCGTCGCGCGCGTATCGTTCGGGCTCGCGTTCAGCAAGAAATAGTCGGCCTGCTTGAAGATCGCCTTCAGCGACTCAAGCGAAGCGACGGCTTCCTTCGATAGCGGGTCTCCATTGACCTGCGTTGCGATCACAATTGCCGGCGCGTCTTCATGGTCATAGAGCTGGTGGGTGACACCGGTGTGATCCGTCAGCGTGAAGTTGGCGACGGGCTGTTGCGCGCCGTTTTCGGGCGGCTCGGCGGATGCCCCTTGCGTGGCGATGGCGAGCATCGCCACGCTTGCGCCAAGCAAGGCCCGGGTCTTCCTGGCAAACGACGTCGTCATGCGTATCCTCCCTCCTGATTCCGGAGCCCTTCGCCCCTTCGGCGAAGAACTATCCCTGACGAGGCAGTCGGCGCCGGGCGCGGGCGTCTTGCGTTGATCCAGATCAAGGACCTGGGCCGATCCCCCTGCGTGCAGGCGCGGCCCATGCATGCTAGGAGGGGGCATCTGTCAGGGGAGACCGCATTGGACCTGCTCGTGAAAAAGGGGGCGCTGGCTCAGATCAGGCTGGCTGATGCGGCGCAGCCCGCGCTGGGCGAGGGCGAGGCCCGACTGCGCATCGACCTGTTTTCGCTGACCGCCAACAATGTCACCTACGGCGCGGCGGGTGATTTTCTCAAATACTGGAGCTTCTTTCCGACCGCTGAGGAGGGCTGGGGCCGCGTGCCGGTGTGGGGGTTCGCCACCGCGGTCGAAAGCCGTTCCGCCTCAATCGCCTCGGGTGAGCGCATCTATGGCTACCTGCCGATGTCGGACACGTTTGTGGTCAAGCCGGGCGACCGCAAGCACGGCGCATTTGCCGACATGAGCGCACACCGGCAGGGCCTTGCGCCGGTCTACAACAATTACGTGCTCAACACTTCGGATGCGCTCTACAGCGCCGATACCGAGGCGCTGCAGGTGCTGTTCCGGCCGCTGTTCACGACGTCATTCCTGATCGACGATTTCGTGGCCGATGCAGGCTGGTTCGGCGCGAAGCAGGTAATCTTCTCCAGCGCGTCGGCCAAGACGGCCTACGCGGCGGCGCAGCTGATGAAGGCGCGCGGCGTGGCGAAGATCGTCGGCCTCACCTCCCCAGCGAACATTTCATATGCAAAGGCGCTGGGCTTCTACGACGAGGTGCATCCGTACGACGCGATTAGAGGCATGGATGGCGCGGTTCCAACGGCCTTCATCGACATCGCCGGCAATGCGGGCGTGCGCGCCGCTGTGCATTCACGGTTTGGCGACAGTCTGAAATACTCCTGTATGGTCGGCGCAACACACTGGGACGCGCCCAGGACGGACACGGCGCTTGCCGGCCCCGCGCCGCAGATGTTCTTCGCACCCGATGTCATCAAGAAGCGCATCGTCGACTGGAGCCCAGCCGGTTTCCAGGAAAAGCTGGGCGCGGCCTGGCGCGCCTTCCTGTCGACCGCAATCCGCACGACGCACGTGGTGGAGCATCGCGGGCTGGCAGCCGCCGCCCCAGTGTTCGCCGATCTCGCCAGCGGCCGCAGCGATCCCAAGGACGGGCATGTGGTGAGGCTGAATTGACGCGCGCCTAACGCAGTGTTGAGGCGGGCTATGCCTCAGTTGCGCTGTCAGCCCTTGCCCTGCGGTCGTTTTTGCCTTTTTAGCATTGGCCATGCCCGCTTACCGCTCACGCACCACCACCTTTGGCCGCAACATGGCGGGCGCGCGCGCCCTCTGGCGCGCAACCGGCATGAAGGACAGCGACTTTTCGAAACCGATCATTGCGGTGGTGAACTCGTTCACCCAGTTCGTCCCGGGCCACGTCCACCTGAAGGATCTTGGCCAGCTGGTCGCGCGCGAGATCGAGGCGGCGGGCGGCGTTGCGAAGGAGTTCAACACCATAGCTGTCGATGACGGCATCGCGATGGGCCATGGCGGCATGCTTTACTCGTTGCCGAGCCGCGACCTGATCGCGGACTCGGTCGAGTACATGGTTAACGCGCACTGCGCCGATGCGATGGTGTGCATCTCCAATTGCGACAAGATCACGCCGGGCATGCTCAA
>JBEAMJ010000080.1:0-5065 GCA_041166025.1 Pseudomonadota bacterium | reverse complement strand
CGGCCATCGCATCACCAGCGGGAGGACACTGCCACGTCGCCTGTGGTTACCGAAGCGATGGGGACCGCGCTGCGCCAGCGATGCCAGATCACGAAGATGCGCGGACCGTCCACAAGATACCGGCGCCACAGTCGGGCGGGCTCGCGCGCGAGGCGATAGAGCCATTCTAGCCGATAGATGCGCATGCCCCGAGGCGCCCGCGGCACGAGTCCAGCCAGGAATTCCAGTGCGGCGCCGCAGCAGATCGCAACACCGGCGCAATCGCCGGCCAGCTGCGCCTCGTGGGCAATCATCTCCTGCTGCGGCGAGCCGACGGCGAGGAACACGTAACTCGACGGGTTCTCGCGGATGAAGCCAACACACGCTTTGCGGCCATCCGCACTGTCCGCAAGCCCCGGCGGGGCATCGAACCAGCGGAGGTCCGAGAGCTGGAATCTTTCACGCAGGGCGGCGACGACCTCTTTCGTGGCGCCGACAACCACCACTGTGTCGTCCGTCCGGATGTGATTGCGAAAAAGACGTTCGACGAGGTCTGCCCCAGGCGCAGCAGCGAGGTCGACATGGGAGGCCTCCGCGAACAGCTCGATGATACGGCTGTCGCACAGTGTCATCCACGCGCCGCTATAGAGCTTGCCGAGCTCCGGCCGCCGGTCGAGACGGACGAGATGATCGACATTCGGCGTCGCCACATAGCCGAACGGTCCGAGCCGCCGTGCACGTTCGGCAACCGCTCGCGCCGCTTCATCGGTGGTCACGGCGTCGAACTCGATCCCGAGGAAGGGCGTACGGTGACGCATGCGTGAACGAGGGGCTCCCAGCGCTTCGAGAGTTGACCTAACAGGAGATAGGTTACGGAACGCTTGCGGTCCCGGGCGGGAGCGCAGCTGGGCTGTCAGCGATCGGTATCGGCCGTGATCACAGCGCCGTCGCGGCCGATACCGTATTTGCGGAGCAATCCGCGCATCTGGTGATAGCTGAGCCCCAGATGCTCGGCTGCCTTCTTCTGGTGGCCACGACAGGTCTCCAGCGCCGTCTCGATCAGCTTCTTCTCCAGCTCGGCAACCACCGCGTTGAAGTCTACTGGCCCCTCGGCCGTGGGCGGTGCGGCTACACTTATGGTCTCTCCGACCGCGGTTGGCTGCTGCGCTGGCAGGGCGGGAGGCGGGGCTGACAGATCCTTCGCCGGTCGCCAGGGCGAGTTGAACGGATCGAGCAGGTCGAGCGACAGCGTCACCGGTCCCAGCGGCGCCCCATTGGCCTGCGCCGCCATGGTGCGGAAGGTCGCCCGCTCCGCCGCATTTCTGAGCTCGCGCACATTCCCAGGCCAGGTGTGGGCGCACATCGCCTCCAGCGCCTCGCGGGACCAGCCAGGAAAATCGCCTTCAAGTTCACGGGCGATCCGTTGCCCGAAGTGTTCAGCAAGCAGGATAATGTCTTCCGGCCGCGCGCGAAGCGGGGCAAGTGTGATCACGTCGAACGCAAGGCGATCCAGGAGGTCGGGCCGGAATCGCCCTTCGTTCGCCCGCGCGGGAAGATCAACATTGGTCGCCGCCACGATCCGCACGTCTGTCGTGATGGTGTCTTCTCCGCCCAGACGCTGGAACTGCCCATACTCCACCACGCGCAGGAGCTTCTCCTGTACCTGCATCGAGGCGGTCGCGATCTCGTCGAGGAACAGCGTGCCACCATCGGCCTGCTCGAACCGCCCCTGACGCCTCTTTGTGGCTCCTGTAAACGCTCCCGCCTCGTGTCCGAACAGTTCGCTGTCCAGCAGGTCCTCCGACAGCGCACCGCAATTCACCTTCACGAACGGCTTGTCCCAGCGCGGCGAGAGGTAGTGCAGGCGCTCGGCGATCAGTTCCTTGCCGGTGCCGCGCTCGCCGATCACCAGGATCGGCCGTTCCACCAGCGCCGCCAGCGACACCCGCTCGAGACTCTCGAGCCATGTGGCGGACTGTCCAATTAGCTCGGGAGGGGAGGGCGAGGCCATGTGGCGAGAATTACCATCACTTAGCCTATTTCGCCAACAGCGATGTGGCGGAATTCACCAAACATATCACTTTTGTACGCCGGTCAACATCAAAAAGCCATTAAAAACAAGGCTTCCAATGGTTACCAAAATACTGGCACGCGGGTTGCATTCAACCATTCATGCCGGGGTCACACCGGCGACCACAGGAGCTAAAGATGCGCTACACCGACAGCCGCGATCCCTACGAGAAGCCCAGCCCACTGGGCCGGTTTGGAAGCTGGCTGGGTCGCAGACCGTTCGAGAGCTGGGGATTCTTTATCGCCGGCTTCATCGTGGCGCGCATCCTCTTCTGACCTCATCCTCATCGGCACAGAAAAAAACAACAAGACCACACCGAGAAGGTACTGAAAGGTTTCTGATATGGGCGTTTTCTCCCGTCTCTCTGACATCATCAACTCGAACATCAATGCGATGCTCGACAAGGCGGAGGATCCCGAGAAGATCGCCCGTCTCATCATCCAGGAAATGGAAGACTGTCTCGTCGAGGTCCGCTCCGCCGCCGCGCGGTCGATGGCGGACAAGAAGGAGTACGAGCGCGACATCGTCCAGCTCGAACAGACCCGTCTCGACTGGACCGCCAAAGCCGAACTCGCCGTGGAAAAGGGGCGCGAAGACCTCGCCCGCGGCGCCCTCTCCGCCAAGCAGCGCGCCGAGCGCGAGATCGACAGCCGCCGTCAGGCGCTAAAGGCGATCGAGGAAGTCTCGCTCCGCCGCCAAGAAGACCTCGAGAAGCTGCAAGCCAAGCTCGACGAAGCGAAGACGAAACATCGCGCGCTTGTCGTCCGCCGCGAAGCCGCCGAACACCGCATCGCGATGCGCTCGCGCATCGAGGTCAACAAGGTCGACGAGGCGATGCGCCGCTACGGCCAGATCGAGCGCAAGGTCGACGAGATGGAAGCCTATGCCGACCTCATCAATGTCGGCGACCGTTCGCTCGAAGCCCAGTTCCAGGAGTTGGCCGCCGAAGAGTCGATCGAGAAGGAACTTGCAGAAATCAAGCGCCGCCGTGGCGGCGGGTCTCCCGCTCCGGCGCCGGCGCGCCGCAAGACAGCTGAAGGCGAGGGCGCGTAATGGAGCCGGAGGTGGCCATGGGCATGACGGTTGGCCTGGTGGCCATCGTCTCCCTCTTCGTCATCCTGCCATGGATGATCCTGCACTACATCTCGAAGAACCGCAGTGCGCGTAACCTCACGGAGGATGACGAGAGGATGCTCGAAGACCTCTGGCGCTCCGCCCGCACCATGGAGCGCCGCATCGAGACCCTTGAACGCCTGCTCGAACCTGACGCCGCTCCAATACGCCCGCGCCCGACCCAGTCCACCCGTGGGGACATCAACTGATGCGTGACGATTACACCTCCTCGCCAAATCCGAAACGCCTTTACCGCTCCCGCGATAAAGTTATCGCCGGCGTCTGCGGCGGCATCGCCGAGCGCATGGGCTGGGACGTGACGTTGACCCGCATCGTCGCCGCGATCATGCTCTTCGGCGGCGTAGGCTTCATCCTGCCTGTCTACCTGGTGATCTGGGCGATCACGCCGGTGCAGCCCTACCGTCCCCGCAACCTGACGCCAGACGAGGAACGCTTCTGGACATCCGTCTCCGACCGGCCGCGCGAAACCTTCTCGAACATTCGCTACAAGTTCAAGGACATGGACGACCGCCTCGCTCGCATGGAGCGTGCGGTTACCTCAGAAGAATGGAAACTCAAGCGCGAATTCCGCGACCTCGAGGGACGCTAGAACGATCCACCCGGCGCAGCGGTTGACTGATCCTCCTCCTCCCGGCAGCCGCTGCGCCGAACGACGAACCACAAGAGCCCCACACCAGAAGAGGGACACCATGGCTCGCGGACTTCACATCAGACTGGCCTGCGCTATGGCGCTGCTCGTGACGGGACTGACCTCCCTTGCTATCGCTGCGCGCTTCGGCGCCGTGCACCTCGACGCCGGGGAAATGACGATCGTGTTTGGCGGCGGGGAGCAGGGTCTTACCTTGGACGCAGCGTCCCGCGGCTGCCCGCCGGACTGTGACTTTGCAATCAACTGGCGCCCGACGGCGGCGCTGATGGGCAAGGGGTTGTAGATGGAAGGCGTAGTTGCAGTTGTCGCCCCGTTCGCGATGGTCGTCGCCATCGTCTGGCTCGTCCAGAACGGCAAGAACAAGCGCGCCGAAATGACGTCCGGCAGCTCTCGCGAGGATCAGGCGATCATCGGCCAGATGCAGCACCAGATCGACAAGCTGACGGACCGCGTCGCCGTCCTCGAACGCCTGGTCACGGATGATGACCGCCGCCTCTCGCGCGAGATCGACAGCTTGCGCGACCGTGGGCGCCCACCGGCCTGATGCGCGAGAAAGAAGGAGGCAAGGAGCGTGCTCATGCAGAAAGATGCCAAGCCGGCTCCGGACCTGAACGCGCCTGCGCCGGAAAAGAAACAACCGAGGTTCGTGGACGTCGATCCGCCGCGCCGCACGCCGCTCGGCCGACTGCGCACCGATGAAGAGGTGCGCCTCGCCGCCGAGATCGAGAAACTTCGCCAGGACGGGAGGGAGTAGCCATGGCCAACATTCCAGACATCGCCTTCTTCGTTGGCGGATTGATCGTCATCGTGGCGGTCATAGGCTATGTTTCAATCAAGGAAACGCAAATCAAGATGCAGGCCAAGGGCGCTGTCGAAGGGCAGGGCCGCATCAATGCTGAGACCGCGGCCGAGATCGCGCGCCTGCGTGCCCGTCTTGAAGTGATCGAGCGTCTTCTGACCTACGATGATCGCAAGCTTTCACGTGAGATCGCCCAGTTGCGCAATGAACAGGTCAACGCCAACTCGTAGTGATGGCCATCTCGCAATGACTGAAGGGGACAACGACATGCACGACCACGATTGCGGCCGTCAGCGCAGGAGCCGCGAAGCGTGGCGCTTCGAGCGGGAAGCCAAGCGCGCCGCCTGGCGCGCCCGCCGCGCCGCGCGCCACGTTGGGCAGGGCGACTGGAGCCACTTTGGCGATCCGAAATTCTGGGGGCTCGATGCTGAAT
>JBEAMJ010000079.1:0-13178 GCA_041166025.1 Pseudomonadota bacterium | reverse complement strand
GCCCAGGCATTCCGATAGATCGACGCCCATGCGTTCCGATTGATCGACGCCCGGCTTGCGGGCGACATCGGCGATAGTTTCTAAGCTCTTTTTGATCTCCGGCGTCAAGGGTTCGACGGTGCCTTGGGGATGCCGCCGCGCGTCTGGGCCTTGCGCAGGCTGTCGCCGTCGAGAGCTATGCGGTGAGCGGTGTGGACAAGGCGATCGAGTATGGCGTCGGCGTAGGTGGGATCGCCGATGATGTCGTGCCAACGATCCACCGGAAGCTGGCTGGTGACGACGGTTGAACGCCGGCCATGACGCTCCTCCAGGATCTCAAGAAGGTCGTGACGCGCATTGGCGTCGAGTGGGGCAAGGCCCCAGTCGTCGAGGATCAGCACCTCGACCCGACTGACCGTGCGCATGATGCGGGCGTACTGGCCATCCCCGCGCGCCATGGCGAGGTCGGAGAACAGCTTGGGCACGCGCAGATAGAGCACCGAGTGATTGAGGCGGCAGGCTTTCTGTCCGAGCGCGCAGGCAAGCCAGCTCTTGCCGATGCCGGTGGGGCCAGAGATCAGAACGCTCTCATGAGCCGCGATCCACGCGCCTGTGAGCAGCTTCTGGACCAGCGCGCGATCAAGGCTCCGGGCGGCGCGATAATCGATGTCCTCCGGGCTCGCCTGCTGGCGCAGCTTGGCGTAGCGCATGCGTGCGCCGAGGCGCTTCTCCGTGCGCAGCGCCGTCTCCCGGTCGAGGAGCAACGCCAGCCATTCGGCGTGGTTGAGCGAGCCTGCCTCAGGCGAGGTCTCCGCGTCGATAAACGCCTTGGCCATGCCGTGAAGCCCGAGGGCGTGGAGCTGGTCGAGGGTCGGATGGCTCAGCATGTCATCTCCTAATTGTAATAGCGCCGGCCGCGGATGTTGGGGTGCAGGATGACGGGCCCGTCCGCGGCGGCAGGTGTCGGGCGCTTGTCCATCCGGTGGTCGAGGATCGATTTAACCGAGCCATATGTGCGCGCCCCGATGGTGAGGGCGTGCCCGCAGGCGGCTTCGACCCGCTCGCGCCCGAACGCCTTGGTCAGCCGCACGATCCCCATGCAGGCGCGGAAGCCCTGTTCGGGGTGCGGCTTGTGCGCCAGCACGAGGGTGCAGAACATCTCGGCGTTCGGCCCGATGGCGGCGGCGTCCTGCCGGATCCGGTCGATCGTCCAGCCGCTATGGCGACGATGCGAGGACGGCATGTGCTCAGGCACGGTTGTATGCTTGCCGCAGGTCGCCAGGCGGGCATGGGCGGCAACCCGTGTTCCCCGCACGAACAGCTCGACCGTGTTGGCCGTGACCCGCGTCTCGATCGGCTCGCGCGCCAGATGGAAGGGCACGCTGTAGAAGCGGCCATCGATGTCGACGTGATAATCCAGGCCGGCCCGGCGTGTTCCCCACTCGGCGTAAACATAGTCGTCGGCCGGCAGCGCGGTGAGATGCGGGCGGTCGACGCTCTCGAAGAGGGCGCGGCGGGTGACCTTGAGACGGCGGATCTTCAACTCGTCGTTGAGACGGACCAGAGCGCCGGCGATGGCGACATTGAGCTCGGCGAGCGAGTAAAACCGCTGATGTCTCAGGCGTCCGAGGAGATAACGCTCCATGATCAGGACCGCGGTCTCGACCTTCGCCTTGTCGCGCGGCTTTCTCGGGCGCGCCGGCAACACCGCGGTGTCGTAATGGGCGATCATGTCGCCATAGGTCCGGTTGACCATGGGCTCGTAGAAGCACGCCTTGATCACCGCCACCTTGGGGTTGTCGGGCACAATGAGCTTAGGCACGCCGCCGATGAACCGAAGAGCGCGGGTATGGGCGCCGATCCAGTCGGCGAGACCCTCGGTCCAGGTCGCTTCGGCATAGGTGAGACTGGATGCGCCTAACACCGCGACAAAGATGTGGGCGCCCCGTGTCTCGCCCGTCAGCCTGTCAACAATGACCGGCACAACATCACCGGCATAATCGACGAACAGCTTCTCGCCGCCGCGATGAGTCTGGCGCATGGTCAGGGAGAGCTGCGCTTCCCAGTCGCGATAAACCTCGCAGAAGCGGGAGTAGCGATAGCCGTCCGGATGGCGCTCGATGTACTCGTCCCACAGGATCTGTAGGGTGACGTGCTTGGACTTCAACTCGCGGTGAACCTCGCCCCAGTCGGGTTCTGGCCGGCGTCGGCCGCCAACCCTGGGGCCGGCTTCCCTGAACAGGAGCGCCTCCAGCTCGTCCTCGGAGACACTCTCCCCCACAGGCCAGATCAGGCCGCGCTCCGCGAACCGCTCGAGCAACGCCCGCACCGTTCGGCGCGGCACGCCGGTCCGGCGCACGATCTCACGCACCGCCAGCGCGCTCTCGAACTTCAATCGCAAAATCTCGCGCGCACGGCGCATCGACATCCTCTCGGCAGGCATCGCTCCCTCCTTCGTTCCTCGAAGATGAGGGCCTCATCGCCGCCGACGGCGCACGCAAACCTGACTCGCCGATCCAACCGAACGCCCCCTTCGCGAGGGTGGGCGTCGATTAATCGGAATGGGTGGGCGTCAATTAATCGGAATACCCGGGCGCCGATTACCCGGAATGGTGGGCGCCTTCAGGCCGGAATCAGCATATAGCGCCACGGTTGGCTTCGCGGCCTTGAAGCGGCCGGAACGCCAAGAGATTTCGATTGGCTGAGTTCCACAGGAGCCGCGGCTCGTGCCGTCTGAACTCGACTGACGGGACACCATTTCAACAGGGGGCGGCCCGCGCTCTCAGTTCAGCACCAGATGCGAGGTCTGAAGCGGGCGGCGGCGAAACAGGGCCAGCGGACTGCGCGAGTTTCCGCAAGCCGTCATTCTCTGGCACAAATGTGGCACAAATTCCTGCCGATCTGCCGGCATTCGGCTTGAGCCGATAACCCAGTTCCCTATAATTATTTGATTATTTGGCGCGCCCGAAAGGATTCGAACCTCTGACCCCCAGATTCGTAGCCAAATTCAGGCGTCTGGCGTGGTCTGTCCAGATCAGGCCTAGTCGATCATAATCGGTGTTGTGTCAACATGTTAGCGCGCTGACACGACATTACAAACCAGACAGAAACCGACCAAAACCGACCAAAACCGATGCTCAAACGGGGCATGGACGGGGCATGAAATCGGAGCCTAGGATGGGTCCAAACTGCTGATTTCACTGGGGGTCTTGGCATGGGACAGGTCGTCGAAGTCAAGTTCAAACGGGGCATGGCGGACCAGTCCCGACCCAGCCAGACGAAGGCAGAACGGGCGCCAAAAACGCGTCCTGGCGGTGGCTCAGCCAAGCTAACTCAGCGCCTGGTCAATGAAATTCCTGCCCCCGCTTCAGGCAAGCTTCGCGTGCCGGACGGCGAAGTCCACGGACTCTTCCTGCGCGTGACCCCCAGTTCCGCAAAATCCTACATCCTCCGTTATACGGTTGAAGGCCGGCGAGGGGAGGCGGCCATCGGCGATGCGCGATCGATCACACTGGTGGCAGCGCGCGCCAAAGCTGTTGCGATGTTGAGCGATCTTGCCGTGCGGAATGTCGATCCTGTCGCCAGGAAGCAGGCGGCCATCAAGGCAGAAAAAGCCAAGAAGGAAGAGACGTTCGCCGCGCTGGTGGCGCGCTACAACGTGGACGCTGCACGCCGCAAGCGGCCGAAAACTCTCGCCTATGAGACCTGGCTGCTCGACAAGCACATCCTTCCGAAGATCGGCCAGCGCCGCTACGCCGCCCTCAAGCGCGCCGAGATCATCGCCATGATCGAGACGATCGGATCAGGCGGCGGGCAGATAACCGCCAACCGCGCGCATGCCATGGTGCGCCAGGTGCTGAACTATGCCCTCAAGCGCGACCTGATTGAGGCCAACCCCGCCCTGGCCATCGAACGCCTCTTCCCGGAGACCAGCCGGGAGCGCGTGCTCACCGAGGATGAGATCCGCAAGTTCTGGGTCTTCCTCGAAGCGGCGCGCGCCAATGCGGGTGTGGGCCTCGCGCCCGGTCTGGAGGCAGGCGAACGCCCGGTCAACGGACTGTCGCCGTCAGCGGCGGTCGCGCTTCAACTCTGCCTGCTTACGCTCCAGCGCGCCGGTGAAGTGGTTGGCGCCCGCATTGAGGAATTCAGCTGGACGGACCGGCTCTGGATCGTCCCCGCCGATCGGATGAAGGGCAAGCGCGCTCATGCCGTGCCCCTGTCTGATCTGGCGATGGAGCGCTTCCGCGAAGCCTTCGACCGCTCGGGCGGCGCCATCGCCTTTCCGGACCGGTCGGGAGAAGCCCCGCTTGAAGGCAAGCGGTTGACGCGGGCGATGGCGCGGTCGTGCAAGTTGATCGGCATGGAACACGCGAGCCCGCATGATCTGCGGCGCACAGGGCGCACCATGCTGACGAGCGAGCGGGTGGGCGTTGGATACGAAGTCGCCGAGCGCGTTATCGCCCACCTTGTCGGCTCAGCGGTCAGTCGGGTCTATGACCGGAACGAGTATTTGCGCGAGAAGCGCGCGGCGCTGGCCGCATGGGCGGACGTGCTGAAGCTTATGGTTGAGGCAAGCTGACAATCGTCGCAACCAACATTGATGCCTTGTCGAAGATGGTAAGTGTGATCTTTGGAAGAGCCGTTCGACCTCTACTGCCATGTCCGGGTGGCCGATGTTGGCAGCCTCCAGCATTGCGGCAGCACGAAGCTTGGCATCCTGGTCCTCTGTCAGCACTGCAGAAGCCGCAGGAAGACGGCGCAGGCTTTGGCCCACGTTTCGGTCGTCGAGATCGTCGTCAGAAATCTTCAGCCGCCTCACGCGGCAGGACAACCAGAGCGAACACTTACGCGCGTGGCTCAGGGGCGGCACCGATCGCAAAGCGGTGGGATCGTTGAGGACACGTTTTTAGCCGCCAGTTCAGTCGGGCGCTCAGTTCCGGAAGGCTGGCGCGCGCCAACTTGTGTGGCGGTCGTGTGCATAGTTTTGCGAGACCGGCAGGGCGAGCGCTTGTGCCGACCGCAGGGAGCGTACCGTCGCCCCCGATCGGTCGTCCGTCACTTGAACATGCCATCAACGAAAGGCTTGAATCGACGCTGCTGGAGCGACTTAGTCCAACTCCTTCAAGAGAGTCTTCAATCCGACGCGGGCGGCAGTCAGTTTGAGACAGGGGTGTCGCCTCGCGCAAGCCGTAGCGCCTTGTCGACACTCGATTCAACGCGTGCGACTTCGCTTGCATATCCTGTCGGTGCAAACCGTGTCGACCACTTGTCTCCAACCCTTGCGATCTCGCGCGTTATCGGGTGGATTACGACCAATCGGCACTGCTGCTGACCAGTGTCCTCACCTACGCAAGACCTGCCTCTCACCCAGGGAGCCAAGATGTTCCCGGCTGCATCCATGACGACTTCTTGCCCAGTGACTTGCGACCTAATCGCGGCGGATTGCGCAGTTGCTGGCATTCCAATCAGGGTCGCAATCGCAAATACGAGAGCAGATCTCATGGCGATCACCAGCATTCAGGCGGGCAGGTGATAGGCGGGATAATTTCGATGCTGACCTGCGCAGTCGAGGTCATGTTCGAGGAATCCTTCATGGTGTAGGTGATCGAGTAGCTCCCCGGTCCTGCTCCGAAGTAGATCGTCTGATTGCCCGATTGAATGGTGGCGAGCGAACCGTGCGTTCCGCCCACTGCCGTAAAGCTGAACGAGTCAAATGGCAGGTCTGCGTCTGTGTCGTTCGCAAACAGGTCGCCGAGCCCGGACAAGGTGACTCCAAACGTGCTTTCGACGAAAACCCAATCGTTGGTTGCGGTCGGAGCGGAAACGCCTTGCTTCACCCGCGTGCGATTGTCGACGCCGTCATACGTGTAGCGTACGCGGGAGCTGTCCCCCGTGTTGCGTTCGACGCGCACGAGCCGCCCGAACTGATCGTACTCGTACGTATAAGTCGTCTGCGCACTGGCGGGCGCGGCAATCAACATCCCGGCCACAATGAAAGCAGCCAACTTCTTCATCATCGTCCCCAATACTGATCGATGCACATAACAGGAAGCAGCAAACAAACTATGCCTGAAATCGCGGGCCGCGCAACGGTGCTCCTCGCGCACTTCGAAGGTCGCGTTGCGCGATCGCATCGATTGGACAGCGACACGATTGTCATCTTCGCACCGGCAAGAAAAAAATTCTCGACTGTTCGCAGTTGCCCACACGTGGGATCGGAGTTCAGACTTGGCGTGCATGCTTCGCGTGTTGTCGCGAAGCCGCGTTGTGAACTCTGGGACCTGCGCGAGACCGCGCGAGAAGGGGACAAACGATGCGCCGTGCCTCAAGACTTCATGATCGTGCGCTTTCCCTCCTCGCGCTCTGCTCGTCAGGGCTGATTGCAGCCGCGCCATCCGCGACAGCGCAGGTGCAGACCGTGGTTGCGCCTGTCTTCAGTTCGGTGGACAGTCTTGGCGTCGATGTCACAACGGGTCAGTACCGGTTGTCGACCAGCGAGGTGGTGATCGGCCAGCCCGGCGCAGGTGGGCTTGCTTTCGGGCGGCATTGGATCGGTTCGGGCTGGCGCGACAGCGTCGCCGGAACGATTTCGAGTTCGGGATCGATCTACACGGTCAGCGTCGGGGCCTCGTCAGAAACGTTCAGCCTCTCCGGCGGCGTCTACACCTCGCAGCAGGCGATGGGTTCGACGCTCACGTTCAGTTCCGGCACCAACAAATACACCTACACCACGCGCGACGGCACAGTATTGGTGTTCAACAAGGCCATCGCGACCGCCGGCTCGGTCACCAGTTTCTGGTCCTCCAACGAAGGCGCGATCGAAACGATCACGCTCCCCAGCGGAGAAGTGATCACCTACACCTACGTCTCGGCGACATCGGGCGGCGTCACGGCCTGGCGTCCGCAGTCGATCACCAACACGCTCGGCTATCAGCTCCACTTCACCTACGCGATCGGCAGTCCCAACAATGCCAGCGAGGTGACGGGCGGGTTCCTGCAGCGCACCAAGGTCACCGGCTATAACCGTGGCTATTTCTTCTGCGCCGACAACGCCCACAGCTGCGCTGACAGCACCGGCGGCAACTGGCCCTATGTCACCTATGGATCCGAAGCGGGGGGAATCCAGACCGTTGCTGATCGCCTCGGCCAGACCACGCGTTACATTGTCAACAGCAATCAACTGACGCAGGTGCGCTTGCCGACGTCCGGCACGACGGCGCGCACATCGATCGCCTACACATCGGGCAAGGTGAGCAACGTCTTCAGCAACCTTGGAGGCTGGTTCAATAGCGACTACGCCTATGCCGACGCTTCAGGTGTTCGGACCACGACCACGACGCCATACTTTGAGGGCGGGGCCACGATCACAAAGACCAATCTCGCGGGCGGCTGGGTCGCTGAACTCTGGGCCGACAGCGCCGGCACGCGCAAGACGCTTCTAATGCGGGATGGCAATGGCCGCATCACACGCACGACACGTGCAGACGGGGACTACACGAACCTCACCTACGACGCCCGCGGAAACGTGACGCAGGTTGTGGAGTCGCCGAAATCAGGGTCTGGCCTGGCAACGATCATCACGAGCGCCGCCTATCCAGCCAGCTGCACCAACGCCAAGACGTGCAACAAGCCGACGTCGACGACCGATGCGCGCGGGTTCCGGACTGACTATGACTACAGTTCGACCCATGGCGGGGTCACAAGCATTACCTCGCCGGCTCCGTCAGGTGCAGCCCCGATTGGAACAGGCACGCGTCCCCAGGTACGCTACAGCTACGCCTCGCTGTCGGCCTGGTACAAGAACAGCTCCGGCACACTTGTTGCGGGGCCAGCGCTTCATCGCCTGACGGCGACGTCGGCCTGCGCGACAGGGGTCTGGCCCGGGTGTCTCGATACGGTCGACGAGACCCGTTCCGTCATTGCATATCAGGTCGGGTCGTCGTCAGTCCCAAGCAACCTCCTGCCGGCCTCAACCACAGCGCGCTCCGGCAATACAAGCGGCACAGGGGCGGTCTCAATGACCACGACCTCGACCTACACGGTGCAGGGAGACGTTGCGACCGTTGACGGACCCTTGAGCGGTACAGCCGATACCAGCTATCTCTACTACGACGATGTCCGCCGGCTGCGCGCGAGCGTATCACCTGACCCCGATGGTGGCGGATCGCTCCAGCACCGCGTGGGGCGAACAACCTACAATGCCGACGGAAATCCAACCATCGTTGAAGTGGGGCATGTGTCCGCGCCTGCAAGCTGGGCGTCGATGACTGTGCTGCAGCGCGTCGACAATACATACGACCTTTCCACCTACGGTATCCTGACCAAGACGGCACTGTCTTCGGGAGCGACAACTTTTGCCGTGCAGCAGTTTGGCATTGGGCCGGGCTTCGAGCGTTGCGCCATCACCCGTATGAACCCTGCTGAGTTCAGCTCCCTTCCTGCGGACGGCTGTACAGCCGACACCACCGGATCATTCGGCCCGGACCGAGTGTCGATTACCGGCTTCAATGGTTATCGCGAAGGCATATCGTCTGGCGACGGCGCCCTAAACGCCTACAGCGCTCCATCGCGCATTGTCCAAACCGTTGCGTACGACGCCTCATCGGGAGAGGCCGAGTATCTCACCGACGCCGACGGCAACAAGACGAAGTACGAGTATGACGGGTTCTCGCGTCTCGTGAAGACGATTTACCCCAGCCCGACAACGCCTGGCAGCCAGAACGCGAGCGACTATGAGCAGTTGACCTATGACGCCTTTGGCTTGCTGACCAGCCAGCGTGGCCGCGACGGGCAGAGCTTCAGCTACACATACGACAACCTCGGCCGCGTGCTGACGATCAACGCACCGGGGACCCAGCCTGACACGACGTTTACGTACGACAACCTTGGACGTGTGCTCACAACCTCAACAACGGACACGACGACTTCGCCTTCAACAATACGTACGCTCACCTACACATATGATGCGTTGAGCCGCCTTCTTACCGAAAAAACCGAGGAGACGAACGTTTCGGCTCGCACGGTGAGTTACCAGTACGATTCCGGCGGTCGACGTTCGCGGCTGACGTGGCCGGACAGTTTCTACGTGACCTACGACTACAATGTGCTCAGCGAGATGACGGCGATCCGGGAGAACGGCGCCGCTAGCGGTCCGGGTGTGCTGGCCACTTTCACTTACGACAATATGGGCCGACGCACGGCGCTCAACCGCGGCAATGGCGGGGTCACAGGGTATGCGTTCGACGGCGCCTCGCGCCTTATCGACCTGGCAATTGATGCGACGGGCTCGTCTAACGATCTCTGGACCGATCTGGACTACAATCCGGCCGGCCAGATCGTCTCGAAGACGCTCAACAATGCCGGCTACAACTTCACACTGCCGACCGCATACACGGACACGTACACCGACAACGGACTCAACCAGTATACCTCCGCCGGCGGCGTCAACCCGACCTATGCCGACAGCCGCGGGAACATGACCAATGATGGCACCAAAACCTACGCTTACGATTTCTCGAACCGGATGACGTCGGCCGGATCGGCAAGCCTTCGCTATGATCCAGCAAGCCGGCTCCACGCGATCACGAACGCCAGCGTGACGACGCGGTTCATCTACGACGGCGCGGACATTATCGCGGAGTACAACACTTCGGGAGCTGTCATCCGCCGCTATGTCCACGGGCCAGGGGTCGACGAGCCGCTGGTGTGGTATGAGGGATCAAGCACGACCGACCGCCGCCATCTCTATGCTGACGAGCGCGGTTCGATCATCACGGTCGAGGGCGCAACCACGACGAAGAACACCTACGACGAATACGGCATCCCGGGGTCAAGCAATACGGGCCGGTTCCAGTACACCGGCCAGATCTGGCTCTCCGACGCTGGCCTCTACCACTACAAGGCCCGCGCATATAACCCCGAGCTAGGAAGGTTGATGCAGACCGATCCCATCGGCTACGGCGATGGGATGAACATGTACAACTATGTCGGCGGGGATCCGGTGAACGGTGTGGACTCCACGGGGACCTGCACAGGTTCATATGTGGTCAAAAATTGCTCCGTGATAGCATACTGGGGAATAGGCAGTTTCAGTGGCGGCGGGCCAGGCGGCAGGCACTCTGAGCTGGACGCAGAATATGAAAAGAGGATCTCAGGCTGTCCGGCAAGCACCTCAGCCATGGACTATGTCTGCGTGACTGCATCTGTTTGGAGCCCGTCCACCACTTATCTGCCCGCATTCTCGTACTTCCAGTCTCCCGCTCCACCGCCGACGGCCATGGGTCCAGGTGACCAACGACCACTGACTTCCGGTGAGCTAGCGGAGGTGAATCCCTGCTTCGCTTCCAGGATAGATTTGAGCAAGGTTAAGATCCACAACAGAAAGTTCAGCTTCTTTACCTCTAACGATACTACAGTCACCAGCGGGTGGGACATATATTGGCCCAGTGCGGTCCCGGATGCATCAATAGATGTTTTTTTGATGTCACACGTTCTGCATGAGATTACTCACAACTGGCACTACAAATTCAAAGGTATGTGGTATGGAAACTTCCTTGATCGCAACTATTCATACACGCTTGCTCCAAACTCCACTTTCAGCAGCTTTAACCCCGAACAGCAGGCGCAAATCGTTCAGAACGAATTCTTGATGAGAAAAGGTCAACAGCCCTTCCGAAACGGCCAAGGATCGCTTGCAGATCACCAGCGCGTAATTAACGACTGCACAAAATAGAGGGATGGATGATCAGCTATAGAATAGCCTTTCTCCTTGGGCTGCCGACGTTGTTGACCGGGTGCGCCATCACAAAGCCCTCCCTTCCGATTGGATCATATTGTGCGATGTGGGATAGGTTAGCAGCTGGAGATCGCCAAGAAGTAGCACAGATATTTAGTTATCTGTCAGGCGAGGGAGAATACGAAAACACACTTCCAAGTGACATCTCGAAGAGAGAAATGGCAAAAGTGCTCCGCAAGGCTATCTCAATGGACTTGAGTTATAAATCGTATGTCAGTGCGGCAATTGAATACGGTTGGGTTGAAGCCAATAACCGTAACGACGTAATATTATGTGTTGGTGCTGCCGCCACCGTAGAAGGGGTGGAGCAATGCCTAAACGCTGAACCTTGGTGGAGGCAAGATCCGAGCGAGGTGGCGCGCCCGTGCTCTGTCACTGGATGAGTCGCCCTCCTCAGAAGTCGCGGGGATGTCTCAACGTCGGAGTAAAGTGTACCAGTCAGCTTCGATAAGTGGCCTCGCGCAGTAGGCCGGCTTGATGCGCCTCTCCGGCTGATTTGGCGGGAGCGAAGCGGAGGCCAGTTCACATGCGACAACTTCGGACGCGTGCTGACCGTCAACGCGCCCGGCACGCAGCCCGACATCACTTTCACCTACGACAATCTGGGTCGTGTGCTGACGACGAGCCAGACCGGCCATACCATCACCTATGCCTACGATGCGCTAAGCCGCCTTGGTCTGATGAGGTGGACGGCCTCCATCCGCGGCATCATCGTGCCAGAGTGTGGCTGTTGAGGTCACACAGGAAGGAGAGCCGCCCACCTCATCAGACCAAGGGTGAGATCGTATTCTGATCGTGTTGCTCGTTTGACCTGCCCTGGAATTCTCGGATCGAGGCAGTTCGAAATTCGCCGGGTAGCGGTGCTTTGGGCTGGCCCATCCAGATTTCGTGTTTTACCTGAACATCTCAAATACGCGATCCGATGGTCCCGCGAGCACCACGCTATCCCCTGTAATCTTCCCCACCTTACCAGCCGCCGTGTCATCGCCTTCGCGCACGACGATCGACTGTCCGCCAACAATCAGGCTCGCCCGCAATTCCCTCCCCACCCTGAATATCCCCGTGAGCTTCACCTCGACGGGCGGAGCAGGTGGGGCTGAGGCTGTCGCGCGATCGAACGCGCTGCGATCCTGCGCGAATGGCGACATCGCCAAGATTGCCGGCATCGCCTGATCGTTGACCGGCGGCAGCGGCGCAAACGCTGCGGGTTGTTCAGGCGCCGGGTCCGCGGCTGGCGCCTCCCCGCCCGCAAGCGGCGCCACAAGGGCCAGAACCGTAAATGAGCCGAGGCCTATCGCTATCGTAACGCCCGCAAGTCGCAGCAGCAAGCTCATGACGCCACCGCCGTGATCTGCCAGGCCTGACCGATGTGCGCACGCACCCTCATAAAGACGTCCGGCCGGGGACCTCCGCCGCCCTCGATCTCGATGCGTCGTACGAGGAGCAGCGGCCGCTGCGTGTCGAGGCTGTTGAGGAACGCGGTGGTCGCGGCAAGGTCCGCAGTGAAGCTCAGCTCCAGCCACGCGCCGCGCCCAAGATCCCCCAACAGTTCGGCCGTCAATGGCCGCGTCGACTGGACGGCAAGACCTGCACTGCGGGCGAGCTTGTCGACGGCGGCCTGGAGCGCCAGTTGTGCTTCCGGCTCATCGCGAAACGCGGCCGCAAGATCAGCAGGGTTGTGAGCCTTTGCTGCTTCGACCGGCCGCGCCAGGGCGCGCTGATAGCGGTCGAGTCGCGCCGAGGCCGCCTGCCATTCATCGCGCGCCTCGATCACCGGCAGAGCGATCGAGGACACGCCCACCCCAAGCGCCACGCCCAGCAGGACGAGTGCGGCCAGACGCTGGAGCAGCGGATGAAGGACACGGCCCTTCATGGCGGGCTCGCAGTGCGGGGGCGCGCGATGAGTTCGAACGCCTGCGGCCCGCCCGAACCGGATGCGGCAATCTCGCCGGCAAGCGCGATGCTCCAGTCTTTGGCGGCAGACGAGATCGCCGAGATAGCCGCGGTCGGATCATTGCCCTGCGCCGAGATTGTGGTTTCCTGTGGCGTCCAGACAACCTTTGTCCACCAGCCCGATACCGGCGTCGCCGCGTTGAGTTGCGCCAGATGATCGAGCGCGGTGGTGCTGCGACGGTCCAGAATCCCGCGCTCCACGAGCGCCTGCGCGATAGCGGCCTGATCGCGGGCGGTCTCTGCCGCGATGGCGGCGCCCCGGATGTCGCGCTCGCGCGCCGCCAGAGCTTCTGTTTCGGCCCCAATGCGGGCGGTCCAGCTGAGAGAGGTCGCCACGGCCGCGGCGGCGACCGCCAGCACGATGCCAGCGTCGATCACCAGGCCCCTGCGGCGTGCGCGCTCGGCGACCGGCGAGAGCAGGGGAATGTCACGCTCCTCTCCGATAAAGAAC
>JBEAMJ010000078.1:0-250721 GCA_041166025.1 Pseudomonadota bacterium | reverse complement strand
GATGAGATGCAGCGGCTTGCCCGGGAAGCGCTTTGACGCGTAGCGCGCGGGGATGACGATGATGCATTTCATGCGAGGAACGTCACGCCAGCCCCGCCTTCAGCAGGTCGTGCATGTGGATGAGGCCGACCGGCTTGCCGCCCTCGACGACGAACATCTGCGTGATCTTGCGCTCGTTCATGGTGCGCAGAACGTCGGCGGCGAGGGAACCAGGCTCTGCCGTGCGCGGGGCGCGTGTCATTACATCGTCAATGATCGAGGCAGCCATCCCTGTGACCACGTGGCGACGGAGGTCGCCATCCGTGACAAGACCGGCCAGGGCGCCCTCGCCATCAATGACCGCCAGGACACCGAAACCTCTCGCGGACATGGTCTTCACAGCATCGATGAAAGGCGTACCCGCCGGCACGAGCGGCAGATCGTCTGAGCGGTGCATCACATCAGCGGCCGTCCGCAGCATGGCGCCGAGCTTGCCGCCGGGGTGGAAGACCTTGAAATGATCCGCCTTGAAGCCCCGGCTTTCGAGCAGGGCAACGGCAAGCGCATCGCCCAGGGCCATCATGAGGGTTGTCGAGGTCGTGGGCGCATTGGTCTCTGCGCAGGCCTCGGCAGCATCGGGGACGAGAAGAAGGATGTCCGAAGCACGGCCGAGCGTCGAACCGGCCTTTGCCGTCATGCCGATGAGGGGAATGGAATAGCGCTTGGCGTAGCTCAGCATGTCGGCGAGCTCCTTCGTCTCGCCAGACTTGGACAGGGCGAGCACGACATCCTCGGCGCCGATCATGCCGAGGTCGCCGTGAGAGGCTTCGGTGGCGTGGACGAAATAGGCCTGGGTACCCGTGGACGCCATGGTTGCCGCTATCTTGCGGGCGACGTGGCCTGACTTGCCGATGCCGGTACAGATCACGCGCCCCTTGGCGGCAAGGATGGTCTCGACCGCCCTCACAAAACGTCCATCAAGGCCCTGCGACAGCTGGCCGAGCGCGTCGGCCTCGAGTTCCAGCACACGGCGGGCGATGTCGATATGCGCTTGCTCATGCATGCGGGGGGTTTGAACCAGATTTGTTGGAAAGTCATCCACCCGAGCTTTCGGGCGCACCGTCAGCATCACGCTGTTGAGAGCCTCGCGGAGCCACGCTAATGTCGCGTCGGGAACGGAGAGTAGCGTGCGTGGTTTGTTGATTTTTCTGGGTCTCCTGCTTGTTCTGGGCGGGGGAGCGGTGGCTGGCGTTCAGTTCGCGCCGATGGATCTGGCAGCGATGCCCGCCCTCGATCCGGTCTTCAGCCTGGCCCCGGGCTCGCGTGATTTCCTCACGACACAGGAGGCGCTCTATGCTGGCGGCGGGGCGGCCGGGCTGGGCCTGCTCATGATCATCCTCGCTGCGGCAACTGGCGGTGGAAGAAAGAAGAAGGCGCGCGCGGCGGCCCAGGCGACATCCCCGCAGCTGGCGCCCGAAACTGTGGCGCCTCCGCCCGGGCCTGCTCCGAGGGCGCCGGACCCGGCCCCAGAACCGGCGCGTGCACCCCAACCCGCTGCTGCGCCACCACCAAAGCCAGCGCCCCGGCCGCCCGAAGCTGCCCAAAAACCTGCTCCCATCCCCGTGCCGCCGGCTACGGCAGCAGCCCCGCACCCGCCGGCGCCGAGGCCCGCGCCAGCCCAGGCGCCTCAGCCCGCTCTGACCCCGTCCGCCGCGCCAACCGCAAAGCCGCAGGCCTCCGGCCAACCACCGTCCGCCGCCGATCCCCGCCTTCTCAACCGGAAGCGCGTGCAGGACCTCGTGACGATCAACGACGCGCTTCGCAACTATTACGCGAAAAACGGCGCCTATCCCAAAGCCGAGGGGCTGGCAGGCGCCCATGAGCGCGGCGCAGCGTGGATACCAGGCCTGTCGCCCGAATTCTTGGCCAGCATCCCGCGCGACCCCCAGCACAATGGCACGACGCAGTACGTCTATGTGTCCGACGGCGCCAACTACAAGCTGATCGCCCAGGGCGCGTCCCTCGTGGGCAGCGGCAATGTCGAAGTGCTGGGGATAAAGATCGACCCGACGCGCAATCCGACGCCGCAGAACGCCGCCTTCGGTTTCTGGACGCCGCCCTTCGCCAGGGCCTGATCAGGTTCCTGTCCAGCCGCGATACCAGGCGACGAAGCGTGGGATGCCCTCTTCCAGCGTGGTGGTCGGCGCATAGCCGTGGTCGCGCGCAAGCGCATCGATATTGGCGCAGGTTGCGTGCACGTCGCCTGGCTGCATGGGCAGCATGATGCGCTCGGCACGCTTGCCGACCGCCCCCTCGATGATCTCGATGAAGCGGCCCAGCCGCACCGGGCGGTTGTTGCCGATATTGTAGACGCGATGCAGGGGCTGGGGCGTGGACGGCGCCGTCATGGCTGCCGCAACGACGCCGGAGACAATGTCACCGATCCAGGTAAAGTCGCGCTCAAGATCGCCGTTATTGAACACCTTTATCGGGCGGCCTTCAATGATATCGCGCGTGAAGGTCCAGTATGCCATGTCCGGCCGGCCCCATGGACCATAGACCGTGAAGAAGCGCAGGCCGACCTGCTCGATGCCAAAGAGCTTCGCATAGGCCTCGCTCATGAGCTCGCCAGAGCGCTTGGTCGCTGCATACAGCGAGACCGGGTGATCGACGCGCGCGCTTTCCGCATAGGGCGCGACGGCTGTATCGCCGTAGACCGACGAGGACGACGCATAGGCCAGTCGCGGCCGGTTGGGATGGTGGCGCACGAGCTCGAGAACGGAGAGGTGGCCGACCAGATTGGACTGAGCATAGGCGAAGGGATTGTCGAGGGAATAGCGGACCCCGGCCTGCGCGGCGAGATGGATCACCGTGGTGATCTCAGACGGCGCCGCGGCCTTCAAGGCATCATGATCCGCAATGTCCAGTTCAACGAACCGGAAACCGTCTCGACGGGAGAGCAGCGCCAGCCGATCCCGCTTCAAGGCGACCGGGTAGTAGGCATTGAGATTGTCGACGCCGGTGACGGCAACGCCCCGATCGAGCAACTCGCCGGCGACGTGGAAGCCGATGAAGCCTGCGGCGCCCGTCAGGAGGACATGCTGGTTCTGCATGCGGCCCTCCATGGAACGCGATCATGACGCACGCAAGCGCAAACCGGTGGTCCGGCCCCATGCCCAGCGATTCCAGCAGTCTCGGCATGTGCTTCTTCACATTTTCCGATCATGCGATAGGTGGGACCTACCGGGCGATGCAAGCGCGAGGGATCTGATGCCGGCAACTATCCGCGCGCGCAATGCCATCCACGCCTGGATGTTCGACGACGCCCTGCCTTTCTGGGCTGCGCACGGAATCGACCAGGCCCATGGCGGGTATGTCGAGCAGCTGACGCTGGCGGGACGCGACGCCGGCATCGCATTCAAGCGGACGCGCGTCGCGTGCCGCCAGGTGTATGTGTTTTCGCATGCGTCCCTCCTTGGTTGGAGCGCCGGCAATGCACTCGCCGAGCCCGGGATCGCCTTTCTGCTCGAACGGGCCTGGCAGGGGCCGGACAACGGGTTTGCCAGGACCACGACCCGCGGGGGGGCGGTTCTGGATCCAGCACCGGATCTCTATGACCTCGCCTTCGTGCTGTTCGCATTCGCCTGGCGCCATCGCGCAATGAGAGACAAGCTGTCGCTTGAATGGATGCACAAGACGCTGGACTTTGTCACGCATCGCATGCGGCATCCGGGCGGGCTCGGCTTTCACAGCGAGCTGCCGCCCAGAGGTTTCAGGCTGCAGAACCCGCACATGCACTTGACCGAAGCATGCCTCGCAGCGTTCGAGGCGAGCGGCGACAAGCGCTTTGGCGATGAGGCCCGCGCGCTGGTGGACCTGTTCCAGACCAGATTGTTCGACCGCGCCTCGGGAACGCTGGCGGAGCATTTCACCGACGACTGGTCGCGCGCACCGGGCGAAGCCGGCCGTCTCGTCGAGCCGGGCCATCAGATGGAGTGGGCGTGGATCCTCAACTCGGCGCGCAAGCTGCTTGGCGTCGATACGGCGGCCGAGATCCGCGCCGCCGTGAGCTTTGCCGAGCGCTATGGTGTCGACCCGCAGACGACGGCGACCTGCAACGCGGTTCGCGATGATGGAACGCCGCTCGATCGCGGCTCGCGAGCCTGGCCGAACACGGAGCGTCTGAAGGCGGCTGTCGCACTCTTTGAACTCGACGGGGTGGATCCGGCGCCCGTCATCGATCCGACGGCAGAGTTGCTGCTTGGCCGCTATCTGGCGCATGAACCGGGCGGCACGTGGATCGACGCATTCGATGCCGAAGGAAGGCCAGTATCGCAGACGATCCCCGCCTCAACGCTCTATCACGTGTTCCTGGCGTTCGCCGAAGTTCTGCGGATTTCGGGCTGATCCTCGGCGAATGGCTTCACCACAATGCTGCGGCCCAGATAGCGAAACGGATTCCAGACCAGATGAGCGGCCAATGCGCCGGCTGGGATACGTCGTTGCAGCTGCTGCTCACGCCGCGTTTTCAGCATCGGGCCGATGCCCGCGATGGCGGCCCAAACGCCCTGGCAGGTCGGCACAAACACACCTCGCGCGCCCCCGCGTGCGATGAGCAGCACTGTGCCAGCCAGCCATACGGGGAATGTAAGCAGCAATAGTCCGCCAGGCATGTTCCTGACGTACGTCCAGATGCCGTTGCGCACGCCGTGGAAGACAGCGAAGCGGCTGGCGCGACCTGAGATGCCAGAGCCCGCGTGGCGAACCACGGCGTCGGGTGCAAGCTGGCAGCGCTCGCCGCGGATGCGGAGACGGAAGCCGAGGTCGACGTCCTCGTGATAGCAGAAATAGCGTTCCTCGAAGCCGCCCGCTTCCAGAAACAGATCGCGCGGATAGAGCGCCGCCGCCCCGCAGGGCGAGAAGCACTCTCCCTCGCCCGGAGCAGCCGCCAGCCTGTGGCCAAAGCCGCCGCGCCAGGCAAAGCCGTAGGCAAGATAGCAATCGCCCGCGCCATCCAGCAGGTCGGGCTGATGCAGGCTGATCTGCAGGCAGGCGACCATGCGATGCGTCGGGCGGCGCTCCACCGCGTGCATCATGGCTGCGAGCCAGTCAGGCGCAGCCTCGGCGTCGGGATTGAGAAGTGCGAGCCATTGGCCCCGGGCAAGACGCGCGCCGACATTGTTGCCGCCAGCGAAGCCGAGATTGCTGTCCTGCCGGACGATCTGTGTTCCCGGAGGCATTTCCCCTATGCGATCGAGTGAACCATCGCTCGACGCGTTGTCGATGACGATGGTCTCGAAATTGGTGTAGGTCTGCCGCGCAAGCGAGGCGAGACAGCCGCGCAGGTAATCCCCGCCATTGTGATTGACCACGACAACGGAGACGGCCGGGGTGCTGGCGGCGTTCTCGCGCTGGTCCGTCGTCATGAATGCCTCGCGGCGATCCTGCGCCCCGCGGCCACCTTACAGCGCCTTGGCTGGCGTCGGAAAGGGTCAAGAAAGCCTAGAGGTCCCATTTGCGCCGGTGGAAGCGCCAGGCCGAGGCGCAGATCGTGTCGAGGTCGGACAGCCGGGGAGCCCAACCCAGCGCAGCGCGTGTGCGCGTCGGATCGGAGACCAGCGCGATGGCATCGCCCGGACGGCGCGGCTCGACCGTGTGCGGGACCGGGCGCCCGACCGCGCGTTCGACCGCCGACAAGACCTCGCGCACGGTAAACCCGTCACCCGTGCCAAGGTTGAGCTGGAGACCCGGCTCGCCTGCCCCCAATCTGTCAGCGGCCAGGATGTGGGCCTCGGCGAGATCGGTCACGTGGATGTAATCGCGCACGCAGGTTCCATCGCGCGTCGGGTAATCGTCACCGAACAGACGCATGGGCGGGCCGATGCCGGCGGCGGCCTTGAGCGCGTTGGGGATGAGGTGCGATTCAGGATCGTGTTCCTCGCCGATCTCGCCGTCCATGTCTGCCCCGGCAGCGTTGAAATAGCGCAGCGCGGCGAAGCGCAGACCATGCGCCCGCGCCATGTCCTCCAGCATACGCTCGACCATCAGCTTGGTTCGGCCATAGACGCTCACCGGATTCTTGGGCAGGTCCTCGCTGAGCGGCAAGCGTTCCGGATTGCCGTAGATGGCGCAGGTGGAGGAGAAAACGAACTTGCTGACCCCCTCCTCCAGCATCACGCGCAGCAAGGTGAGAGCGCCTGCGACATTGTTGTCGTAGAACCCGACCGGGTCGCGTTCACCCTCACCGACCTCGATCTTGGCGGCGAAATGCATGACGGCATCCGGCTTGTGCTCGCGGATCGCCGCGCGCACCGCCTCGGCTTCACGGATATCGCCCACGACAAGCGGGGCGCCGAGCACGGCCTCGCGATGGCCTGAGGAGAGGTTGTCGAACACGACCGTGTCGCGACCCGCCTGCCGCAAGGCCTTTACGGCATGCGAGCCGATATAGCCCGCACCGCCGGCGACCAGGACACGCGCAACCGTCATTGACACCCCTCAGGCAAGTGCTGCTCGAACAACAGAACAGACACGAAACTGGACTCGACCGGGAAGCCAAGAATGGTCCCTCGGGCTCGGTGTCTTGCACCCTCCAAGACGCGAGCGATCCGACTTAAAGGATCGACTGGCCGGTTGCGCGCCAATCCTTCAGGAATGCCTCGACACCTGCATCGGTCAGCTCGTGCTTGTAGAGCTCAGCAAAGATCTTCGGCGGCAGGGTCGCGCAATCCGATGCGGCGAGGGCCGCCTGCCGCACATGGTCCACCGACCGGATCGAGGCGGACAGGATGTTGGTCTGGAAGCCGTAATTGTCATAAACGCGGCGAATATCGCGGATGAGCTCCATGCCGTCGACGCCCTTGTCATCGAGCCGTCCAATGAAGGGCGAGATGAAATAGGCGCCGGCTTTCGCAGCCAGGAGCGCCTGCACCGCCGAAAAGCAAAGCGTGACATTGACCTTGATCCCCTCGCCGGACAGCGCCCGGCAGGCTGCAAGGCCGTTCTCCGTCAGAGGCAGCTTCACGACGACGTTGGGGGCGATGCGGGCGAGATAGCGCCCTTCGGCCAGCATGCCTTCGACATCGACCGCGACCGCCTCGGCGCTGACCGGTCCCGGGATGATCGAGCAGATTTCGGCGATCGCCTCCTTCATTTTGCGCCCCGACCTGGCGATGAGCGACGGGTTCGTGGTCACACCGTCGATCAGCCCGCTCGCGGCCGCTGCGCGCAGTTCCGCGACGTCGGCGGAATCAATGAACAGTTGCATTCTGAACCTCCCTCAGGGACCGCCCGGAGCGGCGCGTCAGCCCACGTCGGGTATCACCTTCTTCACGTCCTGCGCGCTGTCCTGCGCCATGACAAGCACCGAATTGCCGCTTGCCACGATCACCAGGCCGGAGACGCCCAGCACCGAGACCTGGATGCCGTCGGAGCGGACCAGCGTGTTGCTGCTGTCGGCAACCTTGACAGGCCCCTGAATGGCATTCCCGGACGCATCCTTGGGGGACAGGCGCAGGACTTCCGGCCAGGACCCAATGTCGGCCCAGCCGATATCGCAGGGCGCCACTGCAGCCCGGCGGGTCTTCTCCATGACGGCGCGATCGACCGCCTCCGCGCGAACCTTGCCAAAGAGGTCCCGATCGAGGCGGATGACACGGCCCGCGCGTGAGGCCCTTTGCAGGGCCTCGCCTGAGGCCGTGCGGATGTCGCCCGCGGCGATGCCGAACTCCTCGAGCAGCAAGGCGGGCGAGGCGAAGAAGACACCGGAATTCCAGCTGTAGCGTTCATCGCGGATGTATTCGCGGGCAAGGGCTGCATCCGGCTTCTCCCTGAAGGCCGTGACCTCGAACACGCCGTCGGCAAGCGCCTCGCCACGCTGGATATAGCCATAGCCCGTCGCAGGACCTGACGGCTGGATGCCGAAAGTCACAATACGCTCGCGCGCAACCGTCGCTGCAGCCGCTATCGCCTTGATGAAGGCGCCTCGCTGCGTGACGACCTGATCGGCAGGGGCGATAAGCGCCAGCGCATCCGGGTCGATCTCCTGGGTGATCATGGCGGCCAGAGCAGCGGTTGCCGCGGTGTTGCGTCCCTCAGGCTCGAGGATCAGTGCGCCGGGGCTGATTCCAGTCTGCGCAAGTCGCTCCTGGACGAGATCTTCATGCGCAGCGTTGGCGATGATCACCGGATCAAGAAAGCGGATCGCGCCATGGTCCCCGGTCAGGCGGATCACCGTCTCCTCGATCATCGTGGCATCGGCCGCGAGGGCATGAAACTGCTTGGGGCGCGCGCGCGTGGAAAGCGGCCAAAGCCGCGTTCCAGACCCGCCCGACATGATGACGGGGATGATCCTTGCAACTGACAAAGAGTGCTCCAGCAAACGCCCGCCTGGCGCCGGTGTTTCGTTCTAGACGTGCGGGACGCGTGTGCAAGGCCCGGTGGCGTCAGGCGCTTGCAGCTCGGTAGGGGCTGTCGCTCCGGAGCCAAGGCTTTTCCACGAAATGCCAGAGGATGAGAGCGGCTGCCAGCGAAGCGATGGCGGCCACACCTGCGCCCAACCACGCTGATGACGCAAAGAGGCCGAGCGCCGCAACGGTCTGGATGACGGGAAAATGCACGATGTAGAGACCATAGGACAGATCGCCGAAGCGAGCCGCATCCGGCAGTCGCACAGCCGAAATGGCCATCCATACAGCGAGGCAGCCCAGACCGATCGCCCTCAGGGGTTCAGCGTCTGGAACAAGCAATGTCAACGTCAGCAGTGCTGCTCCTACAATGCCGGTCAGATGCATACGCATGCCGGTCCATTGAAGCCGGTGGAGCGCCATGCCGGTGATGAAGAAGCTCATCTGACCGGGAAGCTGCCGTGACAGTTCGGCCTGATCAATTGACCCGAGACCAAGACGCCAGACTTCCGCGCCAGCGTAGACCAACACGATCACCACCCACCGCGCACGGCCAGAAACCCTCAGGAGCCACGCAAGCAGCGGCAGGACAAGGTAGAACATGACTTCGATCTTCAGGGTCCATAGGGCGCCGTTGACCTCGGGAACAATGTTTGCAGGGCTGGCGAAGATCCCCGGCAGGCTCGGCTCGAGGAAGTTCGCGAAGGCGAGATTGGCGGCCACATAGCGGCCGACGGCGGCGAGGTCGCCCCGCGCTTCATGACTCAGGGCGCAGGCGGCGAGGGTGCAGGCAAGTATGACCACAGCATAGGCCGGGTAGAGTCGGCGAACGCGCTTCTCCGCATACAGCAAAAGCGATGTCGAGCGATCAAGGCTCGCGTAAACCAGGAATCCCGACAGCACGAAGAACCCCTGGACGCCAATCTCGGCCAGCACGCTCAAGAAGCGGATGGAGCCAGACCATGCCTCGACGCCCGAAAGGAAGACGAGATGGTACGCCGCCACCATCAACGCGAAAGCGAGGCGAAGGAGGTTGAAATTGTTGGCTGGCGCCGTCATTGCGGTGGTCTGGCCGCACCGGCTGGGACGCTCGTCGCGACCAGAACGGCCAGCAGAGCCCCCAGCGCCCACCACCACCCATTCCAGAGGTCGAAAGATACGCATCCGATTGCGGTCATGGCCCCCGCCAACGTTGCAGCACGTGGGGCGGCCGCGCCGATTGCTGCTGGATGCGGGAGACGGAACGCCGCCAGAAGCACTGCAGCCGCGAGCAGCAGTGCTCCGATCGCCCCGGTTTCGGCCCAGACTTGCAGCATCATGTTGTGCGGATGGTTCGGAATCACGTACTGATCAGTGAATGCGCCGGCGTCGATTCGATCGCGCATCGTCCGCAGCACGCCAACTCCCCCGCCCTTGATGGGCTCTTCAGCGACGACATCAAGCGTCCGCTCCCAGATGATCTGGCGATAGTCGATGGTCGAGGAAGAGGTCGCCGCATTGACCCCGCGGGAAGCCGCCCACGACCAGACCGGCGCTGCGAGCAGCACCAGGGCGATGGCGCCTCCAATGACCCTGAAGCCCTGGCGCGGCAGGAGCCGCACGACAGCCAGGGCGGCGCCGGAAAGCACAAGTGCAAGGAGCCCGGCAAAGACCTCGCGCTTGATCAAGACGGCAATTTCAACGGCAAGGATGGTCGCACCAATGGCAACCGCCATCGATCTCCGGCGTCCCCGGGCCAGGCCCATGATGAGGAAGGGAGCGGCAGCAGCCATGATGAGGCAGTTTCGACTGATGTTCTGCACGCCGTCATGGTCCGGCTGACCTGGATAGAAGAACGCGATCGCTTCCCGTTCGAAAATAGTCAGCAGCACAACGATGACCAGCTGGAGAGCCAGCGCAACTGTCGCCACCCCCTGGAGGCGGCGGCGACCCACTTCGTCGAGCGCGCGCGCGGCAACCAGAAGAACGCCGCCGCCGAGGAAGACGAGCGCGACGCGCACAACATCATTTGGGACGCCGAACCTCAACGCGGCCCAGTCAACGTCGAGCAGCGAGACAGGACGCGGCGACCAAAAGGTCGACGCGCCTGCAAAAACGAAGAAGGCAAGAAGCGCCAGCATGTAGATGCGGATGCGAATTGAACGAATGAAGGGCCAGGCAAGCAGCGGAGCGGCGAACATCACGAGGACGTTGAACGCCAGCCCCCCCGCCATGGCCACCAGAGGCCAAAGGACGAACAGAAAAGACAGGATTGCAAACGTCAAACTGGCCCTCGCCCGTTTCGGCCCCCTGGCCAAGGATTCCTCGCATTTGCTGTAGCGGTCGGATCACACCACAGCAACACGCGAAACTGCAGAGGTGGACTGTCATGGCGAGTTGTTGGCGCCATGCGCTGCTGACACGAAGTGGGCAACGGCTCAGCCAGGGTCTGACGGACAAGGTTGTAACCCATTCTTGAACATCTCCGCCTAGTTTCGCGCCTCCATCTGGAGTGCGCGATCATTATCGGTATTGGCCTCAGGGAGCGCAGCTTGTCGAAGTCCGGCCAAGGCCACGCCGACCAGGGAGCAAGCCCTGTCGCAGCGTCTGTCGGGGCAGGCCTCCCGCTGGCCGTCGACCTCGATGGCACGCTCCTGCTGACTGACACGCTTTTCGAGGCGCTGGGCGAGCACCTGCGGCGGAGACCGCTCTGGGCGCTGGCGCAGCTGGTTCAGCTTCCGTTTGCGATTGCCAGGGTCAAGGATCGCCTCACCGCAGGCCTCAGGCTGGACATCGCCACGTTGCCCGTTAACGAGGATGTTCTCGCCTACTGCCGGGAAGCAAAGGCTGCCGGTCGCGAGGTTTGGCTGGTGTCAGCCGCTGACCAGAAGATGGTCGAGCAGGTCGCCGCCCGGTTCAGCGTGTTCGACCGTGCAATCGGCAGTGACGGCGCCACCAACAACAAGGGCGCCGCCAAGGCTCGATTGCTGGAGCGCGAGGCGCCCGATGGCTTCGAATACGTCGGTGACAGTCCGGCCGATATGAAGGTCTGGGCGAAGGCCAGGCTTGCCTCTCATGTCGACAAGGGTGAGACCCGGAAACGCGCCATTGAGGGCATGGGTGTCACCGTCGCACGATCCTTTGTTCGCCCGAAGGCTGGGGCGTCTGCATGGGTCAAGGCGCTTCGTCTTCACCAGTGGGCGAAGAATGCTCTGATCTTCGTGCCCGCACTCCTGGCGATGAAGTTCGCCGACTTGCCAACCATGCTGTCGTTGCTGGCCGCCCTCCCCTTGCTCGGCGCCATGGCATCCGGAACATACATACTCAATGATCTTGTCGACCTCACAGCCGACCGTGGCCACCCGTCCAAGCGCAAGCGGCCGTTCGCGTCGGGACGCATCAAGCTCTGGCAGGGCTTTGTCGCAGCGCCCACACTGATTGCAGGCGGCCTCGCGGGTGGGTTCCTGCTTTCGCCGGCCTTCGCAGCAACGATGCTGTCCTATCTGATCGTCACGCTGGCATACTCCTTTGCTCTCAAGCGTACGGCCCTTGTCGATGTCGTGGCGCTGGCTTTCCTCTATACACTCCGTCTGATCATGGGAGCCGTGTTGGCCGGGGTGCTGCTCAGCCAGTGGTTGATGGTTGTCTCGATGTTTCTCTTCGTATCCTTGTCGCTGGCAAAGCGGCATACCGAAGTTCTGCGTCGTGTTTCGCTCGGCGAGCGTCGCCTGGCCAACCGCGGCTATCGCTCCGAAGACGCGAGCCTGACACTCGGCCTTGGGCTCGCTACCGCAACAGCCGTCCCGCTGATTCTGGTGCTCTACATCATCGAGTCGGCCTGGCCATCGGGCCTATACAGCACGCCGGGACTGCTGTGGATTGCACCGGCCGCCGTCGCAATGTGGCTGATGCGGGTGTGGTTGCTCGCCAATCGCGGCGAGCTCCACGATGACCCTGTGGTTTTTGCTGTGAAAGATCCGCAAAGTCTTGCGGCAGGCGCCGTGCTGGCAACCAGCTTTGCGGCAGCGGCATTCCTGCCCGAAGGATCGCTCGACATGCTGAGCGTCAACCGGCTGTTCGGACAAACACAGTGAACGGGCAGATCTCTGGAAGCGATGCTGTGCCTTCCGCGCCCGTCTGGGCGCGAAGCAGCCACGCGCTCGTCGAGTTCGCACGCTTCATCGCGATCGGCGGGTTGGCAGCGCTTGTAAACCTCGTTGCGCGCTATTTGCTTGACTTCGTGATGCCTTTCGAGGCCGCAGTGGTGCTCGCCTACCTGGTAGGCATGGTGTTTGCCTTTTTCCTCTTTCAGAAGCTCATTTTCGCCTCTGTCGACGGAAGAGGACCGAGGCGCATCATCCGATTTGTCCAGGTAAACCTGATCGGCGCCGGCCTCGCCTGGGCGGTGAGTTCGCTGATGGCGCGGCTCGTGCTGCCCGTGCTCGGTTGGACATTTCATCCTTTCGAGGTCGCGCATATGGTTGGGGTAGCGGCTCCAGCGATCTCGAGCTACTTTCTTCACAAGCACTACACATTCGCATAGCGACCTTGCCGGCCAAGCGCGGCCTGATTCACCGCTCAACCAGCCGTCCTATCGCAGTAGCCTCGAGCGCATTGCGGTTCCACGCGGCGGACAAGCGTTCGACAGCCATCCTGCCCCTGCCTGCCAGACGGCGGCGAAGCGTAGAATCGCGCGCAAGCGCGCACAGCTTGGCAGCAGCGTCCGCGAGGTTGGGTTCCGCCCACTCGAGCCTCGCGCCCCTGTAGACACCCTCCGGATCGCGAACGGGAACCATTTGGCTGTCAATCAGGAGCTCAGGCACATCGCTCATGAAATCGAGATTTCCGGACCAGCCCGTTGCGAGTGCAGGAACTCCGAGAAGAAAAGCCTCCGCCAGCGCAAGCCCGAAACCTTCGGCGCGATGCGGCGAGAGCACCACATCGCATGAGGCAATCAGCTGACGAGTGTCAGATTGCGAGAGCGTGTCGGTCAGAAGCAGGACATCTGGTCGGCCATCAATGGCCGCGCGCGATTGGCGCACAAAGGCTTTGTCGGTCATGCCGGGCTGCGTCTTGATGATCAGGACGGTCTGGTCACTCGGGACAGGAAAGGCACGACGATAGATTTCGATGGCGCCAATCAGGTTTTTCCGGGTAGCGCTGGAGAGCAGGTCCCCCATGGCAAGCACCGCGAAGGCTCGCGGTGGTATGTGGAAGCGCGTACGGTCATGGCTGGCCGACCCGACGCCGGTTGAGACCGGATGAGGCATCACACGCACCGGGACAGCTACCCCTGAGGCCTGTAGCGCATCAGCGACGAATTCGCTTGGAGCCCAGATTTCGTGAAAGGCCGTCGAGGCCGATGTCCAGAGGGGGGGAACGCGCGGCAGCTCGTAGGCCCAATAGCCGATGCGATAGCGGTTCCGCCACTGTACGGCCGGCAATCGCGCCAGGGCCTTGAGCGCCTCAGGTGGATTGGCGTGGATCAGCCAGACGCCGCCATGGCCCGGTAGTGTTGCCCCGGCGCCTGAACGCGCATCGAGCAGGCTCCTGAGGTCATGCGAGGCTACCGGATATCCCGCGGCAGTCAGTCCGGCGACTGTGAGGCGGGCAGCTTGCGATATACCCTTGGCCTCTCTGATAAGACCCGAAACGATGAGCGCTCCCGGCGCTCCACCCGTCTCGGCATGCGCGAGCGCGCGGCGCACCGCAGAACGTGCAAGGCCGAGGGACAGCGGCTGGGCGGTCTTCCGCAAGGAGCGCGGGACGATTGCGCGCCACAAACCCCGCGCGGCACCTAAAGGCTCGCGGGACATGGTCTATGGTCTCCTTTTGCCGAACGACTGAGTAAAGCACGCGCGCCAGCTTGGCGAGCTTTGCGCCAATCCTGTCATGAGATAAGGCCATAGGCCTCCCGCAGGCGCTGATCGTAGGCCTCGGGCGAAAACCTCGACGCTTGTACCAGACCAGCAGCCCGCAGGTCGTCGCGCAGGATGCGATCTCCGAGCAACCTGGCAATCTTCCGTGTCATGTCCGCCCGATCAAGGGGGTCGGTGATGAGGGCGGCCTCGCCGCACACCTCGCTGAGCCCGCCAGCGTCCGAAGCCAGCACCGGGCAGCCCATCCGCATGGCTTCCAGCACCGGCAAGCCAAAGCCCTCGTAGAGCGAAGGAAACACGAGCATGCGGGCGCCTGCATAGAGTCGCCTCAGATCCTCCCTGGCGACATGCCCGAGGAGGCGAAGCCGGCTACGCGCCTCGGCCCCCATCGCGTCATGGACTTCGCCGACCTCCTGGCGCCATTTCCAGGCTTTGGGGCCGACAAGCGCCAGGGGCATTGTGCCGTCCGCATCGAAGAACGCCTCGATCAGCCTGCGCAGATTCTTCTTGGGTTCGATCGCACCCACAAACAACGCATACCCGTCTTCCTGAAGACCATATCGAGAAAGGGCGCCCGAAACGGTCAAGCGTTCGCCATCAGTCAGCGGAAGAATGTCGCTTGTCTGCCAGGTCACCACGACCTTCGCAGGATCCGCGCCCAGGAGTTCGAGAATATCCCGGCGTGAGGCCTCCGACACCGTCAGAACAACGTCCGCGAGTTTCATGCTCATCCGTACGCGGTCGATGAACTCGCGCTTGTTGTCCTGCGTCGTGTAGGGAAGCCGAATCGGCACCAGGTCATGGATCGTCACGATCGTTCGTACATCTCGCATCCGAAGAGGTAGGGGCGCTGTCAGGTGTAGAACATCAACGCGTTTGCCAGCGCGAATCTCCATGAACTGGCGAGCCAGCATATGTCGATAGTGCGCATGGATGAAGAGGTCGGGCGCCAGCACGGTGGTGCTGGCCGGCAGATCGCTGGCGCGTGGTATGACGATGCCGGGGCTCACGCTACGCACCGCGACCGAACCCTTGAGGATGCCGCCCGCCATGGCCGCGAGGGTCCTGAGGTATGCGCGAGGTCCTCGCGCCTCACTGCGATCATCTGCAATGTGGACCGTGTCGGCGAGGGAGTCTGGTGAGCCGCCCGCATGCGCCCCGGATAGCCAATGCACAGCGTGCCCGTTGCGACTCAGCGAATCGCCAAGAAGGCGGGCATAAGTCGTGATCCCGGTTCCGCGCGCTTGTGAGCGATAATCGCCGTCGATCAGGACGCGCATTCTCAATGCCCGATTTCGACTGGAGCTAGAATTCCCCCGGAGCGCCGTACCATTTCTCCAGATGGCCCGTTGTCTAGGCGTCGCACGCCCGAGAAGGCAAGCCCTGCTGCGCACTCGCCCGCGCCCTGTCTGTTGCGTAAGCGCAGCCTTCGGGCGAGTGCTTGGCGCGGTTCGGCGCAGGGCTCGGCACTGCCTGTTCCTCTCCCGTCCCAGCTTGCTTCTTCATCGTGCCGGATCGCTTCGGCTCTAACGGGCTCGGCGGCATGCCCGAGCTGGGCCAATCCGGAATCTCCGGAAGGCGATCCACCAGATGCGGATTTTTCAACGGTTGCGAACCGGGTCTGGACGACGCAAAAGGCATGTCTGCGTGCTTCGCAGATCCAGATCTTCCGGCTCTGCAGAAGATTGGCGAGATGTAACTCAGCTGGCAGACTTTGCTCTGCCAGATGCTCGTTGCTGAATTGTAATTGCGAGCGGCGCTGCGCTTCGGCCGCAGGCGCGTGGGGGCGGGCGGACCAGCACAACATGGCGTCAATTCATACCAAGGCGGAGGCTGTGTCGGCGAGCGTCATGGACCTGCTGTGTGAGCCATTCGAATCTCCTGCGATGGCGCGCGAGCAAAACACATTCAGTACATCCGAAGCCTGGGCCGTGGCCGATTTTGGCAAACGCACCGTCGCGGCCGGGTGGTGGCGCTTTGAATGCGAAGGAGATCAAGACATCTCGGGGGTCGAACTGCGGCTCATCTCGGCCGAAGACGCCTTGCTTGTCTTCTCGCCTGCCCGCGCCGCAAACATGATCGCCATGATTCCAAATCGCAGGACGTTCTCTGTCCGACTCATGGTTTCGCCCTGGCCCGGTCTCTCAACGATGTCGAAACTCAGGCTGCGACGCCTATCCAGACGGGAGGAGGCCGGATTGGCGAAAGCCATGATCAGTCGCGTCCTTAAGGCAGACAGGCCGATCGCAAAGCTCGCGCACGCCGCTTCGCGCGCGATCGGCGGGAGGACACTGCGCGTGCAGACGCCGATATCGGTTCCGGCGCCGCCCCCGCCCGTCCCTGGGACGGGACAGAATACTGCCTTCGAAACCCATCGCCATGGCGGCATCACCGCCGTCATCAGGGCCAGCGACACATTGCACCCGCGCGCCTTCGATGTCGTGTCAGCAAAGTTTGCGAGCGATCCGCGCCTGCAATCGATCTATGCTGATGTCGAGGAGGCCGGTGTTATCAGACCGTTGCCGCAATGGGACCCCGACCTTCAACTTGATAGAATAGCTCCGGCCTGCCCGGTCTTTTTCAGAGGGGAAGCGGAAGCCATCGATCCGTGGCCAAGGGTTGCTTCTCTCGCAACTACCGAGGGAACGGTGACACGTATCGCTCTGCCATTGTCGCGCCGCGCCAATGCGATGTCGCAGCACCTGTCGCCGCCGCCGCGGCCGCAGCTTGAATGCCTCCCGTCGGTGTCAGTCGTCGTTCCAACGCGAAGCAGGCTCGACCTGCTGAAGCGATGTCTGCTTGGACTGGCCCATCGCACCGATTACCCTGCGCTTGACGTACTTGTAGTGGACAACGGCGCAGAGTCGAAGGCTTTGTCCGAAGCGATCGCGCCTGTCCAGTCCGTTCTGGCAGTGCGAACAATCGCGGTTCCCGGCCCTTTCAACTTCTCCCGCCTGATCAACCGAGGCGTTGCTGAGGGCCGGGGCGAAGTCGTACTTCTCCTGAATGATGACGTCGAGGCGATCGAACCTGGCTGGCTTCATCGCATGACCGCCTCCGCCATGTTGTCAGGTGTCGGCTGCGTCGGGGCGCGTCTGGTCTATCCCGACCGTACGATCCAGCATGCCGGGGTCATGCTCGGACTGGCCGGACCTTGCGGCCATCTCTGGAAAGGCCTCGATGAAGCTCAGGCGGAAGCGGTGCCACAGATCGTCCTTCCCAGTGGGCGCATGGCAGTGACCGGCGCCTGCCTCGCTGTCCGGCGAAAGATCTTCGACGAAGTCGGCGGGCTCGACGAAGACGCATTCGGCATCGCCTTCAATGACATTGATCTCTGCCTGCGGGTGCGTCAGCACGGGCTACGCACGCTTTACCGCGGCGATGCGGTTCTGATTCATCACGAAAGCCAGTCGCGGGGGCCCGATGACGCCAAGCGCGTGCGTCGAAGGAGGCTGGCGCGGGAGTCCGGGCTTTTTTTGGAGCGCTGGGGAGCGCTCCTGCAAGAGGACCCATTCGCCTCGCCAGCCTATGATCTCACGCGAGAATCCGGCGCGGTTCACCCCGCTTTGAAGTTTGACAGCTGAGCGCTCCAGCTCGCCTGCGATCGCTCCATCCCGTATCCGTCGGTCGGCAGTTACCTCGCTGACACGCCCGCCGCCCGTTCGGCAAGGTCGGCGAGGTCTCTTGCGGCGTTGGGCTTGCCGAGTTGCCAGGCCGCGCGGGCGCGGGCCTTCAGGACGCCGGCGTTGGAGATGCGTTCGAGCAGGAGCGGCGCAAACGTCTCGACGTTGAACTTCGGTTCGGGAACCACATCGGCCGCGGCACCCATGACCATGCCCTCGGCATTGGCGGTCTGGTGATCGTCCATGGCGATGCCAAGCGGGATGAGGATGGACGGGCGGCCCGCAACAGCAAGCTCCGTCACGGTCGAGGCGCCGGCGCGGGCAATGACCAGGTGTGCGGCGGCGAGCCGGTCCTGCATGTCGGAGAAGAAGGCCTCGACGGTGGCATCGACGCCAGCGTTGCGGTAGACGGCGCGCACGGCGTCCAGCTGTTCCTCGCGCGCCTGCTGCACGACGCGCAGCCGGGACCTGTGCTGCGGCGGCAAGGCGATGATGGCCTGAGGGATGACCTCGCCGAACAGCCTGGCGCCCTGGCTGCCGCCAGTGATCAGCAGGCTGAGAGGTCCGGCATCGTCAAGCTCGGGGTAGGGCCGCTCGCGCACCGCCTTGATCGGGTTGCGGACGGGGTTGCCGACGACACGTTTCTTGCCGCCAGTACTTTCCGGCAGGCGGTCGAGCCGGTCGAAGCCGCAGGCGACGAATGTCGCGCTCTTCGCGAACAGCCGGTTCACCCGGCCCAGCACCGAGTTCTGCTCGTGAATGATGATCGGAACGCCCATGGCGCGCGCCGCCGACAACGAGGGATAGCTGGGATAGCCGCCGAATCCGGCCACAAGTTTTGGACGCGTCTTCTCGAAATTGCGCCGCGCCTCGGCCGTGCCCTTGCGGAGCTTCAGCGCCGAGGCCAGCAGCTTGTGCGGCAGTTTCGAGCCGAATGCTGCCGCTTCCACTTCGAGGCGCCAGTCGGCTGGAAAGCCCGCCGCATACTTCTTGCCGCGCTCGTCAGTGACCAGCGCAACGGTCCATCCGCGCGCATGCATCTCGTCTGCAAAGGCCTGGGCGGGGAACATGTGACCTCCCGTGCCGCCGGCGGCGATAACGACGAGCGGTCGGGTCGAAGAGGTCATGCGCGCCTCAGGTGCGTCAGCGAGGTTTCCGGTTGCTTGCGCGTGAACGCAAGCGCGAGACCCAGTGTCAGCGCGGCCCCGAGGAGCGAGGATCCGCCTGAAGACACAAGCGGAAGCGTCATCCCCTTGGGCGGGATCAGCGAGAGGTTGACCGACATGTTGACCGCAGCCTGCAGGCCGAAGATGGCGTAGAGTCCGACGCCGGCCGCGCGCTGGTAGATGTCGGCCTGGCGCGAGGCTTCCATGATTCCCTTGATGGCGATCACGGCGAACAGCACGGTGAGCATGACAAGCAGGATCAACCCGAACTCTTCGCCAGCGACGGCGTAGACGAAATCGGTATGCGCATCCGGCAGCGTACGCTTCACCGTGCCTTCCCCGGGCCCCACGCCAAAGACGCCGCCGCGCTCAATGGCCTCGCGCGCCTTGTCGATCTGGTAGGTGTCGTACTCGGTCGGATTGAGGAAGGAATTCACGCGCAGGCGGACATGGGGAACGATGGCGTAGAGCAGCGCGCCCAGCAAGGCGCCGCCGATGACGAAGCCAGTGGCCCACAGCCAGGGCAGTCCCGCGATGAAGAAGACGATCACGAACGCCGCCGTGAGGAGCGCGGCCTGTCCGACATCGGGCTGCAGAAGCAGAAGGCCGACGGTGACGGCGTAGAAGGTGAAGGCGATCGGCGCCCACGGACCTGCCGGAAACCTGTCCCGCTGCGCCAACAACCATGCCGTCAGCACAACAAGCGCCGGCTTTATGATTTCCGATGGCTGGAATGTGGTGCCCCAAAGCCGGATCCAGCGGGTCGCGCCCTTCGCCTCATGCCCGAAGAGCAGCAGGCCTGCCATCAGGAGGAAACACGCCACGAACAGCACAAGGCAGACACGACGCGCCCATACCGGATCGAGCAGAGATGAGCAAAGGAGGACGCCGAGCGCTGCGACTGCAAAGCCCACTTGCCGGTAGACGAAGTGGAACGGGTCCACGATGTCGAGCTTGGCGGCGGCGGCCGGCCCCGCCGCGAGCGACAGGACGATGCCCGCGCCGAGAAGGATCAAGGCGGCGGCGATCAGGCCCTTGTCGACGGTGCGCCACCATTCGGCGAGCGGCGATCGGTCGGATCTCGCGAAGATCTGCATGTTGTGCTCAGGCCGGCTCGGTCGGCGTACGCCGCTTCACAAGCTTCGCGGCTTCGCGACGGAAGGCCAGCCCGCGCTGCTCGAAGTCGCGGAACTGGTCGAAGCTGGCGCAGGCCGGCGAGAACAGAATGGCGGCGCCCTCGACCCCGGAGGCGCGCGCATCCGCGAAGGCCTGCTGCACGGCCATGTCGAGCGTCCGGCACTTTGCGTGGTCCAGCTTGCCCTCCAGCACGCGCGCAAACGCATCGGTCGACTCGCCGATCAGGTAGGCCTTGCGGATCATGCCGAAGAGCGGCGCCAGCTCGTCGATGCCCTCCTCCTTCGGACGGCCGCCGACGATCCACCACGCATTCGGAAAGGCGCGGATCGCCTGCTCCGCCGCCTGCGCGTTGGTGGCCTTCGAATCGTTGATGAAGCTAACGCCGTCGATAGCGCCGATGTTCTCGAGCCGGTGCGGCAGGCCGGGGAAGGTCTCGATCGCGGCAAGGATGTCGGTAGGCTCAAGTCCGAGCGCCCGGCAGGCGGCGTAGGCGGCCGCGATGTTTTGATGATTGTGACGGCCGGGCAGCGCCTTGGCCTTGCGCACGTCGTGCGGCGCTTCGGCGCGGCCGGCGATCGAATCCTGCAACATGCCGTCCAGCACGGCAACGCCGCGGCCGAGGCCATACTCGGCCGAGATGGGGATGACACGGCGCAGACCCTCGCTGGTCAGTTGCGTCGCCATTACACCGGCGCGAACATCGTCCACACCGATGATGGCGACATCCTCGGGACCCTGGTTGCGGAAGATGCGGCGCTTGGCGCTGACATAACCGTCCATGCCGCCATGACGCGAGAGATGGTCGGGCGAGATGTTGAGCATGACGGCGACGTCGCAGCGCAGGCTGTCGACAAGGTCAAGCTGGTAACTCGACAGCTCCAGCACGTAGATCGCCTCGGAGTGCAGCCTTTCGAGATCGAGCACGCCGACGCCGATATTGCCGCCAACGCGCACATCCTTGCCGCACACCTTCAGGATATGCCCGATCAGCGCCGTGGTGGTGGACTTTCCGTTGGTGCCCGTGATGCCGACGATCCGCGGGCGCTCAATCGCCCGGAAATCGTTCACAGCGCGGGCGAACAGCTCCATGTCGCCAATGACAGGCACGCCTACCATCTGCGCCATGCGCACGAATCGGTGCGGCTCGGGGAAGCGGAACGGTATTCCCGGCGACAGCACCAGCGCCGCGAAGGTCTGCCAGTCGCGCCGGTTGAGGTCGACCATGGGCACGCCGGCGGCTTCGGCCGCCGTGCGCGCATTCTCGTTCTCGTCCCACGCGCAGACGCGGGCGCCGCCAGCCATCAGGGCCTTGCACGTCGCGATGCCGCTTCGGCCCAGGCCGAAGACCGCGACGTCCTTTCCCTCGAATGTGCGGACGGGGATCACGTTGGCCTCACCTCAGACGCAGGGTGGCGAGGCCGACGAGGGCCAGGAGAAAAGCGATGATCCAGAAACGGATGACCACCGTCGGCTCCGACCAGCCCAACTTCTCGAAATGGTGGTGCACCGGGGCCATCTTGAAGAAGCGCTTTCCGGTAGCCTTGAAGTAGAGCACCTGGATGATCACCGAGAGCGCCTCAAACAGGAACAGGCCGCCGACGATCGCCAGCACGATCTCGTGCTTGACACACACCGCCATGGCGCCGAGGCATCCGCCCAGCGCCAGCGAGCCGGTGTCGCCCATGAAGACCTTGGCCGGCGGCGCGTTGTACCAGAGGAAGCCGAGCCCTCCGCCCACGAGCGAACCCATGACGACGGCGAGTTCGGCAGTGCCAGGCGTCGGCGACAGGAGGAGATAGTCGGCAAAGCGCGGCGTGCCGGTTGCGTAGGCGATGAAGCCGAACGTGGCGCCTGCGATCATCACCGGGCCGATGGCGAGCCCGTCGAGGCCGTCAGTGAAGTTCACCGCATTGCCGGCGCCCACGATCACGAAAGCTCCGAAGGCGATGAAGCCGTAGATGGTGAGATCAAACATGAAATCCTTGAGGAAGGGCAGCGCCAGCCCGGTGGCGAAGCCTTCCTGCGGCGCGACGGCGAGCGCGCCCGAGGCGAGCGCGGCATCCGTCGTCGCCTGGGCGTAGACGGAGATCCACCATACGGCGACGCCGGCGATCACAAACTCCATCAGGAGACGCACCTTGCCGGAGAGGCCCGCCGTGCCCTTCTTTGTGACCTTCTGGTAGTCGTCGATGAAGCCGACAAAACAGAAACCGACTGTCACAAAGAGCACGATCCAGATGTACTGGTTGGTGAGGTCAGCCCACAGAAGCGTGCCGGACAGGATCCCGAACAGGATGAGAAAGCCGCCCATTGTGGGCGTGCCCTTCTTGGCAAGGTGGCTTTCTGGACCATCGGTGCGGATCGGCTGACCCTTGCCCTGCCTTTTCCGCAGCCAGAGGATCACTGGATAGCCGAACAGCATGGTGAGGATCAGGGCCGTGGAGAGGCCGAGCGCCACGCGGAACGTCACGAAGCTGAACAGGTTCAGCTCGCCCGTGTAGGGCGAGAGGAGATGGTACAGCATGCTAAGCCCCTGACGCGTTCTGCGGTTTGGCGGCGGCGCCTTCGCTCATCTGCCGGAGCGCCGTCCCCACGCGGGCCATGCCGGATGCATTCGAGCCTTTGATCAAGACAGCGTCCCCCGGTTCTAACCAGCTTTTCACCTGCTCAGCCGCTTCGGCCGGACCTGTGACATGTTCGACGCGCATGCCGGGCGCGCGCGCTTTCAGCGCATCCGCAAGGTGCTTCATCTCGCCGCCCGACAGCACGGCCAGCGAAACGTTCGCAGCGATGACTGCGTCGGCGAGCCCTGCGTGCATCTGCGCTGACCCCTCGCCGAGCTCGCGCATTTCGCCAAGCGCCACCATCCGCCTGCCCGGCCGGCTGCTCAGCCCCTCGATGGCCGCGCGCATCGATTCCGGATTGGCGTTATAGGCGTCGTCCACCAGAGTGGCTTCGCCACCGCGGGGCAGCCGCAGCACCTCCGCGACACCACGACCGGCGGGCGGGGCATAGCCTGAGAGCGCCTCGGCCGCATGCCCTGCGCCGATACCCGACAGGACAGCGGCGAGAAGCGCCAGCGCCGCATTGTCGGCCCAGTGTTCGCCGACTGCGTCGAGGCCGACACTGACCACCTCACCCATCACGTCGACATCGATGCGCGAGACAAACCCGTCGGTGTGATAGCGCACGGGCGCTGCGCTGCGCGGGCCGGGCGATCCGCCGAAGCTGTAGAGCTGCGCCGAGGGCTGCAGCCGGAGCGACGCCGCCCGCAAGCGGTCGTGGAACCTGTCCGCGGCCGGCAGAATGGCTGCGCCCTCCGGCAGCAGCCCGGCGAAGATGTCGGACTTCTCATCCGCCACACCCTCGATCGAGCCGACCCCCTGCAGATGGGCCGGCGCGATCTTGGTGATCATCGCGATATGCGGCCTGGCCATGCGCGAGCGGGGCGCGATCTCTCCGGGCGTGCTCATGCCGATCTCGAAGATCGCCCGCTCGGTCTCTCGCGGCATCCTGGCAAGGGTCAGCGGCACGCCCCAGTGATTGTTGAACGACTTGTCCGACCAGTGGGCCCTGCCCGCCGCGCGGAAGATGCGCGCCAGCATCTCCTTGACGCTGGTCTTGCCGACAGAGCCCGTTATCGCCGCGCAGACCGCGCCCGTGCGATCGCGCGCGGCGCGCCCGAGACGCTCCAGGGCTGACTGGACATCATCGACGAGGAGACCCGGTCGCCCGGCGAGTACGTCGCGCGACACGAAAGCTGCGCCGGCTCCCGCAGCGAAGGCGTTGTCGACGAAGTCATGTCCGTCGCGGACATCCTTCAGGGCCACAAAGAGTTCACCGGGCCTGAGTGAGCGCGTGTCGATCGAAACGCCATCGATCGCCCAGGCGCCTTGCGCCTTTCCGCCGGTTGCAGCCGCCGCCTCTTCGCCGGTCCAGAGAGGATGCTCAGCCATGCGCGCCACCTGCGTCCGTGCCACCCGTATCCTTCAGCGCCGCCCGCGCGACCTCGAAATCCGAGAACGGGATGGTGACGCCCTTTACGATCTGTCCGGTCTCGTGACCCTTGCCTGCGATCAGCAAGGCATCGCCCGGTCGCAGCCGCTTGACGCCCTCCTGGATCGCCGATGCGCGGTCGCCGATCTCGCTCGAATCCGGGACGCCTTTGCGGATCGCGGCGCGGATTGCGGCGGGATCTTCCGAGCGCGGATTGTCGTCGGTGACGATCACCTCGTCCGCAAGGCGCCGCGCGACATCTCCCATGATCGCACGCTTAGTCGCGTCGCGATCACCGCCGCAGCCGAACACGACGATGAGTTTGCCGCGCACATGCGGGCGCGCGGCGCGCAACAGCACGTTGAGCCCGTCCGGGGTGTGGGCATAGTCAACGAAAACCGGCGCCTTTCCAGCCGTCTGGCCGACCAGCTCCAGCCGTCCGTGGACGCCTTTGAGCCTTGCGAGCCCGTCGAGCACGGCGTGGACATCATCGCCCAGCGCCATCGCGATGCCGGCGGCGCAGAGCGCATTGAGCGCCTGGAATTCGCCGATCAGAGGCAGGTGGACGGTGCGCTCCTTGCCCTCGCTCGGACCACCGCTCCACTGGATCACAAGGTCCTGGCCCGTGCCGCGCGGCAGCGCCTCGGCGATCCGCAGGTCGCGCCCGCGCCAGCCGACCGTGAAGGTTCGCAGGCCGGCCGTCTGCGCCGCCGCCTCGAATGCCTCGCGTTCGGGACTGTCGGCGTTGATGACCGCCGGCGCGCCGGCGGGCAACAGCTCCGAAAACAGCTTCATCTTGGCGCGGCGGTAGTCATCGAAGTCGGCGTGATAGTCGAGATGGTCCTGTGTGAGGTTGGTGAAGGCGCCCGCCGCAAGCCTGACCGCGTGCAGACGATACTGCGCAAGGCCGTGGCTGGACGCTTCCATCGCCGCATGCGTCACGCCCTCGGCCGCAAGGCTTGCGAGCGTGTCGTGGATGGCGACAGGGTCGGGCGTGGTGTGCCCGAGATCGACGACGCCTGACGGTCCGATGGCGCCCAGCGTGCCCATCGAGGCCGCCTTGCGGCCCATGCTGGCCCAGATCTGGCGGAGAAAGTCGACCGTCGAACTCTTGCCGTTGGTTCCGGTGACCGCCGCGATCACGCGCGGCTGGACAGGATGGAAGGCGGCCGCGGCCTTCGCCAGCGCAAGGCGGGGTTCGGCGACCTGGATCGCCGGCACGGTCCATGCCCCGGGGCGATCATCGGTGAGAATCGCCGCTGCTCCGGCCTTGATCGCCGCGCCGGCATAGTCGCGGCCATCCTGCGCCACGCCCTTGAGCGCGGCAAAGAGATAGCCCGGCTTCACCTTGCGGCTGTCGGCCGTGATGCCGGTCACATCGAGCGCAGGCGCCCCGGGAATGAGGGTGTCAAGCTTCATCGAGCATCCGCCTCCGCACGCGCCCGCGTCGCCGTCGCTTCCAGCACGGGCTGGACATCCAGCAGCGGGGCCGCGCGCGCGATCACCCGTCCGGCGATCGATGCCGCGGTGAAGGCGGCCGTGCGTTGCTCGCCCGTTCTGGGCTGCGCTTCATCGAGCACGACGAGCACGACAAATTGAGGGCGGGAGGCGGGGAAGACCGCGGCAAACGAGGTGATGTTCCTTTCGGGATCGTAACCGTTCGCCGTCGGCTTCTCGGCCGTCCCGGTCTTGCCGGCGACGTCATAGCCGTTTGCGTCCGCCAGCTTGCCAGAGCCTTGCGTGACGGTCGTTCGCATCATCGCCAGGACCGCGTCGGCCGTGCGCTTTGACATCACGCGTCTGGGCGCTGTGCTGGGGGGATCGACCGCCTCGGTGAAGCGCGGCGCGACGTAATTGCCGCCATTGGCGAAAGGCGTATAGGCCAGCGCGAAGGCAAGCGGGCTCACCGAAAGACCATGGCCATAGGCGATCGTCGCCATCGCGGTCTGGTCCCAGGTCTGGGGGAGAAGCGGCGAAGCCCAGGACGGCCCCTCACCGCCATGCCCAGCCAGCAGGCCGACGGCGCCGAGAAACGCCTTCTGCCGCTCCGGGCCGATGCGCTGGGCAATCAGCGATGCGCCGATATTCGAGCTTTCGGCCAGGATGTCTTCCGCCGTCGCGGCGGCGCCGGAGACGCGCGTCAGCGGATGCAGGTCGCGCACCGTCACACCGCCGATCTTCACCGGCCGGGACACGTCGAACCTGTCTGACGGCCGCACGGCGCCGGCCTCCATCGCAGCTGCCACCGTCAACGGCTTGTAGATCGAGCCCAGCTCCATCCGGGCATTGAGGGCTCGGTTGGTCTTTGCGTCATTCCCCTCTTCACCGCGTCTGCTGGGATCGATCTGCGGCCAGGAGGCAATCGCACGCACGGCGCCGCTGTGGGCGTCGACCACGATGCCGGCGGCGCCCTTCATGTCGAAATCCTCGAACGCGCGATTGAGTTCCTCCTCCACCACGAACTGCACGCTGGCGTCGAGGCTGAGCTGGAGCGGCTCGCCGCCCTGTTTCAGGCGCGCGTCATAGACGCGCTCGATACCCTCGATCCCGTCGCCATCAACGCTGGTATAGCCGAGGAAATGGCCGGCAAGACTGCCGCCCGGATAGCGCCGCTGCGGTTCATCGACGAACAGGAGTCCCTCGACGCCAAGCTGCTTCAGCGCAGCGATCTGATCGTTGTCGAGCCCGCGCCTGACCCAGGCGAACTGGCGCTTCTTGTCGGCCATCATTGCCGTCAGAGCATCTTCGCGCAGGTCCGGGAACACGCTGCGGATACCTGCGACGACGTCGCGCGAATCCCAGATGGCGCTCGGATCGACGGCCAGCGAGACCCCCTCGACCGTCGTCGCCAGAAGCTCGCCTCGGCGGTCGACGATGTCGGCGCGGCGCGCCGTCTCGATCGCGGCGACAGGCACGGCGCTGCGGTCCGGGCCGTTGAAGGCGACATAGGCCGAGCGACCGACAATGACGGCGAAGACAAGCGCCAGGCCCGCCGCGACAAGGCGGGCGCGACGCGGACCCCAGACGTCCCGGTATGGCGCGGCGAAGGCTTTCATTGCGGTTGCGGCGTCGCTCCCGAAGCCGGCGGGGCCAGGCGCAGCTTTTCTTCGCCGAGGCGCTGCTTCAGGGCCTCCGGGGCGACATACTGGTCCGGATTGGCCGGCTCGAGCCCCAGCTGCTGCTGCGCGATGGCGCCGATGCGTTCGGGCCTGGTCAGGACGGCTTCATCGGCCTTGAGGGTCGCAATGGCGGCCTGCTCGGCCTGCGCCGCGATCCTGAGTTCGTCGATGCGGACCTGCGTCTCCTCCGCGCTCAGCTTTGCGCGATAGACCGCGACCGCCAGCACGGTGACGACCAGTCCGCCAATGATGGCCAGGCGTTTCATCCGCCAACTCCCTCAAGCTGTTTCAGTCCCGGCAGCCGGAACCCATCGCCGGCGTCCACATTCCAGGCCGGGGCTTCGGTGCGGAGCGCCCAGCGCAGTTTTGCAGACCGCGCACGCGGATTGTCCGCAACCTCCGCCTCGCTTGGCTCAGCCGCCTTGCGCTGGAGGATCTCGAACGTCGGCGCCCTTCCTTTGTTTGCGCGCGGCAGGTGGCGCGAGACGCCAGGATCGTTGCCGGAACGCGACCGCAGGAAGAGCTTGACGATGCGGTCCTCGATTGAATGGAAGGTTACGATCACCAGCCTTCCACCGGGTTTCAGCACACGCTCGGCCGCGGCAAGGGCGCGCGCCAGCTCCCCGGTCTCGTCATTCACCCACATGCGGAGCGCCTGGAAGGTGCGCGTGGCAGGATGCGTCGGCTTTCCGCGCCGCCCGCCCAGGGCCTTCTCGACCACGTCGGCAAGATCGAGCGTCGAGCTGAAGGGCTGCGAACGCCGGCGGTGGACGATCTCGCGTGCGATCCGTCGCGCGGCATGTTCCTCGCCGAGCAGGTGGATGATGTCCGCCAGTTCGCCCTCGGTGAGGTGATTGACGGCGTCCGCGGCGCTCGGGCCCCGCCTGTCCATCCGCATATCGAGCGGCCCGTCGCGCATGAAGGAAAAGCCGCGCGCCGCCTCATCGATCTGGAACGATGATACGCCGAGGTCGAGCATGATGCCGTCGACCTGGTCGCGGTTCATGGCGTGCAGGATCTGCTCGATCTCGCCGAACCGTCCTGCCGCCGGAATGACGCGCGGGTCCTTGCCGGCGTGCGCCCACGCCCGCTCCATCGCTTCGGGGTCGCGATCGATCGCAATCAGCGTAAAGTTGGCGACCGCAAGCGCTGCACGGGCATAGCCGCCGCCGCCGTAAGTGCCATCCACCATCACAGCGCCTGCCACGGGCGCCAGCGCATGGATCACTTCTTCGGCCATCACCGGGATGTGCGCGCCGGCAGGAGGCAGGGCCTCGCTCATGCGCCCTCCCCCGCATCCGGCCCCGGACCGGGGCGACGCGGACGCGATTTCAGCAGACCAAGATTGTCCCTCGCCAAGGCGCGCATCTTCGCCTTCTCGGCCTCATAGGCACCCGGCTCCCAGATCTGGAAACGGTCGCCGAGGCCCACGAACTTCGCCTTCTCGCCGATGCCCGCGATTCCCAGGAGTTCGGCGTCCAGCACGACGCGGCCGCCTTCGTCGAGCCTCGCCTGCCGCGTCTCGCCCATGATGTAGTTTGCCAGCGCGATGCGGCGCGCATCCATCAGGTCCAGCTCGCTCAGGGAGGCGTCGAATTCGTTCATCAGGCGCTGGCCAGCCCCCTCAATGCACGGCTTGTCGAGCGAGGGCCACAGGAAGACGCCGTCCGCGGACCCGAGCGCCTTACGGAAGGCAGCCGGGATCGAGACCCGCTTCTTGGCGTCAACGCCGCTCTCGAACGAGGAGAGGAACATGCTCCCGAATGCCCGCTTTGCGTCGGTCCCGGATGGGATCGCGCCCCAGATTTTCCCGCCACGACGGCCCCGCCCGTGGAGCTGTACGGGATACCATGGGCCCCTATGGGAAACAACGGGACGTTAGCCCTGCGTTAACCATTTGGACGTCCGCGCACGGAACAAATCCGGTAGATCGCCGAGCTATACGGGAGGGGGTGTGGATAAGTGGGTTACGAGCGGTGAATGCCGGCAAGGATACCTGCACAGAGTCAGACGCTTGCACCATCCATGCTGCTCACAGGCGCTGTCCACAGCAAAACGGAAAGAGAGGCGACCGGGCGGCCTGTAAGCCGGGTTCTGTCCAGGGTCTTGCGACCCTTGGGCGACCATTCCTCTGGGACGGCCCTTGCGGACCGCCTCGCGCGACCAACCCGGATGGAGCGCGAAGACGCGCCTGCCGGTTTCCCGGCGCCCATCCCTATTCGGTCTTGCTCCAGGCGGGGCTTGCCATGCCGTCCCTGTCGCCAGGAACGCGGTGGGCTCTTACCCCACCCTTTCACCCTTACCCAGGGACGAGTCCCAAGGCGGTTTGCTTTCTGTGGCGCTATCCCTCGACTTGCGTCGGGCGGACGTTATCCGCCGCCTTGCCTTCGTGGAGCCCGGACTTTCCTCCAGCATTGCTGCCAGCGGTCGCCCGGCCGCCCGATCGAGGCCCCCGAATACCACCGATCCAGAAGGAGGGCGATTCTGCCCTTCACTGAGGCCAAATCGCCGCATGGCAGCAAATACTGCGCTTGGTCATGGCCTGTTCAGGTCGGGCCGACTAAAAGCGCCGGGTGAAAACTGGAGGGTTTACATGAAACTGGCTGCCGCCGCTGTTCTTGGTCTTGCGGTGCTCGCCGCGCCTGCGTTTGCCGAACCCGGCCCGGCCGAAGGCGCCGCCCTCTACGAGGCCAAGTGCAAGATGTGCCACGAGCCGGGCATGATGAACGCCCCCAAGATGGAGAAGCTCGCCACCTTCGACAACGAGAAGATCATCCAGTCGCTCACCACCCCCGTGCCGATGATGGCCGGCGTGGTCGGCGGCCTTACGGAGGAAGACAAGCGCAACATCGCCGTGTTCCTCACCAAGAAGTCGCTGCCTGCCAAGGACGGCCTGCCGGCGGTGAACGCGGAGTAGGGTTTCAGCTGAGCGCGTCAAGAACAAGCGGGCGAGACGCACCAGCGTCTCGCCCGTTTTCGTTGCTGCGCGCCCTTGCTGTCATGCCGGCCGAGGCGCGCAACGCCTCGAGCGGGACCCCAAAATTGCCCTGCACCGGCGCTCGCAGCGCCTGGATTGCCGATCCTGGGCGGTGCGCGTTTCCGCTCCGGACCAGGCAAATTGTGAAGTGCTTCAGTTAACCCCGCAGCGCGCCCGCCAGCCGTTTGGTGATGATCTCTTCGGCCTCGCGCATGATGCGGTCGATCAGCTCCTTCACCGTCGGGATGTCGTGGATGAGGCCCGCAACCATGCCGCAGCTCCACGCGCCAGCATCCATGTCGCCATCCTTCATGATCCTGGGATAGACGCCCGCGACTTCCTCGATGATGTCCTCGAACTTGATGCCAGCGCCGAGCTGCTTCTCCTTCTCGAGAATCTTCGTAACGCCCGCATTGTTGAGCACGCGCTCGGTGTTGCGCAACGGGCGCATGACGAGGCGCGTATCGAGCTCGCTGGCCTTCACCAGCGCCTCCTTCACATTCTGGTGGATCGGCGCATCCTTGGTCGCCATGAAGCGCGTGCCCATATTCATGCCCTCCGCGCCCAGCGCCATCGCCGCCACCAGAGAGCGGCCGTCGGCCATGCCGCCTGAAGCAACGAAGGGAATCTTGAGTTCCTCGGCGGCGCGCGGCAGCAGGATGAAGTTCGGCACATCGTCCTCGCCCGGATGGCCCCCGCATTCGAACCCGTCGACGCTCACCGCATCGCAGCCGATCTTCTCCGCCTTCAGCGAGTGACGCACAGACGTACACTTGTGGATCACCTTGATGCCCGCCTCCTTGAAGAAAGGCATCACCTGCGCCGGGTTGTTGCCGGCGGTTTCCACGATCTTGACGTTCTCCTCGATGATGGTGCGCACGAAGCCCGGATAGTCCGGCGGCGTCACGGACGGCAGGAAGGTGAGGTTCACGCCGAACGGCTTTTTCGTCATCTCGCGGCAGCGGCGGATCTCGTTGCGCAGATTCTCCGGCGTGCGCTGCGTCAACCCGGTGATGATGCCAAGTCCGCCCGCATTCGAGACAGCCGCCGCCATCTCCGCAAAGCCCACATAATGCATGCCGCCCTGGATGATCGGATGCTCGATGCCGAACAGTTCCGTGATGCGTGTTTTCATGGCGCGGTGTCCCTTGGATGTTTTGCCCATCAGGAAACCGCAAGCCAGACGCCGTCAAGCCAGATGCGCTATCGAATTCGATCAGCCAGCGGCCTTCTCGCCTCGAACCAGACCTTCCGCGCCGGCACGCTGACCAGTTCGCGCTCCGGCCAGCGCAGTGCCGTCAACACCCCGCCGAAACAGCAGCCCGTATCGATGCACCAGGTATTGTTGACCGCCTGCACCTCCGGCGCCGCCACGTGTCCGTAGACGATCGCTGGCGCACCACGATAGTCGAGCGCCCAGTTGCGCCGCACCAGGCTGCCGTAACCGTCCGTCTCACCGGTCGTGTCGCCATAGAGGGCGAAGGCGCGGACCTTGCCGCCGGATTTCCCGATCATCTCCTCCCTCAACCCGGCATGCGCCACCACCAGCGCGCCGCCATCAAGCCAGAGCCAGGGCGGCAGGCCTGTGAGGTAGTCGCTCGCCTGCTGCCGGAATTCGGCGCTTTCCGGCTCCAGCTGGTCAATCGATAGCTGCAGGCCGTGGCCGGTCTTGACCTTCGCGCCGTTGAGCCAGCGGCCAAGCTTGTTGTCGTGATTGCCCTCGACGCAGAGCGCAGTCCCCTGCTCCGCCATGCTCATTGCGATGCGCAGCACATCGGGCGTTCGCGGCCCCCGATCGACAAGGTCGCCGACGAAGACGAGCGTGCGACCGGACGGAGGCGTCACACGCACGCCGCCGCCGCCCCACGCGACGCAATAGCCCAGCCGCGCCAGCAGCTCCTCCAGCTCGTCGCAGCAGCCATGAACATCGCCGACGATATCGAACGGTCCGACGAGGTCGCGGCGATCGAAGGGTTCGCGCGTCATGATTTCACGAACGCGCGAAACATGGTCTCGGCTTCCGCGCGCAGAGCGGGATCGGGCCGAACGCGCATGTCCTGCGCGTTCGGCCATGCCCATTCACGCGCAATGATATCGTCCAGCGCCGCAAGACGCGGGCCGTTGCCGACCTCAGACGTCTGCGCCTTGCGCACGAGAAGGTGGGCCACTTCTTCCCTGAAGGCCATACCCAGTTCGATACCGGCCATCAGGTCCGGCAGGCTCATGGGCGGAATCTCGCCCGGACGTTCGCGTATCCACGCGATGCACATGGCTGGCCGCAGGATGTAGAGGTACTTTTTGAGATTTACGTCCTCGCGTCCCTCGACGAACTCGTCCCACAGCCGCCGGCTCAGCGAGAGATAGTGGTTCAGGCAGGCCCGCGCATACGTCGTGCGGTCGGCAAACGCCCGCAGCGTTGCGCACGCCGCATCGTTCCAGCGATAGCGGATCGGGCTCGACAACCATTCGAGCAGGACAGGATTGGGTTTCAGCAGAAGCAGCAGCGCCTTGCGGATGTCCCAGCCATTCACATCGAAATCGCCATCGATCGGCAACTCGATCACATCGCGCCCGGGCTGCAAGGACAGGTACCAGTCCGCCTCGCGCACATAGACGAAACGCGCATCGTAGTCGCTGTCCGGCGACGGGAAGCCCCAGGCCCGGCTGCCGCTCTCCACCGCAAACAGGATACGGATGCGCTCATCACGCTCGATGCGCGCGAGATCGTCCAGGATGCGGCTGAAGGCGGCTTCCGAGATCGCAGCGGAACGGATCATGCCTTCGTGGCGCCCCAGTCCGGCGGGCGTTTCTCGATGAAGGCCTGGACGCCCTCGGCCGTGTCACGCAGCAACATGTTCTGCGTCATGACCTGCGCCGTGTAGGCATAGGCATCAGCGAGCGTCATCGAGACCTGCTCGTAGAAGGCGCGCTTGCCGATCTTCACCGCTGCGGTGAGCTTGTTCGCCACCGTCTGTGCAAGCCCCAGCGTTGCCTCGGACAGCCCCGCCGCCTCAACCACGCGGTTCACCAGTCCCAGCTCCCGCGCCCGCGCGGCGTCAATAAACTCACCCGTGGTCAGCATCTCGAACGCCGCCTTGCGCGACACTTTGCGCGAGAGCGCCACCATCGGCGTCGAACAGAACAGGCCGATATTGACGCCGTTGACGCCGAACCGCGCTCCCTCAGCCGCCACGGCCATGTCGCAGCTCGCGACCAGCTGGCAGCCCGCCGCGGTTGCGACGCCATGCACTTCCGCGATCACCGGCTGTGGCAAGGCCTGTATCATCTGCATCACGGCGCCACAGCGCGTGAAGAGATCCAGGAAGTACGCGGCGCCCCTGTCCGGCGCCTGACGCGCGGCCTGCATCTCCTTCAGGTCGTGGCCGGCGCAGAACGCCTTGCCGGCGCCGCGCAGGATCACCACCCGCGTCTCGCGATCCTCAGCCAATGTGGCCAACCGCGCGCTCAACGCCGCCAGCATCGCATCCGACAGAGCGTTGAGACTCGCCGGGCTGTTCAGCGTCAGCCGCGTCACATGCTCCAGGCGTTCGCTGACGATCAGGTCGCTCATGATGGCGCGCCTCCCATGACGCCCAAGCCTAGCGGCGCAGGCAGAGAAGGAAAGCGCCACCTCAGGCCGCGCGCAGGCGCCTGAACCGCGTGCCCGGCCTGGGCGGCGGCTCTGCCGCGCCGGCGAAGCACTGCGCCATCGCCATCCATTGCGTCGCGACGGGGCCGCGGACCACCAGCCTGGTGTCGGCGATGTTGCGAACCTGCGTCACGACCTGGCAGAACTCGGTCGCCGATCCGGTGACCGAATTCGCCGCGCTCTCCTCGCCCCACGTCCAGATCGCACCTGAAGGCGCTGTGAGGCGCACATGCGGCAATGCGGGAGGGACTTCCATGCGCCGCACCTGATAAGTCCATCCGAAGGTCGAGACGCCAAGATGCGCAATATTGCGGATGCGATCCTGGTCGATCCGCTCGACGCCGAGATGATCATAGACTTCCTGACCGTGCGCCCAGGTCTCCATCAAGCGCGCGGTGATCGAGGAGCGGGCGCTCATGTCCGGCCCCGCCCATTTCAGCCGCGCCTTGGGATCCGCCGTCGCATAGATGCCCGCGATCTGCCCCGCCGTCTCAACCCATGCCGCGCGCAGCACCTGGCCTGCCTGCGGCACGACTTCGCGCTCCACCGCCCGCATCCCGCCGGCCCCGATCGCGCCCAGGAGGCGCACCAACTCCGGCTCATCGGTGAGTTGCAGCCCCGCCGCCCGGTTCCAGAAATGCAGGTGGCGGATCACATCATTGACGGTCCAGCCCTTGAACTGCGTCGCCTCATCGAAGGCCGTATCCGGCAATGGCGCCAGCAACGCCCCCAGCGCCTTCGTCTCGTCGAGGAAATCCGCTGCCTGTTCCATGAGCTACAGCACCTTTGCTACAGGGTCCGCGCGATCAGGATCTTCATGATCTCGTTGGTTCCGCCATAGATGCGCTGGATGCGACTGTCGCGATACATGCGGCTGATCGGATACTCGTCCATGAATCCATAGCCGCCGAACAGCTGCAGGCACCGGTCGATGATCTTGCCCTCGAGATCCGTGACCCAGTATTTCGCCATCGACGCTGTCGCCGCGTCCAGCTTCCCCTGCAGGTGCACGCCAATGCAGTGGTTGACGAACACGCGCGCCACCGTCGCCTCCGTCTTGCATTCGGCCAGGGTGAACTGCGTGTTCTGGAAGTCGATGATCGCCTTGCCGAAGGCCTTGCGATCCTTGACGTAGTCGATGGTCAGCTTGAGCGCCCGCTCGATCGTGGCGATGCCCTGTACGGCGATGTTGAGGCGCTCCTGCGGCAGCTGGCTCATCAGCTGGATGAAGCCCTGCCCCTCCTCCGTGCCGAGCAGGTTCTCGGCCGGAACCTTCACCTCGTTGAAGAACAGTTCGGAGGTATCCTGCGCCGGCTGGCCCAGCTTGTTGAGGTTGCGTCCGCGCTCGAAGCCCTCGACCTCGTCGGTCTCGACGAACACCAGCGACGTTCCTTTGGCGCCCTTGGTCGGATCCGTCTTGGCGACAACACAGATCAGGTTCGCCATTTGCCCGTTGGTGATGAACGTCTTCGAGCCGTTGATGACATAGCCATTGCCGGAACGCTTCGCCGTCGTCTTGATGCCCTGCAGATCCGATCCAGCGCCGGGCTCCGTCATCGCGATCGCGGAGATCAGCTCGCCAGACGCCATGCGCGGCAGCCAGCGCTTCTTCTGCTCTTCCGTGCCGTAGTGGACGATGTAGGGCATCACGATCGCATTGTGCAGCGAGGCGCCGAAGCCGTCGACACCCTGCAGCCCCAGCTGCTCCATCAGGATCACCTCGTGGCGATAGTCACCGCCCATGCCGCCGTAGTCCTCGGGCGTCGAGAGACCCAGCAGTCCAGCCTCTGCCGCCTCGGTCCACATCGCCCGCTCGACCACCTTCTCCTTGCGCCACTTGTCGACGCGCTCGGGCGGGGCGTGGGTCTCGAAAAACTTCGTCACCGATGCCTCGAACATGCGGATGTCCTCCTCCGCCATGAAATCAGGACGTTCGACAGCGAGGACAGACATGCAGGAGCTCCGGGAATTGACGCGCACGTCATCCTGCACAGGGACGGGCAGCTGTCGAGATGCGACGCGGCGGCGCGTCAGGTCGGACTTCTCCCTGTGGCGGTCTGGATGGCGCGCACCAGAACCTCGCCGCCGGAACCGGAGTTGGTTGCACGGGCGTCGGCCAGGCTTGCGGTGAGGCGATCGACGCATGCTTCGACGGTCGCCCGTGGTCCAATCGGTCCGGGCTGGAAAAAGATGGTATGGGGATCGAGCGTGATCGGGTCGTGGATTTTCGAACCGCCCACGTAAAGACGCGCCGACCAGCGGAATCTTGAATTCCCGCGCAACAGATCCAGCTTCCCGGTCGCTTGCCTTCAACTGGCTTGCTGGCGCCGCAACACCCAGGATTTTGATCGCAGCCCGCGCTGGATCATCATTCTGCACGCAAGCCATTACCTGCCGAGACAGCAACGCGATACGACGCGGCTCGATGATGCGTTAGGGTCGAGCCCAAGGAGACACTGATGACCGACCTTATCCTCGCCGACGATCCGGCCCCACATGTCCGCCGCCTCACGCTCAACCGGCCAGCGAAGCGCAACGCGCTGTCGAACGACTTGCGTCGTGAGCTCCACGCCGCGCTCGAAACCGCAGATCGCGACCCCGAGGTCCGTGTCACCATCCTGCGCGGGGCCGGATCATGCTTCTCCGCCGGCTATGACCTCTCGGCAGAAGGCGCGCAGCAGCCCCTGCCATTTCATACGGCCGGCGGCGCGGGCCAGTGGGCGCGCCATGTCGTCGAGGGCTGCTTCCGCATCTGGGACCTCGCCAAGCCAGTGATTGCGCAGGTGCACGGCTGGTGCCTCGCCGGCGGGTCCGAGCTGATGGCGGCGTGTGACCTCGTCTATGCCGCCGAGGACGCGCAGATTGGATATCCGCCCGTACGTTCGATGAGTCCGCCCGACAACCAGTTTCACGCCTGGTATTGCGGTCTGCGCCCCGCGATGGAGATGATGCTCACGGGCGATGCGCTCGACGGACGGGAGGCTGTGCGCGTGGGCCTCGCCAACCGCGCCTTTCCTGCGGAGAGGCTGGAAGCCGAAACACTCTCCATCGCCGTGCGTATCGCCAAGATTCCCACCGATGTGCAGCAGATGAACAAGCGCTCGGTTCACCGCGCGATGGAGATCATGGGCCTGCGCGCCGCTGTCCGCGCTGGCGCCGAAATCCAGGCCCTCGCCCTCAACACGGAAAGCTCGCGCGCGATGTTTGCGCAGTTCCGCGGAAGTGTGACCGGCGGTCTTGATGCGCGCGACACCGCCTATGGCGATTATCGCCGCAGTGACAAGGCGGGTGACTAAAGCTGCACCACTCCCGGCCCCGGCTCGGCCCCGAACAGCGAGGCCACCTCCGCCGCCCGCACATCCTGCGCGACCCGCTGGTTGACATAGCCCTTGTCGGTGATCTCGCCGGCATCAAGGGACGGCGGAGAGGTCAGCATCCTGAACCGGCCGATCTTGCGCGAGGATCCGCCGGCCACCGCATTGTGCGCCTTCAGCTTCTCGGCAACCTGAACCGTCAGCGCCCCAAACGCCTTTGCAACATCGCCGCCAGCAGCATCCGTCGCCGCCTTCATCGCAGCCGGCGATGGCCACAGCAATGCGCCGATGAAAGGCTTGTCCTGGCCACAGATCACCGCGTCGAACACGAGTGGCGCGCACGCGGCGACGATCTCGGGCCGCAGCGTGCCGACCGACACCCAGGTTCCAGAATCGAGCTTGAAATCCTCGGTCACGCGTCCGTCGAAGATCAGGCCCTTCTCCGGATGCTCCGGGTCCTCGAACCGGGCCGCATCGCCAAGGCAGTAGAAGCCTTCCTCGTCGAACACCTCGCGGTTCTTTTCGGGCATGTTGAGATAGCCGCGCATCACGGTGGGGCCCTTCACCCGCACTTCCAGCTTGTTGCCCACCGGCGCCAGCTTCAGCGTGGTTCCCGGCATCGGCACGCCCACCATGCCGACACGCTCGAGAATCCAGTGCGTCATCGTCACGCCCTGCGTCTCGGTCGCGCCATACATGGTCAGCAGCGGAATGCGCATGCCGGTCGATGCGATGGAGAGCCGCTGGATGCGTTCATAGACATCGTCCGACAAGGTCGCTCCGCCATAAATGAAGGCGCGCATCCGCGAGAATACTGCATCACGCAGCTCGACATCCGCCTCCATCGCCTCGGCCAGCATGCCGAAGGCGATCGGCGCGGAGCCGAAGGATTGCGGACGCACCTCCTTCAGGTTTGCGATCGTCGTCTGGAACAGGCCCGGCATCGGCCTGCCTTCATCGATATGCAGCGTGCCGCCGAGCGACAACACGTTGTTGAAGTTCACATTGCCGCCCGAGATATGGCTCCACGGCATCCAGTCGAGCGAGGCAAGGATCTCGTCAGGATCCTCCGGCGGCAGTTCGATGCCGCCGCGCGCGGCGATCTGCGCCGTCATCTGGCCCTGGCTTTGCGGCGCCGGCTTGGGCATTCCCGTCGAGCCTGAGGTGAAGAGATATTTGCCAACCGAATCGGGCCCGAGCCAGTCCATCGCCGTGTCGACCACAGATGTGGCTGGCGTCCTGGCCAGTGTGGCAAAGGCCTCCGAGCCTTCTGAGCCGTCCGCCGAAATCACCGACACGCCCGCGAGGTCGAGCGCGCCGAGCGCCTTGCGGAACGGATCCATCGTCTGGACGAAGATCGCCTTCGGCTTCACCGCCGCAAAGCAGTGCTTCAGCTTCGCGAAATCCGTCGACATCGTGGAATAAGCCGGCGAGATCGGCGTCGCCGGTGCGCCGATTCGCTGGGCGGCAAGCGACATCAGCGCATGCTCGATGGAGTTTCCCGACAGGATCAGCAGCGGCGCATCCGGCCCCAGCCCGCGATCCAGCAGCGCCTGCGCCAGCGCGCGCGTCATGCCAGCGGCCTCGCCATAGCTGACCTGCCGCCACGGTCCGTGATTGGGAAGGCGTTGCTTCAGCCACGCCCGTTCGGGGTGCATCCTGGCACGATCATCGAGGATGTGGGGTATGGTCCGTCCGACCGGTCCCATCGGCTCGCGCGAGCGCAGGTAAACCACGCCACCCTCGCCGCGGATGGCCTCGATATTGGGCCCCTTGTAGGGCAGCGGCCGAAAGGGCGGCAGGTTTGCAGCATCGGCAGCCATGGGTGTTCCTCCGGTCGTCTTCTTGTTGACCGGACACTAGCAAGGCAGGCCGCGCACGCAATCCGCAGCGTCCGCGCCCTACGCCGTCTTCTCCACGAACACTGTCCCGGCCGAGTACCCGGCGCCGAACGAGCAGATCAGGCCCCTGTCGCCGGGGCGGAAATCGCCTGAATGCTTGTGGAAGGCGATGATCGAACCTGCCGAAGAGGTGTTGGCGTAGGTATCGAGCACGGTCGGGCTTTCATCCTCGCTCGCTTCATGGCCCAGCACGCGCTCGGCGATCAGCCGGTTCATCCCGGCATTGGCCTGGTGCAGCCAGAGGCGCTTCAGGTCTGTCGCCTTGAGACCGAGCCGGTCCATCTCACCGAGAATCATGCCGGACACCATGGGCACGACTTCCTTGAAGACCTTGCGGCCCTCCTGGACAAACAGCTTGTCGGCCTTGCCGACGCCGTCCGGCGCGCCGCGGTTGAGGAAGCCGAAATTGTTGCGGATGTTGTTGGAGAACTGGGTCTTGAGATGCGTGCCGAGGATCGACCACGAACCCTTCGGCGCGACATCCTCCGCCTCGATCAGCACGGCGGTGGCGACATCGCCAAAGATGAAGTGGCTGTCGCGGTCGGTGAAATTGAGATGTCCCGAGCAGATCTCAGGGTTGACCATCAGCACCGTCTTTGCATGGCCCGCGCGCACGAAATCTGCGCCGGTCTGGATGCCGAACGTCGCCGACGAGCAGGCCACATTCATGTCGAAGGCAAAGCCCGGCGAACCGATGGCGTCCTGCACCTCGATGGCCATGGCAGGATAGGCGCGCTGCATGTTTGAGGCGGCGCAGATCACCGCATCGACCTGCCTGCCTTCCTTGCCGGCCTTGGCGAGCGCCTCCTTCGCGGCGTTGACGGCGATCTCGGCCAGAATCGAAATCTGCTCGTTGGGACGTTCGGGAATGTTGGGCGTCATGCGCTGCGTATCGAGCACGCCGTCCTTGTCGACGACATAGCGCGCCTTGATGCCCGACGCCTTCTCGATGAACTCGACCGAGGAGGGCTGCTTCGCCGCAAGTGCTCCCGCAGCGATCTCGGCGGCATGCTCGGCGTTGAACTTTTCAACCCAGGCATTGAAGCTTGCCACCAGCTCCGCGTTCGAAATGGAATGGGGCGGGGTGTAAAGGCCGGTGGCCGAGATTACGGGACGGGACATGAATGCCTCTCTGACTGGCGCTGGTTTAGGGCCGTCACGGGCGCCCGTCGAGTAGGCTTGTCACGCCCGACTTCCCCGGCGTCACTGGCGTGCGGCGCATTCTGCCGCGCCGGGATAGCCGGGCTGGTCGATGAGCACCTGCGCCAGAACGCTGTCGCGCAGGTAGGCGTGGAGATCGGGACGCGCGAGGTCGATCTCGCCGAAGCGGATCGCCACCGCCAGCTTCTCGCGCATCTGCTGAAGGCCGCTGCACACGCCGAGCAGCCGTTCCAGCTGCTGCGTCTCCCACGCCACCGCGTCCGGCCCGAGGCTCAGCTCGCGCAACACGATATCGATGGCATTGGCGCTGACCCGTGCAAGAAACTGGTTGCGGCCCTCAAGCGCCGCCCCGCCCTCGCCGCGCAGGAAATCGCGGATGCCGACGAGCAGTTCGTCAGCGCGGGGCAGGTCCGTCGCCGACAGTGATTGCCGGCTCGCGGCCGGCTTCCGCGCCGAACCAGGGATGAGCAGGTTGACGCAGTCGATCTGGCATTCAGAACTGCGACGCCCGATCGCCGGCCGTTCGAGACTTGCCTCCGTTCCATTACGAAAGCTCTGCGCCATGCCGAGCGTGCCCACCGACCACCAGAACGAGCCGAACACTTCCCAGAAGCGGATCGCATCCCGGTCCACCATCTCGCCCGACACCGACTCGTAACCCGCAACCAGATCGGCCACATCGCCGAACCCGCCGACCTCCTTTTCCGGTACGCCAAAGCGCCACGACCGCGTGATCAGCCAGCCAAGGTCGCGCATCGGATCGCCAACATGCGCCAGCTCCCAATCCAGCACGGCGACCAGGCCCATGGCCGGATCGACGATCATGTTTCCGTTCCGGAAATCGCCATGCACCAGCTTCATGGCGTGCGCCCTCGGCAGGTTCTTCAGCAGCCACATCGCCGTGAAGTCGATCATCGGCTGGGGCGAGCCAAGCTCGAGATAGGCCGCATGTGTCTTGCGCACGACATGTTCCGGCGTGAACGATTCCAGGACGTCGCCCAGCCCCGCTGCCTTAACGTCGACCGAGTGCAGCCGCGCGAGAATTTCACCGCACTGCCGGGCGAGCGTCCTGCGTGCATCCGCGAATTCGGCGCCGCGCGTGATCTTTCCGCCGAGGGTCTCGCCCGCGATCCACTCCATGACGAAGCCTGCGCCGAGCAGGTCTTCAGGCTGCAGGACCAGCAGGACTTCCGGCCCCGGCACGCCCGCCCCGCGAGCGGCCGCGAACAGCTGCGCCTCGATGCCGAGCCCAGGCCCCGACCCCATCGCGGACTTGCCCTCGCCCGACGCGCGCCGGAGCGCCAGCTTGCGCTCCACGCCGCCCATCTGCACGACGAGCCGGTAGGTCTCGCGGCTTGCGCCCGCTGACAGCCGGTCGCACGTTACGAGCCTTTGGAAACCCGCGAGCCGGGCCAGTGTGCGTTCGAGTTGCGCCCTATCGATCACTCGACAACGCCCTTCGGCGCCTTCTGCCCCATGAAGCCGAACATGTAGCCGGCGACGCGGCGCATCTGGATCTCCTCCGCTCCTTCGGTGATGCGATAGCGGCGATGGTGACGATAGATGTGCTCAAACGGCTTGTGCCGCGAATAGCCAAGGCCGCCATGCACCTGCATCGCCCGATCGGCCGCCTCGCAGCACAACCGGTTCGCCCAGTAATTGCACATCGAGACTTTGTCCGAGACGGCGAAGTTTCCGATCGTGTCCATCTGCCACGCAGTCTTGTGGATCAGCGCCCGCAGCATCTCGCACTGTGTCTGCAGCTCGACCAGCGGGAACTGGATCGCCTGGTTTGACGCCAGCTTCTTGCCGAACGGCGCGCGCACATTCGCGTACGCCACAGCTTCGTTGATGCAGTATTGTGCAGCGCCGAGCGAGGACGCTGCCTGTCTGATCCGGTTCTCGTTGAAGAAATGCTGCACCACCATCAGCCCGCGGCCCTCGCCGCCGAACACGGCTGAGTCGGGAACGCGCACCCCCTTCAACGTGATGTGCGCATGATCAGACGGCATGTTGAATGTCCAGAGATACTCCTCAATGGTGAAGCCGGGCGAATTGACGGGGACCAGAAACGCCGTGATGCCGTGCCCGTCGCCGGCTTTGCCCGATGTCCGCGCCATGATCATGTCGTGGCCGGCGGCGTGCACGCCGGTGTTCCACGTCTTCTCGCCGTCAATCACCCAGTGATCGCCATCGCGCACGGCGACCGTCTCCATGTGCGTTGCGTCCGATCCATGCTTCGGCTCGGTGATGCCGAAGGCAAAGCCGCGCTTGCCGGCGGCGAGCGCCTCCATCCACTCCGCCTTCTGCGCCTCGGTGCCGTAGGCCCACATCAGCTGCGCGCCGATGCTGTTGCCGACGATGGAGTGCTCGTTCTGCAGGTCGTTGTGGAGCCCGAGCCCCTTGGCGGCAAAGTGCTCGCGGATCACGGCCATGGCAAGATTGGGGCCACAACCGACATCGCGCGCCGAGCCGCCCAGCTCCTTGGCCAGTGCGAAGCGGAAATGACCGGCCTTGTCCGCCCGCCTTCGCGCCTCGCGCAGCAGATCCTCCCATTCCTTGCGCGGCAGACCGCCCTTGTCCCAGTCCGTGCGAGCGTGTTCGCGGCGATGGTCGAAGAAGCGGATATTGTCGTCCTGGTTTTCCAGCGGCTTGATCTCGGCTTCGATGAAGCGGTCGAGCTCGGCGAGATAGGCGACGAGACCTTCAGGCAGGTTGAAATCCACGATGCTCTCCGGCGTTTCCTCGCCGCAGAGTGTCACCTACTCGGCAGGGACCGCAACCGGGTCCGGCCCCCGATCAGGCGGCGCATCACCCGTCGGCGCAGCCTTGCGGTCCTTCGGCGCCAGCAGCAGGTACATGGGCGGGGTCACGATCCGCGCGATCAACGTCGAGGAAATCAGGCCTCCGATGATCACCATGGCCAGGGGCGAATAGAGCGGCGAGCCCTCGAACACGAGCGGCGTCAGGCCGCCAATGGCCGTGAGCGAGGTCAGGAGCACCGGCAGGAAGCGCACCTCGCCCGCCTTCTCGATCGCCTCGCGCAGGGGCGTTCCCCGCTCGCGTTCCTGGTTCGCGAACTCGACCAGCAGGATGGAATTCTTGATCTCGATACCGATGAGGGCGATGAACCCGATGATCGAGGTGTAGGACAGCGATTGCCCGCCGAGATAGAGCGCGATCAGCCCGCCCATGATGCCGAACGGGATGACAAAGGCGACAACGCCGGCTGTCGCGAACGATCCGAACTCCAGCAGCAGCACCGCCATCACGCCGAAGAGCGCGATCAGGATGGCCGGACCCATCCCGCCGAAGCTGCGCGACTGGGCTTCGGCCTCGCCGCCGACATTCCAGGAATACCCCGCAGGCAGGGTGATGCCCGCCAGCTGTTCCTCGACATTCGCCGTCACAACGCCGGTGAGGAAGCCCGGCTGCGTGAAGGCCGTGATGGTGACGGTGCGTTCGCGCTGGAAACGGCTGATGCGCGCCGGACCGGACGAAATGCCGGGCTCGGCAAACTCGGACAAAGGCGCCGCCGACCCATCGCCTGTCCAGATATAGAGGCGATCAAGGTCCTCAATCGTCATGCGCTCGGCGCGTGGGGCGCGAACGATGACGGGATAGGCATCGCCCACCGGGTCGCGGAAGGACGCAACCCGCGCGCCGCCGATGGCGATGCGCAGTGTCTGGTCGATCGCGCCGGCCGGAACGCCCCGCAGCGCGGCTGCCTCGGTGTCGATGTTGAGATCGAGATCGAGCAGGCGCTCGGCCAGCGGGTTGGTGATATTACGGATGCCTTCGGCCCCCGCCATCGCCCGCTCGACATCGGCGGCGATGCCGGTCAGCACCTCGATGTCGGGGCCCTGGATGCGGATGGCGATCGGGGCCTCGATGGGCGGCCCGTTGAGGAACCGCTTCACGTTGAAGCGCACGCCGGGATAGGTTGCAAGTTCGGCGCGAATGTCTTCTAGCAGGGCGTTGCCTTCCTTCGACTCCCAATGGTCGAAGCGGGCATAGATGCCGCCGACATTGCTCGCCTGCTCGCTCGGGATTTCGTTGTAGTAGACCTGCGGATTTCCCCGTCCGGAATTGGCGAAGCGCCAGGTGAACTCGTCATGCTTGGCGAGCACGGAGTCCGCGAACATCACGGCGCGATCCGTCTCCTCGACCGAAACGCCCTGCGGCAACTCGACCTCGACCATGAAATAGGGGCTGTCATTCTCCGGGAAAAGGCTGAAGCCCAGCCGTGGCACCAGCGCCAGGGAAGCCGCGAACAGCGCAAGACCGGCGACCACGGTGAGCCGCGGCATGCCGAGCGCCACCTTGAGGATCGGCCGGTAGACGGCATGGATCGCACCCATCACCACATCGAGAAAGACGTTGGAATGCCCATGCTTGGGCAGCATCCGGCTCGCCAGGAAGGGGATGACGGTGAGCGCGACGAAGAGCGAGGCTGCAATGGTGCACACCACCGCCATCGGAAGCGAGCGCGTGAAATCGCCCGCCCCTTCCGGCAGGTTGAGCAATGGCACGAAGGCGAACAGCAGCGTCGCCGTACATCCCAGGACGGCGACATTGATTTCCTCGACGCCGGCAATGGCTGCATCGCGCGGGCTGAGGCCGCTGCGCAGGTGTCGGGCGATGTTCTCGGTCACCACGATCGAGTCGTCGACCAGCAGGCCAAGGGCCAGAACGAAGCCGGCAATCGACAGCTGGTTGAGCGAATAGCCGAGCATGTCGAGCACGATCACGCCGATGGCGAACGAGGCGGGGATCGACACCATCACGACCAGCGATGCGCGGAAGCCCAGCGGCAGAAGCGTCAGGAGGACAAGCGCGATAGCGATCATGAAGTCGCGGCCCAGCGACGTCAGTCTGTGCGCGACCGTCTCGGACTGGTCAAACCCGCGCTCCAGCTTGATCTCAGGCGGCAGGCGCGGCTCGAACCGGTCGACCTGATAGCGGACATTGTCCATCACATCGAAGATCGTCGAGCCAAGCTTGGCGCGCGCGGTCACGAAGAGCGCGCGCTGGCCGTTATAGCGGGTTCTCACCACCTGTTCGTCATTGGTCCACTCGACCTGCGCCACATCACCGAGCGTGATCGCCGAGCCTTCCTCGGCGCGCAGCACGATGTCGCGGATCTCGTCCAGGCTGTCGAAGGGGCCGGTGGCCTCGACATTGAAGCGGCGACCGCTGCTCTCGACGGCCCCGATTGGAATGTCCGCGCCTTCGCGCTGCACCGCCTCGGTCACCGCGGTCAGCGGCAGGCGGAAATTCGCCAGCTTGTCCATGTCCGGCGTGATCCGCACTTCGGCCGTCGGCACGCCCCAGATCTCGGCCTGCTGGATGCCGTTGGCGCGCTCGATCGCATCGCGCAGCTCGCGCGCATAAGCTTCCATCCGTCGGTAGGGGGCGGTTTCCGAGACCAGCGCCATCTGCACGATATTGGTCTGCGCAGGGTTCTGCCGGTTGGCGCGCAGGAGCGTAATGCCTTCAGGCAGGCTGGCGCGAATGACGTTCAGCTCGCGCACGACCTCGTCATATTTCTTCTCGGGATCGGACCCGTAAATGAAGGAGACGCCGATCGAGGCAAGGCCGGCCTGGCTGGTCGACTGGATCTCGTCGACATCTTCAAGGCCGTTGAGGGCCGTCTCGATGGGGATCGCAACGACGCGCTCCATCTGCTCGGCGTCTGCGCCCGGCAATACGACGAAAACGCCGACGCCCGGGAAAGAGACGATGGGGTCTTCCGACTTGGGGATCGACATCACGGACTGGATGCCCAGCCCGAACAGCATGAAGAACAGCACCAGCGTGAACTGCCAGCGGTCCACGAAGAAGCGTGTGAAGGCCTTCATCCGCCCCTCCCCCTCGATCCGCTATTGCGCAGAAACTGAAACAGGATCGCCGTCGCGCACCATGGAGGCGCCGCGCGTGATGACCTTGTCGCCCTCGGCCAGGCCCTGGAGGATGGTGACGCCCTGGTCGCTGACGCCGCCCGTCTCAACCGCCCGCCGGCGCGCCTTGTTCTCGGCGTCGACCATAAACACGATGCCCTGATCTGCGCGCGCATCGATCAGCGAGATCGCCGGAACGAGGTAGACGCCGCCTGTGGCCTGTCCTTCGCTGCGCCCGGCAACCACCACTTCCGCGACCTCGCCGGAACGAAGCCCCGCCGGCTGGTCAACCTGCACCTCGACGAGAAACAGTCCGGACTGCGTGCCCTTGGCGGAGATGCGGGCGACGCTGCCCGACAGCGGCGCGCGCTCCTTGACCTTTATGGTCGCCACATCGCCCGGGCGCAGCCTGGCGGCCTCTGCTGCCGTCACCGACGCCTCGACAATGATGCCCGTGCGCGACTCCCCGATTGCGAGCACGCGCTGGCCAGCCGCCACCATCTGGCCAGGCTCGGCATCGCGCGTCAGCACGATCCCGCCTGCCGGCGCAACGATCGATATGCGCTCGCGCGCCCGCTCCAGGGCAAGCCGCGCATTGTCGAGCTCAGCCTGGGAGGCTGCACCTGCGGCGAAAAGCCGGGTGATACGCTCGAAATTCTGCTCGGCCGTCTGGCGGGCAAGCGCCGCCTCGTTGGCGTCCGCGCTCGTCGTTGTCCGGCGCATGGTGGCCAGCACCTGCCCGGCCGCGACGCGGTCGCCCACATCGGCGAGGACCGATTCGATCTCGCCGGGCGCGCCAAAACCCAGCGCCGTCTCGCGCTTGTAGGCGACAAGCCCGCTGGCGCGCACATCGCCGCCGGCGCCCGTTGCGGCAACCTCGAGAACCTCAACCGCGACTGCCGGCGCCGCCGGCGTCTCGGTGACGACGGCCGCCTCGCCGCTACATGCAATCACAAGAAAAGCTGACCCGGCCGCCAGAGCCAGGCGAGTCGAAGCTGACAGGGCCGCTGGCATGTGTCACCTAGTTGACATACGAGTTAGATTGACACTGTCTATGCAAACGCTGACACTGTCAAGAAAGACCGGGACGAATAATGGCCCTGACCAAATCGATTTCCCGTGATACGTCCCATCGCGACACTCTTTCGCGAGACGATGTTCGCGCCAGCATCCTGCAGGCGAGCATAGCCCTGATGAACGAAGGGGGACTGGGCGCGCTCTCGATGCGCGAGGTCGCCCGCCGCGCCGGTGTCAGCCATCAGGCACCGTATCACTACTTCGCCGACCGCGAGGCGATCCTTGCCGAACTCGCGGGCGACGGCTTCGACCGGCTGCACGATTACATGGTGAGCGCCGTCGGCCTCGCCCGCAATTCGCGCGCCGACAAGAACCGTGCGCTGGGCGAGGCCTATATCCGCTTTGCGCTCAATAATCCGGAAGTCTTCCGCCTGATGTTCCGCGCCGAGATGTGCGACCTGTCGCGCTATCCCGAGGCGAAGGCGAAAGCAGACCGGTGCTTTGAACTTGTCGCCAGCACGCTCGGCGCTGGAACAGGCGTATCGATCGACGACAAGGGCAATCCGGATCTCGTACCCGTCATCGCGGCCTGGTCGGCGGCGCACGGGCTCGCCACGCTGATGCTCGAAGGCAAGCTGGGCGAGGCGTTCGGCGAAACGGTGGATCAGCGCGAGGAAGCCGCCCGCCGCATCCTCGCCTTCACCTCGCAGCAATTCTCGCGATAGGCCGCCCTCAACACCACGCGCCGGAAATCGGGATCACCTGTCCCGAGACGAACCCGCTGCGTCCGAGCGCAAGAAGTTCGACGAGCGCAGCAACCTCTTCCGCCTCTCCCAGCCGCCCCATCGGCACGCGCGCGACCAGCTTCGGCCCCTTTACCGGGTCCTCGAGCAAAGCCTTGGGATAGTAGGTTTCGGTCTGGATGAAGTTGGCCGCCACGGCATTCACCGAGATGCCGTCAGCCGCCACCTCGAGCGCCAGCGTGCGTACGGCGCCATTCACCGCGGCCCGTGCAGAGGCATAGGCGATGAACCCCGGTATGCCGCCAATCGGTCCTGCGGAAGACCCGAACACGATCCGGCCGGCCTTGTTGGGCCGCATCGCCTTGACGGCCGCGCCCGCAAACAGGAGGGACTCTGCCGCCAGCCGCTGGAAGTACGGCATGAGGCTCTCTTCGGTCAGATCCTCGACGCGGATTTTTGGGGCCGGCAGGGCGGATGAAATCACGATCGCGTCCAGCCGCCCGCCAAAGCGATCGTTCGCGCGCGCCACCAACTCGGCGGGCTTCGCCCAGCCCAGGGCCTCGACGCCGTCAGCGACGCCGTCAGTCGCGATCGCAGGATCGCAGCCGATCACGTTTGCGCCTGCCGCAACGAGCCGCTGCGCAATCACAGGATTCGCAAAGCCCTTGATTTCGGTGATGAAGACGTTCGGCCGGTCAACCATCGCGAAGCGTCCGCTGATAGAGATCAACATATGGCCCGATACGACAGGAATAGCCCTCGGGCGGCGGGGTCAGCCTGAAGGCCTTGGGGTCTGCGCCCTTCGGATGCGAGGCCATCGTCTTCAGGGCCCACGCGTTGAAGGCCTGCGTATTGAGCTGCGGCCACATGTGCCCATGCGTCGATGAGCAGGCGATATGCACGACGTTGGGTAACGACGAAAAATAATTGGACCCGGCCTGGGTCGAGGGCCGATAGTCGGCGCAGAGGCCGAGCGGCGGCCCACAGTCCCAGAGATCCTTCTCCCCGCCCCACACGGTGATAACGATCATGGGGCTGAGGGAGCTGGGCAGCGGAAAGGGCCCGATGCGGCCCTGATGGATCTTGGTCGGGTTGGCGATGACGGCCTCCCGCGCAGCGCTGAACGACAGCGGCGAACCGTCGTCGTTTGAGACATACCATTCGCCCGAGATCGGCATGCCACCGGCCCAGAAACCGGAATTGAACGTCAGCACCCGGTTGGTCACCGTTCCGCCGGCCGAGATGCCGCCGACATAGAGTCGCTTGGCATCGAGCGGAAACTTCGTGCCGACGCAGCGCACCATCGCCTCGAAGAAGCGCGAGTCGGGGCCCGCATCAGTCTTCCACTTTTCGCCCTCGGCATTTCCCGCGCGTCCATCGTTCCACGGCTTCCAGTTCCAGCCGTTCGATCCGGGGCCATCGCAGGGCGCGCGGCCGACGTCAGGGTCCTGGTTGGCGCACTGGCGCACCGGGCCGATCACCATGAAGCCCTCATTCGCCATCAGCGCATTGGCGCCGGAGCGGGCAACGTTGAGATTGGCGTTGGTGGGCTCCACCGTCCCCGTCAGCGGAACCCAGACCGGCGCCGGCCCGGTGACGCCCTTTGCCGGCACGACGACAAAGGCGCGCATCATGCCGTCCGATGGAAAGTTGGTGTTGAGTCCCTCCTTCACCTCGAAGCCATCGGGGCACGACCAGAAGGACACATCTCCTGCTTCCGGCTGCGTTGTGCACGCAGCAAGCGCCACAGCAGCGGCGAGTGCGAGAGCCGCGCGCATCACTGCACCGTCGGCCTGCGCGGCGGCGGCGGCGCGTTCGGGCCGAAAATGCCTGGACCCTGCTTGTTTTCGAGCCCCTTGGCCTCGTAGAGGCGCGCCCCGCTCAGAATGCCTTCCATGGCATAGTTCCCTTCGTGGCAGGCGTATTCGTAGATGCTCTCCTCGCGCTTGTTCATCACCATCTCGGCGCGCCAGGCCTGCGTGTAGTAGGCCGGATCATCGACCTCGAACGTGTAGAGCAGCTGGCCATCCGAGGCGCGGCTGAAGCGCTCGGTGACCTTACCCTCGGGCGAGAGCATGATCTGGCCTTGCCTGGCCTGCTCGGGATGAAGGTTCACTGTCTGCACGACCAGCGTGTCGCCCTCATACCAGCCGACCGAGTCGCCGAGCCAGGGCTGGATCGCCGCCGGTCGATGCTTTGCCTCGGCCGGGCTCTTCGCGATGGGTATGATGCGCGCATCGTGCACCATCTCGACCAGGATCATCACATGATCGGGGGCCTGCACGATCTGGTAGTTGTTGTTGTAGATCGTGTTCAGCATCCCCGGCCCGCCGGAGTTGGTGAACCCGATCAGGCAGCGCTCGGCGATTGGCAGCGTCTCTGGCCCCTCATACATGGTGGCGCGTTTCTTTGCAGCCGCATCGGCGCGGGCTTTCTGCCCGGCGGGCGAGACCGGCACGCGCCCATCGGCGGGCTCGACCAGCCAGGAGGTTCGGATCTCGCCCCTGACCTTCGCCAGTGACTGGCCGGGATCGATCCAGAACGTGTTGTAGCCGCGATCGCTGTTGCCGTCGTCCAAGAGGTTGTCACCGAAATCCGACGCGCCCTCCTCGCTCGCCGCCAGCAGCACCCAGGGATTGTTCTCGACGAGGTCCTTCGCCTCAGCTTCGGTGACAGTAAGCTTGACCCCCGGCTGGCGCGCCAGCGTCGTCAATGACTGGTTCGACCACACACCCTCGAGATCGGGGCGTTTGGGGGCGCCTTCGCTCTGCGCAATGGCCGGCGCGCTGAGCACACCCACAGCGCCCGCCAGCAACATGACCTTCAGTAAAACCGGCATGAACGATCCTCCTTGCTGATGGGTGTTCCCATTCTCTGACGGAGCCTACGCCCGCCGGGGTCCTGCGCAATCCGTTGCATCGCGACAGGGCCTTCACATCGGGGCGATCAGCCCGCCCCCGCCTCCCGCGCGCCATACTGCTGAGACCCGTAGGCGAGCATGCGCTTGCGCTGTTCCGAGCGTGGATCGTCCTCCATGCGCGGGCCGGCCGGGCTTTCGTCGAAGATCATCGTCGGATGCGTCGTCGAATTGTACTTCGCCCAGGTCGGCGTCCTGGCGCCGTTGGGATCGCCATTACGGGCGAAGTTCGCCCACGCCGCGCTCATCCGGTCGGCCAGCACCTGCGCCCCCGCCGTCGGCTCGCCACCTATTGATCTGGCCGTGTCCAGCGTGTCGAACACAAAGGGGATCTCGGAGGCATGCGGCACGTGATAGCGCCCGCCCTCCAGCGGCGTCTCGCGATAGAACTGGTAGACCCAGACCGGCGCCGCGTTCTGGTCCGCCTTGCGGCCGGCGAGGATCGTCGAGTCGAGGAAATACCCGCGATCCGTCGAGGTCATGTAGAGGATCTCGTCGTTCCTCGCCTTCGGATAGATGCGCCGGTACATCGCGATCGTATCCCCCGCCTCGCCTGCCGGCACGAGCGCCGCAACGCGCGTCGAGAGCTCGGCATCGGTCAGATTGACGATTTTCGGGTCGCCGCCGATGAAGACCGACGCCTCGGTGCGGTTTGATCCAACGATCATCGGGATCTGCGCCGACATTACGGGGGCTGCCGGATCGAAGGGATGCGTCGGGAAGGAAGGCGAGTTGATCACCGGACGGAACTGGCCCGAGCCCGCCACTGCGCCGGGTACAGCCGCGAGGATCTCGTCCTGCGAAACTGTCCACAGCCGCGCAAGATCGGTCTTCGGAATGTTGAGCGCCTTGAGAAACTTCTCCGTGCGCTCCATGCCGATCTCCGGGGTATCGAGCCGCAGCTGCGAGCCCGACTGCACGACACATCGGTTGAACAGGCCATGCGCCGGCGGCATGGCCATCATCGACGACGTCTTTCGCGCCCCGCCACTCTCGCCGTAGATCAGCACGCGCGTCGGATCGCCGCCGAAGCTCGCGATATTGTCCCTTACCCATTCGAGCGCGAGTACGCAGTCGAGCAGGCCGACGCTGGCTGCATCCTGGAACTCGCCGCCGCCAAGGTCTCCGAGATAGAGATAGCCGAAGGCGTTGAGCCGGTGGTTGATCGTCACGATCACCAGGTCCTGCTTCTGCGCCAGGCGCGTTCCGTCATACCAAGCCGATGAACCCGACCCTGTCGAGAACCCGCCGCCATGCAGCCAGACCAGCACCGGCCGCTGCGCATTGTCGGTCCCGGGCGTCCAGACATTGAGCACGAGGCAATCTTCGGATTGTGCGCCCGCCGGCGCATTGTTGATCAGGGGCGGAGGCAGGCCCGGGTCGCGCGGCGGCAGTGGGGGCGCGTTGGACGGGCGCCCCTGGGGCGCGGGCGGGCCGTAGGCTGCGGCGGTGCGGATGCCGACCCAGGGAGCAGGCGGCTTCGGCGGACGGAACCGCCCCTGCCCGCCGGTCGATGCGCCATAGGGAATCCCCTTGAACACGCGCACGCCGGTCTCGGAGACGAGGCCCTGCACCTTCCCTGCGGACGTGGTAACGACAGGAGCACCCTGGTGATGCAGCGCCGTTGCACAGGCCGCGAGGCCGCCAGCCAGCCCGCCTGCCATGACTGTGCGGCGGCTCAACTGCGTCATGGCGCGCATCGACATCGTCTCTCTCCCCGCCTTCGTTCTGTGTTTTGGCGCGGAGGATGACGCCCGCAGCGTGGAGACGTCAATTCATTGGCTCGGGTTCCAGTCCCTGCTTCAGGCCGGCTAGCCTCATGCGTGTTTGCGGTTCCGGTGTGGCGGGGAAGGCGCTAAACCCTCGCCTGCTGCGACCCTAGAGACGGTCGCTCCGGGGTGGCGTCATGTTGGTGCGCGTTCTGCAGTTCATCATGGGCGCCATACTGGCCGGCGGCGGCGGTTATCTCGCCTGGACCTGGCGCGAGAGCGCAGCCAACCTCTTTCCGCCGCCGCCGGCCGGTCTTCCGCTTGTGCTGATCGCTGGCCTGCTCGGGCTCACCAGCGGGATCGTGTTCCTGGTCAGCGCCGTGCATCCGCGGCCGAACCGACGGCGGGCTCTGGCCGAACGCACGGCACGCGAGGCGGCTGCGCTGGGTGAGGCGGAGGCCTATTATGGCGGTCGGAGCGATGCTGCAGACCGCGACTGGCGCTCAGGCGACATCACGCCGCTTGCTCCCCCGCAGCCGGCTGCCGCGCCGCAGCCTGGCCTGCCGCCGATCTCGGTGCAGCCAACCTCGCCCGCCATCACGGACGCTGAAGCACCCGTCATGCCGCGTGCATTGTCGACACCACCGCCGCCGGCAAAGCCGGTCGCAAGTTCGGAGCCGGTGGGAAATGGCGCATCACCCTTTCCCTCCGCGGCCACGCTGAGCCCGCTGCCACGCGCCCTCGAACCACCGCCAGCCCCCGCCCCAGGGGCGGCCAAGCCGGCCTCAGCACCCGCCCCCGCCGCAGATGACCCGCACGCCCCGATTCGCGCGGCGATCAGCGCCGGCCGGCTGGACGAGGCGTACAAGATGCTGGCCGCCGCCCGCGACAGCGCGACCGGCCTGGACCTCGCGCTGCTGACCGCGCTGGCGGGCGATCACGCTCTGGTTTCCGGGCGACAGAGCCATGCCAAATGGCTCTGGCGGCTTGCGCTCAAGCGTTTCGGCGAACTCGGCGCACTGGATTCCCCTACGGCAAGGGCGGTTGCCGAAAGCCTGCGCCAGGCCGGGTGAACCCGACCCGGATTAGCCCTGGGGACCAATCGTTAAGTTAATTCGACCTATAGCTAGCCGTGTCTTCTGAACGGGGCTCCGCCGCGCCATGGCGCCGACTACCCAGTTTCTTCCGAACTCCGGCGTGTGGAGTCGCATTCCCGCAGCGATCGTCAATTCGCGCGGGCGCGTTACCGAAGCGAACGCGGCGCTTGCGACACTGATCAACCGGCCAGCCTCGAGCTTGATCGGCGTCGATCTCCTCCAGGCGCTCAAGGCCGGTGCGCGCGACCATGCCCGCTCCACCTCCGGGGATGTCTACTGCATCGAGACACCTGAAGGCGCAGCCTGGCTGAGACTCGACCGGAGCGAGGCGGACGCAAGTCATGAACTCGTCCAGTTCACGAAAGTCACTGCCGAATGGTCGGCGATGCGTACGCTCGCCGGAGGCCGCAAAGTCCGGGACCAGCTGATGATCGACGCCGAAGTCGATATGTGGCGCTACGATCCCGATGCGGAAATCTACCACATCTCGAGCCGCACCGTGACCGGCGCCCCAGGGGACGCACTGCCTGTGCCGCTCTCGACCGCGCGCAACACGCTGCATCCGGACGACCAGGAAAAGGCGGCGGAGATCCGCGAGCATGTGACGGTGCGCGGCGGCGCTGCCGCCGGCGAGATGCGCTATCGCGATGACGCCGGCGGATGGACGACGATGCGGATCCATTTCCGCGCCGGACGCAAACTGCCCTCCGGCCGGTACGAAATGCTCGGCATCAGTCAGAACCTCACGGAGCTTGCGGTTGCACGCGACAAGGCCGACCTCATGTCGGGCAGGCTCGAGCTTGCCATGGCCGCCGCCAATGCGGGCGTTTACGAGATCGATATGCGGACCGGGCAGCGCTGGTCGTCCGACCAGTTCAAGCTGATCGCCGGAAAAGAGGCCCTCGAGCGGCAGGAGCGTGACCCCTTCGGGCTCTATCACGAAGATGAAGTCGCAACGGTCCGGAAGAGCTGGGAACGCTGCCTGGTGAGCAACGAGGTCGAGAGCCTCGACACGCGCATCTATCACCCCGACGGACAGGGGCGCTGGGTCCGTCTCTTTACGCGCGTCGAGCGCGATGCAGCCGGCCAGAGCATCCGCGCAGTCGGCATGATGCTGGATATCCACGAACAGAAGATGCAGGAGATTGCGCTCACCGAGGCCAAGCTGCAGGCCGAGGCCGCGACCGTCGCCAAATCGAGCTTCCTCGCCTCGATGAGCCACGAGATCCGCACGCCGCTCAACGGGATCCTCGGCATGGCGCAGGTGCTCGCAGGCGATCCCCTGACCGACGCCCAGCGTGACCGGCTGAACGTCATCATCGAGTCTGGCCAGACGCTGATGGCCCTCCTGAACGATGTCCTCGACATTTCGAAGATCGAGGCCGGCAAGCTCGAAATCGCGCGGATCGATGGCGATCTGCAGCTGACTGTCGAGCGGGTGCGGCAGCTCTTCATGTCGCGGGCCGCCGAGCGCGGCTTGTTTGTCAGGATCGAAACCGAAGGCGTGATCCCGCCGCAGCTGCGCTACGATCCGGTGCGAGTGCGCCAATGCGTGGGCAATCTGCTCTCCAATGCGATCAAGTTCACCGAGGCCGGCGGGGTGACAATCAAGCTGGGCGCCAAGCCGCGTCCCTCCGGCGACTGGCTGATCACGCTCAGCGTTGTCGACACGGGAATCGGGATAGACGAAGCGACAATGTCGCAGCTGTTCAGCGCGTTCGCGCAGGCGGACGCCTCGATCACGCGTCGCTTCGGCGGCACGGGCCTTGGCCTCGCCATCACGCGGCAGCTGGCCCGCCTGATGGGCGGCGACGTTCGCGCCGAGAGTCGCCCCGGAAGCGGCTCAACCTTTCATCTCTGGTTTCTGGCCGAGACCAGCACGAGACAGGCCGTCCCCTCACCCCACGACCGGGAGGAGGCGGCTGTCTCCGATCCGGGCCCTGCCCAGGTCATGGGTGCGCGCGTGCTCCTCGTTGATGACAACGCCGTCAACCGCCAGGTCGTGCGCCTGTTCCTCGCCTCGATGGGGCCCAGCATTGTCGAGGCGACAAACGGCCAGGAGGCGCTCGAACGCCTGGCGGAACAGCCCTTCGATCTCGTCCTGCTCGACGTGCACATGCCGGTCATGGACGGACGCGAAGCCATCCGGCGCATCCGCACAAGCGGGCAGACCTGGAGCGACATTCCGGTGATTGCGCTCACCGCCGACGCGATGAGCGGCGATCGCGAGCGCTATATCGGCATGGGAATGAACGACTACATCTCCAAGCCGATCGACGGGCGCGAACTCGCAACCCGGTTTGTGCGCGCCTTGCGCGGTGAGGCAAACGAGGCCGCCTAGGGGCACTGTACCGCAGGTACAGTTGGCGCGCAGACCATCTGCAAGGATGCAGAACGCAGCCGTCCCAACTGCAGCAGGAATCTGTTTTTCCTGGAGTTTCAGTTTCCGCAGCAACTGCACCACGCGTTCGCTACCGAACGCGCCCCGGCTGCCTTATCTCGACCGTGCCGGCGCATGAGCCGCCGGATCAAGAAGACCATAAAACCAGAAACGAAAGCTCCTTCCCATGAAGACCCTGCTTCAGCGCCATCTCGCCGCCCTCGCCCTGGCTGTCGAACTGACAAGCCTTGGCGCCGTGGTCGTGTTCATGATCGCAGCCACCGTGGCCCTCCCTGCCACACTGGCCGCCTGAGTGACGCCAGCGACGGCGGAAACGCCAGCACAGGAACAGACCTTGGCGGCGCGCAAGAGACGGGCCCCAGCCCGCAGGGCGCGCCGCCGCACGCTTTCTCGTCAGGACCAGTCCAATGCTGACCGACATCTACGACAATCCCCTCTCCACAGGTTCGCCGACGGCGCAGGCGCGCTTCAACGATGCGCTGCGCGAGATCCGCACCTTTCACGGCGATCCGATCGCCACGCTCGATGCGGCGCTGGAGCATGACCCTGACTTCGGCCTCGCCTGGATCACCCGCGCCATCGTGCTTGCACAGATCACCGACCGCATGTTCGACACTGAGGTCCAGCGCAGCCTGCGTGCCGCGTCGGCCTGCAGACTCGACGATCGCGAGCGCAGTCATTTCTCGGCAGCGCTGGCGTGGTCGGAAGGCCGCCTGCACGAAAGCACCATGGCCTTCGCCCGCATCGCGGCGGACTCGCCGCGCGACGCGCTCGCGGTGCAGAACGCGCACGCCGGATGCTTCTTCACCGGTAACCAGTTCGACCTGCGCGACATTCCCCTTGCCGCCCTGCGCGCCCATCCCGACGGCGAAGCGCGCCACGCGATTCTGGGTATGGCGGCCTTCGGGTTCGAGGAGTGCGGCGACTATGCGCGCGCTGACGCGATGGGGCGCGAGGCGATCGCGCTCGAACCAAAGGATGCGTGGGCGGCCCACGCCGTTGCTCACGTCAACGAGATGCGCGGCGATATCGCCGGCGGGCGGCTCTGGCTGGAGGAGACATCCGGCGGATGGGCGCAGGATTGTGGCTTTGCCTATCACAACTGGTGGCATCTCGGCCTTCTGTGCCTCGAGGCGCAGGACCATGTCGCGGCCATGAGACTTTATGACGAACGGATACGTCCGAACGACGCTGCCAATGTCGTGCTGGAGATGCTGGACGCCACGGCGATGCTCTGGCGGCTCCGGCTTGAGAGCGTCGACACGGGTGACAGGTTTGCGCGGCTTGCGCCGGTGTGGGAGGCGAAGGCCGAGGACGGCGTGCTCGCCTTCAACGACTTGCACGCGATCATGACGTTTCTCGGCGCCGGCCGGATGGATCTTGCCGAGAGGACGCTTGCAAGCTTGAAGCAGGTGGCCCGCGGCGGCGGTGACAATGCCTGGATGACACAAACGATCGGGCTGCCGCTGGCCCAGGGCTTTATCGCCTTCGAGGCGGGGCGATTTGCAGAGGCAGTCGACCGCATCACCAGCGTACGCAGCATCGCCCAGCGCTTCGGCGGCAGCCACGCGCAGCGGGATATCCTTTCGCTCACTGCGCTGCCTGCAGCGATCCGCGGCGGGATGCGTTCGGCGGCCGAAGCCATCGCCGCCGAGCGCACAGCGCTCAAGCCGGACAGTCCCTGGGCGCGCAGCCTGGCCAGACGGGCCGCCGCTGCGTAGGAAAGACAGGGGCCCACCATTGCTGGCGGGCCCCGTCCGGATTGTAGCCTTAACCGCGTTACTTCGAGAGACGCAGCCGTGAGATCGACTGGGCGATCTTCTTGAATGCCACCTGCAGCTCGGCCGTGTCCGACGCCAGATGGGCGTACTGCGGGTTAGAGGCGCAGTTGGTGAGGAAGTTGATCGTGTCGGTCGAGGTGCCGAGTTCGAGGCCGACCGTATAGACGACCACATCCGCCGCCTTCATGTTGGTGCAGATCGTCTGGGCCTGCTGGAACGGGGTCTGGCCGTCGCAATTGGCCGTCTCGTAAGCGGACGACAGGTTGTCCGTCGATATACCCATGCAGCTCTGTTCGTTGAACTCGCCGTCGGTCATCAGCACCACCACCTTGACGAGGTCGTCCTCGTCATAGTTCGCCGGCTTGTTCTCGACCTCGTCGTCCCAGATGTCCCTGAAGTTCGGCGAAATCATGTACCACCCCCAGGCGGCGCCAAGCTGGCCGGCCGTTGCTCCGCCAGTCGACAGGTTGTCGATTGCCGTGTTGAGGCGCGTCTTGTTGGAGGTAAGCGGCGTCACATAGTTGGTCGTCGTGCAGGAGCCGTCGCTGGTATAGTAGATGCCCAGGCCGGCGCCGGACGGGGACGCGTCGGTATACGCCTCGGTTCCTGGCGGGCGTTCGACCAGGCAGGTCGAGGCCATGTAGCTTGCGGTGTCTTCCTCGCGGAACGTGCGTGCGCAGCCGTATTCCAGACACTGCGCAGTGGCGGTGCCCGAGAAGGTTGCTGACACGTTGCTGAGCGACGGCTTGGAGTCGTCGATCGTGAACTGGTCGTTCGACAGCTTCGTGATGGTCCAGTAGCGCCGCGCCGACGCATCGGTACCGATCGCAGCAGGCGGAGAGTTGTCGCTGAGGACGCCTTTGGTGCCATAGTTGAAGCCGGTCGGGCCCGTGACGTTGCGGATCTCGACCTTGTCGCCGGTCTCGAGCCCATGGCCCGCCGACGTCACGACCGTCCGGCAATCGGTGCGCGCGCATTCGGCCACCGACCCGCCCGAACTGCTCCTGTAGTAGTTGCGGCCGTCGCCCGGGAGGTAGAAGACCGAACCGGAAGGATTCTCAGGGGTGATCGTCGTCCCGGGAGTCGTGTTGATCGACGTGCTGCCGGACGAGGTGTCATTTGTGACGCCCCAGATATAGATGCGGTCCGATGCGCTGAAATCATGCGCAGTCGAGGTCGTGACCGTGTAGCGGCAGTCCGATACGTAGCACTCCGAGGCGGTGCCATCGTTATCGTAGGGCTTGAAGTTCGGCCCATACGTGCCGTTCAGCGTGAAGTTGTTGGCGTCGCGACTGGTTACGACCCAGGTCGTTCCCCAGTCGTTGTTCACCTCGCTGCCCGATCCCGTCATGTCGACGCCTTCGATGTAGATCAGGTCGTTCGTGGCAAAGCCATGGCTGGAGGCCGTCACACGCACAGAGCAGTCGGTGTAATGACAGCGCTGCAGCGTACCGGCCGTGCTATTGGTCGAACCGGATGGCGGCGTCGTGTAGGTCGTGGTGCCGACATTCTGCAGCCAGAAATACCAGGGCGAGGCCGTGGTCCTGTCGGCAACCCTGTACATGTTGCCGTTGAGGCCGGTGTAGCTGCCATTGGCGCCGGTGATGATCACAGTCTGGCCATTTGAGTAACCAGGGTTTGCCGACAGCTGCACGCGGATGCGTGTATTGCTGTTGGTCTTGGTGATGCCGGTGACCGTGGTCAGCGTGGCGCCGTTCTGCCAGGCGACACCGGTAATGGCCCTGCCGGAATTGGTGCGCCAGCCGGCCGAAGAGATCGTCTTCGTCGTCGTTCCCGAGGCGCGCCAGTTGATGTCGGTGATCGTCGTCGCATCGCGGATATCACCGCGCAGTTCGGTCAGAGCCGTCGCCGTGACGAAATCGTTCGAGCCGCTGACCAGGTTGACGCTGCTCGACCAGGGCGCAATGGCGACCTTGGAATAGAACGGTTCCTGCGCCGTGCTGACGACTTCGTCGATCAGGATCTTCGCGGCTGACTGCAGGCCTGCGATGCGCGTTCCGGCCATCGAGCCCGTGACATCGAGCGCCAGCGTCACTTCCACATTGGCGCCGCCACGGCGGACCTCGCTCTCCGCTTCCACGGTCACATAGGGCTGGCCAACGAGGGGCATGAAGAAGGTGTTGATCGCAACCGAGCCGCGCAGCATCACCGCCTCGTCCTCACCGCCGAGATCGACCAGTTCGAGCGCGATGGGATCATCATGCGCCGTCTTGAAGTTCATCTCGACGAACTTGCGCGCGACCTCATTGAGTTGTTCCCCGGTCGCATCCTCAGGCTGCGAGCCCACCGCGAGCGCGGCCGCGTCGATGGCGGAGGCAAGCTCGAAGCGGGCGAGGAACGCCCTGCCCCCGTCGATCGCAAGACCGGTGCACACGCACAGCGGCACCGCCATCAGCGCGAACTGCATGGCGAAGGCGCCCCTGCGGTCCTTCGCGAACTTCCCAATCGAGCCGAACATGATCCGCTTCCGTGTCCTGGCGGCCGCCGGAGCGGGCGCCGTCCAAACTCATCAGCTGTCGAGATAGGCCGTCGTGCCGCCGTCGTCGGTCTGTCCGTCGAGCGCAACCTTCCGTTCGACGCGGGGCCGGGCGTAAGCCGACTTCTCAATCGCCATCGTCCCGCCGCCAAACAACTCCGTCAGCACGCTCTGGTAGTTGTAGCGAACGCCGACGCGGATGATCGATTCATCCTCGATGCCCATGCCTTCGGTATCGGCAAGATCGAAGTAAACCTCAGTGCCGGCGATACGGCGCCAGAGAATTGTCGGCGTCTCGTCCGTGCCGACAAACCCCACCGACGAAATGTCGAGATCGAGGTCGTCGGTCGTATCGAGCGGTTTCATCATGAAGATCGACGCGTCAAAGAGCTCCTGCAGATCGGCCTGCTGGAGGTCGGTTTCGCGCGAGACGATGTCGGCGACCTGGTGCACGTAGCGCGTCGCCTCCTCGCTGGCGCGGAAGCGGAAGGACATCTCGAGAACGCCCATGATGAGAAAGATCAGGGCCGGCGCGATGAGCGCGAACTCGGCCGCCGCAACGCCGCGACGATCGCCGAAGAGCCTTAGAAAGGGGAGCCTGCTGCGCATCGATCAATCCCACGGCTCGTTCTTGACGATGGTGTAGGCGTTCACGATCGCCGGAAGGTCCGGACCCATCTGAAACAGCTGGTCCATGAAGGGCGTGATGAACTGATGCTGGAGAGCGGCGCGCACCACTGAATACTGGTTGGGGCCGCCGGGCTCGAAGACGAAGTTGTCGGGCAGGCCATCCTCATCGAAAGTCGGCGGCGGATAGGTAACGTCGCTGAGTTCGTCGAAGGCGCGAACATCGAAAACGATCGAATTGCAATCGATCATCACGCCGGCCTTGTCGCAGGCCTCGTCCTTGAACGCCTCTTCCATATTCGCCGCGCTCTGCACCTCCCCGGTCTGGAGGTTGCGCGTCGCCTCGTAGACGACGTGATTGAGCGCATAGGTCTTGTACTGGAAGAGCACGAATTCGACGAGCCCGAGGATGAGCATGAAGAAGACAGGCGCCAGCATCGCGAATTCGATCATCACGTTGCCGGAGCGTGCTTTTCGTAGGCGCCTGAGCGACCTCATCGGAGTCCCCACCAGTAATGGCAGTGGGCACAATCGCGCATCAGACTTAACCTCATGCTTCGTGGAACAGCCGATTTGCCGAGAATTGTGGGGTTTGCGTTTACCGTGCACCAACGATCTGGACGCAGCGACGCCAGCGCCGTAAACGCCAGTGATGGCCAGCATCGTAACCGCCGCTGTAATCCTGATCGGGGACGAACTGCTTTCAGGCAGGACGCAGGACACGAACCTTAAGACGATCGCCGATTTTCTTAACCCGCTCGGCGTCGAGATCCGCGAAGCGCGGATGATCCCGGACGTGCACGACACCATTGTGGCGACCCTCAACGAATTGCGGGCGCGCCACAACTATGTGTTCACCACCGGCGGCATTGGACCTACGCATGATGACATCACGGCGGATGCCGTGGCCGCGGCGTTCGACCGCCATATCGATGTGCGCGAAGATGCGCTGGCGCTGATGCGGCCCTGGTATGGGGCGCGGGGGCAGGAAATGAATGAAGGCCGGCTCAGAATGGCGCGGATCCCCGACGGGGCCGAACTGGTCGCCAATCCGGTCTCGGTCGCTCCCGGCTTCCAGATCGGCAATGTGTTCGTGATGGCCGGCGTGCCCTCGGTGATGCGAGGGATGTTGCAGGACATTGGACGGCGGATCACCGGCGGCGCCGTCGTGCATGCGCGGACCGTGCGGGCGGCGGGTGTGCGCGAGGGCGACCTCGCTGGGCCGCTGGGCGAGTTGGCGAAGGCCACGCCGGAAGCGAGCCTCGGCTCCTATCCCTTCATGCGGCTGAGGGGCAGCGAGGTAGAATTCGGCGCGAACCTGGTGGCGCGGAGCCGGGACCGAGCGGTCGTGGACCGCTGCGTCGATGCGCTTGCCGGGATCGTGCGGTCGCTGGGCGGCGAACCCGAAATCGATCCGCAGGATTGAGGGAGAGATGCGATGAGCGAACAGGCTGACCTCTTGCTGGTTGACCGCGACGGCGCCGTGGCCACGCTGACGCTCAATCGCCCCAAACAGCTCAACGCGCTGTCGGTGCAGCTCCGGGTCGACATCGTGCGAACCATCCGGGAGCTCTCGGCGAGCAGCGATGTGCGCGCCATCGTGCTGACCGGGAACGGGCGGGCGTTCTCGGCGGGCGTCGACCTTAAGGAAGCGGGACAGAAAGGCTTCTCGCTCGGCGTAGGCGAGCGGAAGGCCGAGCCGCTTCCCGACATGGACATGGCCTCGGCGTTCGCCAGCTGCCCGTGGCCTGTGATCGGCGCAATCAACGGCTTTGCAATCACTGGCGGCTTCGAACTCGCCCTCATGTGCGACGTTCTGCTGGCCTCGACCGAGGCGAAGTTCGCAGACACGCACAGCCGCGTGGGGCTGATGCCCGTCTGGGGCTTGTCGCAGAAATTGCCGCGGATCATCGGAGCGAGCCGGGCAAAGGAATTGTCGCTCACCGGCAACTATCTTGATGCGGAGACAGCCGAACGCTGGGGGCTGGTGAACCGGGTCTATGCGCCCGAGGCCCTGATGCCGGCAGCGCTGAAGCTCGCGCACGAGATGGCCGGCGTCGAGGGCGGGCTCCTGAGACGGATGAAGGCGGTGATCGACGATGGTCTCGCCCTGCCCCTGCCCGAGGCGCTGAAGATGGAGATCGAGCGCGGATCGAAGAATAATGCCGCCGTGACCCCCGAAGCAGCCGAGGCGTCGCGCAAGACCGCAATGGAACGCGGACGCGACCAGGCGGGATGAGCTGGACGCGGACATATGACGGCGCGGAGCCGGTGCGCGTGAACAAGTGGCTGGCGCAATCCGGCGTCTGCTCACGGCGCGAGGCAGATGAGCTGATCGCTGCGGGCGCAGTGCTGATCGATGGCGAGCGCGTTTCCGATGCGGGCCGCAAGATTTCCGCTGGTCAGACCCTGGTGCTCAACGACCGCGCCGAGCTGGGACTGGGCGCGCAGGTCTCGGTGGCGATCCACAAGCCCGTCGGCATCGTTTCAGCGCAGCCAGACCCAGGCCAGGTTCCGGCCGCCCGCCTGCTGACGGGTGAGCGCCAGGTCGGCCAGGGAATTGTGCCGTCCTCGCGCGCGAGCCTGCCGCCGCTCGGGCGGCTCGACCAGGATTCGCGGGGGCTCCTGTTGCTGTCGGAGGATGGCGTGCTGGCAAAGGCGATCATCGGACCGGAGTCCGAGATCGACAAGGAGTACGTCGTCACCGTGCGCGGCAGGATCGACCGCGCGAAGATCCAGAAACTGCGCCACGGGCTGGAGCTGGACGGACGCAAGCTCAAGCCCGCAAAGGTGACGCTTGAGGACACGCAGGTCCTGCGCTTCGTGCTGAGCGAGGGTCGCAACCGGCAGATCCGGCGCATGTGCGAGCTGATGGAACTGGAGGTGACGGATCTCATCCGGGTGCGTATCGGGCCGCTGCTGCTGGGCGATCTGCCCGAGGGCAAGTGGCGGCATCTGACGACGCAGGAGCGCGAAGCGCTGGTGAAGGCTGGCGGCGCGTGACGCCTCAGCTCGCCGCCAGCAGGCGGCGGTAGACGGCGAGCGTTGCAGCATCGAAGCAGCAGAACAGGACATCGATGCCGCAGGCTTCGCCTGCAACGCTCGCGCCGACCGTGGCGATGGCGATCTCTGCTGCAGCCTCCCGCGGATAGCCATAGACGCCCGTCGAGATGGCGGGGAATGCGATGGAGCGTGCGGCATGTCTCACTGCGAGTTCGAGCGCATTGCGATAGCAGCTTGCCAGCAGCTCCGCCTCCTTCGCGCCCCCGCCGCGCCAGACCGGGCCGACCGTGTGGATCACATGGCGGTGCGGCAGGTTGTAGGCGCCGGTGATCTTGGCTTCGCCGGTACGACATCCGTTGAGCATCCGGCATTCCGCGAGCAGGCCGGGACCTGCGGCGCGGTGGATGGCGCCGTCGACGCCGCCGCCGCCGAGGAGCGATGAATTCGCAGCGTTGACGATGATCTCGACCTTCGCGCGGGTGATGTCGAGCTGTTCGGCTGTGATCATGGGTCAGGCCGGCTCGAAGAGTTCGATGGCGTTGCCCGAGGGATCGTCGAGCAGGATCTGCCGCCCGCCCGGGCCGGTCACGATGTCATTGCGGAAGCTGGCGCCAGCCGCGCGCAGGCCGTTCACGATCTCATCAAGGTCGGTGACGGTCAGGACAGGGCGATTCCAGCCGCCGGGTTCGGGCCGGCGCCCATCCAGCATCGACCGCGCCGCCGAAGAGGCGGGGCCGGCGAGCCAGAGCGTCAGGTCGTTCCGGCGCACGATGGCCATGGCGGGGCCGAACTGCTGTTCGCAGCTGAAGCCCAGGCGGCTGCAGTAGAACTCCACCGCCTGGTCAACATCGGCGACGATGCACCTTACGGTCGCCATGAAATGGTCCCCAAGGCGAAACCCTGCCGATGAAAGGCCTGCTTCCGCATGTTTCGCGAGCCACATTGCAGAATCGCGCCGCTCGCGTAAATGACCCGCAATACGCGGGCAGCTGAGCCTGAGCGAGAGCCGATCGATGAGCATCGACCAGAAAGTCGCCGTGCGCCGGGCGCCGAAGCTGCCAGGAGACCTGCCGCGGGCGGACGAATGGAGGCGCGCGGATTACAAGGGGACGCCGATCCACACCTTGTCCGGGCGGAGCTGGCTGATCAATGTGATGGTCGAGGCCGACCTCGATGAGGAGCTGCAGGACGCGATTGCCGAGGAGCTTGCCGCCGCAGAGGACGAACGTGATCCGGTCGACTTTGGCGTGATGGTCTACGTTACGCTGGAGCCCACAGGCGCGCCGCAGGATGGGGTCGACCTGATGATGGCCATTCTGGAAATGCTTGCGAAGACCTGCGACGGCATTGTGCTGCCGAACTGAGGATAGAAATGATCGACCTTTCGCCGCTCCTCAAGGAACAGACCGCAGCCGACGCGGCGGCGCAGGGCATCAAGGCGGATGAGTACGCCATCCTGCTCGACCGTTTGGGCCGTGCGCCGAACAAGGTGGAGCTCGGCATCTTCTCGGTGATGTGGTCGGAGCACTGCTCCTACAAGTCCACGCGGCGGCATCTGGGCAAGTTTCCCACGAAGGGGCCGAAGGTGATCCAGGGGCCCGGCGAGAATGCGGGCGTTGTCGACATCGGGGATGGACAGGCGTGCATCTTCAAGATGGAGAGCCACAACCACCCCTCCTACATCGAGCCATACCAGGGCGCGGCGACCGGCGTGGGCGGCATCCTGCGCGATGTGTTCACGATGGGCGCGCGGCCGATCGCGCTGGTGAATGCGCTGCGCTTTGGCGATCCGAGCCATCCGAAAACCCGTTCGCTGGTGGCCGGCGTGGTCGGCGGGATCGGCGGCTATGGCAATTGTGTGGGTGTGCCGACGGTGGCAGGCGAGACGCAGTTCCATAAAGGCTATAACGGCAACATTCTCGTCAATGCGATGGCGGTGGGCCTCGCGGACACGGACAAGATTTTCTACTCGCGCGGCGCCGAGCCGGGGAATGCGATCTTCTATGTAGGATCGAAGACCGGGCGCGATGGCATTCATGGCGCAACGATGGCGTCTGCGGAGTTCTCGGAAGGTGACGAAGAAAAACGCCCGACCGTGCAGGTGGGCGACCCGTTCACCGAGAAGCTGCTGATCGAGGCTTGCCTTGAGCTGATGGCGACCGACTGGATCCAGTCGATCCAGGACATGGGCGCGGCCGGCCTCACCTCCTCCTCCGTCGAAATTGCGGACAAGGGTGGTGTCGGCGTCGAGATGGACATGGACAAGGTGCCCCAGCGCGAGACGGGCATGACCGCCTACGAGATCATGCTGTCGGAATCACAAGAGCGGATGCTCATGGTGCTGAAGCCGGGGCATGAGGCGGATGCGAAGAAGATCTTCGACAAGTGGGACCTCGATGCGGAAGTGATCGGCTACACGACCAACACGGGCCGGCTGGTGCTGAAACAGCAGGGCCAGGTGGTGTGCGATATCCCGGTGCCGCCGCTGTCGCAGGATGCGCCTAACTATGACCGGCCGTGGAACCCGCCCAAGCCGGCGCTGCAGCTTGATATCTCGAAGTATCCCGAACCTGCGGATTATGGCGAGGTGCTGCTGAAGCTGATGTCCTCACCGGACATGGCCTCGAAGCGGTGGATCTGGGAGCAGTATGACCGCCATGTGATGGGTGACACGATCGATTCATCGCAGTCGGGCGGGGATGCGGCCATCGTGCGCATTCACGGCACGAATAAGGGCCTCGCCATCTCCTCGGACTGCAATCCGCACTATGTGGCGGCCGATCCCTATGAGGGCGGCAAGCAGGCGGTGGCGGAGGCGTATCGCAATCTCTCCGCAGTTGGCGCGACGCCGATCGCGATCACCGACAACCTCAATTTCGGCAACCCGGAAAAGCCGGATACAATGGGCGTGATCGTGAAGGCGATCGAGGGCATGGCGGAAGCCTGCCGCGTGCTGGAGTTCCCGGTCGTGTCCGGCAACGTGTCACTCTACAACGAGACCGACGGCGTGGGCATTCCGCCGACACCAGTGGTGGGCGGGATCGGGTTGATCGAGGATCTCGACAAGATCGCGACGCTGAAGGGCGCGCAGGCGGGGGACGTGCTGCTGCTCGTTGGTGAGACGCACTGCCATCTTGGTGCTTCGCTCTACGCACGCGTGATCCTCGGGCTGGACGGCCCAGCCGCAGGTTCAGCGCCACCGGTAGACCTCATGCTCGAAAAGCGGAATGCGGCCCTCGTTCGCGAAGTTATCCGCGCAGGCCTGGTGAACGCCGTGCACGACATCAGCGACGGCGGCATTGCGTGTGCAGCCGCAGAGATGGCGCTCGCAGGCGGGGTGGGGCTTGGCCTCGTTATCAACGATTGCGTTATCGATGTAGATGCACCCCAGGCAAATCTCGGGATGTTTGGCGAGAGCTGCGCTGCTTACTTGCTCAGCGTGCCAGCATCGAAATGGGGAGACGTGCAAGCTGCTGCGGAGCAAGCGGGCGTCCGCCTCACTGCGGTCGGCGGACTTCGCTCGAACGAAAGCGTGCCGACCCTTACGATCTGGGACGATGATACCGAGACTGCTGAGGTGATCTGCGCCATCCCCCTCTCCACCCTCCGCGCCGCACACGAGGGCTGGCTGCCGAACTACATGAAGGGCGGCGGCTGACCGCCGCTGTCGCGACTGTACGCTGCTTAATCCGGTCGGAATGATTCTAATTCTTCGGGCGGAGTGTTGCCTCGCGTCCAACCGGCAGCCTCACGTGCGATGTAATGTTTGTCGCTCTTGTGTCGCTCACTCATCTCTCTAGAACCGGCGCGGGACAAGTTCCGGCAGCCGGAATGCTGGATTGTCGGCGTTGAGGGAAGGACTTAGGCCATGGCGATGGAGCGAACCACGCTCGAAGCCTATCTGCGGGACGCGTTTCCGGACGCACAGATCACGCTGAAGGACCTTGCCGGCGACAATGACCACTGGAGCGCGGAGATCATCTCCGAACAGTTCCGTGGCAAGTCGCGCGTGGCCCAGCATCAGCTGGTCTATGCGGCGCTGAAGGGCCGCATGGGCGGCCAGCTGCACGCCCTCGCCCTCACCACCCGCGCGCCGGCCTGAACTGGATAGAGCGTGGCGCACGGTACGGGCATTCCCAATGGAGCGCGTCGGCTCGGCTTTGGCGTCTCGGGGCCGCATGGCACGGCGCTGATCCGGCCGGAAGCCACCGTGCAGATGATCATGCACGCCTATGCGCTGGGTGTGCGCATGTTCGACACCGGGCCGTCGTATGGCGCGGGCGAGGCGGAGCGGCGGCTGGGCGAAGCGCTGGCGCGGCTGCCGCCCTATGACCCCATCGTGTCGACCAAGGTCGGCGTGCAGTCTGCCGGACTGATGCGGCGCGAGCGGGATTTTTCGGCCGACGGCGTGCGCCGGTCGGTGGAGGCCTCGCTGAAAAGGCTGCGGCGGGCGCGCATCGACTGTCTCTACCTTCACGGTCCGACCGAACACGAGCTGACCGACAGACTGCTGCGCGTCCTGGGCGATCTTCGCCGGGAGGGGCGGGTGGTGTCGGTCGGCGTCTGCGGACGGGGTGCGGAGCTGGAAGCGGCGATGCGCACGGGCGAGTTCACGCATTTCATGGCCCCGGTGCATGCCGGACTCAAAAGCGCGCAGAAAGAAAGGCTCTACCGCCTGCGGGCGGCGGGCGAACTGATCGGCATCGAGGCGATGATGACCGCAAATCCGCGCTTCCCCCTGCCCGTAAGCGCAGGAGCGACCTGGCGGCTGGCGCGCGCCGTGACCGGCTGGAGCCCTGACCGGGCGCCGACGCCAATGACGCCGGAGGAGGCGCTGTGCTGGGCGTTTAACGAGGGCGGAGCGCACCGTGTGATCACCACGACCAGCAGGATCGACCATCTGGAGGCCAATGTCTGGGCGGTGGGCCATTGCGGCGGCGGCGGCTTGATTACCGGCCGGTCCGGCCTTAGCTGAGACCAGTACAGCCACCCAGCCGGGGTTTTCGCCATGAGCGACGTCAACGCACGCATCCAGGGCCTGATCGATGCAAGCCCGGTCTTCCTGTTCATGAAGGGCACGCCGACCTTCCCGCAGTGCGGCTTCTCCGCGACCGTGGTCTCGATCCTCGATCATCTCGGCGTGCGCTATGAGAGCGCGAACATTCTCGAAGACGCCGACCTGCGCCAGGGCATCAAGGACTTCTCCAACTGGCCGACCATCCCGCAGCTCTACGTGAAGGGCGAGTTCATCGGCGGCTGCGACATCACCAAGGAAATGTTCCAGTCGGGCGAGCTGAAACAGCTGTTCGAAGAGAAGGGCGTGCTGCAGGCGGCCTGATCCGCTTCCGGTAAGCCGGCCAGGAGCCGACGCAGGACGTCCGCATGGCTGACGATCTCACAGACCAGCCTGAAGCCGACGCAGGGGCCTTCACGCACCTGCATCCCGTGTTCGCGGATGCTCCGCACAGCGTGACCTTCCGGAAGCTGCGCAAGCGGCTGGTGCGGCAGACGCAGGAGGCGATCCGCGCCTTTGGCATGCTAAGCGCACCGCATCCGGAAACGGGCAAGCGGCCGCGCTGGCTGGTATGTCTTTCCGGCGGCAAGGACAGCTACACACTCCTCTCCGTGCTGCTCGACCTGCAGTGGCAGGGGGCGCTGCCCGTGGACCTGCTGGCCTGCAATCTCGACCAGGGCCAGCCGGGATTCGACACGCAGATCCTGCCGGATTACCTCGCGAAGATCGGCATGCCGTTCCGGATCGTCACGGAAGACACCTATTCGATCGTGACGGAAAAAGTCCCGGCCTCGAACACGTATTGTTCACTGTGCTCGCGGCTGAGGCGCGGGATTCTCTACCGCGTTGCGCGCGAGGAAGGATGCGAGGCGGTGGTGCTGGGACACCATCGGGACGATGCCCTCGAGACCTTCATGCTCAACTTCCTGTTTGGCGGGCGGATGGCGGCGATGCCGCCGAAGCTCGTCAACGATGCAGGCGATCTCTTCGTGCTGCGGCCGCTGATCGGGTGCGCGGAGGATGATATCCGGCGCTTTGCGGCGCTGATGCAGTATCCGATCATCCCCTGCAATCTCTGCGGATCCCAGGAGGGCCTGCAGCGCATGCAGATCAAGTCGCTGCTCGATGACTGGGAGAAGCGCAATCCGGGGCGGCGTCAGATCATGGCGCGCGCGCTCGGCCATGTGCGGCCCTCACATCTCGTCGATGGCGAATTGTTCGATTTCGCCGGACTGAAGCTGGGCCAGCCGGGAACCCGGGACGACGGGCTGGCGTGATTGACAGATCGCTGGCAAGCCGCGATGGGTCGCGCGGCTGATCGGAACCTGCAATGCCCTTCACCCTGCCCCGCCCGACCGAGGAAGATCGCGACGCTTTGGCGCAGCTGTTTGCCGCCATCGCGTCCGAAGCAGGCGTCAAGGTGATGGAGGTCTATGCCAGCGATTTCGAGCATCGCACCAAGGCGGATTACAGCCCGGTGTCCGATGCGGACGAACGGGCGGAGGAAGTGATCCTCGCGCGGCTCGATGCGGCGCTTCCGGGCGTGCCTGTCTTGGCAGAGGAGCGCGCAGCGCGCGAAGGGTTCGGCGCGACGCTGGGCGAGGCGTTCCTGCTGGTCGATCCTGTCGACGGAACCAAGGAGTTCATCCAGCGCAAAGGCGACTTCACCGTCAACATCGCGCTGATCTGCGGCGGCGTTCCGGTGGCCGGCGCCGTCTATGCACCGGCGCGGCGGGAGATGTTCTGGGGCGGTGCGCGCGCCGTGATGATCGCCGACTTCGACGCCGGCGCCGCCGTGCGCGGCGGGGCGCAGATGACGACGCGCGCCTATCCGCCGGACGGGCTGACCGCGGTGACCTCCTCCTCGCACCTCGATGAGCGGACCAGGGCGTTTCTTGCAGCGCGAAAAATCACGCGACAGACAGGCATCGGATCGTCGCTCAAATTCTGCTGGGTCGCCTCAGGCAAGGCCGACCTCTATCCGCGCTGGGGCCCGACGATGGAGTGGGACACGGCGGCGGGGCATGCCGTGCTCGCCGCAGCAGGCGGCCATGTCATCCAGCCAGATGGCGGACCCTTCGCCTATGGCAAAGCGGCCGACGGCTTCCGGAACGGGCCGTTCGTGGCCTGGGGCCGCGAGCCGGTCTAGCCTTCGCCGACGGACTGAGGCATGGAGCCAGCCGAAGAGGACGCGCGCCATGACAACAAGCATGCCCGACCGGCTGAGCCAGGACCCCAAGAGCCCTTGGCACGACAAGGCGCTGCTGGAGCGCGGCGTCGGCATCCGATTCAACGGCGCCGAGAAGACCAATGTCTGGGAATACTGCGTCAGCGAGGGCTGGGTGCGCGTGGTCGCGGGCGCGGCGCTGGATCGCAAGGGCAATCCGATGACGCTGCTGCTCAAGGGCAAGGTGGAGCCCTATCTTGAGGGTGAGTCGTCCTAGGACGGATGCAGCGCAACGCAACCCGCCAGCTGGCGTCGCGTGCTTTGCCAAATGCGCCCTACTGCCGCAACGTCTCGATGAAGCGGGCGAACACTTTCAGCCCCCTCTCCATCTCCGACACCGCCACAAACTCGTTTGGTTGGTGCGCCTGTTCCACAGAACCTGGGCCGCAGATGACGGCCGGGAAGCCGGCCTTCTGGAACTGGCCCGCCTCCGTGGCGAAAGCGGCGACGCGGACCTGGTTGTCGCCGGTCAGCGCGCGCATGAAGGTCTCGGCAGCGCTGTCGCGCTGCAATTGCAGTGGCGGGGCGTCAGCGCGCTTGTCGACGATGACGCCGCATTCGCGGCCGAGCCTGGCGAGCTTGTCGTGCACGCGGGCGACATGGTCGAAGAACGGCGCCAGCATCGCATCGGGATTGTTGCCCGGAACGGTGCGCACGTCGAAGACAAAGCGGCATTCGCGCGCAAGGATGTTGGGCGCGGTACCGCCGCCGATCTCGCCGACGGTGATGGTCGTCCATGACGGATCGAATTCGGAATGCGTCGGCGCGTTGTCCTCCTGCTCACGCGCAATGCGGCGGAGCGTGCCGAGGAGATCAACCGCCTCATGGATGGCGGAGGCGCCCATGCGCGGGTCCGAGGAGTGCGCGGCCTTCCCCGTGATCCGGACCTCGTAGTCCCGAATGCCCTTGTGAGCCGAAAGAACGCCCCAGAGGGTCGGCTCGCCGACCCAGACGACAGCAGGGGCTGCGCCGCGCCGGCCGATCTCCTCGATCATCGGCTCGACGCCGGCGCAGCCGATCTCCTCGTCGTAGGAGAAGGCAAAATGGACGGGCTTCTTGAGCGGCAGGCTTGCAATCGTCTCGGCATGGGCAAGCGACAGGGCTATGAAACCCTTCATGTCGGTGGTCCCGCGCGCAAACCACCTGCCGCCGGTTTCGACCATGTCGAACGGATCGGTGACCCAGGGCTGGCCGTCGACCGGTACCACATCCGTGTGGCCGGACAGCACGATGCCCCCGGGCGCATCAGGGCCAAGACGGGCCCACAGGTTGGCCTTCTTCCCATCCGCGCTCGGCACGCGCGTGATCGCGGCGCCAAGCGGGCGCAGGAAATCCTCCACCCATTCGATCAGCGGCAGGTTCGAATCGCGCGACGTGGTGTCGAACGCGCAGAGGCGGTGGAGGATGTCGCGGACGCGGGCAAGGGATGTCATGGCGCCGAGGCTAGCCATGGACAAAGACGGCGCAAGGCTTAAGCGGGGAGGATGATCCTGTTTCACGCCGGAAGCGGACCCGACAGCCAGGCGATCGGCATCGCGCTGGAAGAGATGATGCTCGACTACACGCTCGCTCCCGGACGCGCGCCGGTACCGGTGACGGTCGTCGGCCAGGCAAGGATGCCGGGGCATGCCAACATCCTGATGGCGCTGGCGCGCAAGACGGGGAGATTCCTGGCCGATGCCGATACGGCCGCTCCCTGGCTGGCCAAGGCGCCGCCGGGACTGGACGCGATCGAGGCGCAGCTGGAGACCCGCGCCTTCCTGCTCGAGGCCTACACGGTGATCGACATGGCGATCTATCCACTGGTTGCGAACGCAGACCTGCGCGCGCACCCGCATGCGCAGGCTTGGGCGGAGCGGTTGCGCATTCGCCCGGCCGTTGGCCGCGGGATGGGCGTTGTGGCCGGGTAGGCGTCGGCTATTGCGGCGCTGGCATTGCCGGTTGCGCAGGGGCAAAGTCGAGCAACTCGAGCTCGTAGATGATTGTCTCGTCCGGGGCGATGCGGCCATCGCCCTCCTCGCCATAGAGCAGTTGCGACGGCATGCGCACCATCCAGCGATCGCCACGGCGCATGAGCTTCACGACTTCGGCCCACCCCGGAACAAGATCCTTCACGGGGAAGAATTTGGGCTGGCCCTCCTCGTAGGTGGACGCGACGATGGAACGATGGCGAAGATCGTCGGCCGACTCGCCTTCCTCAGGCTGCATGCCCTCCTTGCGCCCCTCGAAATGCACAACGACTTCGTCCGCGTCGGTCGGCGAAGCGCCGTCGCCCGGGCCCGACTTAACCGCAAGGTATTCGAGGCCCGACGGACGTCGCACCACTTCGGAGGAATCAGTCGGCCAGGGCGCAGCCTTGTTCCACGGGTCGGGCGTGACGCCGAGCAGCTCGACCTTGAACATGAGATCGGAGTTCGGCTCGATGGCCGGAGGCGAGCCGCGCTCGCCATAGGCCTGATCGGAAGGGATCCAGAACACGAACATGTCGCCCGGCTGCATCTTCTGGATACCGTCGGTCCAGCCGGGGATGACGCCATTTAGACGGAACGAGATCGGCTTCCCGCTGTCATAGGACGAATCGAACACCTGGCCGTTGCTGGCGAGCCGGCCCTCGTAATTGACCTCGACCTCGTCGCGGGGGCCCGGATTGGGTCCCTTGCCATCGCCCTTGCGCACGATGACGTACTCAACGCCGGAGGGGAGTTTCTCGACGTCGGCGCGGCTGTGATTCCACGGCTCGAGCGCCGCCCACGGATCATTGGGATCCACCGCCGCCGGCGTGCAGGCCGAAAGCGCGAGCATGGCCGCAGCTGCGAACACCAATCGTTTCATTCAGGTCTCCCGGATCGTCGCCTGCCTGTTAGCACTGCTTCGCGGGCAGTGCGAGAGCGCAAGCCGAGGATCGTGTCAGGGGTTGATCACAAGGCCTTGGCTCAGGTGGCGCGGGGCGGGAAGCCGGCCTTGGTCAGGGCGTCGATAATGTCCTGCGTGTGCAGCGCGTCGCGGGTTTCGATGGTGATGTCGAACTCGGCCCCCTTGGCGGGAACATCGAGCGCCATGCGGTTGTGGAACACCTCGATGATGTTGCCGCCATTGTCGCCGATCACCGTACTGACCTTGGCAAGCAGCCCCGGCTGGTCATTGCCGATGATCCGGACGGATGTGATCCGCTTTTCGCGCACCAGCGAGCGGGTCAGCACCGACGCCAGCAGCCGCGTATCGATATTGCCGCCGCAGAGCACAAGGACGACCTTGCGTCCCCTGAACAGGGACGGCTCGGCCAGAAGCGCGGCAAGGCCGGCGGCGCCTGCGCCCTCGGCGACGGTCTTCTCAACGGTTGCGAACAGCGTTACGGCGCGTTCAAGTTCATCCTCGCTCACCAGGATGACGCGGTCCATCAGCTGGCGCAGGATCTGGGCTGTGAGCTTGCCGACCTTCTTGACGGCGATGCCCTCGGCGATCGTGGCGCCGCCGACCTTGGCCTCCTCCCCGCGCAGCTCGGCCGAGAGCGAGGGATAAAGCGCCGGCTCCACGCCGATGATCGACGTGGCTGGGCGGCGCGACTTGATCGCGGTGGCGATACCCGACGACAGACCGCCACCGCCGACCGGGATCACCATGACGTCGAAATCCGGCAAAGCCGCCATGATCTCGAGCCCGATCGTGCCCTGCCCCGCGATGACATGCTGATCGTCGAACGGATGGACGAAGGTGAGGCCCTGCTCCTTTTCGAGCTGGCGCGCGTGCGCATCAGCGTCAGCCAGCGTCTCGCCGTGAATGATCACCTTCGCGCCGAAATTGCGCGTGTGCTCGATCTTCACGAAAGGCGTGCCCTTGGGCATCACGATCGTGGAGGGTATGCCGAGGCGCGAGGCGTGATAGGCGACGCCCTGCGCATGGTTGCCCGCCGACATGGCGATCACGCCAGCGGCCTTTTCGGAGTTGGAGAGGGAGAGCAGCTTGTTGAGCGCGCCGCGTTCCTTGAACGAGGCAGTGAATTGCAGGTTCTCGAACTTGATCCAGACCTGCGCGCCCGTGATCTCGGAAAGCGTGCGCGAATAGCGCAGCGGCGTGTGCTCGATACGGCCCTCGATCGCCGCTGCGGCCGCCTCGATGTCAGCCAGCGTCACCGGAAGCGACGTCACGGCGTCGTTGGCTGTCTCGGATCGGGTCGGAGCGGTCTGCGAGGTCACGGCGGCTGCCTTTCTCAGGGGAAGTTGCGGGCTGCCTATACCTTATTTTGACCGGATCAAAGCCTGTTCGCGTCGCCTTCAGGCCAGCTGGGCGGGCGGTGGGGCAAGGCCGCGGGCGATATCCAGCCGCCGCATCGCCTTGGCCGGCCAGTGGCGCACGCGCCCAACTGGCAAGGTTTCGACCGTCGCGCGAATGCCGAACTCTGCTGCCTTCAAGCTCGCCGCAAAGCCGGGGCGGCCGATGAAGCCGGCGCCGATGGGGCGGCCGTGGCTGGCGAGGCTGTGCTTGTAAGGATAATTGCCCGGACCGAGATCGACCTCGGTGAAGCCCTCGCCGGCCGCCGCGCGGATCGTCTCGACGAAGATGATCGTCCCCGGCGAGTAGTCGGCAAAAGCAGGATCGTGGGCGACGAACCAGGTATGGAGCGCTTTTCGGGCCCGCAGGCAGAAGAGCACGGCAACCGGCGCCGCCCTCACCCGCAGCACGAACAGCGCGCCGCCGAATTCGAAGCCGGAAGCTGGCGCTGCGAAGGCGCCGCGCACGATGTCGTCGACCCAGGCATAGCGGAAGATGTCGGTCACGCGGGTGCGCCGCATCTGGTCGCGCTTCCACGCGATCAGCGCCTCGAACGCAAACGGGTCCGTCGAGAACGGCTCGATGCTGACCGCACCGGGATGATCGCGCTTCAGCCGGGCAAGGCGATTGCGCGCGCGGGAGAGGAGCTTCGTTCCGGCTGCGCGCCGGTTGGCGCACCAGGCGTCCCAGCCGCCCTCAAGCCGCACGACATGACCGGTATCGCTTGTGCGCAGCCAGGGCGCGACAAGGCTGTTGCGAAGTCCCGCGCCCATGTCGATGCGGCCAACGCCGAGGGCCTTTGCTGCGGCCGGCAAGTCCAGCACACACGCGCGCAGTGCGATCACGGCCTGGTAATCACAGATCGGCCCGCCCACCGGCATCGCAGCAAAGGCGCCGGACAGCTGGACCGGGAGAAATGCCTGCGCCGCCCCAGCAGCATCGCGCCAGAGTGCGACGCGCACGCCGCCGCGATGGCGGGCAACGAGCTGTGTCCAGTCAGGCGTCAGATAGGGGCTGGAGAGCTCAGGTTCAGCCGCCAGCATGCGGCGCCAGGCGGCGATGTCGCCGTCCGACAATGCCTCGGGATGGACGGCCTCGACCCGCATTGGCGGTTAACCTGCTTCCGGCGCAAGAACAGCCGTTATCGCAGGCAAGGCTGTAGAGTTTCGTGAATCGCGGACCACGAATTGAATGGATTCCGCCCTCCAGCCCGGCAAGAATGGTACAGAAACCCGGAGGCGCTCATTCAGCCGGAATTCGATCGACGCAGCGTGTTGCTGGCCGGCGCCGGGCTTGCGGCGGGGTGCGCCATCGCGCCGTGGACGCCTCCGGCGCCGGGGGGCTTCCGCGTGATCGAGCACCAGCGCGTGCCCATGCGCGATGGCGTTCAGCTGTCGGCGCGCCTGTGGTTGCCCGAAGGCGCGCAATCGCCCGTCGTGCTGGAGTGCGTTCCCTATCGCAAGCGCGATCTCTACCGCGCGCTCGACGATGTCTGGGGCGAGAGGCTCGCAAGCGCGGGCATCGCGTTCGCACGGCTGGACGTACGCGGCTCGGGGGATTCCGAAGGCGTGGCGAGGGACGAGTATTCAGAGGCGGAGCTTGAGGATTGCCTCGAAGCCATCGCCTGGCTCGCGCGTCAGGACTGGTGCACCGGCGCGGTAGGCATGCGCGGCCTGTCCTGGGGCGGCATCAACACGCTGCAGGTGGCGGCGCGCCGTCCGCCCGCGTTGAAGGCAATCATGCCGATGAGCGCCTGCGACCGGCGCTACACCGACGATGCCCACTATATCGGCGGCGCGCTGGGCCTGACCAATTTCCAGTGGGGCGTACTGTTCAAGAAGGTGATGGCAGGACCGCCCGATCCGGCCGTGTTCGGTAAGGAGTGGCGCGCGGCCTGGCGCGAACGGCTGGAAGCGAGCCCGCCCATCCTCGCAACCTGGCTGCAGCATCAGCGCGAGGACGCCTATTGGCGGCGCGGCTCGGTAAGCGAGACCCCGGACGCCATCGATGTTCCTGCCTACTTCGTGAGCGGCTGGAGCGATACCTATTCGGAGCCGATGCTGCGCGCCTTCGCCAATCATCGTCCGCCCGCGAAGTGCATCATCGGTCCGTGGGGGCACACCTATCCCCATACCGCTCCGCAGGGCCTTGCCTGGGCGCAGGAAGAGGTGCGCTGGTGGCGCCACTGGCTGCTGGGCGAAGCGACGGGGATCATGGACGAACCGCGCCTGCGCCTGTTCACGCCCGAAGGGACGGCCTCGCAGGGCGGGCCTGTCCCCGGCCGGTGGATCGCGGGGGAGACATGGCCGCTGGCCACTGGGCCCCGGCGTCTGTACTTGAATTCCGGCGGGCTCGAACCGATTGCACGGATCAGCGCTGACATCGTGCACCGCGATCGCGGCATCGTCGGCACGACCAGGCCGGAATGGCTCGACCGGTTGCCGATCGAGCAAAGCCATGACGATGCGATGTGCGCCGTGTTCGACACGCCCCCGCTCGAAGAAACCATGGAAATTGTGGGATCGCCGCGCCTCGCCGTGCAGGTCGCCGCGGACAGGAAGATCGCGAAGCTGTTCGTGCGGCTTTGCGAGGTGAAGCCGGATGGCGCCAGCTGGCTGGTGACGTGGGGCGCGCTCAATCTGACCCGCCGCATCTCGATGGCTGCGCCCGAAGCGCTCGAACCTGGACGACCTTACGCGATCGAGCTGAACCTGCGCGCCATCGCCCACCGCTTCGCCGCCGGATCACGGGTGCGCCTCGCCATCTCGGAGGGCTGCTGGCCGATGGTGTGGCCCTCGCCCGAACAGCCTGCCCTGACGCTGCCGACGGGCGTCTCGACGCTGACGCTGCCCGTCCGCCAGCCCGAGAGAAGGCCGGCGCCCTTTCCCATTGCGCAGACCTCAGGCGCCAGCCCCGCGCCGGACTACAGCCCCGCGGCGCCCGATGCGAACGGACAGGTTCTTCTGGTCCACACAACGCCGGCTGCGCCCTATCCGGTCACAGACGTGGGAACGACGCTGTCATCCAGCGGTGAACAGTCCTGCGAGATGAATGTGGGCGATCCGCTGTCCTGCATCTGGCGCCAGATCTCGCGCTCGTCATGGACGCGCGAGGGGTGGGATTGCGCAGTCGAGGCCTCCTGCGAACTGCGCGCTGATGCAGAAGCCTTCCAGCTCCTCGAAACGCTGCGCGCCAGCGAGGGCGGCAAGGATATCTTCACGCGCACGCACGAGGCCCGTATCCCGCGCGATATGCTCTAGCGGCCGTGCTTCTCCTCGGCCTGTCGTTCCATCTGCGCCATCTGCTCGCGTTCCTTCCGGGCGATCTCGGGGCCGAAGTCGTCCGGCGTCCAGACGGGGCGGATCTCGATGAACTCGCCGGCGGGGCAAGGCGCCTGGCGCGCCCAGTTGACGGCCTCCTCCAGCGAGGCGCAATCGATCACCCAGTAACCACCGAGGACTTCCTTGGTCTCGGTGAAGGGACCGTCGAGCACGAGGGTCTTCCCCCCGCCCTGATACTTGACGCGGGCGCCGTAACGCGTGGGCTTCAGCCCCTCGCCGCCCAGCATCACGCCGGCATCAACCATGCGCTGATTGAAGGCGACCATCTCCTGCACGAGCGTGTCGCCAGCCTCGCCGTCGGGAACCGGCTTGTGTTCGGTCTCGGCGGCAGGTCCGGGGTACATCAGCATCACGAAGCGCATCGCAGTCTCCTTCTGTCGTCCGAAGGACGCGCGGCGCGCCCTGCGCCCGACATTTTCCTGGGCGCTAATTCTGCGGCGGCGTGATCCTGTAGATGGCGTTGGTGATGTCGGAAGCAACATAGACCGACCCGTCCTTCCGGGAGACGGCGAGGCCTGTCGTTGTGTAGGCAGGCAGCGTGCCCTCCGCAGCGGGAAGGCCGGTCTTGAGACCTTCGGCGATGACCGTTCTGGACTTGTCCTTCGGATCGAAGGCGATGACGCGGCCCGCGCTGGCCTCGGCCAGGTAGACGCGTCCATCGGCGCCGACATCGACGCCTTCGGGGCCCTCCAGCCCTTCAAGCACCCGGGTGATCGCGCCCGTGGCGAGGTCGACCTCGGCGAGCGCGCCCTTCGCCTGCGGATTGGTCTCGGTGACATAAAGCTTGCCATTTCCCGCCTCGACCATCGCGACGGGGAAGTTGAGACCGGAGACGATCGGCGCGCCGGGCGCCTCCGTGTCAGTCACCGGGCGGATCGTGCCAGTTGCAGCCTCGAGCGCGATCAGGCGGCCGTCGGCGAGTTCGAGCGCATCGGTCGGCGCGGTGAAACCGTGATGGATCTTCGCCGCGCCGGTTGCGCGGTCGACCACCTGCACCATGCCGGCCGCCCAGGACGTGATCAGCACCTTCGACTTGCCTGCGCCGATGCCGAGCTGGTTTTCGGTTTCGTCACGATACATGCGCAGCGGATCGGTGATGGCCTTCGTGGCGGTGTCGATGACGCGATAGGTGAACACGTCGGCGACATGAAGCTTCTCGCCCTCGGGACCATCGCTCATCACGAGGTCGGTCGGTGTCGCGAGCGGTCCGCTCACCACTTTGCGGACCGCGCCGTCTGCCGGATTAATCGCATAGATCGTTGCCTCAGCCATATTGGAGACGTAGATCGTGCCGTCCTTCGCAATGGCGAGGTTGTCGAGCGCGGGGGCGAGCGTGGCGATCACGCTCACCGCCTTGGTCTTCATGTCGATGCGCTTCACTTCCCCGGTCTTGGTGTCAATCGCGTAGAGATTGCCGTCCGGGCCAAAATTCGCGGCGGCGGGAATCTGGAAGCCGCCGGCGACGACGGTGTCCTTGCCCGTGGCCGGATCGATCTTCACGATGGCGTTCCTGAACCAGAGCGGCCCGTAGAGCATGCCGTCAGGTCCGACCTCGAAGCCGTTGAAGCCACCGAGGTCCTTGCGGATGAGCCGTGCCGGTTGCGCGCCGGTGACGTCAGCCTCGTAGAGCGCATCGCCGAGGAAGACCTGTGTGAAATAGAGCCGGCCCTCCTTCGTGAAGGCGAGCGAGTTCGACCCAGGCAGGCCGGACGAGATCAGTCGCGGCTGGCCGCCTTTCTCCTGGATGAAGACCTTGCCGGTCAGATAGCCGGTCCACGCCATCTCGCCCTTGGGGCCGAAGGCGATGTCGTCGGCCATCCCGTCGGGCGGACCCATCCGTTCCGTGACCGCGCCCGTTGCCGGATCCACCGCATAGATCGCCTGCCCCACCACGCTACCTGCGAGCACGGTTCCGTCCTCCTCCACCGCAAGGCCGTGCAGGCCGTGGAACGGCGAGGGGCCGATGAACTCACCCACCGTCCACGCAGCGGGCGCCTCGGGCGTCGCAGGCTCACCGCCACCGCAGGCGGCAAGGGCCAGGGCCGAGCAGGCGCAGAACATGCGGATCATTGTTTTTCTCCCCGAGTTTCTCGTCGGGGTAGCTTACAGGCCGCGGATCATCTTTCCAGCATGGGAACTCGCGTCGGAGTTGAGTCCGCGGCGCCACAGGCAGGGCAAAGCAGGTCCGCGGCGCCGTGACTCACGCAGACTGTGTACAACACCAATATATTGATTTAGCTGTTAGCAAGGCCCCCAGCATGTTGCGGGTATCGCGTCGCCAGCTACTATTCCTAGGTATTGGGGCAAGCGGGCGTGCGAGCACGACCCATATATTGTGTCTTGCATGATTCCCCTAGGCTGTGGAGAGACAATTCATGGGCTGGACCGAAGAACGCGTCTCGGAACTGAAGAAACTCTGGGCCGAGGGGCACAGCGCCAGCCAGATCGCCAAGAAACTTGGCGCGGTGACGCGCAATGCTGTGATCGGCAAGGTGCACCGCCTCGGACTCTCCGGGCGGGCGACCCCGTCCCGCCCCGTCAAGCGTCCGCCAAGGCTTGCCCGCCCGAAACCCGCGCCGGTCCCGCGGCAGGCGCCAGCCGTGGTCGCGCGCAGCGGGGCGGCGGTGGCAGTTCGCCCCGAACCCGTCCACACGCACATCACCGAGGCTGAGGCCAATGTGGAGCCACAACGCCTTCCCAATGGTGATATGGTCACCGTCCTCACCGTGAAGGACTCGATGTGCAAATGGCCGATCGGCGATCCTGCCGACGCCAATTTCGGGTTCTGTGGTCATGGCACTGCTGAAGGCTCGCCCTATTGCGCCGAGCACGCTCGCGTCGCCTTCCAGCCGGCCAAGAAGCGCGAGCGTCGCGCCCGCGAGTTCGACTACATCCAGCGCCTCGCCGGCTGATCCTGATCGCCAGTTCTACCCGCGACGGCCCGCCCCGGAGTCCTTGAGAGGATTCCGGGGCGGTCTCGCTTTGCGCCTGGCGTGGCAGGTCTACCTGCACATGCGCTGGCGCGCCCGGGCGTTTGCCGTCGCGTGAAAAGGCGTTGCCCGATCGCGAGCACGCCGCTCGGGCTCATTTCGCGACAAGGTCCTTCTGCAGAGTCTTGATGCAGAGCAGGAAGAAAATGGCCGGAGTTGCATAGAGGACCGAAGTGATCACCAGCGATGTCTGCAACGCCCTGGCCTCCGCTGCGCGACAGAAAGCCTGCGCTGCCTCTGGCAAGGCCTGCAGCAATGCGCCCTTGCAGGATGCGCGCGCGATGTCGCTGAAGCCCTCGGCGTTGGCTTGCATGCTGAACAGCAAGTCCGACACGAACCCGATGAAGGGCGGGCCTGCGCCATAGCCGAGCAGGTTGACGATGAAGAGAAGGATTGCGGTTGCTGTCGCGCGCGTGCGTGCGCCAACCACGCCTTGCCCGATTGTATACTGGGCGGCGATGTAGCCGTACTTGATGCCAGCGCCCATGCAGATGCCGACCAATGCGACCCATTTGTTGTCCGAGGAAAAGCCCACAACGTAGAACGGCACGCAGGCGATGAGCCCTACGGCGGGCAACCACGCAATGGCATTCGGCCGCGTCTTCACCACCTTCTCGGCGATCCACCCAGTCATGAAGACGCCGATCGACGCGAAGAAGGCAGACGGAACGTTGAAAAGCAGCGTCGCCTCGGTGAGCGACACGCCATGCGTGCGGATCAGGAAGGACGTCTGGAAGGTCGTGATGCCGTAGCCGCAGAAAGATGCAAGCGTCGCGCCCGCCGCCATTAGCCAGAAGGACTTCTTGGAGCCTAGTTCCTGCAAGGCTTCCACAAACGTGGCGCGCTTCGGCCGCACCATGCCCGGCGGATCGGAGTAGCCGCGCGGAGGCTCCTTGACGGTCAGCTTGAACAGCACGGCAATGACGATGCCCGCAAGGCCAATCGAGATGAATGCCGTGCGCCACCCAAATGCATCGGCCACCGGGCCGCCGATGAGGTTGGCCGACAGGGTTCCGGCGGTGACGCCCATCGCATAGAAACCCAGCGCCGTTGAGCGACGGTGCGGCGGATAGTAGTCTGCGATGATCGAGTTGGCTGGCGGCGTGCACCCGGCCTCACCGACGCCGACAAGAACCCGGCAGATCAGCATCATCACGAATCCGCTGATCACCACGCCCCCGATCTCGACCGGGCCGACCATGCCCGAAAGGGCGGTCGCACCGGACCACAGCGCGATGCAGACCGTCATGATCCACACGCGGTTGCCGTACTCGGCGTAGCGAGCGAGCGGAATGCCGACGATCGAATAGAAAAGCGCAAAGCCGATGCCAGTCAGAAGGCCGAACTGGCCGTCGGTAATTGCAAGCTCGTTCATGACCGGCTCGGACACGATGCCGAGCAAGCCACGATCAAGGAAGTTGAGGATGTAGACGATCAGCAGCGACGTCAGCACGAAGCTCCGATAACTCTTCGTGCCGTAACCGGTGATGTGTCCCTGACCTTCGGTGGCGGCGTCGGCAACGCCAGCTCCTGCTGCGCCCGCGTGCGTGCTCATGCGCGCATGTCTCCCGGTTCGCCGGCGTTTCGCGCACGCCAGTCGTTTCTGTGTCAATGCGAATGCTTACGGCATTGCGTCCGAGCGTCCACCCGCAATTGGCTCGTCCGGCTCCATCAGCGCTGACAACCTCGTCATGCTGCGAACGCAAACTGAGACTGTAATCCACACTACGCTCAGTAGGTTCGCGCCAGCATGTCCTTCTTCAGGGTGAGCGAGGACAGGAAGAAGAACAGCGCCGCGGGTACGAAGACCAGCGCCGTCGCCACCATCGCGTAGCGGAGCCCGACGCCATAGGCCGCGCCGCAAACGGCCTGCTGCTCGGGCAGCAGCCCGGCCACCTGCACCGCATCGCGGCACAACGAGGAGGTCAGCATGTCGGCAAACGCACTCGTCCGCAGCTCCATGCTCATGAACATGTCCGAAAGGGCGCCGGTCAGAAGCGGTCCGATACCGTTGCCGATGAGAGCGATGATCAGCAGCAGGATCGCGATGGCCGATGCTCGCCCGCGCGCACTCACCACGCCCTGCCCAATCGTGTATTGCGAGCCGAGATACATGTAGTGAAGCATCGCCCCAAGACACCAGACGGGACGCGCCACCGTGTAGAGGTTCTCCGTCGGCTGGAAGTAGGCGAAGATGTAGAGCGGCATGGCCAGAAGCATGCCGAAGACTGGGACCAGAGCGACCGCCGCGTTCACCCGGTGAGACGCCCTGTCGATGATGAAGCCGCCCAGAAAGGTCCCGACAGCCGAGAATATCGCCAGCGGCCCGCCGAACTGGAGCGCGAACGTTCCGGCATCGACGCCATGCAGGCGGCCAACCATTGGGGCCTGGAAAGCGGTGAGGCCATAACCCACCAGCGCCACGAGCGCCGCGCCCATCGCCATCGTCCAGAAGGTCGGCTTGGGTCCGAGCTCCTTCAGCGTCTCGAGCATGCTGGCCTTCTGTCCGCGCACAGTGCCTGGCGGATCGGAATAGCCGCGCGGGGGCTCCCTGACGGTGATGAGCAAGAGCAGCGCAATAAGCACGCCCGGCGCGCCGATGACGACAAAAGCGACGCGCCAGCCCTCGACCTGGCTCCAGTCGGTGAGTCTGAGCGCCCAATCCCAGCCCCAGCCTTCGAACAGCTTCTGCAGCGCCGGCCCGTTGAGGCCGCTTGCGATGGGGCCTCCGAAGAAATTCGACAGCGCACCGCCGATGGTGACGCCCATAGCGAAGACACCAAGGGCGTTGGCGCGACTGCGCGGCTTGAAGTAATCGCCAATGATCGAGTTGGATGGCGGCGTGCCGCCCGCCTCTCCGATCGCGACGCCGATGCGCGCGAACAGCAGGAAGAGGAAGGAATTTGCAAAGCCGCACAACGCCGCCATGATGGACCAGATCGAGATGCACAGCGCGAGGACGACAACGCGATTGTACCGGTCCGCAATCATCGCAATCGGAATGCCCATCAGCGCATAGAAGATCGCGAACGGCGGGCCGTTGAGAAAGCCATACTCGGTATCGGAGAGCTTGAACTCTGCGATGATTGGTCCGGCGATGACGTTGAGAAGGTTCCGGTCGATGAAATTGATCGTATAGACCAGCGTCAGCATCAGGAGGACGTAGAGCCGGTAGCCTGGCGAGCCGAAACTCTGGCCTTCTGCTGGCGCGCCTTCAGCGGCCGGTGTTGCAGTCGACATGGATTCTCCCCGCGGCGCGGCCGCATTGCGCGATGCCACAGGGGAGATTGTGGCGAACGTGACCCTCCGGACGGTCTTGCGCCGCCTTCGACCACCCTAGCGACAGATCGCCTGCGGGCAAGGCGGATTCATCTGTCGGAACGCACTGAGATCAGCCCGGCGGCCTTCATGCTCACCCTCTTGCTCGCCCCCGGGGAGAAGGTGATCATCAGTCTCGATGTCCAGCGGGGCGAGCGCGTTCCCGATCCTCAAGGTGGGATCAATGTCGGCGCGTGAGGGTGTGGGATCGCCTGACGGCTGGTTAGCCGCCAGGATGATGGCGGGGGACGACAGCTCGGCCCGCCCGGCGATCTCGTGGGCGACCATCTCCCTCGCCAGGGCTTCACGCCCATGCGCGGCATGAAAGCGCAAGGCATAACGTCGAGACGCTTGTGCTCAGCCAGCTGTGCATCGCCCCTTCCACTGTCCGATGCTTCGGCCTCCCCCGTCGCCGATCGGATCAGTCGGCGCTGGCGCCCGACGTGTGCGGGGTGTGCAGGCCAGCCGGCGACCGGGTGAAGATCTCGCAGCCCGTCTCCGTCACACCTACGGCGTGCTCGTACTGCGCCGAAAGCGCGCGATCGCGCGTCACCGCCGTCCAGCCGTCCTGCAGCAGCGCGACATCGGGGCGGCCGAGATTGATCATCGGCTCGACGGTGAAGATCATCCCCGGAAGCAGCGGCTGGCCCTGCCCGCGCTTGCCGAAATGAAGAATGTTCGGCGCGTCGTGAAAGACCCGCCCCAACCCATGGCCGCAGAACGCTTCGACCACGGAATAGCGCTGGCGCTCGGCATGCTCCTGGATTGCGGCGCCGAGATCGCCAAGGCGCGCGCCCGGCTTGATCGCCTCAATGCCCTTCATCATGCATTCGTATGTCACATCCATCAGGCGCGACGCTTTGCGCTTGACCTCACCGACAGAGTACATGCGCGAGGTATCCCCATGCCAGCCGTCGACGATGACAGTCACATCGATATTGACGATATCACCCTCCTTGAGGGTCTTGGGTCCCGGGATCCCATGGCACACGACATGGTTCACCGACGTGCAGACGGTGTGGCGATAGCCCTTGTAGAACAGGCAGGCCGGCAGCGCGCCATGATCGAGAACAAACTCGCGCGCGAGGTCGTCGAGCCTCTGCGTGGTCACGCCCGGAACGACGTGTGGAACCAGCATGTCGAGGCATTCGGCCGCCAGGCGGCCGGCATGCCGCATGCCAACGAACGCGTCAGGCCCGTAGAGCTTGATCTCGTTCGTTGCGCGCGGCGGCGCTTCGGCAGCATCGATGAAGCCAGCCATGGTCATGGGGCGGTTCCCTTGTTCGCGCGCGGTCTAGCACGGGTTCGCGGTGGCGCGAACTGCCCGACAATCAGTTCGCCCGTCTCTTGCTTTTGGGCGGTTCGGGTGCAAGCGGCTTTGGCAACGGCATGGCCGGCACGCCCTCTTCGAGGAGTTCCTGCGCCACATCGGGCGTCACCTCGCCCCAGACCGGACGGTGGGCGATCTCGCCATAGTACATTGAGCGGGCTTCCTCGGCGAACCTGTCGCCGACATAGTCATGCGTCTTCTCGATGTGCGCTCTGACCTCGGCCGCGACCTTCGCCGCGACGACCTCCGGCGGAACGGCCTTGTCGGAGGAGCGCACCATCGGCGCCATGATCTGCTTGTGGACATTGGTCGATCCGCAGACGGGGCATTCAACCAGCTTCTTCTTGCGCTGCGCGTCATAGGCTGCCGAGTCCGAGAACCAGGCCTCGAACCCATGTTCCCCCACGCAGGCGAGAGAATAGCGGATCACGTCAGTGGCGCCTTCCTGTTCACGCCGCAGCCGGCTCGGCGAGCAACGCATCGAGCCGGCCGGCCCGGTCGAGATCGTGTATGTCGTCCGAGCCGCCGACATGGCGGCCGTTGATGAAGACCTGCGGATAGGTCGTGCCGTGGCTGCGCTGGATCATCTCGCGACGCTTTTCCGGATCGTCACCCGCGCGGATTTCATCGAAGGCGATCCCCTTCGACGCCAGCAGGTTTTTCGCGCGTGTGCAGTAGCCGCAGAAGTCTCGGGTATAGATCTCAACGCGCGCCGTCACCGGCCAGCTCCTCATTTTAGCACTCTTGCATAAAGTGTGCTGACGCTCTCAAAACAACTTCCTAACGCTTTACCGTGCGTATCTGGAATTGTTCCAAAAACTATAGGGCGGGCGCCTGAAGGCTCGCAACTCTCGCCCGGGCGAGCACATCGACGCATGCAACCCCTGCCCGTTTTGGGGGGTCGCGCAGAGGCGTGGGCCATTGCCCTGCAGTGAGGTCATGGTCGACTACGAGGATGCGCATGTCTTTCACGGGGGCCTTCCGGCCGGAGTGGACGCGGAACGCAACCTGAACATTGCGCCGCCGGGCGTCCGCCGACAGCCTGGCGCCCCTCTCCAACCAAAATCGCGAGGTGCACGCCACACTGCACACTGAGCAGCTCGCAGAGGACGTGGAGCTTCAACCACAGCTCTGGTTGCAGCGCGACAGGCCCGGCAAGCTCCTGGCGCCAGATCGGAGCGCGCTGGGGGCCAGATCAGGCCAGCGAGCGCCGAAGTCACCAGGTCTCCCCGCCAAGCCTTACCGCAGGGCTCGCCAGCCGCTAAGGAGCGCTTCGATGCCCTCTCCACCCGACCTTCCGCCAAACCCGATGCGCGTCTTCGACCGCGGCCTTCACGCTCGCCGGCGCACCCGCGCGGCCGCCAGCTTTACCCAGCACTCCTTCCTGAAACAGCTCGCGGCAAACGACATCGCGTTCCGATTGTCGGCGATAAATCGGCGCTTTGACCGCGTGCTCGACCTTGGCGCACATGACGGCCTCCTGGCGCGCGCCCTTAAGGCTGACGCGTTATTGCAAGGCCGCGTCGGCACGATCGTGCGCATGGACCTCGCGCCAGCCTTCAGGCCGGACATCGCGGCAGACGAAGAAGCCCTACCCTTTGCTGACGGCGCATTCGACCTCGTCGTCTCGGCCCTGTCTCTGCACTGGGTCAATGACTTGCCAGGCGCGCTGATCCAGATCCGGCGCTCGCTGAGACCGGACGGGCTCTTTATCGGGATGGTGCTCGGCGGGCGCACGCTCACAGAACTGCGCCAGTCGCTGCTGGCGGCAGAAGAACAGGTTCGCGGCGGCGCCGCCAACCGCGTCTCGCCCTTCATGGATGTGATCGACGGCGCCGGACTGCTGCAACGCGCGGGCTTCGCCATGCCGGTTGCGGACAATGACACGCACATCGTGCGCTATGCCCATCCGCTGAGGCTGCTGGCCGACGTGCGCGGCATGGGCGAGACCGCCGCCTTCGCAAACCGGACGGCGCCGCCGCTGACGCGGAGTATCCTGATGCGTGCGATGGAGATCTATACTGAACGGTTTGGCGATGCGGATGGTCGGGTGCGGGCGAGCTTCGATTTCGTCACGCTGTCAGGCTGGGCGCCCTCCCCGGACCAGCCGCGGGCGAAACGCCCCGGCAGCGCGAGTGTCCGCCTTGCCGATGCGCTGGGCGTGAGGGAACACGATGCGGGCGAAAAGGCCGGATGACTACGGTGCGAACCCGGCCTGAACGGCGTTGAACGAGCTGTTCGTGCTGCCGCCGATCGCGCTCGCGGCGCCGACGACGGCCACGGAGATGATCCCCGCGATGATGCAGTACTCCACCACGGTCGCACCGGACCGGTCCTTGAGCATGCGAAGGAATGCGTTGAGGGCTTTCATGTGCGTCCCGCCTTTGACCAGTCGATGAAATGCTTGAACAGGGGGATGTCGGCTTCAGGCGCCGGATAGGCTTCGATCTCCGCTGGAGATACCCAGGCCAGCTGCTGGCCCTCATGGGCCGCCACATCGCCCTCCCACCTGCGCGCCAGGAAGACCGGCATCAGCAGATGAAAATTCTCGTACGCGTGCGAGGCAAACGCGAAAGCCGACATGTCGGCCTCGGCCACGGAAACGCCGAGCTCTTCCCTGAGTTCGCGCGCAAGCGCGCCCTGCGGGCTTTCGCCAGCTTCAACCTTGCCGCCCGGAAACTCCCAGAGACCAGCCATCTGCTTCCCTGCAGGCCGCTGCGCGAGCAGCAGCCGTCCATCGCCTCGCACCAGCGCTGCCGCGGCGACGAGCACCAGCGGTTTTGCATCCTTCCCTTGTGTCATGACGAGGTAAGCATCCGGTGTAGGCAGGACGATCAACTTCTGTAGGCGCCGTTTATCTTCACGTAACCATCGGTCAGGTCGCAGGTCCAAACCGTCGCCTTGCCGCGCCCGACGCCGACATCGACGCGGATGAATACCTCCGGACCCAAGACGGCCTTCGTGGCGGACGCCTCCGAATAGCCTGGGGACCGGGCCCCCTCATGGGCGACCTGATGCTCGCCGAACCAGATCGAGAGCCGGTCGCGTTCAACCGGTTCGGCTGTCTTGCCGACCGCCATCACCACGCGGCCCCAGTTCGCGTCGCCCGCCGCAAGCGCAGTTTTCACCAGCGGCGAGTTGGCGATCGAACACGCGATGGTTTTGGCGGAGGCGTCGCTTGCCGCGCCCTCCACGGCGATCTCGATGATCTTGGTTGCACCCTCGCCGTCGCGAACGATCTGGGTCGCAAGATCGAGCAGTACGCGATGCAGCGCCGCGGTGAAATCGGCGAGGCGCGGATCGTCTGGGTTCTCGATCGGCTCGCCGCCTGCAGCCCCTGTCGCGAAAAGAAGCAGCGTATCGGAGGTCGAGGTGTCCGAGTCCACCGTGATGCAGTTGTAGGTGAGATCGCCCAGCCGGGCGATCAGCGACTGGCACACGGCCGGACCAAGATTCGCGTCGGTGAAGACATAGTTGAGCGTCGTCGCCATGTTGGGCTGGATCATGCCCGACCCCTTGGCGATGCCGACGATGGAGACATTGCGCCGGTTGAGATCGGCCGTCTCGCCGGCCGCCTTGGCGAAGGTATCGGTGGTGCGGATGCAGTTCGCCATCTTCTCGAAATCGGGCGGACCCAGCTTGTCCCATATGGCCTCGACCCCGCCGGACACAATCTCCGGGGCGAGCGGCTCACCGATCACGCCGGTCGCCGAGAGGAAGACCTCCTGCTCCAGGCAGCCCGAGCGCTTCCGTGCCGATGCAATTGTCGCCGCATTCTTGGCGATACCGGCTGCGCCGGTAAAGGCGTTGGAATTGCCGGTGTTCACAACCAGTACGCGCGCCCGGCCGCCACCGGCTCTCAGCGCGGCGCGGCAGCGGTCGACATCGTCCGAGCGGGTCGAGGATGTCGTGAAGATCCCGCCAACAGCCGCGCCGGCTGGAAAATGCACGAGGAGGAGATCATCCCGCACCCTGCCCTTGTAGAGGCCAAGCGAATGTGTGGCCGCTTCCATGCCGCCCACCTTCGGCAGGTCCGGAAAACGCTCCGGGGCAAGAGGCGAAACAGGCAGGTCTTTTGCAGAGGCCACGATGGACGACTTTCTGGAGGGGGCTATTGCGGTGCGCCGGGCGATATCGGCGTCTCCGGGGCCGGGGCCGGATCGCGCGTCTCCGGCGCAGGCAGGGCTGGCGCAGGCTCGGTCGGGAGGATTGTTATCTCCGAGGTCGAGGCTGCGGCGGGAGCCGGCGCCTTCGGCGCAATCGGTTCGGCGCGAGGCGCTGCCGCAGGCGCGTCCAGCCGTGACGAGCGCGCCGGATTGCGCTTCACAATCTCGGCGTCAGCACGAAGGTCCTTGAGAATCTTCTCAAGCTGCTGGGTCTTGAGATAGCGCTCGATTGTCTCGCGCAGCACGTCAATCGACGGCGGGCGGCGCTTGCGGATGTCCTCGATCTTCACGATGCGCCAGCCAGACGCGTCCTGGAACGGCCGCGACACGCCGCCCTCGGGAAGCTCGCGGATTATGCGGGCCAGTTCGGGCGAGACCTCTGTGGCGGCGAGATAGCCGAGGTCGCCACCATCGAGACGTGTCATCTGATCGCTCGACCGCCGCGCCGCCAGTACAGCAAAGTCAGCCCCGGCCTTCAGCTCGGCCGCGATGGAATCGATGGCCTCGCGCGTTGGCGCGAGGATATGGCGGACCTGCGCCTCGTCTTCCATCCTGGGTTCGAGCAGCGCGACCTGGGCATCGTACATCTTGCGGATCGCCGACTCGTCAATCTCCTCTGCCGCGATGCGGTCCAGCAGGATGCTGCCCAGGACATTGTCGCGCGCCGTCTCCAGGCGGTGACGCGACTCAGGCTCCTCCTCGAGACCGCGTTTCAGCGCCTCCATCGCCAGCAGCTTGACCTTGATGAGCTCTTCCAGAGTTTCGTCGAACTCGGGACTGCCGGGCGGAAGCGTCTCGCCCGGTTTGATCAGGCCCTTCATCCGGGCCTCGAGCTCCACATCCGAAACGTAGATGATCTGGCCGTTGACCGTTGCCGCCTCGGCGGACGGGCCGCTTTCAGAGGCCTCCTCGACCGGAATGTCGGTATCCTCGCATCCGGCAAGCGGCAGGCAGACCGCCAGAACCGCCATGAGCACGCTGCGTGTCCCAAATGCCATTCCAAGCCTCCTCACGCTGCTGGCGGGCGTTGAGAACAGTCACGACTCCCGAGGTCCGATTGACACTGGGAATGCCGGTCCTTACGTCTCGGCAACGCTCAAGTCGAGTGAGTTTCCCCAGGGGAATTCACAGGGCTGGACGGGTGTAGCCGAGGCCGGATAACTCCCCCGTATACACTATATGCAAGGGACATCGCGACCATTTGCGGATCGCGCAGGCTGGCAGCGGATAGTCTAGATGCTCGGGATCGCCCAAAAAATATTCGGGTCCGTCAACGACCGGAAGATTCGCCCCTTCAAGGCCATCGTGCAGCGGATCAACGCGCTCGAGCCGGTGACCGAGGCGCTGTCGGATGACGCCCTGCGCCAGCGGACCAAGGATTTCCGCCAGCAGGTCGCCAACGGAGCGAAGCTGGATGACATTCTTCCCGAAGCCTTCGCCACCGTGAGGGAGGCCGCAAAGCGCTCCCTGGGTCTGCGGCATTTCGACGTGCAGCTGATCGGCGGGATCGTCCTGCACAAGGGCGGCATCTCCGAAATGCGTACCGGCGAGGGCAAGACCCTGGTCGCCACCGCGCCCGTCTATCTCAACGCGCTCGAGGGCCGCGGCGTCCACGTCATCACGGTCAATGACTACCTCGCTTCGCGCGACGCAGACTGGATGGGCCGGGTCTACCGCTTCCTCGGCCTGTCGGTCGGCAAGATTGTTCATGGCCTCGACGACGCGCAGCGCCGCGCGTCCTATGCTTGCGACGTCACCTACGGCACCAACAACGAATTCGGCTTCGACTATCTGCGCGACAACATGAAGTACTCGCTGGCCGAAATGGTGCAGCGCGGCCACCGCTACGCCATCGTGGACGAGGTCGACTCGATCCTTGTGGACGAGAGCCGCACGCCGCTGATCATATCCGGCCCGACCGACGATCGTTCCGATCTCTACATCGCAATCGATGCTCTGATCCCGCAGCTGGCCGCCGAAGACTTCACGCTCGACGAGAAAGCGCGCCAGGTCGTCTTCTCGGAAACCGGCAACGAGAAGATTGAAGAACTGATGGCGCAGGCCGGCATCCTGCAGGGCTCGCTCTACGAGCCGGCCAATATCACGCTGGTCCATCACGCCAACCAGGCGCTGCGCGCCCACAAGCTGTTCCAGAAGGACAAGGACTATATCGTCAAGAGCGGCGAGGTCGTCCTGATCGACGAGTTCACCGGCCGCATGATGCAGGGCCGGCGTCTGTCCGAGGGCCTGCACCAGGCTATCGAAGCCAAGGAGCGCACGAAGATCCAGCCGGAGAACCAGACGCTCGCCTCAATCACCTTCCAGAACTACTTCCGTCTCTACGACAAGCTCGCCGGCATGACCGGCACGGCGTCAACTGAAGCCGCCGAGTTCCAGGACATCTACAAGCTGGAAGTCACCGAGATTCCAACCAACCGGCCGGTCAAGCGGATCGACGAAGACGATGTCGTCTACCGGACCGGCAAGGAGAAATACAAGGCGATCATCGCCGACATCCGCGACTGCGTCCGCCGCAAGCAGCCCGTTCTGGTCGGCACGGTGTCGATCGAAAAATCCGAAGTCCTCTCCAACCTTCTCTCGGCCGAGCGCATCCCTCACCAGGTGCTCAACGCGCGCCACCACGAACGCGAAGCCTACATTATCGCTCAGGCCGGCGTGCCAGGCGCCGTCACAGTCGCGACCAACATGGCCGGCCGCGGCACAGACATCCAGCTCGGTGGAAACATCGAGATGCGCGTCGCCGACGAGAGCGAAGCGCGCGCCAAGGAACTGGCCCGCGAGCTCACCGAGGACGAGATCCGCGAACTGCGGGGCAGGATCGAAGCCGACGTTGCCGCCAAGAAGGCCGAGGCGCTTGCCGCTGGCGGCCTCTACGTGCTCGCCACCGAGCGTCATGAAAGCCGCCGCATCGACAACCAGCTGCGTGGCCGCACCGGCCGCCAGGGCGATCCGGGCCGCTCGAAGTTCTACATCTGCCTCGAGGACGATCTCCTGCGCATCTTCGCCGCCGAGCGCCTTGACGCCATCATGCGCGGCCTCGGCATAAAGGAAGACGAGGCGATCACCCACAAATGGATGAACAAGGCGCTTGAGACCTCGCAGAAGCGCGTCGAACAGCGCAACTTCGAGATTCGCAAGAACCTCCTGAAGTTCGACGACGTCACCAACGACCAGCGCAAGGCGATCTTCGAACAGCGCATCGAATTCATGCGCGCCACCAGTGTCAACGACACGATCACCGAGATGCGCACGCAGCTCGTCAACGACATGTGCAACCGCCACATGCCCGAGAAGGCCTATCAGGAGCAGTGGAACCTCGCCGATCTCGAGGAAGAGATTGCTGACGTGCTCGGCCTGCCCGTTCCTGTGCGCGAGTGGGCAAACACCGAGGGCGTCGAGGGCAAGGACATCGCCGAAAAACTCAACGCCGCAGCAAATGACTATTACGGCCAGAAGACGGCGATGGTCGGCGAAGACAGGATGCGCTTCATCGAGAAGCAGGTCCTGCTCCAGGCCGTCGACACGCGCTGGCGCGAGCACCTCTGGCATCTTGACCAGCTTCGCTCCGTCATCCACCTGCGCGGCTATGCGCAGCGCGATCCGCTCAACGAGTTCAAGAACGAGGCCTTCACGCTGTTCGAGCGCCTCCTGAGCGACCTGCGCTCGGACGTCACGCGCCTGCTGATGCGCGGCCAGTTCGTGATGGAGCAACCGCCTGGCGCCGATGCAGGCAATGCGCGGACGGCACCGCAGATCGCCTCGCGCCCGACGCCCGCCCCGGCTCAGGCCGCGCCGCAAGCGGCTCCGCAAGGCCAGCCGCCCGCCTCATGGGCCTCGACACCGCGCAACGCGCCCTGTCCGTGCGGCTCCGGCAAGCGTTACAAGAACTGCCATGGCGACGTTACCAATGTGGCGCGGGCGTAGGTCTGACCTCGCCTGACCTCGCCCGGTATCCGGGCTGATCAGCACAGACCGCCGTTCCTCAAGGCACACGCCTTGAACGCGCAGCAACACGCCGTGGGCAACAAAAAGCCAGGCTAAGTTGCATTCAGAAAAGCAATTCCGGGAACAGCTCGATAAGGTGCGCGCCGGCAGGCTCGGCATCGAGCGCTCGCCGCAAGGGGCAATTGAAGGGTCCCAGCGCGCCGCTCAGGCGAGACCTTCACGCCCTATCGCATAGAACCGTTCTTTACGCTGGGCGCGCAGATCGTCCGGCGTCATGCCATCCAGCGTCTTCAGCGCTGTCTCGATTGCATCTCCAACTCTCTCGATCGCGCCCTTGGGGTCGCGGTGGGCCCCGCCCATCGGCTCGCGCACGACCGCGTCGACAATGCGGAACTTCTCAAGATCCTGCGCTGTGATCTTCATGGCTTCTGCCGTATCCTTGGCGCGCTTGGCGTCCCGGAACAGAATCGACGCCGCGCCTTCCGGCGAGATCACCGAATAGACCGCGTGCTCCATCATCAGCACCTTGTTGCCCGACGCGAGGGCCACGGCGCCGCCTGATCCGCCTTCGCCCACGATCACCGACACCATCGGCGTGTCCAGCGTCAGGCACGCTTCGATTGCGCGCGCCAGCGCCTCGGCCTGGCCGCGCTCCTCCCCGCCCTTGCCGGGAAACGCGCCTGACGTATCGACCAGCGCCACCACCGGCAGATTGAACCGGCCGGCCAGCTCAATCAGGCGAACCGCCTTGCGATAGCCTTCCGGCTTGCCCATCCCGAAATTGTGCTTGAGGCGGGTCTGGGTATCGCGGCCCTTCTCATGGCCGATGACAACCACAGGTTTGCCGCGGAAGCGCGCAAGCCCGCCAAGGATCGCATCGTCATTCATGAACTTGCGGTCGCCCGCCAGCTCCACGAATTCATCGAACAACCCGGCGACGTAGTCGAGGAAGTGCGGCCGGTCGGGATGGCGTGCGACCTGTGTCTTCTGCCAGGCGTTGAGGTGAGAGTAGATGAGCTCGAGCTGCTTCTGCGCCTTCTCGCGGAGCTTGCCGACCTCCTCGCCGACGGCGGCGCCGCCTGTGGCTTCCAGTTCGGCGATCTTCTTCTCGAGGTCGGCGACCGGCTTTTCAAAGTCGAGATAGGTGGACACGGCCATGAGGAGGCTCCGGAATCAGATGGCGGCATACTCCCCACCCCGCAACGCGGCAAGCTGGCGCCCTCGGGACGGCGAAAATCGAGGATTTTTCGGGCGCTAGTCGAGAAAGAACGTCCCGTCGATCACGGTGCGCGCCCGCCCGATCAGCTTGACCCGGTCGCCCTCCAGACGCGTGGTGATATGCGCGCCGCGGCCGGGATAGGCCTGGAAACAGGCAAGTTCGGCTTTGCCAAGGACACGCGAAAACCAGGGGGCGATGATGCAGTGGGCCGAACCCGTGGCTGGGTCTTCGGGTATGCCCGAGCCGGGCGCAAAGAAGCGCGAGACCACGTCGAAGCCTTCGCTCGCACCTGGCGCTGCACAGACCAGGTTGCCACGTCCGCCAGTCGCGCCGCCTGAGATTTCTTTGACACGCGAAAGGTCAGGCGCCAGCGACCTGATCTCAGCGGGCGTCTCAAAGATCGCCATGAGATAGGGCCCGGCCACGACCTGTTGCGGCCTCGCCCCGAGCGCATCGACAAGCCCCTCGGGGATCGCGACCTCGCGCGGCGCCTGCGCTGGAAAATCCATCTCCAGTCGCCCGTCCGCCAATCGCTTGACACTGAGGCGGCCCGACTGTGTGTCGAAGCCGATCTCCGGCCCATCGAAGCCGAGATGCGCATAAAGCGCGTGTGCGCTGGCCAGCGTCGCATGCCCGCACAACGGCACTTCAAGTGCAGGCGTAAACCAGCGCAGGTCCCAGACGCCCTGACCTTTCGCGACGAGAAAGGCCGTCTCGGCGATGTTGTTCTCTGCGGCGATGGCAAGCATGGTCGCATCAGACAGAAAGGCCGCGAGCGGCATTACGCCCGCAGGGCCGCCGGCCATAGCCCGCTCCGCAAAGGCGTCGATCTGGAAGAAACGGTACGCGCGCATCAGCGGACCCTCCTGTTGCGGGCGCGATCTAGCGCTGCACGCGCGATCTCGGAAACGAGACTTCCTGATGGATCGATTAGCCGGGCTTGACCGGCAGGTCAGCCCGCACAATCGCGCGTCAGCGTCCATGTCCCGGAGTTGCCATTCACATTCTTGACGGTTCCAGTCGCCCGGACACCGTCGAACGTGCCTGTGTAGTCGGCGAAATGGTTGTTCATGTCGAAGGTGAGCGTGGTCCCACTGATCGCCGAGCGCTCGTTGTCAAAATCCGTCAGGCCTTCGTCTTCACGCGCATACGCCATCACACCGTCCGCCTCAAAGCGCGTGACCTGCCGGTAGGTCTCCCCGTCAGCCCACTTCACGACCGCCAGCCATGGTTTGTCGTCCGCGGCCGCGGCACATGGCGCCATCAACGCAGCCTGGTAATCGATGGGTTCGGGGGCTGAGGCGCACCCCGCCAAGGCCAGCGCGACCCATCCAGCACTTGATCCCCGCTTCATGTCAGCCTTCCGCCCTTTCAAATCTTCCGAAAATTCTCGGCATCTCGCGCGGCGCCCACAAGCTGTCAGCGAGATTTTTTGCAATGCAGCATGACAGGCCGTCATATGTCTGTCATACAAGTGTCATGAAACTGATACACGCGATTCTCGGGGTTGGCGCGGCGAGCCTTTTGCCGCCGGCACTGGCCCAGCAGCCCGCCTCGCAGGAGGCGCGTCCTTTCACCATCCTGATCAAATCGGATGTAAAGCCGGTCACAGAGCTCGACCTGCGCTATCCGGCTCAGGCTGGCCTGCAGGGTCTTGAGGGTGCATGCGACGTCACCTTCGCCGTCTCGACGTCGGGCGAGCCCGACGCGATCCGGGTCGCGACATGTTCGTCCGAAGTGTTTCGCCGGTCAGCGAAGGCGACGGTGGAACAGATGCGGTTTGCGCCGCGCCCGGCCGCGCTGGATGACGCCCATATGAAAATCCAGTGGGCGTTCGAGCAGCCAGGACTGCAAACGGCCAGCCTCGACTAAACAGCTTGCAGCAAGAGCTGCTGAACGGGTCACCTCGTGCGCCACGATCCCTGGCTGCGGACTGGCGCCTCGGCTCAGGCCGGACTCCACTTTGCGAACATGTCCGCGAATGTCTCCGGGTCCCGCACGGGCCAGCCATGATCGACCGGTCCACTGCCTTGTCCAAGGCCCGGCGCGCGCCTGATCGCTTCGACGAGATAGGCCCGCGCCAGTGCAACTGCATCCTCGAGCGCAAGCCCGCGCGCAAGGCCCGCGGCGATGCCGGATGCCAGCGTGCATCCGGTTCCATGCGTGGCCTTCGTCAAAATGCGCGGACCGTCGAAGAAGTGCTCGCCTGCCTGCGTCGCCAGGACATCGACAATGATGTCGCCGCCGACATGTGCGCCCTTCACCAGCGCGGCGACAGCGCCCATTTCCAGCAGGCGATCAGCCGCGCGGCGCTGTCCGTCCAGCGTATCGACCGCCTTGCCGGTCAGCACTTCCGCCTCCGGCGCGTTGGGCGTCACCAGCGCCGCATGCGGAACCATCAGCTGCCGGATGGCATCGACCGCATCTTTCGGAAGCAGGACATCGCCGGAACTCGCCACCATCACAGGATCAACGACCCGCGGCAACGCCGGCGCGATGTCTGCGAACGCCTCCGCCAGGGTCTCCACCAGCAGCTTGTCGCCAAGCATTCCCGTCTTCAGCACGTCGGCGCCGATATCTTTCAGCACGGCCTCCATCTGCGCGCGCACCACCCGCGGCGCGGTCGCAATGACTGCGCTGACGCCGAGCGTGTTCTGGACCGTGAGCGCCGTGAGCGCCGTCGCCGCAAAGCCGCCCAGCATGGTGATGGCCTTGATGTCGGCCTGCACGCCTGCGCCGCCGCCGGAATCCGATCCCGCGATGACCAGCACCCGCCCTTTCGGAACGTTCTTGTTTTCCTGGGGCATTGCATTGAACCTTGGGCGACTTCTGAGTGCGTTCTCCCTAGCCAAGCGTGAAGCGATTGCCCATGCCCGGCTCACACCAGGCGGCCTGTGCGGGGCGCCGAAGGCACCCAGCCCCCCGGGGCGCTGTGGCAGCCGGCATGGCGAAAGCCTCCCTCCCGCTTGCCCGCATGGCCGTATCGCGCTGCGGGCAACCTCAGCCTTGCAGGTTCGTTGCAGACTGCCGAGGAGCGGCCGGAGGTGGACGGAACGACAACCCGCTGGCGATCTTCGCGGTCAGGCCTGTGCTGTCTGCGGCGCCGGGCGTGTTTATGCTCCCCACCTAGGGCGGTGGGAACACAGTCTTGAAGTCAAACGCTGCCGGCGAGGGGCCGATGCGGGCGATGAGGTCGAGCTTCGCCTTCCCTTCATTCAGGGTTGGCAGTGCTCCGGCCGGGATCCACCACAGCGCGAGGTAAGCCGGCAGCTCCACGAACCATTCCCTGCGCCGCCTCATCACCGAGCGGTGGATCTGATTGCGGTAGGCGAACGCTGTCAGATGGTCGATAGTCTGCCACACGGTCATGTTGATCGTGATGTGTGGATCGGCGAACAGCGTCCCGTCGACATTCTCCCCCTCGCCCAGCATGCGCCAGACGAAGCCGGGCGAAGCCTCAGCCGTTGCGTTAACGACATCGAGCGCCGCTTCGAATGCGGCGTTCACGGGCGATTGCCGCGGCGCGCGGAAACTTGCGACATTGATCTGCGCAATATGCCAGCCCACGCGCCCTCACGGCTTCATCAAGATGCTTGAACCTTCCCACGCCGGAACCGATAACATGCGCCGCGGGCACAAGGAGTCGCCAAATGGCCAGAACGGCGACGAAACGCACATGTCCGAAAGGTCACGCCTACATCAAGAGCAGCGATTGCCCCACCTGCCCTGCCTGCGAGGCGGAGAAGGCAAAGGCCGGCTTCTTCATCGAAGGCCTCAGCGCACCGGCGCGGCGAGCGCTGCAATCGCTCGGCATCGACTCGGTGAAGAAGCTGGCGCGGCACAGCGAGCGCGAGATCATGGCGCTGCACGGCATGGGGCCTTCGAGTCTCCCGAAGATGAAAGCGGCGCTGAAGGCTGGCGGACTGGCCTTCAAACCCTGAACGGTCACCCACTCGTCAGCGCGACGAAGACGTCCTCGAGATCGGGCTCCTCGGTCGCGAGATCGCCGATGCCGACATTGGCTTCGCGCAGGCGCTGCAGCAGCTTCTCGATCGATGTCTCGCCGATCCTGTAGGTGATCGCGAGCTGGCCGTCCTTGCGAAGCGCCGGACCAAGGTCCACCAGCGCATCCGGCACGGCGCTTAGCCCCTGCTCGGGCCGCACCACCAGCGTCTTGTGATTGAGGCGGCGCAGCAGCTTGTGCGTGGGTTCGCAGGCAACCACCTCGCCCCGGTTGATGATCGCGATCTCGTCGCACATTTCCTGTGCCTCCTCGAGATAGTGCGTGGTCAGCACCACCGTGACGCCCTGGGCGTTTAGCCTGCGGACATATTCCCACAACGAGCGGCGCAGCTCGACATCGACACCCGCGGTCGGCTCGTCGAGGATGAGGATGGGCGGGGCGTGCACCATCGCCTTGGCCACCATCAGGCGCCGCTTCATCCCGCCCGACAGCTGACGCACATAGGCGTGCTTCTTGTCGCCAAGGCCAAGCGCATCGAGGATCTCGTCCGTCCGCCGCTCGGCAGTCGGCACGCCATAGAAGCCCGCCATCAACTCCAGCGTTTCGCGCGGCGTGAAGAACGGGTCCATGTTGATTTCCTGCGGCACAACCCCAAGCGCAGCGCGCGCCTCACGCGGCTGTCGGTCGGCGTCGATGCCCCAGATGTTCACAGCGCCGGATGTCTTGTTCACGAGACCGGCGAGAATATTGATGAAGGTCGACTTGCCCGCCCCGTTGGGCCCGAGCAGACCGAAGATCGCACCGCGCGGGACGGAGAGGTCTACGCCCTTGAGCGCCTGCTTGGCCGGCAGCTTCTTCGAGGCGGCATAGGTCTTGGTCAGCCCGCGCACCGATATCGCAAGAGCGGGAAGTCCGGACGACGAATCAGGCAAGGCGGCGGTCCTCTGGCACACCCGCGGGCCGCATTGACGACCGTTTGGGCGATCCATAGGTAGGGCGCCATCCGGCCGTCGGCAAATCACCCGGTCGAGGAGAAGATCGAATGGCTTCGCCGCCTGGCAAGACCTCGCATCCTGCTTCGGAGCCGGCCGCGCCGGCCAGCGGAAGTCCGCGCAGGTTCATGGACAATCCCGAAGTGGTGGTGGTCGCGACCCGGAAAGTCTCCTGCGACGGGGGCGGAGGCGCACTCGGCCATCCAAAGGTCTGGTACGACATGGGCGAAGACGACCATGTCGAATGCAAGTATTGCGACCGGGTCTTCGCGCTGAAGGGCGGCACCCGGGACCCTGCCCGCTAGGCGGCCAGATCGCGTGATCACCCATCATGCCTTACCCTGCGCAAGCTTCATTGGCCTTTGCCTAAAAAAGTTGGCTTTGCGGAACAAATCGCTGTAACGTGGTACGAGTCGGGCTTGTCCCGGCTGGGGCACGGGCATGAGCGCATCTGCAGCAAAGCTGGTTTACGGCTTGGGACTGTTGTTCCTGGCGGCGTTTGTCGTGATGCCAACATCACGCTCGCGTGCACCCAACCTTGCCGCGCCCATCACGTCCATGTCGGCCGAAGACAGGCTGGCGCGCGCCATCCAGGAGCGCATCAGCGCTGAGGCGGCGAGCGACTCTGCAAACGCCGACCTTGCCACACTTCGCGCGCAAGAGGACGGGCTACGTCGCCTGGCCTTCGCGGATGACGAGCCGACCTCCCGCGCCGACCTGATCGATGCGCTGGCCGATGCGCTTTCGGCAGCCATGCTCTCACGCGCGACGCTCTCCGCCGACCACGCGCACGACGCAAGCGCGATTGACCGGGCCGACACCGTGGTGCGGCGGCTGACAGCCGCGATCAACGCCGAAGTCCGCGGCCTCGCCACCTGATCCTTGCAACCTGGCCGCAAAAGTCAACATTGACGCCGGCGATGGCGCGCGCGAACCCTCGCGTGCGATCGAAGGACGCCACAATGATCCGACTGTCCGTTGGTCTTGTCATCTTCCTGCTCTCGGCCTGCGCCACGCATGCGCCCCTGCCCGATCTTGCGCAAACCTCACCTGGCGTGCCCCCGGCCTTCGATGCGGCCATCGCCGCCTTTGCCGATGCGGATCGCGAGGCAATGCCGCCAGCCTGCGCCACGCTCTTTGTCGGGTCGTCATCGATCCGCTTCTGGCGCAGCCTCAAGGAGGACTTTCCTGATCGCACCGTCATCAATCGCGGCTTCGGCGGCTCGACCGTCTGGGAAGTGGTTCACTATTTTGATCGCGTCGTGACACCCTACAGGCCGAAGGAGATCGTCTTCTACGCAGGCGAGAACGACATCAATGCGGGCCGCACGCCTGAGGAAACCTACGCTGACTTCGTCCAGTTCATGCGCCTCAAGGAACAGAAGCTCGGCGCAACGCCGGTGTGGTACATCTCGGCAAAGCCCTCCAAACTCCGCCTCGACCAGTTCGCCAGGCAGTCCGCGCTCAATGCCCGGATCGATGCGCTGGCCAGGATGCGTGATGATCTTGCCTATATCGACGTGGTTTCTGTCATGCTGAAGCCGGATGGCGCGCCGAAGGACATCTTCGTGGCCGACGATCTTCACATGACGCCGGACGGATATGCGCTTTGGACCCCTGTCGTGGACGCAGCGCTGGACGCGGGGCAGCCGGCAAGGGCGCCTGGCTGCTGAGCTCCCACGCTCAGCCCTTTCCGATCAGCTGCAACCACTCCTCCTCGCTGACAACCTTGACGCCGTGCCTCTGCGCATCGGCGAGCTTCGAGCCTGCGCCAGGTCCGGCAATCACAAGGTCGGTTTTGGACGAAACCGAACCTGACACCTTCGCGCCCAGCGTGATTGCCTGCTGTTTGGCTTCATCGCGCGTCATCTGCACGAGCGTGCCGGTGAACACCACAGTCTTGCCGGCGATCGGAGAGCCGGACGTGTCCACCTCCCTTCGCGACTCGACCGTTACCTTCTCGAGCAGTTCCTCGACGACCTGGCGATTGTGCTTTTCGGCGAAGAAGTCGACCAGCGCTTCGGCAGCAACCTCGCCAAAACCGCTGATCGCCGCAAGCTGCAGCAGATCCTCGCCCGGCCGACCTTGTGCTGCGGCCTGAACCTCGGAACGGAACGTCGCCCAGTCGGTATACTCCGCCGCAAGCTTGGCGCGCGTCGGCTTGTTGAGGCGCGTCGGCTTCTTGCCGGCCTCCGCTGGAAGTTCAACGGCCTCCAACTGCCCTTCCAGTGTGTTGTCAAGCGAGCCCACCAGCGTCTTCGGCAACTCGACACTGAGCAGCTTGTTCAGTGCTCCCGGTCCGATCACGCCTTCCAGCCGGCGGTAAGCATCGTTCGGCCGCTGCCTGGCAGCCTTCTCGACCGCCTCGCGCAACGCGGCAAACGATCCGAACTGCCGCGCTAGCAATAGCGCATTCGTCTCACCGATATGGCGAATGCCAAGTGCGTTGAGGAAGCGATCGAGCGGTTGCGTGTGCGCCTTGTCGATTGCCTCGAACAGTTTCTTGGCCGAAGTCTCGCCATAGCCCTCCCATCCGGCCAGCGGCGGCAAGCCCGCTCTTGCGATCTGCCTTTCCAGCGTAAAGATGTGCTGCGGGGCAGTGATGACGCCCTTCTCGAAGAATTCCTCGATCTGCCGGGCGCCCAGACCCTCGATGTCGAAAGCGCGGCGCGAGACGAAATGCTTCAGCCGCTCAACCGCCTGCGCCGGACAGATGAGACCGCCCGTACAGCGACGATCGACCTCTTCCTCGCCCTCGCCGCCTCCGCGCACCGCTTCTGAACCGCAGAAGGGGCAGGTGTGGGGAAATCTGTAGGCCTTCGCATCCTTCGGGCGTTTTTCGGCGACGACACTGACGATCTGCGGGATGACATCGCCAGCGCGCTGGACGATGACCCAGTCGTTGATCATCACGCCGAGCCGCTGGATCTCGTCCTCATTGTGCAGCGTGGCGTTGGACACGACGACACCGCCGACCGTGACGGGCGCGAGACGGGCAACGGGGGCCAGCTTACCCGTTCGACCGACCTGGATGTCGATGCCGAGCAGCTGCGTCATTGCCTGCTGCGCCGGGAATTTGTGCGCGGCCGCCCAGCGTGGGCTGCGCGAGACGAAGCCGAGCCGCTGCTGCCAGTCGAGCCGATCGATCTTGTAGACGACGCCGTCAATGTCGTAGCCGAGCGAAGCGCGCCGCGCCTCGATGGTGCGGTAGATGTCGAGAAGCCCCTCGACTGTCGTGGCGCGCTTCATCTCCGGGTTCACCGGCAAGCCCCACGCCTTGAAGGCTTTTACCGCATCCCATTGCGTTTCGGCGAAGGGTTCGGACACCTCGCCCCAGGTGTAGGCGAAAAAGCGCAGCGGACGGGACGCCGTCACAGATGCATCTTTCTGGCGCAGGCTGCCGGCTGCGGCGTTGCGTGGGTTGGCGGGACGGCGGCGTCCTGCCTCTTCTTCAGCTTTCTGGAAGGCTTCGAAATCAGCCATGCTCATGTAGACCTCGCCGCGCACTTCGATGCGCGCGGGGTGGCCCTTGCCCCTGAGCGTCTCGGGCACGTCCTTGAGCGTGCGGATATTGGCGGTGACATCCTCTCCCACCGAGCCATCACCCCGCGTGCCGGCGCGGACGAGCACGCCATCTTCGTAGAGAAGACTGCAGGAGAGGCCGTCGATCTTGGGTTCGGCGGTGACTGCAATTTCCTGTTCGGCCTTCAGGTTGAGAAAGCGGCGCACGCGGTCGAAAAAATCGGCAACCTCCCCGTCGGCGAAGAGATTGTCGAGCGACAGCATCGGCTTGAGATGCGTGACCTTGCCGAAGCCGCCCGCCGGCGCTGCGCCCACAGCATCGCTCGGGCTGTCGTCCTGCTTCAGGTCGGGAAAGCGCGCCTCGATGGCAAGGAGACGCTGGCGCAGCGCGTCATACTCGCCGTCCGAAATCGTCGGTGCGTCAGCCTGATAGTAGGCCATGTCGGCCGCTCGGATCGCATCGGCGAGGCGTTCCACCTCGGACGTCGCCGCCGCCTTCGTGAGCTTGTCCACGGGTCTGTCTGCGGGTGAATCTGCCATGGCAGTGTCTTAGCCGCCGCTCAGGCGCCCGCCAACAGCCTGTCCGCCGCCGCGCGGGCTTCGCGGGTCACGCGCGCGCCGGCCAGCATGCGGGCGATCTCTTCGCGCCGCGCCTGCTGGCTCAGTGCATCGACCGAGGTGACCGTCTCGCCACTGGCGTCCGCCTTGGACACGCGCAGCTGCGTCCTTGCGGCGGCGGCGACCTGCGGGGAATGCGTGATGGCGATGACCTGCTGGCGACGGCCGATTGTGGCGAGTCGTTCGCCAATGGCCGCCGCCACGGCGCCGCCAACGCCCATGTCAGCCTCGTCAAACACCAGCGTACCGGCTGGCGACGTATCTGCCAGGCACACGCTGACGGCGAGTGCAAAGCGCGCCATCTCGCCGCCCGAAGCGATGCGGTCGAGCGGACCGAATCCTGCCCCCATATTGGTCTCGACCTCGAAGACGACATCCTCGCAACCCGCCGGTCCCGGTTCGCTGCGCGGCGCGATGACGATGCGGAACTTCGCTTTCTCGAGCTTCAGCGGCGCCAGTTCGGCCGAAACCGCTTTCGCCAGCTTCTTCGCCGCGGCGGCGCGGCGCTCGGTGAGACGTGCCGAGGCTGCCGCATAAGCGTCTTGCGCTGCGGCCTCGATGGCGCGGGCTGTGTTGAGCGCGCCATCGGAGTTCTCGATCTCGTCGAGCTGAGCGCGCATGCTGCGGCGCAGGGCCGCGAGTGCGTCAGGTTCGACATCATGCTTGCGGGCGGCGGCGCGAAGCGCGAAGAGGCGCGTTTCGGAAGCCTCCAGTGCGGCCGGCGAGAACTCGCAGGCGGCGGCGGCCAGCTCGATGGCGGTGCGCGCCTCGTTGGCCTCGATCACGGCACGCTCGATCGCCTCGCACGCGGCGCGTATCCTTATCGCAAGTTCGCTGTTTGCACCCTCGCCTGTCAGCCCCGGCGCCGACAGCGCACGCGAGACGGCGCGGGCGGCATTGGCGAGCGCGACCTCGACATTGGCCTTGTTGAACTGGTGGGCGGCCGCATCGAGCGATTCCACCACGCGCTCGCCCGCCTGCATGCTCGCACGGTCGAGCGCAAGGCGGGCCGTCTCGCCTTCCTGCGGATCGAGTGCGTCAAGCTCCTCAAGGGCGTGGCCGAGCCATGTCCGCTCCGCGGCGGCCCGGGCAAGCCTTGCTTCCAGAGACGCCCGGGTCTCGCGGGCATGTCGCAGCGCTGACCAGGCCTCGCCGACCCTTGCCAGATCCGGCCCCGCCTTCGCCCAGGCATCGAGCAGCGCCCGATGCCGCGATTGTTCAAGCAGACCTAGGCCATCGTGCTGGCCATGGATGTCGGCCAGAAGCAGTCCGGCCTGCGCCATCAGCGCCGCGCTGACCGGCCGGTCATTGAGAAAGCCGCGGGCCGCTCCGCCCCGCCGGATCGTCCGGCGGAACACGAGCGAGCAAGACCCATCGCCGTCCAGTCCGTGCGAGGCCAGCATCGGCCACACCGGGTGGCCGCAGGGCGCTTCGAAGATGGCCGAAACCTCAGCCGCCTCCGCGCCGGGCCGGACCAGGCCCTGCCCAACGCGCGCGCCCAGCGCGAACGCCAGCGCGCTCATCAGGATGGACTTGCCTGCCCCCGTCTCGCCGGTCAGCGCCGTGAAGCCATCGCAAAGATCGAGCGAAAGGCTGCGCACCAGAACAAAATCGCGGATCGAAAGTCCCGTCAGCATATCTCGACACCGTCCAGCACGCGCCCTCCTAACACGATCGGAACAAAATGTGAACACTGCCAGCTGAACGTCGAAAGCCCTTTATCGAGAAGGGGTAAGGCGCGAAGGAGAACGCAGACGTGATGTAAACGCCGCGTGACGCAGTCGCGCGATTTGGCGATAACCCCGGGTCCCCGGCAGAGGCCGGAATGGGAGATTGATGATGAAGAAGTTTCTGCTCGCAGCAGCCTTTGCCGTCGCGGCCGTTGCATCCGCCCCCGCCTTTGCTGCGCTGGAAACCGGCGCGACAGCGCCCGAGATCGCCGCCAAGGGCGTGACCGGCGGCAACGAATTCAATTTCAAGCTCTCCGACGCCCTCAAGAAGGGCCCGGTCGTGATGTATTTCTTCCCAGCCGCCTTCACCAAAGGCTGCACGATCGAGACCCAGAAATTCGCGGAGAAGGCCGAGGAGTTCACTGCGGCCGGCGCGACCCTGGTCGGCCTCACAGCCGGCGCAGCGATGGCGGACGGCAAGATGGTGAGCGCCGCCGACAATCTCGCGCGCCTGGCCGAGTTCTCCAAGGAACACTGCCGCGACAAGTTCCCGATGGTTGCTGTCGGCGCCGAAACGGTGAAGGCCTACGATGTCGTCCTTTCGGGCCGTCCGGACTGGAGCAACCGCACCTCCTTCGTGATCGCGCCGGACGGCAAGATTCTGCTCTCGCATACGGACATGGCCCCGGAGAGCCACATCTCGAAGACGCTGGAAACGGTGAAGGCCTGGAAGGCCGCGCATGGCGCCGGCAAGCACGCCGGCCACTGATCGCCACATGTCAGACAGAGGGCCGGCCCGCTGCAGAGCAGGCCGGCCTTTCGTTTCAGAAGGCGCGATAGCTGACGAAGAGACCAAGCGTCGCCTGGTCTTCCGATCCGCGCAACTGCACCAGCGGGCTTGAGGCCGCATCGCCCGTCAGCCGCTCATAGCTTGCAAACAGGACGGCCGACCAGCGATTGTCGCGATCGAGCGGCAGGATCGCCGTGCCGCCGATGCCGTAGGAATAGAGGCCGCCGGCAGCGCTGTAGACCGGAAGGCCCGACGCCAGTGACTGGGCCGACGTGACGCCGAAATAGGCCGCGGTGTAGGTGTCGTCGACGATGCGCGCGCGCGGCCCGAACGACCAGATCAGCGGCGGTCCGAAAACCATGCTGCGGCCCGACCATGAAGCGTCGAGGTCGAGCACGGCCCCGTCATGACCCGACACCGCCTTCCGCGCCTCGGCGCCAAGCGTGATGCCGCCGATCTCATACTCGACAAACCCGCCGACCTCGAATGTGGTGTCGACCTCGCCCAGCCCCACCAGGTCAGTGGTGTCCTCGCCGGTGACCGCGAAAGGCTGGTCGCCATCCTCGCCGCGGGAGAACTTCAACCGCCCGATCGGGCCCACGCGCAGCGTCTCATCGTTGATGATGCGATAGCCGACGCCTTCCTGCACGGACGCAAAGAAGTCATCGCCATAGGTGACCTGGATGTTGGGCAGGATCGAAAGCCGGTAACTGTCGTCCCCTTCATAGGTTGGCGTGAGAAGACCTCCGGCTCCCACCGTGAGGCCCCAACCCTCGCTGGCAGGCGCCTGCGCCAGGGCATGACCCGATGCCCCGAGGGCGGCGACGACCAAGACCAGGCTGCGCAAGAAAACCTCCACATTGTGGGGATGATACGGCTTCACCCGGCAAGCGGATCGGCGCAGCGCGCACGCATATGCGTGACCGCATGTGGAGCAGCCCGTCCGGCAACGGTTCGGGCCCGAAAAGCCGGCGACCGCCCTAGAAGATCAGGTTGCCGATGCGCTCGAAGATGTTGAATCCCGCGTTGGCGTCAGGTTTTGCAGGAAGCGTCACGCCCTGTCCCTGCATGAGCGCATAGCTGTCCGAATACCAGTTCGAGCCAGGATAGTTGTGCCCGAGCACCGCCGCGGACTGCTGCGCCTGCCCGGTAAGGCCGATCGAGAGATAGGCCTCGACCAGCCGGTGCAGCGCCTCCGGTACGTGCGACGTTGTCTGGTAGTCAGTGATGACTTTCTTGAAGCGATTGATGGCGGCCAGGTGCTCCGAACGCTGCAGGTAGTAGCGCCCGATCTCCATCTCCTTACCGGCCAGCTGGTCGCGGACCATGTCCATCTTCAGCTCGGCGTCGCGCGCATAGTCCGACTCGGGAAAGCGGGCGAGGACTTCGTTGAAGGCGCGGAGCGCGAGGTCCGAGCGCGCCTGGTCGCGGCCGACATCGATGATCTGGTCGAAATGGCTGATCGCGATCAGGTAGTAGCCATAGGGAGCGCCATCGCCGCCCGGGTGCAGCGAAATGTATTCCTCGGCGCTCGAGATCGCCTTCTCGTAGTCGCGCGCCCGATAGCGAGCATAGGCCGCCATCAGCATCGCGCGCTGGGCCCAGGGCGAATAGGGATGCTGGCGCTGCACCTCGTCGAACTGCAGGGCGGAAACCGCCCACAGGTTGCGGTCCAGGCTGCGCAGGGCCTCGTTGTAGATCGTCTCGACCGGCTGCTCGATATAGGCGAGGTCCGTCTCGCGCGAATTGCCCCCGGCACAGGCGGCCGCGGCAAGCGCGATCCCGGCGGCCAGGCCGACCTTCAATCCCTGCGTGGACCGCATGCACACCTCACTCGTCCGTCGACGCCGACCTTCTAGACCAATGCCGCGCAGGCGTCCAAGCCCAATGGCTGCGGTCCAATGGCCCTTCAAAATCAAGGCTTGGCGACCGAACTGGCCTTTTCCGTGGCGAGCGGGCGGTCGGCCTTGCGGCTCCGGCGACGACCCAGCCAGCGGTACAGCAGCATCAGAAGCGCGATGCCGGCCGCCCCGAACAGGACGATGGGCAGGAGGGCTGCGATCACCTCGATGATTGCGCCAAGCGTTCGCGCAAAGGCGGGCACGAAATCTCCGAATGCATCCGTCACCGGCCGCCAGATCGACTGGGCGGCGGGCGCATACTCGGCCTGGTAAGAGAGCGTGACCACCGACATCGACACGCGAAGCTTCAGGGCAGCCAGCAGGGACTGGCGCGAATCGATGTCGCCCTGCGCCTGAGCGAGCGCCTGCCGGATTTCCAGGAGGTCCGCCAGCCGGCCCGGCTTGTCTTCGACCATCTTCTGCAGCGCATCGCGGTGGGCCGTCATCGAGCGCAGGCGCGCCTCGTTGTCCACGATCTGCGCAGTGAGTTCCTCCGCCCCACGATTGGTTGAGTAGACCGAAGCGCCGAAGGGCTTCAGCCCCTCGTTGACGCCAGCCTCGAAGGCGCGCACCCAGGCTTCGCTTGCACGCATGGCGAGCGCGCCGCTCGCGCCTTCTTCCTGGCCGATCGCGTCGAGTGAAGAGTTGGTCACATAGCAGTTGGCCGGACCTGCCGCCTCGCAGAGCTTCTTGTGCGCCGCCTGCAGTCCCTCCATGGCGCCGGTCGGCACAGCAAAGTTCCAGCTGTACGTGTACGCCATCATCGGCGCCGTGCCGGGGGGCGCGCCGCCGCCGGGTTCGGGCTGCACGATCATCTTGTCCATGTCAGACGGCAATTCCACCGCCATCGGCGGCATCGCTTCCTCGGACGCGACTGCATCATAGGCAGGGCTGCCTGCGCTGTACTCCGGGCTGCCGCCACAGGCGGCGAGCGCCAGAGCAAGACCAATGGCCGAAAGTGTGCGCAGCATATCGGATGTCCCCTGGGTTACAGGTGTAGTCTCAACGCCGCATCCCGGCCAAATCAAGGCAGGGCTGCAGGCAAGCCAGCCTGGAAACATTACGTCCAGGAAAACGCGTCCGCATCAGCGAACACCGCCCGTAGCAGCTGGTTGTTGAGGGCATGCCCCGGCTGCTCGGCCTCGTAGCGCCCCTCGATCCGCCCGCCCGCCAGGAAGAGATCTCCGATCACATCGAGCAGCTTGTGGCGGACGAACTCGTCATCCGCCTGCAGTCCGCCCGGGTTCAGAACGGCCTCGCCCTCGATCACCACCGTGTTGTCCATCGAGGCGCCGAGGCCCTTGCCCATCGCGTGCAGCTGCGCGGCCTGATGCGCAAAGCCGAAGGTACGCGCCCAGGCGACCTCGCGCGCGAAGGCGCCTGGCGCCATCGTGAAGGTGATCTCCTGCCGGCCGATGGCCTTTGTCGGGAAATCGATCGCGATCCTCAGGGTGAAGCCCTGACCAGGCGACAAGCGCGCGAACTTCATGCCCTGCCTTACCTCGACAGGCTTCAGTATCTTCAGGACACGCCGCGGCGGCGCCTGCTCGACGAGACCGGCCCGTTCGAGCATCTCCACGAACGGCCGCGACGAGCCATCGAGAATCGGAAGCTCCGGCCCATCCAGCTCGGCGCGCACATTGTCGATCCCGAGGCCGGCGCACGCCGCAAGGAAGTGCTCGACCGTCGCGACCGACGCGCCCGCGTCGTTCGTCATGTTGGTGCCGAGCTCGGTGGTGGTTACGCGGGTGGCCAGCGCCGGGATTTCCATGTCCCGGCCGGTCATGTCGGTGCGCACGAAAACGACCCCGGCGCCCGCGCCGGCCGGACGCACAGTCAGTGTCGCAGGCTTTCCCGAATGGACGCCGACGCCCGACACGGACGCGGTCCCTGCGATGGTGTGCTGCCGGTTCATGTCCGCCAGCTAAGCGCCGCGGGGCCCGCGCGCAAGACAAGCGATATTGCCGGATGTTGCGCCTGACGTGGGCGCTTGGCTCTGCTAGGGCGGCGCCATGGATCTGCCCGCACACCTCCGACAGGCTGTGGACGCCGCCCTCGCGGGCGTGCCGCTGGCCGAGCTGACAGCCGCAGCGCAGGCGCTCTCCCACCGCTATCGCAATGAGATACGCGACGGTCGGCTGCACATTGCGGACGACGCGCTGGCGCTCGCCTATGTGGCAACGCGCATGCCGGCAACCTATGCGGCTGTACGCACCGCCATGGCCGCGCTCGCCGAACAACAGCCGGACTTTTCGCCCCGCTCACTGCTCGACATCGGCGCGGGGCCCGGAACGGCGATGTGGGCGGCGAACGATCACTGGGGCACCCTCGCCACGGCGACCCTGGTCGAGGCGAGCCCGGTCATCCGCGCGCTGGGCCAGCGCCTGGCGGAAAACGCCCCGATGGCCCGGATCACCTGGCTCGCAGGCGACCTGCGCCGCGATGTTCCGGAAAACCCGCACGACCTGGTGACGCTTTCCTACGTGCTCGACGAACTGGCGCCGCCTGATCGCGATGCGTTGGTAGGCCGGCTGTGGTCGCTGACGGGTCGCGCACTCCTTATCGTGGAACCCGGCACAACGGCAGGCTGGCAACGCATATTGGCGGCACGGTCCCAGCTCGTCGCGGCGGGCGCGCACCTGCTGGCGCCCTGCCCGCATGCGCAGACCTGCCCGATTGCAGCCCCGGACTGGTGTCACTTCGCGGCGCGGGCCGCGCGCTCGCGCATGCATCGCCTGGCCAAGGAAGCGGAAGTTCCGTGGGAGGACGAGAAGTTCATCTATCTCGCAGCCTCGCGCGAACCCGCCGCGGGGCATCCGTCCCGCGTGCTCGCGCGTCCCGACGGGGCCAGCGGGCGCGTACGGCTGAAGCTGTGCAGGCCCGACGGGGGAGCCGCCTATCGTCTGGTCACGCGCCGCGAGGGCGAGGTGTTCAGACGCGCGCGGCGGATCGGCTGGGGCGAGGCATTCGACAGCTAGGCCTGGAGATCAGGCATTCCCCGAGCGGCGCAGGAAGGCCGGAATTTCGAGCTCGTCATCAAAGCTGTCATCGGATTGGGTCGGACGCGCCACCGGCTGCTCTTCCGGCGCGCGCTTGCTCCAACCGAACAACGAGGCGAAGGAGCGATCCCTCGGCGCCTCGGCTGCAGGCGCAGGCACAGCCTGCGGCAGGGGCGCGAAAATGTCGGCGTCGTCCTCATCCGCCTCCATCGCTGGCTCGGGCGTCGGCGCAGGCCGCGGTCGGATCACGGGGGCGGGCGGGCGGAGCTCGGAAGGCGGCACGGTCGCCTGCGGGCTCGGCGGGAAAATCATTGTCTTCTGCGTCGGCGCTGTCATGCCCTGCGGCGGGTAAGCGGGCTGCGGCGCCGGTTGCTGCACCGGCTGTGCGACGATCCCAAGTTCGGCGGCGGGCGAAGGCGTGTTGAAGATCGCGGAGGTGAGACCGGCCTGGAGTTCACGCACCGGCTGTGCGGCGCGCGCGGGCTGCTGCTGCAAGCCGGCTGCGACGACCGACACGCGGATCTTGCCGTTCATCTTCTCATCGAATGTCGAACCGAGGATGATGTGCGCATCGACATCGACTTCGCGGCGCACCTCGTTGGCGGCCTCGTCAACCTCGAACAGGGTCATGTCATAGCCGCCGGTGATGTTGATCAGCACGCCGCGCGCACCCTTCATCGATACATCGTCCAGCAGCGGATTGGCGATCGCAGCCTGCGCGGCGCGCAGCGCGCGGTTCTCACCCTCGCCTTCGCCCTCGCCCATCATGGCCGAGCCCATGCCGGACATGACGGTGCGCACATCCGCGAAGTCGAGATTGATGAGGCCAGGCATCACCATCAGGTCCGTGATGCCGCGAACGCCGGAATAGAGAACCTTGTCTGCCATCGAGAAGGCGTCCGCGAAGGTTGTTTCGCGATTGGCGATCCTGAACAGGTTCTGGTTCGGAATGATCAACAGCGTGTCGACCTCGCCGCGCAGGTCGATGATGCCCTTTTCGGCTACCTGCATCCGGCGCTTGCCTTCGAAGTCGAACGGCTTGGTCACCACGCCGACGGTGAGCACCTTCTGCTCCTTGGCGATGCGCGCGATGATCGGCGCGGCGCCGGTGCCCGTGCCGCCGCCCATGCCGGCGGCGATGAAACACATGTGGGCGCCGTGCAGGAGCTTCTTGATCTCCTCGGCGGATTCCTTGGCGGATTCAGCCCCGACATCGGGATTGGCCCCGGCGCCCAGCCCCGAGGTGCGCCCGACCCCGAGCTGGATCTGGACCGGCGCCTTGGACCGCGTGAGGGCCTGGGCGTCGGTGTTGGCGACAACGAACTCGACCCCCTTGAGACCCGCGTCGATCATGTTGTTGACGGCGTTGCCGCCTGCGCCGCCGACGCCGATCACGACTATCCGGGGTGTCAGTTCAACGGCCATGGCCATCCTCGATCCGCACATCTCCCAGCCGCGACCCAGGAGGTAACTCGATGAGGATCGAGGTTTTTGGCTAAGCCCGTCTTAATGCACCGGAGACTTCAGAAGTTTTTCTGAACCCACCCGAAGACCTGCCTGGCCAGGCTGCCGCCTTGATCCACAACGGTCCGGTCGCCGCCGCCTGCGCGCGAGAAGTCCGGGCCGCCTATCAAATCCCACCTTAACAGCCCTGCCGCAGCGGCGAAAGCGGGTGAACTGAAAGTCTCGCCTAATCCTTTCACATTGGCCGGCTTGGCGAGACGTACAGGAGCGCGAAAAACGTCTTCCGCCAGCTCCTTGACGCAACCGAGCTGGGACGCCCCCCCGGTGAGGACGATCCGTCTCGGCAAGGGACGCCCCGTCGCGGACGCCCTGGACAGGCGTCCATCCATCAGCTCCATGATTTCCTCGATGCGCGGGCGCAGCACCTGAGCGATCTCGGCGCGACTGCACTGGTGCGCCTCGAGCCGGCCGTCGGGCCCGAGCCGCGGCGCCTCGACCATGTCCAGCGCCCCGGCCTCCCCAAGTCCAACCGCCCCGTACTGGACCTTCATGCGTTCGGCCGCTGCAAACGTGGTCCCCAGCCCCTGGGCGAGGTCTGAGGTTGCCCGCGAACCGCCCATGGGCAGGGTCTCGACATGGAGCAGCCCACCCTCCCAGAAGGCGGCCGCCGAAGTCACTCCGGCGCCGAAATCAACCACCATGGCGCCCTGCTCGGCCTCATCCTCGACAAGGCAGGCCAGCCCGGCGGCATAAGGGGCAGCGAGGATCGCGGAGACCTCCAGATGCGCCCGCGACACGCACTGGACGATGTTCCGCAGGCCCGCTGTCGGAGCTGACACCACCAGGAAGCTCGCCGTGAGGGCGTCAGCAAACATGCCGCGCGGATCGCGGATGCCGGCCGTCCCGTCCACCGTGAAACCCAGCGGGGCCGAGTGCAGTGCTTCGCGTCCCTGCGGCTGGAAGCTCTCCAGCGCCGCCGCACGCACGTCGCGCATGTGGTTCGCGGTCACCTCGCGCCCGCCCAGGGGCAGCCTCGCCCTCACCACGTCCGAGCGCAGATCCGGCCCGGAGACGCCGAGCACGACGGCGCTGATGCGAAGGTCAGCAGCCCGTTCTGCCTGCTCGACGGCCAGCCGGATCGAGCGTTCGAGCGCCTCGAGATCGACAACGGCGCCGGCGCGCACGCCCTTGGTGGCTTGGCAGCCAGCCCCGGCAACGCGCGGCTCGCCATTGGTTGCATCGCCGCGGCGCGCAATCATGCAGGTGATCTTGGACGAGCCGATGTCCAGCGCCGCCATCACAGCGCCGCGACCGTGGGTACGGTCACGCACATGGGTACGCTGGGCGAGCGACGACATGAGCGTCACGTGTCTCCCGAGGACGAAACGGCGGCGCCAGGGATCGGGCGAAGGGCGATGTATTTGGGATGGCGGGCGTCGATGTGCGTGGCCGGCAGGTCGAGCACGCGCGATTGCGCCTGCATCAGGTTGAGCGCGTCGAGCTGTTCGGCAAGGCGTGCGTCGACGGGGAAGGCCACGACGTCGGTGCGACCCTTGAATTTCACATCCCAGCGCCGCCCATTGATGCGGTAGGCAATCTCCATCCGCTCGGCGAGGTCCGGATAGTGCGCCATGGCGGCAACCAGACCCGCCGCCGCCTCGGAGGCATCCTTGCCAACCACGCGGGGAAGGCGCGCATACCTGGTGAGATCGGCCTCGGCGAAGGCGCGGCCGCTCTGGTCGACGACGCGCCAGGCGCTCCCCTCGCCGTCTTCCTGCGAGAGGGCGATGGGCTTGCGCTGTTCAACATCGATGCGGATACGGTCGGGCCACTGCCGCTGCACGCTGACCGCGCCGATGTCGAGCTTCTCGATGCGGTCGCGAATGCCGTAAGGATCAGTCGACAGAATGCTGGCGCCGGCGTGGACCCCGGCCGCGTCCAGCACCTTCGTCGTCAGCTGGGCGTCCAGCGGCGTGCAAACCCGCGAGGGCGCGCCCTCCGGCCGCTGGCAGACCTTGACGTCCTTGACGGCAATGCCGGCCCATCCGGCGATCACATTGAAGCCATTGTTCATGCGGTTGCCGAAGGCGCCGAGACTGCCCCCCATCCAGGCGGCCGCTGTCAGCATCAGCGCGCCGCAGATGATGGTGCCCAGCGCATAGGTGGCGATGCGGTCGCGGAACCAGGCGACGGAATAGGGAATGTCGCGGGCCCGGCGCGTGGCGGGCGGCGTACGGCGGCGCGGGGGCGGATCGTAGTCGTCCTCGTCATAGGCCGGCCCGGCGATCTGGGGGCGCTTTACCTTGGGCATGAGGCGTCCTCGATCATCCAGCGGACAAGCGAGGGATAATCGATGCCCATGTGTGCAGCCTGCTCCGGAATGAGCGAGGTGGGCGTCATGCCCGGCTGCGTGTTGGTCTCGAGTATCACCAGTCGACCCGCCTTCTCGTCGTAGCGAAAGTCCGACCGCGACACCCCCCGGCAACCAAGCGCCCGATGGGCCCTCAGCGATGCGTCCAGCGCAGCTTCGGTGACCGCATTCGGCAGGTCTGCCGGAAGAACGTGGCGCGATCCTCCAGCCTCATATTTTGCCGCGAAATCGTAATACTCTCTTAAGGTCGTGATCTCGGTCACGGCCATCGGCCGGTCGCCCATGACGCCGACGGTCAATTCGCGGCCCGGAATGAACTTTTCGACCAGGGCGTGGCTGCCGAACTTCCAGGTCCCGTCGGTCAGCTCCCGGGGCGGGCGGTTGGCGCCTTCCCGCACGATGAACACGCCGAAAGATGAACCTTCCGCAATCGGCTTGATGACATAGGGAGGCGCATAGACATGCTCGCGCGCCAGGTCCTCGACCGCGAACATTCCGCCCTCGGCGATGTCGAGCCCGTGCTGGGCGTAAACCGCGCGTGACTTGTCCTTGTTCATTGCAAGCGCGGAAGCAAGCACGCCGGAGTGCGTGTAGGGAATTCCGAGAATCTCGAGCACGCCCTGCACGCAGCCATCCTCGCCCCACGGGCCGTGCAGCGCATTGAGCACGACGTCAGGCTTCACCTCAGCAAGCTGCTGGGCGAGCTGGCGCGTGACATCAATCTCGATGGCCTCGAACCCCGCCTTGCGGGCGGCTTCCGCCATGCCCTTGCCCGACGACAGGGAAACGGCACGCTCGGACGACCAGCCCCCCATGATGACGGCGACTCGAGTCATGGCTCTCGCTCTCCTTGGCGCTGGGTCCGCTATGCGCCCGCAGCAGTTACCGGGATGCTACCGTGCGCCGGCGGACATGCGTGGGATTTTCGCATGGGAAAGCCGGAATTGAGTGTGAAGCCGGGTTCATGCGAGGTTGCGTACATGAAACGGATCCTCGCCGCCGTAATCGTCCTTGCCGCCGGCTGCACCACGGCCGCGCCGCCGCCCGCCCCTGCCCAGCCACGCGCCACTCCGCTGGCAGGCGCGCCCTGCGATCCCCCGCTTGTTGTTCCAGCCTCCATCATCGCCCGTGTGCGCGCCCAGTTCGATGACAGCGCCGCGCCGCCTCCGGCCCCAACCGCGGCCGACCTTGCCGCCTACAACGAGATGCAGGCGCTCCAGCGCGCCAACGACTGGGCCAATCTCTGCTACTATCGCGCCGACAATGCCGCGCTCGACACTCTCGGCGTCTTCCCCGGGCGCGTCGTCTTTATGGGCGACTCCATCACGCAGAGCTGGAGCCTTGCCGATCCTGATTTCTTTGCGACGGGCTATGTCAACCGCGGCATCAGCGGCCAGACCACGCCACAGATGCTGCTGCGCTTTCGCGCTGACGTCCTGGACCTCAAACCTGCTGCGGTTCACATCCTTGCTGGCGTCAACGACATTGCCGGGAATACCGGGCCGACGAGGCTGAAGGACATCCAGAACAACATAATCTCGATGGTGCAGCTCGCCCAGGCGCGAAGCGTCAACGTGATCCTCGCCACGCCCCTGCCCGCCGACAATTTCAAGTGGGCGCCGCACTTGCGCCCATCGCGCGAAATAGCCGCCCTTGCTGCCTGGGTCGTCCGCTATGCGGCCGAGAACAATCTGGTGCTCGCCGACTACTATGCAGCGATGGCGACGCCCGACGGCGGCTTGAAGCCTGAACTGACGCTCGACGGCGTCCATCCCAACAAGGCCGGCTACGCCGTCATGAAGCCGATCACGCAGGCGGCGATTGCCGCCGCGCTCGAAGGCTAGCAGTTTCAATCCGACGCGACTTGGCCGAAGGTGCCGCAGACAAGGGAAGCCGCCATGACATCGACGAAAATGCAGCACTGGATTGATGCCGCCGAGCAAAGGCTGCCCGAGATGATCTCCCTGCGCCGCGCAATCCATGCCGAGCCCGAGATCGGCCTGCACAACCCGCTCACCACCGCAAAGGCCAAGGCCGCCCTCGCCGGCCTGCCGCTCGAATACTCCGAAGGCCCTTCCACCTCAGGCTTCGTCGCCACCCTGCGTGGCCCTTCAAACGGCCGCACGGTCCTTCTCCGCGGCGACATGGACGCGCTGCCCATGCACGAGGACACCGGCCTCGAATTCTCCTCCACATTCGAAAACGCCATGCACGCCTGCGGACACGATACGCACGTGGCGATGCTGGTCGCCGCCGCCCATGCCCTCTGTGCGCAACGCGACCGTCTCGCCGGCACGGTGCAGTTCATGTTCCAGCCCGGCGAGGAAGGCTGGCACGGCGCGCGCTACATGCTCGATGATGGCGTGATCGATCCGATCCCGGATGCAGCCTTCGCGCTTCACATCACACCCAACATCCCGTCGGGCGTGTTCGCAGGCCGTCCCGGCCCCCTGCTCGCTGCCGCCGACCGCATTGAACTCACCATCAAGGGCAAGGGCGGCCACGCCTCGCAGCCGCACGACGCCGTCGACCCCATCCCCGTCGCCTGCGAGATGGTGATGGCGCTGCAATCCATGATCACGCGCCGCGTCCCCGCCTTCGACCCCGCCGTGCTCACCATCGCGCACATCAAGGCCGGCTCCACCAACAACGTCATCCCAGAGTCGGCCTTCATTGAAGGCACAATCCGCACCTTTTCGGAAAAATCACGCGCCATCGCCCGCGAGGGTCTCCAGCGCGTGGTGGACAACATCTGTGCCGCCCACCTCTGCGAGGCGGACCTCAAGATCATTCCCGGCTTCCCGGTGACGCTGTGCGACAGCCGCGCCCACGCCCTCGCCCGCCGCGTAACCCAGCAGGTTTTCGGCGAGGAGGCCTGGTTCGAGATGCCGACGCCGATGATGGGCGCAGAGGATTTTTCCTACGTCCTCCAGAAGGCGCCGGGCGCCATGATGTTCCTTGGCGCCTCGCCGGAAGGCGGCGACTGGCGCACCTGCTGCGCGCTGCACTCCAACCGCATGGTGCTCGACGAGAAGGTGATGGCCCGCGGCGCAGCCCTGCACTGCGCGATTGCCGAGGCCTTCCTGGCGGGCGGGTTCGAAGGCTAGCCAACGCCTGGCAGGGCATAGCCCACCGGCGCCCCCGGTCCGACCGGAACCCCAAGCGCGACCCAGGCGACCGTCAGCGCCATGCCGGCGATATAGAAGGCGACCGCCAGCGGCAGCAGCAGCGCAATCATGGTCCCCAGCTTGAGGCCGGCGACCCAGCGCTGCGCGAACACCAGCGTCAGAACGAGATAGGGATTGAGCGGCGAGATCAGGTTCGTCACCGTATCGCCGACCCGATAGGCCGCCGTCGTCATCTCTGGGGATACCTCGAGGAGCATCAGCATCGGCGTGGCGACCGGCGACATCGCAGCCCACTTCGCCGATCCTGAGGCGATCAGGAAATCGAGCCAGGCGGACATCGTCGCCAGGATGGGAAGAAGGATCGCGGGCGGCGCCACCATCTCGCGAAGCTGGTTGGCGCCGGTGATCGCGGTGATGGGCCCGAGATTCGACCAGCCGAACATCGCCACGAAGTGCGCCGCGAAGAAGATCAGCACAAGATAGGGAAGGATCACCTCCAGCCCCTTCACCATCATGCCGACGAGATCGCGATGCGTGCGGATGCTGCCTACCACTGCGCCATAGGCCCAGCCCGAAGCGACGAAGAGAAGAAACAGAATGGCGGCGATCGAGCGGAAAAACGGTGTCGCTCGCTGGCTGCCCGTCGCCGCTTCGTCCATCAGCGGCGTGAAGCCCGGCCAGAGCATCAATGCCGCCATCAGCGCGGCCACGCCAAGCGCTGCCAGTCCGGCCGCGGCAAGGCCCTTCTTCTCCCGGGCTGACAGGACGACACCGGCAAGATCGGCAAGCCCGCTCTCGCCGTCCCATTTGCCCAGCCTCGGTGCGACGACACGCTCCAGCACCCACCAGCCGATGACGGTGAACACGACGGCGATGGCGAGCGAAAAGTACCAGTTGCCGACCGGATTCATTGTCCATTCAGGCACGAGCAGCCGCGCGCCCGTCTCGGTGATGCCGAGCAGCAGCACATCGTACTGCCCCGGGAGCAGGTTGCCCGCGAGGCCGACCGCCGCGCCGGCGAAACCCGAAATCAGACCGAGCACCGGGTGCCGCCCCGCCGCCGCAAACACGATCGCTGTCAGCGGCACATAGACCATGTAGGCGGCGTCATTCGCATGCGTCGCCAGCATGCCGAGCACGAACACCATCGGCACAAGGATATCTTTCGGCAAACCGCCAAGGCTCGCGCGCATCAGCGCCGTCAGAAGCCCCGAGCGCTCAGCCACGCTGGCGCCCAGCATGATTGTGAGGGCGAAGCCGAGCGGGGCAAACCCTGTATAGGTGCGCGGCATCTCGACGAACAGGCGCTGCACATTCTCCTCTGACAGGAGGCTGGTCACCACCAGCGTCTCGCCATTGACCGGATTGACGGCGGACCACCCCGCCCCAGCCCCGATCACCGAGACGATTACCAGCACCGCAATGATGATGACGAAAATGAAGATCGGGTCAGGCAGCGCGTTTCCCACGCGCTCCACCCAGTCAAGAAACCTGTTGCGCTGCCCCGCCGGTCCGACCCGTCCGTCCATGCACCAGTGTCAGCACGCAGCCCGCCGCCTGTCCACGGCAAAGCGACCAGACGGACTAGTGCGCCGCCCTGCCGGCCGCCAGCGCCTTCTCGACCTCGCGCCAGTCGACGATCTTGAAATTCTGGTCGATCTCGGAGATCGGATTCGCATCGTCCTGAACGACCAGCACGCCGGCCGGCAGGCCAGGCAGTGGCGCTGAGGAGACATCCAGGCCATCGGTATGGCTGACGGCGTCCACCGAGCCGTCGTCGCTCGCCGTCACTGCGATGACGCCAAGATGCGCATGCGGGGGCCTGCGGTCATAGATGACGAACCGGTCGCGCGACTGGGCTGACACGACGAGATAGCCTGCGCCATTGGCGCCGGTGTAAAGCGACACGCCTTCGACATCGGCGACAAGGCCCGTACCGCTGCCGACTGTGTCGATGCTCTGCGGCGTCATGCCTTCCGCCGCAAGGTTCACGACCCAGAGACCAACATTTTCCTCACCCACGAACATTCGCCCTGCCTCATCGTCGATCACGCAGCCTTCGAGCTGCGAGCCGAGCTGGATCGTGCGCAGGTCCGCAGTCTGTGGCAGGCCAGCGCCGGTATCCGACACCCGCCAGATCTCGATGAGTCCGGTCTTGTACGTCACCACCACGTGCAGCGCGCCCTGCACCATGCCCATGCACACGCCATAGGGCTCCACACTCGCGAGCTTGGTGTCGCCCGCATGGCTCACGATCGTCGTCGCCGGGTCGATGCGGAACCAGCTCAGCGCGTTGACGCCGTCATTGCTGGCCACGGCAAGATTGCCGCGCAGATCAACATTGTTGGACAGACCCACGGGAAGACGCTGCTTCTCCGACCCGTCGAGGCCGTAGACATAGACGCCGACATCTTTGTTTGTGCCGAGGATGAGGCTCCGGGCTGGATCCATCGGATGCACCCAGATCGCCGGATCATCGGCCGCATCACCGGTCAGGCCCATGCCCGTCGTTTCGCGCAGCGCAGGCACAGGGCTCGCTACGATCCCGTCGCTTGCACAAGCGCCAGCAAGCATGAGGACGGCGAGAGACGCGAAGGCTTTCATGGTGATCCTCACGAGAATGAGCGGCAAGAAGTAACAGGCCTCGCCCTCCGGGTCAGGAGAGGGCGAGGCCAGAGGCCCGGGCGTCCCCGGCCCCGAGACAGAACGTCAGGCCTAGAAGGAGTAGCGACCGACGATCTGGTAAACCGCACCGCCCTCTTCGGCTTCCAGTTCAAACTCGTCGTCGATCGTGCCGGCGATCTGGTTCGACAGAAGCGCGAACTTGCGGAAAGTCTCTTCCTTCTTGGCGTTGAGCAGGTTCGAGCCGACGAGGCGGATCGTGAAGTTGTCGCCCAGCGACTTCTCGATGAAGATTTCGAGATCGGCGCCATAGGTCGTGATGACCTCTTCGCCAACCACGCGGCTCTCAGATGCCCCCTGCTTGCGATAGGTGGCGCCGAAGGCGGCATCCCACATCGCCAGGTCCTGGATGAAGCCGAAATTGTAGACATACTCCGCCTGGCTGTTGAACCGGCGCGAACCAAATTCGTCCTCGACGTCGGAGTCGAGCCACGAATAGTTGGCGAACACACCCGTGTCCGGCAGGCCGAAGGCCGAAAGGTCGCTCGAAAGGTCAAGCTCAACGCCATAGACCTTGCCATCGCCCGTATTGCGGGCCGAGAAGATGTAGGCCAGATCCGGCGGATCGTCCGCCGATCCCGGCGCGCCGGTATTGAAGATCTCGATCAGGTCCTTCACGTCGCGATAGAAGAAGTTGATCCCCCAGATGCCGCTTTTGCCGAGCTGCTGCTCGTAACCAAGATCGAGACCCCAGGCGGTCTCCGGCTGGAGATTGGGATTGCCCTGGAAGTCGTTATCTCCAAGCTCTTCTTCCAGCACACCGGTGAACAGGAACTCGAACGGCGCATTCCGGATGGTGCGCGCAACCGAGCCGCGGATGCGCCCGCCGTCCATCACTTCCCAGCCGAAATGGCCCGAGGGCAGCACGGTTGTCACTTCCGTCTCCACGCTGCCAACTTCAAGCGTCATGTTTTCCACGCGCAGGCCCGCCTCCCATGACAGGGCGCCATCCCCGCCATTCACCTGCACAAAGGGATCAACATTGGTGCGCTCGATATTGCTGCGAACCAGAACAACGGCGGGATCAGTATAGCCGGGCACGCCTGCGCCGCTGGCGTCAGGGATCTGCCTTCCAGCCGGAATGCTCGTGCGGAAACGACCAGTCCCCAGCGTCGTATCACGCTCCTTCTGCCGGTACTGAACGCCGAACTGGAGATCGAGGTCGCCGAATTCGCGGGTATGCTCGATCTTCGCGCTGGTCTCCTGGTCGTCGATCGCGAAGGGCTCGAGGTCGCGCGTGAAGCGGTCCGCTTCCGGATAGACGACGGCGTCGCGCAGATACTCGATCTCGTTCTCGAACTCGTACGTGTCGTCCTTGAACGAGGCGATGCCAGCCTTGAGGCGGGTCGAGCCGCCGAGCATGTCGAAACGATAGCCGGCATTCAGCGAATAGCTCTCCTGGTCGATATCGACATCGTTGATGTTGAGCGTGGAGAGCTGGCTCGGCAAGCGGTTGGTCGCCGGCCCCGCCGCAGTGGTGTTGAATTCGACAGAATCCTCATCCTGAAAACGCTCAGTCTTGACGAAGAAGCCGTCGAGCGTGAACTCCGCGCCCGCACCCACCGGCGTCTCCCACGCGAAATTGGCGGAGTAGTCCGTTCCATCGCGCACATCTCGCTGGTCTTCGATATTGTCGAGATTGCCGCCGGCATCGTCATAGCGCGCCGAGAATTTCTGCTTCGGATTGCGACGCCCCTGCACGCTGGCGCCGACGAGCAGACGCCCCTCGCCCACCGCGCCGCCCCAGACAACGCCCGCCTGCTCGCGTACGCGGCCGTCATCGAACATGAGCGCGCCAAGGCGCACATATCCGCCTTCGAGCGCATAGCCGTCCTTGAGGACGATGTTGAGCGCGCCCGCCATCGCATCGCCCGAGCGGTTGGCCGACGCCGAGCGCACAATTTCCACGCGCTCGATAAGTTCAGCCGGGATGCGGTCGACGAAGAACGCTGTCTCGGCCCCGTTGCCGAATGAGCCGGATGAAGAGCCCGCGCCCGGCACCAATTCGCCATTGATCAGGATCTGCGTATAGGCCGGATCGAGGCCGCGCAGCCGAACGCCATCCGATTCCAACACGTCCGACAGGAAAGTCACCGACGGCACGCGCTTCAGCGCGTCGCCAGCCGACAGGGGCTCGAAACGCTGGAAATAGTCCGTGTCATAGACCAGGACCGGGGCGGTCTCGTCGGTGCGGTCGCGGTAGCCGATCCCCTGAATGATCACAACGTCTTCGGCCGTCGTGATCTGGTCCTGCGGCTCGTTTGCCGCCTGCGTCGTCTGCGCATGAGCGGGCTGAAGCGCCGCCAGTGAGATCGCTGCGCCCGCCACGCTTGCAAGGTGCGCAAGCTTGAACATCTTCGCCATCGAGAAGCCCCTTCCATCCGTCTTTGGCGGGGGTGCTAGTCATGGCGCGTGACAAACGCGGAACGGTTTTGTTTAGGTTCCATGACAGCGCAGATCCTTGTTTTCAGGCCACACGCCCTGGCCGCCGGAGGCCAGTTCTTGAAGCGGCTCGCCCGTGGAGCTATGAGCCCCCGCCATGCCCCTTTCGATTATCGGCGTCGATGCGGACGATACGCTCTGGCACACGGAGACCGTGTTCCGGCTGACGCACAGGCGTTTCAACGAGTTGCTCGGCGATTTCGCTGACGAAGACACGCTGGAGGCGAAGCTTGCCGCCGTCGAGCGCGAGAACATGAAGACCTATGGCTACGGGGCGAAGGGCTTCACCCTCTCCATGCTGCAGACCGCGCTGGAGATCAGCGATGGCAAGGTTGCAACGAAAGTGCTTCGTGAACTGCTCGACGCCGGGCGCGAGATGATGACTCATCCGATCGAGCCCCTGCCCGGCGTGGAGGAGGCGCTGCTGCAGTTGAAGCAACGCGGCCGGCTTGTTCTCATCACCAAGGGCGACCTCTTCCACCAGGAGAGCAAACTTGCCGCCTCAGGCCTCGGCTCGCACTTTTCCGGCGTCGAGATCGTCTCCGAGAAGACCCCGGAAATCTATGTGAAGGCGTTCGCCCGCCATGGCGGCTCAGCCGAGACCGGACTGATGACGGGAAATTCGGTCAAGTCAGACATCCTGCCCATGCTCGCCGCCGGCGGCTACGCAGCCCTTGTCCCCTACCCGCTGGTCTGGGAGCACGAGCGCGCGGACAAGCCCGACGGCCACCCAAAGTATCGCGAGGTCGCAACGCTGGGTGATGTCCCTGGCTGGCTTGACGAGATTTTGTAGGGTGGATTGAGCCAGGCGAATTCCACCCGCCATTTCACTTCGGCACAACTTTCAGTAGTCGTGCATTTGGCCCGTCGGTCAGGAGATAGATCGCACCATCGGGTCCGACATTGATGTCGCGATAGCGCTCGTTGGCGCGATCGGAGAACTTGAAGCGCTCCTCGCCCGTCACCTTGTCGCCATCGAGCGTCAGGCGCGAGACGAAGCTCGGATTGAGGCCCGAGGCGAACACGCTGCCCTTCCATTTCGGGAACAGGGCGGCGTTGTAATAGGCGAGGCCGCCGGGCGCGATCACCGGGTCCCAGTAATAGACCGGCTGTTCGAGGCCCGCCTTGGCCGAGCCCTCGCCGATCTTGCGCAGCGTGCCGCCATACTCGACGCCATAGGTGACAGTGGGCCAGCCATAATCCTTGCCCTTGCGCGCGATATTGAGTTCATCCCCGCCCTGCGGGCCATGCTCGAGCCCCCACAGCTCGCCCGTACCCGGATGCAGGAAGGCACCCTGCACATTGCGATGGCCCGACGACCATATCTCCGGCAACGCATCCGCACGCCCGACGAAAGGATTGTCCTTCGGGATCGAGCCATCCTTGTTGATGCGGACGATCTTGCCGATCGCGCTCTTGAGGTCCTGCGCCTGCATGCGCCCCGGCAGCGCGCCGCGATCGCCCAGCGTCACGAAGAGCGTCCCGTCCCTGGCAAACACGACCCGCGATCCGAAATGCTGGTTCGACTGAAGCGAAGGCGTCTGCCGCCAGATCGTCTGGATGTTCTCGATCTTCGGCTGCGCGCCGTCGACCAGCCGGCCCTTCGCCACCGCCGTATTGTTCTTTCCATCCGCCCGCGGCTCGGAATAGCTCCAGTAGATCATCTGGTTCGCGGCGAAGTCCGGATCGAGCGCCACGTCCAGCAGGCCGCCCTGCCCCACGCCGTGCACGGCTGGCACGCCGTCCTTGATCGGCGCCGAGACCTTCCCGGCGGCGTCCGCGATCCGGAACTGGCCGGCGATCCGCTCGGTGATCAGGAACTTTCCGCCCGGCAGGAACTCGACCGACCAGGGCGAGCTGAGGCCCGCAGGCACGACGACCTTCACGTCATACTGGGTGTCAGTTGTCAGCGCCGGCGCACGTGTCTGCCCGGCGAAGGCGGGCGTATAGGCCGCCTTGTTGGTCGCGCGCGTCTCAGCCGGCGGTTGTGCGAAGGCGGCGATCCCGATGCCGATTGCAAGCGCAGCGGCCGAACCGGCAACCATGATACCGAGACGCATCGCGTTTCTCCTCTACCGTCTTCATCTCGCTGCCTAAGTAGGCGAGTTTCCGTCCAGCGCCACCTGGAATTGGCGCCCCGTGACACACAGAATCCACACGCTCTCCGGGGTGACCGGCCCCACACCCTTGCCGCCGGCCCGGATGAAGCGCACCTGTAGCGGGCCCAGGAGGAGCAACCCGATGCGTTTTCTTCTCGCCCTCTTCGCCCTTCTCCTCGCCCCGCTTGCGCACGCACAGGAGAAGCAGCAGGCCGTGTTCGCCGGCGGCTGCTTCTGGTGCATGGAAGCCGACATGGGCTACATCCCCGGCGTCATCTCGGTTGAGTCCGGCTACACCGGCGGCAGGGAGAAGAACCCGACCTATCTCCAGGTCGCCAGCCACCAGACCGGCCACTACGAAGCCGTGCGGGTCACCTTCGATCCGACCAGAATCAGCTACGAGCAGCTGCTCTCACGCTACTGGCCGCTCATCGACCCCACCGACGCCAACGGACAGTTCTGCGACCGCGGCCAGAGCTACGCGCCTGCCATCTTCGCCTCGCCTTCGCAGAAAGCCGCCGCCGAAAAATCGAAGCAGCAGGTGATCGCGTCCGGTCGCGTCAACGGCACGGTCATCGTGCCCATCCTGCCGCTCGGTGATTTCTGGCCGGCCGAGGAATACCACCGCAACTACGCCAAGCGGAACAAGGCCGACTACGACGCCTACCGCGCGGGCTGCCGGCGCGATGATCGCCTCGCACAGGTGTGGAAACCTGTCGGCTGATCACCCTGCCTGCTTCGGCACTCCCGGCCGCGTGCCGACATAGAGCGCGCTGGCCGCAAGGCAAACGCCGGCGATCGCCGTCCAGACGAGGGACCGGCTTACCAGCAGCACGATCACGAACGAGGCGAACATCGATCCGATCGCGATGAACTTGACCGGACGCGAGATCGCGCCGTTCTCGCGCCACGCCACCACGTCTGGTCCAAGCCGCGGATGCGCGATCAGCCAGGCCTCAAGCTTGGGCGAGGAGCGCGCAAAGCATCCGGCGGCGAGGATCAGGAAGACCGTCCCCGGCCAGCCCGGCGTGATGACGCCCACCGCACCGACAAAGGTCAGCACGACGCCCATCACGAGGAAAAGCGGACGCGTCAGCGGGTTCCCTCTGCGCGTGACCTCGGGGCGTGTGGTGTCAGTCATCCGGTGACCATATTGCGAGCGCACACCCTAGCCGCGCTCGACTCCACATTGCAACTCGTTCGCAGGAAACTGCTACATCCGACGCAGCTCACGTCTTCGAGTCATGTTCCACTTCATTGGCGTCTGCTCGACGCGGGCCTCGCAGGGCCAAGACGAAACGCACCACCCCGACAAGGGGAAATGCGATCAACGAGCCGTAGGTCCAGAAAAAGGGTATTCCAATTGTTGAAGTGGCGCGGAAGCCAAGCATCACGTTGTCCAAAACCAAACCACAGACTGTCGCGACCAAAGCCACAAGTGCGGCTACTCCAGTCCAAGATAATTTGCGCAGGACAAGCGCCAGCAAGATGCTGAGGCCAGCAATCGTCCAGCCAACTATGCCCATCGCGCCACCGTCAGGCGACAACTCAACTAGCCAGCTCATCGCGCCTATCTCCCCAACCCAGACTTTGTATAGCGGTACCAACCAGGCTGTCGCCCCGCTTCACACTTCCGGGAACGCAGTCCCGCCGCCTTGGCTGTAACGCCCGTTCCCCCTATGGTCCGCCGCGTCGACCGGCCCCAGAAGCTTCAACGCGAGGGCCGGCGCGTGTCACAGGGGAGATCATGTCCACTATCCGGTTCAGACTCGGATCGCGCCTGCTCATGGCAGCCGCATCCCTCGCCGTCCTTTCCGCCTGCTCGCCTGAAGCGGCCAAGCCGGCCGAACCCGCGACCGTCGCGGCCAAGCCGTCCGACGCCCAGGCCTGGCCGGCCGCAGCGGTCGCCGACCCGACAACGCTGGGCTTCACGACCGAAGGCCTCGCCGCGCTCGACGCACGCCTGCAGAAATCCGTCGCCGACGGCGATGTCGCCGGCATGGTCTACATCCTCGGCAAGGGCGGCGACATCGCGGCTTTCAACGCGTTCGGCATCCAGTCCGGCGATCCGAAGACCGGTACGCCGATGACGAAGGACTCGATGTTCCGCATCTACTCGATGACCAAGCCGATCACCGGCGTCGCCATGATGCAGCTCTACGAAAAGGGCCTCTGGCAGATGGACGACCCCGTCTCCAAGCACGTGCCCGAACTCGCCGGCCTCAAGGTGCTGTCGTGGAAGGATGGCAAGGTCGAGATGAAGGGCGGCAAGCCCGTCCTCGTGGCCGCGTCCGCCGAGCCCACCATGCGGCAGCTGATGAGCCACACCGCCGGCTTCGCCTATGGCCTCTCAGGCGATGATCCCGCCAACAACGCCTTCCGCGACACAGCCGTGCTCGCCTCGGCCAACCTCGAAGAGATGATCGCCAAGATCAAGGACATCCCCCTGATCTACGATCCCGGCTCGCGCTGGTATTATTCCGTCGCCGTCGATATCCAGGGTTACATCGTCCAGAAGCTCTCGGGCCAGAAGCTCGGCGAGTACATGAAGGCAAACATCTTCACCCCGCTCGGCATGAACGACACGTCCTTCTATGTCACCGAAGCCAACGTGCCGCGCTTTGCCGACGTCTATCGCTGGGACAAGGACGCAAAGGCCCTCCTCAAGAACGAGGAGCGTCCAGACCGTCCGCGCTTTACCGACGCCAACCGGATGGAATCCGGTGGCGGCGGCCTCGTCTCGACAACCCACGACTATGCGCGCTTCACCCAGATGTTCCTCAACAGGGGCGCACTGGGCGGCAATACGGTTCTCAAGCCGGAAACCGTCACGATGATGTCGGAGAACCACATCGGTGAACTCGGCATCTATTCGGACGGCACGACGGCCAATCCGGGCCGGCCGGGCCAGAAATTCGGCCTCGACTTCGCCGTCTATGTCGATCCCGCCGCAGGCAACAATCCCTTCGGCGCGGGAACCTACTACTGGGGCGGCGCTGCCGGCACATGGTTCTGGATCGATCCTGCCAACGATCTCTTCTTCGTCGGCATGATCCAGTCGATGGGCGGGGCGCGTCCGGAAGGCATGAACTTCCGCGAGGAGTCCGCCAAGCTCGTCTACGAAGCCCTGAAACCTGCAACTGCTGCAGCGACACCGGCGCCAGCACAGTAAGGCGAGGCGGCAGAGGATGAACCGGGCGGCGTTGAGATCATGGGCTCAACGCCGCCCTTTTTCGATCACGGAATTCAGCCGGCCTGAATCCGAACGCTCATAACTGACGGCTTGTCATCCAGGACGCACCTGACGCTAGCCTGGACCCATCCGAGGACCAGAACGGCATCGCGATGGTTTCCGGCTCCCACCGCGTCGGGCCAGCACGACAGCCAGCGCCAACCAAACGCAGCACGGGATTTGAGGGAGATATTTGGAAATGTCGCGCAAACCAATGACCACAGCCAAAGTCTGGCTGGCTGCGGGCCTTGCCAGCGTGCTCGCCGCCTGCGCCGCACTGGACGGCGCGCCCGCCGCGGTCTCCACCGCATGGCCGAGACAAGCCGATGTCGTCGCAACCGCACCAGCCTTCACCCCCGCCGGCCTTCAATCGCTCGACGCCCGCATGAAGGAAGCCGTCGACAAGTCCGAAGTCGTCGGCCTGCAATACGCGCTGGTGAAGGACGGCAAGCTCGTCGCCTTCAGCACTTTCGGAAAGCAGTCGATCGACGGCCCGCCGGTCACCGAAGACACCATCTTCCGCATCCGCTCGATGACCAAGCCGGTCGTCGGCGTCGCAATGATGCAGCTCTGGGAACAGGGCAAGTGGAAGCCGGAAGACCCGGTCACGAAATTCCTGCCCGAGCTCGGCAATCTCCAGGTCGCCACCAAGGCAGACTCAATCACCGAGGGCCTCGTTCCGGCCAACCGCCCGCCCAACATGAACGAGGTCATGACCCACATGGCCGGCTTCGGCTACGGGCTCTCGGCCGCCTCCGCCGTCGACCGCGAATTCCAGCGCGACAACCCCCACGCCCAGCCCAACCTGCAGGCGGCGATGAAGCGCCTCGCGCAGATTCCCCTGCTCTTCCAGCCCGGCGAACGCTGGTCCTACTCCTACACGGTCGACGTGCAGGCCGCCGCCCTCGAGAAGATCACCGGCCAGGCACTCGGCAATTATCTTGACCAGAACATCTTCACGCCGCTCGGCATGAACGACACGGCCTTCTTCCTGTCCGAAGACGACTACAGGAACCGCCTCGCCACGGTTTACACGCGCAATGCCACGACCGGAGCGAAGGACGTCTTCCCGGATGGCTACAGCTTCACAGTGCGCAACCACCACGAATCCGGCGGCGGCGGCCTCACCTCGACCACCCACGATTATGTCCGCTTCGTGCAGATGATCCTCAACGAAGGCTCGCTCGACGGGAAGCAGATCCTGAAACCCGACACGGTCAAGCTGATGATGACCAACCACATCGGCGAGACCCGCGCGATGGGCGGCGGCGGCTTCGGCTGGGGCGGCGCCGTGAAGACGCAGGCGCCGACTGACAACGCCCCGGCGCCTGTCGGCACGTACGACTGGTTCGGCATCGATGGAACCTGGTTCTGGGTCGATCCTGTGAACGACATCGGCTTCGTCGGCATGATCCAGCGCCGCGGCAATGCCGGCCCCGGCGCCATCAACCTCCGTGCCGAGTCGCAGCAGCTGGTCTACAAGGCGCTCGCGAAATAGCAGACGCGCGCGCGTTTGGGGGGCTCAGAAAAAGCGGCGCGCGCAAACCGCACCATCGGGATGGGCCCTCTCCCCGCCATCCAGCCTTTGCTGGACGCGGCGCGGATCTCGTGCGTGAGCCTCGTCCAGGACGTCGCTGCGAGCTTCGGGATGATCTTCACGCACATCCTTGATGATCGGCACACGAAGCAAGCGCACGAACCCTTCCTCCGTGCGAAGCGGGAGGTTCAATTCGAAGCATCATCCGGAACCGCCAGCTGCGGGCTGGCCGCCCGTGCACGGGGTCGTAAATGTGCCCCTGCCTCAGCACCGCCATTGCTTCACTCACCTCGTCATTCCGGGTGAAGGTGCAGCGCGCTGTCATGAGCTGCTTCGAGATTCCCACTCGCGCTTGGGCGCATCGGGAATGACGCCGCTGGTCTGTCCAGCCTGATTGGATGAGAAGGATCGGCCCCCATCCCATCCTCACCCGGGGGAGCGCGCGCAGCGGGTTTCGCTTTCGCCGTTTCCGCCCTACCGTCCCCGCGATTCGCAGGGGCTCCGCCATGTTCGCCGTCCGCCGACGCACCAAGATCCTCGCCACGCTCGGCCCCGCCAGCGATGGCGCTCTCAAGATGGAAGAGCTCCTCCGCGCCGGCGTCGACCTGTTCCGCCTCAATTTCAGCCACGGCAGTCACGCCGAGCACGCCCAGCGCATCGCTGCCGCGCGTGAAGCGGAAAAATCCGTCGGCCGCCCCATCGCCCTCCTCGCCGATCTTCAAGGCCCCAAACTCCGCATCGGAGATCTGCCCGGCGGCCAGTCGGACGTGCGCATGTCGTCCGAACTGCGCCTGCGCCCGGCCGCGACCTCCAGCGATCCCGACATCATCCCGATCCCCCACCCCGAACTCGTCGCCTCGCTGCAGCTGGGCGACAAGCTGCTGATCGACGACGGCAAGATGATGCTCCACATCGTCAAGGTCGACGGCGAGGACCGCATCGCCCGCCCCGTCGCACCCGGCCGCATCCTGAGCCGCAAGGGCATCGCCGCCCCTGGCCGCCCGATCCCCATCCCGGCCCTGACCGAGAAGGACATCGCCGACGGCCGCTTCGCGCTCGAACATGGCGTCGACTACATCGCCTTGTCCTTCGTCCAGCGCGCCGGAGACGTCGCGATGGCGCGCGAACTGTTCGGTTCCGGCGTCCCCATCGTCTCCAAGATCGAAAAGCCCGCCGCACTCGATGATCTCGACGGGATCGTCCAGCACTCCGATGCCGTGATGGTTGCACGCGGCGATCTCGGCGTGGAACTCTCGCCCGAGCAGGTGCCGATCGCCCAGCGCCGCATCGTCCGCATCGCCCGCGCCAACGGCAAGCCTGTGATTGTCGCAACCCACATGCTCGAATCGATGGTCGAGGCGCTCGTGCCCACCCGCGCTGAAGCCAATGACGTCGCCACCGCCGTGTACCAGGGCGCCGACGCTGTCATGCTTTCGGCCGAAAGCGCTGTCGGCCGCCACCCCACCGCCGCCGTCGCCATCATGGACCGCATCATTCGCGCCATCGAGACCGACCGCGACGCCAACCCCTCCGCCCAGGCTGCACCCTGGACCGCCGAACCGACCACCGCCGACGCCTGCGCCCGTGCGGCGCAGCGCCTGGCCGACGATCTTGACTGCCCGCTCGTGGTCTTCACCCGCTCCGGCTCATCCGCCCAGCGCGTCTCCGCCACCCGACCCAGGCAACCAATCCACGCGCTGACCCCTCACCTGCCGACAGCGCGCAAGCTCTCGCTGGTCTGGGGCGTCAGCGCGGACCTCGAACCTGAAGAGCCAAAAAGCTTCGATGACATTCTCGACGCGGTGAACCGCCACGAGGCCGCCTCGAGCGTGAAGCGCTTCGTCATCACCGCCGGCTATCCCTACGCCAGCGACAACTCGACGGACACGATCAAGGTCGTTGAACGGAAATAGTCAGATCAGTTCCGCATCGCCCTTGCGACGATCTTCGGCAGGACGCATGTAGCGCTCGCGGCGGCGGCGATCCGGCCCGAAGAATTCCGGGGCGGTCACGAATTGCCGGCGGGCATTGGTCACCGCCACGATCTTTGTCCAGATCATCTTCGGCGACACTGGCTTGCAGAGGATTTCGTCGGCCCCCGCATCGCGCAGCTCCTGCACGGTGCGCGCCGTGGAATCGGCCGTGCACGCAATGATCGGAACGAAGCGATCGCCACTGAAATGCTCGGAGCGGGCCAGCCGCGTGAATTCCGCGCCGCTCTTTGTGCCCATCAGATAGTCGGCAATCACGATGTCGAAGGTCTGGCGTGACAGGACATGCAGGCCCTCGTCCACCGTAAACGCCGCCGTGACTCTGCGCACGCCGAGCCCACCCAGCGTCAGGCGCATAACGTGCTGCATGAAGAGGTGATCGTCGACCACAAGCACCGACAAGTCGCCAACATTCAACGGCACGCCGACCCTCCGGAGATCCGGAGCATGTCACACAGGCGCAGCTTTATGATGAAACCGCACCTGGCGATTTCAGCTGAGAGAAAAACCTTCTGCTAACGCCGGTGGGAGCGCGACTAATCCGTCGCGACGAGCCTGAAACCGATCGCTGTATCGCGCGTGGCCGCCCCAAGTCGGCTTCGATTGGCGATACGCAGGTCCCCTGCATCTGCCTTCCAGCTGCCGCCCCGCAGCACCCGCTGGCAGCTGCTTCCACCGGCAACAGCCGCGCCATCCGTCGGCGCGCTGGCGAACGTGTTCACATAGCAGCCCTGGACCCACTCGGACGCATTTCCCGTAACGTTGTAGAGACCAAAGCCATTGGGCTCGCCGAAACCCGTCTCCTCGGTCTTGCCTCGCGGCGCCCGTCCCGACTCATAGCGGTCGCCCCACCAGTAAGCGGTTCCCGTTCCGCCCCTGGCCGCGTACTCCCATTCCGCTTCCGTCGGTAACCGATAGGTCTTGCCTGTCTTGCTGCTGAGCCATTTCGCGTAGGCCTGGGCGTCGTTCCAGGACACCATGATCACAGGCCGGGCGCCCCTGCCCCACCCTTTGTCAGCCGGCGCGTAGTTGCCGCAACCGCCTCCGGCGACGCACGCCTCCCATTCCGCAAAGCTGACTTCACGCAGGCCAATCGCAAAGGGCGCCACCTTGACCTCGCGCTGTGGTCCCTCCCACGCGCGATGACCGGCCTCCTGCGGGGGCGAACCCATCGTGAATGCGCCGCCCTCCAGCCGCATCATTTCGGGGCAGGTCTCGCAGTCGCGAAAGGTCTTCGCCGGGCTGGCGGCAGGCGTCGCGCCCGAGGCGGCAGAGGCGGGCGCCGCAACAGCCGAAGCAGGCTCCGCAGCCGCAGGCTGCACGGGCTGCGGGGTCTCCACTGGCAAAGCCGCCGCAGCTACCGACGGCACAGGCTCTGCCGGAGATTGTCCAGTCCCGCCCCCTCCAAGAACACCCGGCAGCAAGAACACCCCTGCTGCGATCGCGCCACCGACGATGGCAAGGCCGGCCACAAGCGGAAAGGCACTCCCCCCCCTTGCGCGCGGCGGGCGGTACAGACGGGGTCGGCTTGCTCTGGAAGGCATCAGGTCGAGGGGTCACCGGGCGCACCCCGGCTTCTGCGGTGGGCGGCTCCGGAATCTTGAGCGGTTCAGGAGGCGGAGCGACCCCAGCTTGTGCGACAGGCGCGGCTTTCGGAGCGTCCAATGCTGCGAGGCGCTTTCTGGCGAGGACCGCGAAATGTCCTTTCGGATAACGCTCCAGATAAGACTCGAACTCCTCACGGTCATCGCCATCCGCAATCGACATCCAGAACGCCGCCTCGATGGAGTCGGAGGCAGGTGCGCTCCCGGGTGCATCGGCCTTTGGCGCAAGTTGAGGGGCGGCTGCGCCGGGCGCGGCGGGTTTTGACGCCACAGTCTTGCGCTCGATGTGGTCGCGCACATCGGCAACGAACGCGCGCCAGGCCGGCGCGGTCGTGTCGCCTTCCCAGGCGATCAGGTCGGCCGTCTGGATCAGTTCGAACATGATCGGACGGTCGCACTGCTCGATCATCACCGGGATAAGCGCAGATTTCCGGTCGCCCAGGGTGGCCTCGGCTCTCACCCATTTCGACCTGACCGAGCGTGAGGACCAGAGCACCACAACGGCTTTGGCCGCATGAAGTTGACCCTCTGTCACTTCATCGTAGGTCTGGCCGGCACGCTTGCACCCCGTCACCAGAACGGTTCCTAGCACATCGCGCTGCAACGGCTAGGAGATTTGGCGTTCCGCAGATTGCAGCGCGGTTTCCGCCAGCACGAGAACGTGTGACCTATTCGAAGTCCGGCTCCGCAGGGAACACCTCCGCCGGAAAGTCGTGCGAGACAGTGTTGGGAAACACGGGATCGCGCTTCTGCATGAAGCTCTCGATGCCTTCCTTGACGTCAGTCGACTGGCCCCGAAGCTGGATTCCGCGGCTGTCGAGTTTGTGCGCCTCCATGGGGTGGGATGCGCCCATCATCCGCCACATCAGCTGACGCGAGAAGGCAATCGAGACCGGCGCAGACTTCTCCGTCAGGCGGCGCGCCAGATCCAGCGCAGCCGGCAAAAGCTCGTCGGGAGCATGCAGTGCATGCACAAGCCCGGACGCCTTCGCCTCGTTCGCATCGAACACGCGCCCCGAATACACCCAGTCGAGCGCTGTCTGCATGCCGACCAGACGCGGCAGGAACCAGGCCGAGCAGGCCTCCGGCGTGATGCCCCGGCGTGAAAACACGAAGCCGAACTTCGCCGCTGTCGAGGCGAGGCGGAAATCCATCGGCAGCTGCATCGTGGCGCCCACACCGACAGCGGACCCGTTCACCGCAGCGATCACCGGCTTCAGGCTGCGATAGATCCGAAGCGTCACGCGGCCGCCGCCATCGCGGCGGACGCCGTTGGCGATGATCTCATCGCCTGCCGCCCGCTTGTTGTAGTTGAAAGTGTCAGCGCCAGCGATGCCGAGCTCGGCCCCCGCGCAGAACGCGCGGCCCGACCCTGTGACGATCACGGCCCGGACCGAGTCGTCGGCATCTGTATAGTCGAACAGCTCGATCATCTCCCGCATCACCACGGGCGTGAAGGTGTTCATCTTGTCCGGCCGGTTGAAGGTCGCGACAGCGACTCCATCTGTCACCGCAAGATCGAACATCGTGAAATCGGGCATGTCGCGTATCCGTCAGGGCTTGAAGGGTGTAGGCCTTGGCTAGGCGGGAGCAATCTGGAGAGGGACAGCGTGCAAGGCAAGCGCCCGATAGTGATGCAGCAGGCGGCCCGGACCTTTATCCGCGCCAACACGCGCATCGCCCCTGTGCCAGGCCTGCCCATCCGCATCCACACCGCAGATGCGCTGACCCCGCTCTGGGAGGCGACCGAGGCGGATCTTGCGGAAGCCAATGTCGCCCCGCCCTTCTGGGCGTTTCCATGGGCGGGCGGACAAGCGCTGGCGCGCTACGTTCTGGACAATCCCGAGACCGTGCGCGGCAGGCGGGTGCTCGATCTTGCCTGCGGCTCAGGTCTCGTGGGGATCGCCGCGGCGCTCGCCGGGGCGGCCGAGGTGGCTGCCAACGACATCGATCCGATGTGCGAGGCGGCCGTGGCGCTCAACGCCGAACTGGCCGGCGTTTCGATCACCTATTCGGGCGGCGACCTCCTTGAGGGCAATGTGCCGGATGCCGATGTGATCCTCGCCGCCGACGTGTTCTATGAGCAGACCCCGGCCCGCCTCTTTCGTACAATGCTGGAGCGCGCCCACGCCCGCGGCGTCCATGTGTTCGCCGGCGACCCAGGCCGAACCTATTTCCCGCGCGATGTCTTTCGGGAGGTCGGCGCATATGCGGTCGAGACCACGACCGAGATCGAGAACCACCCAGTCAAGACGGCGCGGGTGTGGACGCTCTAGGCGAGAACGAACCGCACGCCACAAAGGCCGACAAAGGGTTCGCCATGCGCCTCGCCAATGGTGGCGCCATGCCTCTCGGCGCTGAGGAGGATCGCCTTCGCGTCGCGGCATGCCAGGCGCACGGAAGCCAGACCTTCCCCGCGATCATCCTCCAGCGGGCCGAAGCGCGCGCGCGCATTGTCCAGTTCCATCGTCCAGGTATCGCCATGTCGCGTCACAGGTCGCTCCAGAAGCTCGCTCCAGCGCTGCGCAGTGGCGCCTGGATCATCGCACTGCATGCGCGCGCCGGTGATCGCCTTCACCGTCTTCGAGCGGTCTTTTTCCTGCCAGCGCGGGCCAGCCCAGTGATAACCTCCCCCCATGTCGTCGCCTCCCGAGTGACGGTCGACCGACAGCAGGCATCCGCCCGTGTCCTTAGGGTGCAGGTGCAACGCTTCGGAAGTCGAGACCTCATCCCCCGACTTGATGTCCTGGACCAGCCGCACGCCCATCTTCGTGAAATGGTCACGCCTCCTTTCAAGGTCGTCGCAGTCGACGATGTACATGTACCCGCCATCGCCTTTGCGCCGCTCGAGATAGCGCCCGCCGGCTGTGCCCTCGCGCAGCGGCGAGACCACCTCCAGGAATGTGCCACTCATCGCGAACAGGGCATTGTGCAGCCCGTACTTGCCGACGCCGGGATCGCGGTAACAGATCTCGAGGCCAAGCACGTCTGCGATCTGCTTTTCGACGGTGGCGAGGTCCTTTGCGACCAGCGCGATCTGGCGAAGCCTAAGGTATCCCATGACGTCCTCCCTGGCGTACGCGCACGTCTGGCGGCCTAACGGCTCTGCGTCCGCCCTTCGATCATATGCCTGAGAGCGGCGGTACGCGAAGCGATGAAATCGTTGAACGCCCGGACATGCGGCAGATTTCGCATCTCCTCCCGGGTGATCAGCAGCAGCGCATAGTCTGCCTCGTCAAACGTGAAGCACAGCTCGAAGTCCGGGTCGAGCTCGCCCAGAACGCAAGGCAAGGGACCGCACCCCAGCCCGCTGCGGATCGCACTCGCAATGTTGAGGATCGACGACGAGGCCTGCCGGACGACGGCGCCCTTGGCCTGCGCCTGCTTCATGAAGGCCGGATCGAACCGGGCGAGTTCACCGGCGCCGGCGATGATCGGGTGTCCCGCAAGCGCATCAGGGTCCTGCGGAAGCCCGTTCTCTTTCGCATACGCCTTGGCGCAGTAGACGCCCCACTTCCCCGTCGCAAGACGCCGCACGACCACGCCATCGCCCATCGGCCCAGCCGTCAGCCGCGCCGCCCTGAGCGCGATGTCCGCCTCACCGCGCGACACATCGAGCTGGCGGTCGGTGATCACGGTTTCGACCTGCACGACAGGGAAGCGCTGGGTGAACTCCCGCAGCCAGGGCGTCAGCAGGCAGTCGGCGAGGACATCATTTGTCGTGACCCGGATCATGCCGAGCAGCCGGCGACTGCGCTGAGCGATCATCCGGGAAAAGCCTTCGACTTCGGACTCAACCCGCTCTGCGCTCTGCACCATCGCAGAACCCATTTCGGTGAGACGATAGCCGCCCGCTGTCTTCTCGAAGAGTTTTTCGCCGAGCGCCTCTTCCAGGGCTGCAATCCTCCGGGCAACAGTCGTCTGGTTACAGCCCAGAATCCTGCTTGCAGACAAGGTGCTGCCGGATCGCGCCACCGCCAGAAAGTGCCGGAGATCACCCCAGTCGAACATGGTCAGGCTTATGCAATAATGCAGAACGCTCTGCAACAGTTCGGATTGCGGCAGGCCGGACCACTCCGTAGATGAGCTGCACGGATGAGATGTCAAAGACACCGCCGATGCAGAAGACGACACAAGAAGACGACACAAGAAGACGAAGCCAAATCGTACGAGACTAACCTCCCTATGACCTCCCCGGCCCCTTCCAGGACAACTCCCCCCCTCCCTCCCCGGAAGGCGCCGGGAACCCTGCGGCTGCACTATGATCCAGCCTCGACCACGTGCCGGCCAGTCATTCTCTTCGCCTCCGAGAGCGGGATCGCGCTCGACTATCACCTGGTTGATCTGTTTTCCGACGAAAACCGCAGCGACTGGTACACGCGGCTCAACCCAAACCAGGCTGTGCCGGTGCTGGAGCACGGCGACTTCGTGCTCACCGAAAGCTCGGCCATCCTCAAATATCTGGCTGACCTTGCCGACTCGCCCGCCTACCCGAAGGACCTTCGCCAACGCGCGCGCGTCAATGAGGTGATGGATTTCTTCAACACCTACGTGATGCGGGACTATGTCTACGGTCTCGTCTATTCGCGTGTGCTTGCGCACTATCGCCTCAGCGGCCCCGCCCAGGCGCAAGCGATCGCGCTGCATGAGCCGCGAGCCCAGCGCAGGCTGAAGGCGCTGGATACATGGATCGGCGCCAATCCTTATGTCTGCGGCGAGGCCATCACGATTGCGGACTATTTCGGCGCGGGCGTGATTACCGCCGGCGAGCTCGTTGGCTACGACCTGCGGCCCTGGACGAATGTCACACGCTGGCTCGCCACGATGAAGACGCTGCCGACATGGGACGAGGTCCATGCCGGCTTCTATGGCTGGCGCAGCGCCGTCGAAGCCCAGATGCGGGCGCACGCCTGAACACCTGAAGAAGGAGAAGCCCCCGACCAGGAACGCGACAACGAAAACGAGAAACCTGACCGGCCCTCCCCAAAACAACGGCCGGCGCTGTCTGAAACGAGAAACGCCAAACACGCAATGACCGGTGACCAACACCGGCGAAAGGAAGCCTATGCCCTCCCATACCACCAACATGCGCGCCCATGCCGCCTTCGTCGCCGTGGCCGCCCTTCTCTCCCTTCAATCCGCCTGCAGCCGTCCGGCCGCTGCAACCCCTGCCCCCGCGCCGGCGGAACACATCGTCGCGGCAAGCGCCATCGACGCCGGCCGCTACCTCGTGAAGATCGGCGGCTGCAATGACTGCCACACGCCGGGCTATGTCGAAGGCGTGATGATGACCGGCAAGGCAATGCCGGAATCCGATTGGTTGAAAGGCGGTGAAGTCGGCTTCTCCGGCCCGTGGGGCGTCAGCTACCCCTCAAACCTGCGCCTGTCATTTCAGGCCATGACTGAAGAGCAGTTCATCGCGCTGTCGCGCAACGGCCAGGGCCGCCCGCCCATGCCCTGGCCGAGCCTCCAGGCGATGAGCGATCGGGACCTCAAGGCGATCTACGCCTACATCGCCTCTCTCGGCCCGGCCGGTGAGCCGGCGCCTGCGCCGCTGTCGCCAGGCATGGCGCCGGACCGTCCGCACATCCCGTTCATACCCCAACCTCCCGCCAGGAGCTGACCCCAGCACTTTCCCCCCGGGCGACACGGAACATCCCGCGCCCGACAGAAAAGAGAAGAAGGAAATCTTCCGATGAACGCTGACCTCCCCCTCCCGTCCACGCAGATTGCCAGGGACAAGACTGCGCCAACGATGCGCTTTCTCTATCCGCTGGCTGCGATCTGCACCGCCATTGTGTTCCTCTCTCCCGGCCAGAGCCACGCCCAGACCGGAGGCCCCATCCTGCGCGCCGACCAGCAGGCGGCGATCGAACTGGCGCTACGCGATGTCGAACATGCGATGCGGTCCATGGCGCGTCAGCAACTCGCCATCACTTTTGCGAACTTCAACGAAGCGCAGATCGCCATGATGGTTGCAAAGATCAGCGCCGACCGCGCTGGGGCAACCACCGAACCTGTGCCGGTCGAGGAGGCAGAAACCGCGGCCACCGCCGAAGACAGGGCCTTCATGCGCGCCGAGTTCGAACCAGTGATGCGAAAACACCATGCCGCCCAGGTCGAATTCGATCATTTCGTGAATAGCCGGATTGCCGCCCACTGTCCCGCGCGCGACGTCTATGCGCGCTTCGGCTCGGGATGGCGCCATGAGCTTGGCCAGTTCATGATGGAGTCGGCGCTCGGGGCCAACAGGATCGACGACCGCGTGAACATCGCGGGCGAGGCCTACATGCCGAAGGACGGCCGCTACAGGTTCGATTTCTCGAAAGTTCGTACAAGCTTTGACTCCGGCGCGGTCTAGGCTGCGATCCAGTCGGCCTGCGACAAGGTCCATCGCATTGGCCGCAGCTTCCTCGCCAAAGTCGATCCAATGATTGCTCGTCAGGACTGGGCTGGCGCGTACAAGGTCGAGAGCGCCGCAAACGCTGCGCTCGAGCCGATCCGCGCCGAGCTGCAGGCAGACTATGACCGGCTTGGCCCGGGCGATATTGGCGTTTTCCAGATCGCCATGATGAACGGCGTGCGCGTCAAATAGCACGCCGACACGATCTGGCGGTCGCTCAATCCCCCCGGAGTTCAAAGCCGAGCCACAGAAGCCGGCAGACCGCCAATGAGCCTCACACGCAAGCCGCTCCCCAGCGGCCTGCGTTTTTCTTTGCTCACATGAAGCTGTACGGCTCGACGTCGATTGCGATGCGGACGGCGGAGGCAAGCTTCACGCGCTCCTTCCACGCAGCAAGGAAGGCCGAGAGATCGACGTTGCGATCCGAGCGGATGAGAAAGCGACGGCGGTGTCGCCCACGCAGAATGGTGATCGGCGCGGGGGCCGGACCCCACACATCGACACCGGCGGCGTTCGGTTGATTTTCGCCGAGAAGTCTTGCGGCTTCATCGACCTGTTCAGCGCTCGGCGCCGAAAGGATCACTGCGCCAAGACGACCGAAGGGCGGAAAACCAACGATGCGGCGCTGGTCCAGCTCGTGCGCGATGAAGGCGTCGCGATCGCCGGCGACAAGCAGCGCAATCGCGGGACTTTCCGGCGCATAGGTCTGGATGATGGCGCGGCCGGGCTTGTCGGCGCGGCCCGCCCTTCCGGCGACCTGCAGCAGGAGCTGGAACGACCGTTCGCCGGCGCGAAGATCCCCGCCGCGAAGGCCGGCGTCGGCATCGACAACGCCGACGAGCGTCAAGGTCGGAAAATTGTGTCCCTTGGCGACGATCTGCGTGCCGATCAGGATGTCGATCTCGCCGGTCTCCATGCGGGCGATCAGGCTGCGCAGATCCTCGGCGGAGCCCACCGTGTCCGAAGACAGGATCTCCACACGCGCGCCGCCGAAACGGGTGTGCACCTCCTCTGCAAGGCGTTCGACGCCTGGGCCGACGCCGGTCAGCGATCCTTTTGCGCCGCAATGCGGACAGGCGAGCGGCTTCTCCATCGTGAAGCCGGTGAGATGGCAGACCAGCCGCCCCGTATAGCGATGCTCGACCAGCCATGAGTCCGTGTCCGGCGCCTTGAGGCGCTCGCCGCAGGCGCGACAGATCACCAGCGGGGCATAGCCCCGCCTGTTGAGGAACAGCAGCGCCTGTTCCCTTGCCGCCAGCGTCTGTTCGATCGCCAGCGCGAGGTCCGGCCCGATCCAGCGACCCGTCTCAGGGGGTGCTTGGCGCATGTCGGCAAGCGTGATCTGCGGCAGGCTGGCAGCGCCTGGGCGGGCGTGCAGGCGCAAATGCACATACCGGCCTGCCTGGGCGTTATGCAGCGTTTCAAGCGACGGCGTCGCGGAAGCAAGCACAATTGCGCAGGCCCCGACCGAGGCGCGCAGGACCGCAAGATCGCGCGCATGGTAGAGAACGCCCTCTTCCTGCTTGTAGGACTGGTCATGCTCTTCATCGACCACGATCAGGCGCAACTTCTTGAACGGCAGGAACAACGCCGAACGCGCGCCAACCACGATCCGCGCCCGGCCCGCCGCGACCTCGCGCCAGACACGGCGGCGCGCAGCCGAGCCGGCCGCCGAATGCCACTCGGCCGGCGCTGCTGCGAAGCGTTCCTCGAAGCGCGAGGTGACCGCCTGCGTCAGTGCGATCTCGGGCAGCAGCACCAGCACCTGCGCTTCGGGATCCTGCAGCGCCTCGGCTATCGCCTCGAAATAGACCTCGGTTTTCCCCGAACCCGTGACGCCATCAAGAAGGGCGACACGAAACGCATTCTCGCGAACCATCCGGCGCAAGTAGGCCGACGTTTCCGCCTGCTCGCCGGTCAGGTCGCGCGAGGGCCGATCAGGATCGGGCGCAGGAAAGGGCGGGTCGAGCGAGCGTTCGATGAGCCTCAGCGCGCCAGCGTCCAGCAATGCCTTCACCACGCCCGGCGAAACGCCAGCCTTCCGGGCAAGCTCGGCGCCCGACATGGGCTCGCTCGCCTGCGCCAGCAGCCGCTCGCGCGCTGGCGTCATGCGCGCGGGCATCTCCCCCGTACCAACAACAAGCATCTCGACAGGCGCTTCTTCCAGCGCCTCGGGTGCGCGCATCGCCATCGCGAGGACCATGCCTGTGGGTGCGCAGATGTATTTCGCAGCGCGCTCGATGAATGTCCGCATGCTGGCCGGCAATCCCGGCGAGCCCAACACGTCCAGGACAGGCTTCAGCCTGCGGTTGGACGGCGTTCCGCGCTCGCCCCACACGACACCGACCATCTCGCGCGGCCCAAGCGGCACGGTGACGAAGCTCCCCGGGCCGGCCTCGAGCGCCTCGGGCAGTTCATAGTCGAACGGCTCCGGCAGGGGCTGTGGCAGCAGCACCGATACGATTCGCGGACGGGACGGCATGGCGCAAGAATAAACCGTGAACGCGCTCAGTTCAACCACCAGCTTCCGCCGCGGGTGACGGGCCGCAACGCGCCCTTAACAGCACGGCTGCACGTTGGGCGCATGAGCCAGGCACATACCGCCCGCGAAGCCCTGCAGGAATTCTCCCTCTGGCTGGAGACGGAGCGCCGCGCGTCCCCGAAAACGATCGAGGCCTATCAGCGCGACATAGCGAACTTCATCAGCTTTCTCGTCGATCACCTCGGAGGCGAGCCGCACGTGTCAGATCTCAAGGGCCTGTCGCGGCACGATGTTGTGGCCTGGCTCGCACGCCGCCGGAGCCAGGACAACCTCGCAGCTTCCTCACGTGCGCGCGCTGCATCGAGCCTGCGCGCCTTCTATCGCTTTCTCGACCGCCGGCTCGATTCTGCAAACGCCAAAGCGATGATGTTCGAAAGTCCGCGCCGGCCGCTTCGCCTTCCCCGGCCGCTGCCCGAGAAGATCGCGCCGCAAGCCATCGAGATTGCCGGCGATGGCGATGGCGAGGACGTCCCCGAGTGGGTGCTGGCGCGCGATGCGGCCATCCTCTCGCTGCTTTATGGAGCGGGCCTGCGTCTCTCGGAGGCGCTGGGGCTCACTGGCCGCGACGTACCCGCAGGCGAACAGCTGCGCATCCTCGGCAAAGGCCGCAAGGTGCGCATCGTGCCGCTGATCCGCGCCGTGCGCGAGGCGGTGAACGCGTATGCCCGGCTGTGCCCCTACCCTTCAGCGCCGGATGAGCAGATCTTCCGCGGGGAGAAAGGCGGCCCACTCAATCCGCGCATGGTCCAGCGCCTGATGGAAAGACTGCGCCATCGGCTCGGCCTGCCGGAAACGGCGACGCCCCATGCGCTGCGCCACTCCTTCGCAACGCACCTCCTGGCCAATGGCGGCGACCTACGCTCGATCCAGGCCCTGCTGGGCCATGCCAGCCTCTCGACGACGCAGATCTACACCGGTGTCGACGCCGCGCGCCTGATGAAGGTGCACGCCGAGGCGCACCCGCGCGCGTGATCCCTACGAAGCCGTCTGCTCGAGGCACTTCATCATTGCCGTCGGGTCTTCCGCCTGCTTGTCCTGCGGGGTGTTCTTGCACCACTCGGGCGAACCGGGCGCCGCCTCCCCGCCGTTGCAGGCCGCCGCTAAAAGGCTCGTCGCTGCAAGAAGCGTGGCGATGGCTAGACGCATGAATGTCCCCCGTCTGGCTGGAACGACCGGACCGGATACTGACCGGGCGAGGCCAGGCAAGTCAATCGCAGCAGCCGCTCAGCGCGGGAATGCGCAGCCGTTCAGGATTTCGCCCTTCCAGGTCACGCTGACGCTCCACGGCCGCGCGCTCTCGGCGAGGCCGTCGAAGCAGTCCTTCCGTGTGAATGACATAACAAAATCGCCCGCTGGTGTCTTGGAGGTGAGCAGCAGCACGCCCTCCTCGCCGCGTGATTTCACCGGCGCCTCGCCCTCGAAACTCGCCTCGCCCAGGATCGAGATCGTCGCCTTGTTGGCCTCCCGGTCAACCTGCACGGTCCAGTAGGCCGGTTCGGTTCCGCCGACCTCCAGATCGCCGTCGAGGTCGGCTTCTGCATTCGAACAGGCGGCAAGGATCGCGGCCAACAAGGCCAGAGCGGAAACGCGCTTCAACATGGACAGACTCCTTTGCCCCCTACCTAAAGCGCCCCGCGCCACGATGGAAGCCGGTCACGCTCCTGCGCTGCGGCAGGCGGCCTGAGCCCTTGCAATCTCGGCCCCGCAAACTCACTGGCGCACCCGCGCGCATGCGCTAGAGTGTCCGCATGAGCACGGACACCGGCCTGCACCGCATGACTGCAAGTCAGATGGCGGCGGGCCTGCGGAGGAAAGCGTTCAGCGCTTCTGAGCTGTGTGAAGCCCATATCGACCGGATCGAAAAACTGGACGGCCAGGTCAACGCCGTGATCGTGCGCGACTTCGACCGCGCCCGCGCCGAGGCCCGGCAGGCCGACGTGGCCATCTCGCGTGGTGACATGAAGCCTCTCACCGGCATCCCGATAACGGTAAAGGAAAGCCTCGATCTTCGGGGACATCCCACCACATGGGGGGTGGAGACCCATGTCGAGCATCGTGCGCGCGAGGATGCGCTGACGGTGCAGCGGCTGAAGGCGGCTGGCGCCGTCGTTCTCGGCAAGACCAACGTTCCCCCAATGCTGGCTGACTGGCAGACAGAGAACCCCATCTATGGCCGCACACGCAACCCTCATGGGCTGGAGCAATCAGCCGGCGGATCATCAGGCGGCAGCGCCGTCGCCATTGCGATGGGCTTCTCCGCGATCGAACTTGGCTCGGACATTGGCGGGTCGGTCCGCGTGCCGGCCGCCTTCTGCGGCGTTTACGGTCACAAGACCAGCCATGGCGTGATACCGATGGGCGGGCATTTCGCCGGTGGAGAAATCAGGGCCGCCGAAATGCTGAGCGTGATCGGCCCGCTGGCGCGGTCGGCGGAGGATCTCGGCGCGGCGCTGGATGTGGTTGCCGGACCCGATGCGGACTCGCCTGCCAACAGGCTCGCGCTGCCGATGGCGCGCCATGCCCGGCTCGCCAGCTTCCGCGTCTTCGTGCTGGATCGCCATCCCGTTGCCCGCGCCGACAGCGATGTCCTCGGCGCTCTCGAACAACTTGTGGACAGGCTGATCAAGGAAGGCGCGATGGTTGCGCGGCAGTCGAGCCTGCTGCCGGACATCGCACGGTCATGGCGCCTGTACCAGCCGATGCTGCACACCATCATCACCCGCGGCGATCCTCGCAATCCGCGCCAGCCAATTTCTGCGCATGACTGGCTGAATCTCCTCGACGAACAGCAGCGTCTGCGCCGACAATGGGCGGACTTCTTCCGGCACTTCGACATCGTGCTCTGCCCCGCCTTCGGAACACCCGCCTACACGCACGCGCGCGAGTCCGACTGGCGCAAGCGCGCCCTGCCAATCGATGGCGAGCCCTCGAAATTTGGCGACCAGCTTGGCTGGGCCAGCATTGCCACCGTGGCGAACCTGCCCTCGACCGCGATCCCGCTCGGCGTCAACAAGGCCGGGCTTCCGCTTGCCGTGCAGGCGATCGGCCCGTTCCTGGAAGACAAGACCACAATCGCCTTCGCAGGCCTCACCGGCCACGACATGGTCGCTCCGCCCATCGCCGGGTAAGGCTCACCACGTTCTGGCCCCTGCGGTGCGCGTGAGCTTTGGCCGTGCGAGCAACCAGACGCCGAGAATGGTGAGCGCCATCGCCGCAAGGTGCGGCCAGCCGAACGGTTCGCCAAGAATCGCGACCGCCGCCCACGCGGCGACGACAGGACCAACCCCGCCCACGGCGCTCATCGGGCCTGGCCCGATACGGCTTATGGCTTCGGCGATCATGAAACTCGGAATGACCGTGCAGACAATGGCCAGCGCAAGGGCGAGCCAGTAGCCATTGGCTGTCACGGGCGGGGGAGCATGAAGGGCCATCTCGATGCCGCTTTGCGTGAGAAAGGCGATCGAGGCGACCGACATGCCGAATGCTGTGAACATGGTCGAGCCAAGTCGCTGGATCACTGGCTTTGAAGCCGTGACGTAGATCGCGTAGATGAAAGCTCCCGCAAAGATCAGGCCGCCGCCGAACCAGGCGTTGGCGCCCTGATGACCGATCTCGGCGCCGAACAGGATCGCAACCCCAGCATAGGCCAGAACGAGGGCGATCAGGTGCCGGCGCGTGATCGTGTCCTTCAGGAAAAGCCACGACAGCAGCGCGACCATGGTCGGGTAGATGTAGAGGATCAGGCGCTCGAGCTGGGCGGAGACGTATTTGAGGCCCTCGAAATTCAGCCACGACGACAGATAGTAGCTCATCAGGCCAAGCCCGCCTGCGGCCATCCACCACCGCGCAGCAGGTTTCTCCTGCATGCGGGCGAAGACGAAGATCCCGATCGCAAGATAGACCGGCAGGGAAAATGCCATGCGCAGCGTCAGCAGCTGGGAGACGCCGATGCCCTCGGCATAGGCGAGCTTGATCACAACGCCCTTCAGGGAAAACAGACCGGCTCCGGACGCGGCCAGCAGCACGCCGGTAGTCCGGTGGCGCGTTTCCGTTTCGGCCGAAAGGGCGCTCACTGCGCGGGCGGCGGGGCTTCCGGAGGCTGGGCTGCGCTCGCGGGCTTGCGGAAGCGCAGGGTCATGCGGTCGCTTTCGCCGATCGCGATGTACCTGGCTGGATCATACCCTTCGGCGCCGGGCGAGCCCGGCTGTGGCCGCTCCAGCGTCGGCGGCAGCATCCAGACGCCCAGCGGGTGGTCGGCCGTGTCGTTCGGATTGGCGTTGATCTCGGAGGACGCCTCCAGCACGAAGCCCGCATTCTGCGCCAGCTGGACGACATAGCTTTCCAGGACATAACCGGACGTCGCACGCAGGTCCTGGTCGCGCGCGGAAGGAAGCCGGTGCTCCTCGACGCCGAGAACGCCGCCCGGCTTGAGCGCACGGAAGGCGTCCGCGAATATCTTGTCAGCATAACCGCCCGCCATCCAGTTGTGCACGTTCCGGAAGGTGAGCACGGCGTCGGCCGATCCGTCGGGCGCAACACCGGGGCTCGTACGCGAGGCGATGGTCAGCGTGATGTCGCCATATGTCTCGGGGCGATCGACGAACGCCGCCTTGAATGTCTCGACATTGGCGCGAGCGCCTTCTGAGGCCGCCGGATCGACGTGGGCCGCATAGAGCCGTCCTCCCCCGCTCTTCAGGTAGGGGCCCAGAATGGCGGTGTACCAGCCGCCGCCCGGGTAGATTTCAACGACCGTATCTGAGGGCTTGATACCGAAGAAGGTGAGCGTCTCCACGGGATGACGCCATGTGTCGCGCGCCTTTTCCTGCTCGAGACGCCAGGACCCCGCCACCGCGGTCTCCAACGGATTGGCCGGGGCCGCCGCGGCAGGGGCGCCGGGCGTCTCCCCTGCCGGCGCCGACGGGCCGCCGCAGGCGCCAAGGCCGAAAACGGCCAGCGCCACCAGGAAAGGTCCCTGTTTCATCGTGTTTTCCTGCCCTTCCCCACCGGATTCGCAACAGACTTTATCGTCCCGGCGTCACTTGACCACCCATCGGCCCATTCCCAATTGCACCAACGAGGCAGCGCATAGGCGGGCCTTGAAGGCCAAGGCGCAGACCCTGAGGTGGCGCCGTGAATGGCCTTCGGACGTCAACCCAAAGCGGGCGCGGCTGCGTCCGACTGTTGCTTGAACGAGGACAGAGATGAGCAATTTCGACTTTTCCCCCCTTTACCGCACCGTTGTCGGTTTTGACCGGCTGGCAAGCCTGATTGACACCGCAACCCGGCTCGACGGCGCACAGGGCTATCCCCCCTACAATATCGAACAGTCCGTCGAGGACGAGAATGCCTACGCCATCGAACTGGCGGTTGCCGGTTTCGGCGATGACGACCTCGATCTTGAAGTGAAGGAAGGCCAGCTGATTGTCGTCGGCAAGAAGGACGCCGGCACGGACAACCGCAAATTCCTCCACCGCGGAATTGCCGAGCGCGGCTTCATCCGACGCTTCCAGCTCGCCGATCACGTCGTGGTGACGGGCGCCAACCTCAAGAATGGCCTGCTGCGGATCGAGCTGAAGCGCGAGCTTCCGGAGGCCATGAAGCCCCGCAAGATCACGATCGGGGCTGAAGCGTCTCCCAAGGTGATCGATGCCCGCAAGGCGTCGGCGGCCTGAGGGACCTGAAACCGGAGACCAGCCTTCCGATCTAGGTCGGGTCTGAAAGACGCGAGGTGAGCCGGCCGGCCTCTCCCTCCCACCGGAGGCCCTGGCCTGGATCCCTTGAACGAAAGCGGCGCGACCCTGACGGGACGCGCCGCTTTTTTGTTTGTCGCCCGAGCAGATTCAGGCGGGCGCTGCTATTTGGCGCACTCGGCGTCGGCCTTGGCGCTCACCGCCATCATCTTCATGCCCATGGACATCATGTCGGCCATCGTGACGCCGGCTTCTTCCATCGCCTTGAGGCCGGCGTCGGGCGAAGCGCTGGCGTCCTGGTCCATCGAGAGAAGGATCGCCTTCTTTTCCTTCTCGTTGAGTTCCTTCTCGACGATGGCGACCTGGCATGCGCACTTGGCGGCGGCCGCCTGCCCTTCCTCCTTGATACAGGCGGCAGTGGTCTTGGTGGCAAATTCGCTCCCGCCTGCGCCGCAGGCGGAAAGGCCTGCAAGCGCCAGAGCGGCGACAGTTGTACGGATCATGACGTCCTCCCTTTGGAAGGCCCTCCTAGCAGAACCAGGACAGCTTGTCTCACGCTGGCGTGATGGGGCGGTTCGGCCCTGATTCGACCGTTCAAAAACGCGTCGGCAAGGTCGCCAGGAACTCTTCCCAGGCCCGCTGCGGCGCCTCGGGCCAGAACAGGCAGACGATAGCGATGCCCATAAGGGCGCCGCCAAGGTGGGCAGCATGGCCGATGCCGTCGCGCACCCGCGACCGCGCCGCCCACCACGAGAAGGCGATGTACGCGATCGCAAAGAGTCCAAGCGGCATCGGCAGGGCGAAGAACAGCAGGATCTGGGCGAAGGGATAGAAGACCGCAGCGGCTGTGGTGATGCCCGACACGGCGCCTGATGCGCCAAGTGCGCGATAGTTCGGATCGCGATAATGCTCCATGTACGTCCACATCGACCCCGCAAAGAGCGATGCGACGTAGATCACCAGGAAGCCCGTCGTTCCGGTGGTGAGTTCAAGATACGGCCCCATGAAGTAGAGGGCGAGCATGTTCATCAGGAGATGAAACGGGTCGCCATGAATGAAGCCGGATGTGAACATCCGGTACCATTCGTTGAAGCGGCGTATGCGGTTCATGTCGAACAGCAGCCGGTCGACCAGGCGGGCATTGCTGAAGGCCGCGAACGAGAGGACGACGTTGGCCACGAGCAGGCTCAGCGTCGCAGGCGCCCTCAGCAGGATGTCATCCATGACGATGGCTCCGGTCGGGCGTCAGGGCGCGCCGGAAGCAGGCTCGGCCGGCGGAACATCGTCCTCGGGCGAGGGTGGTTCGACTTCAACGCCTTCATCCATGAATGCGACAGGCGCATCCTCCTCGCCTGCGGCGCTGTCATCCAGCACTGGGCCCGCTTCAGCCGAAGGACCTCTTCCGCCACGGCGCCTGCGACGACGGCGCGACCTTCCCTCGCCGGCTTCGGAAGCAGACTCATCCGCAGGCGGCGCATCAGTGTCCGCTTCGGCGGCAGGCCCCGCCTCATCGCCCTCAGGGGCGGGCGCTGCAACAGGAGCCGGGCGCGAATCAACACGCTGCGGACGCAGAAGGAAGATCGTCGTCGTGGTCGCGTCGGTAAACGCTTTCAGCGACTCGATCGCCTGGGCGCTGACGAACTTCCGACGCAATTCACGGAAGGAGCGCGCCGCCGAGCGGAGCGGAGCCAGCTGGACCGCATCCTTGCCAAGGGTCACGGTGAAGCTCTCGGCGCCGGCGAGCGAACTCTCGAGATTCTCCGCGGCCCACGGCAGGAAGAAGAACGCCAGGTCGTCCGCGAAAAGCGGCGCGAGCGTGTCCCTGAGATCGTCGAGCGCGGCAAAGGGGCCCGACGCCGTTGGCGCAGACATGAACTCGCACCACTTCGCAACGAACTCGCCGTCCTTCTCGATGATCTTGGCCGGGGTCGGATCCTTCATCAACTGGATCAGCTGACCAGCAATCGCGAAGTCGGCGATCGAGGGACGCTCACCGAACAGGAAGAGATGCTTGCGCAGGTGCTCGTCGAGCAGCTTGACGAACCGCTTGAAGGACTTTTCCAGAACTTCGCCCAGCTCGCCATCAAGTTGCATCGCCTTGAGCTGGCCGGTCATCGCCTCGAGCGCGCGATCCTCCGCGGCCTTGCGATCCTCCGGCGCGCTCACCGTGTAGTAATCGTCGACGGCGCGGGCCGCAGCAAGGCGCTGGTCCTTCTTGCGCGTCCAGCGATAATGGAAGACCGTCTTGGCCAGCCAGGCGTCGGCATACTCCTCCATCACGCAGGCGAGGAATGCCAGCGCAGGATCTGCTGGCGTCGCCGATGGCTCCGGGCTGTCGGCCTCGAGCGCCTCCATCATCGGCGTCGTGTCGTGGACGGCAAAGCCTGACGACGTCACCAGGATCGGCAATGTCGGAAACCGCGCAAGACGCTTCAGCTCGTCCTCGGTCTCCTGTGTGCGCGGCGCCCAGTCGAAGGCAACGCCCTTGTATTTGAGGTAGGCGCGCATCTTGGTGGAATAGGCCGAGGTCTCGGCCCCGAACAGGCGATAGGACATAAACGTCTCCGGAAAGCGCGCGGAAACTACGCGGGAAGCGTCTGCGGGACAACCGCTGTTTGCGTCCGGGGCAGACCCTGTTTCCCTGATAAACCAGGGGTCGCCAGCCAGGCCCCGGGGCGTTTGGCGGCGACCGGCGGCCGGCGTCGGCCCGGCCCTCGGCCACCGCGCGAACGACGAAGTGAGACGCGCTCTACTGGGCGGCAGGACGATCGAGGCGGCCGATGCCGCGCTTCACGACCGGTTGCCCCAGGCCGGCCCGCTCCAGCTCGCGCGCGCCAAGAAGGATGTTGGGAACAGCATAGTTCCCCTCGTGGCAGGCGTATTCGTAAATCTGGTCTGGCGAGCGGCGGAAGATGAGTTCGCCTTTCCACGGCTGGGTGTAGGCCACAGGATCCTCGACCGTGAACTGATAGAAGATCGAATCGTTGTCCTGCATCGTGAAGCGCTCAGTCACCTTGGCGTCAGGCGAGATGTAGACGAACAGGCCGAAGTCGACGCGCACAGCTTCGATGGCCTTGAAGCCCTTGGTTTCGACAACCAGGGTATCGCCTTCCCACTTGCCGACGCTGGTGCCGAGATACTGGCGCATGTGATCGGGATTGTGCTGGCCGTTCATGCGGATGATCCGCGTGTCGTGGACCATCTCGATATTGATCGCGATGGCCTCGGGCGTCTGAATGATCTGCTGGTGGTTGTTGTAGAGTGCGTTCAGCATCGGCGGTCCGCCCGTCGAGGCAAAACCGATCAGGCAGCGCTCGATTGGAATGCGCTCCTCCGGATTGTCGAACTTGTTGTAGGTCGAGACGGCCTTCATCATCGCCGCGCGACCCGCGGGCGTGTAGGGCACCTTGCCATTCACCGGATCGGTGATCCAGGAAGAGCGGTATGTGCCGTTGATCTTCCCCACCTGCCGGCCGGGGTCGATCCAGAATGCGTTGTAGCCTGCTGGATCATCGCCCGCTTCCGGCGCACCCTTGTCTGCCGCAGTCGGCGCATCGTCTGCCGCCGCGACACTGGCGGCGTCCCGCTCCCACTGCTTTGCGTCGGCTTCGGAAATCACGAGATCCTTGAACTCGGGCACGCGCTCAAGCCGCGTGATCGACGAGTTCGTCCAGACCCCCTGAAAGTCCGGCTTGCCTTCGGCGGTACGCGGAATCGGACCGCCCGCCTGCGCGAACGCGGCGCCACACGGCAGCAGGGCCAGGGCGGTGCAGAGGATCGACAAGCGCATCATGGTGCTGCTCCAAGCGTGATTTGGACGCGATCTTTGCACAAGGCTGGCCTGTGCACGAGCCATGGTCGCGCGCTCGTGAACACGGCCGCCTGCCTTACGCTTTCCGCTACGTCGATGCGCGTCGGCCTTGCCCCGATGGCGAGGGCGCCGGAATGCGCCGACTGGCGCTTCCGGCGAGCAACACTTGTTTGCTAGCCCCATCCGAACCCTGTATCCAGCCGCTCCTCATTGGCGGGTACATTTCAATGCGCGTTCTTCACGTCATGGCGGGCGCCAAGGAAGGCGGGGCCGAGAACATCATGCTGGAAAGCGTGATGGCGCTGGCTGATGCCGGGGTCGAACAGGCCGTGGTGACGCGGGCGGACAATGACTTTCGCCTCAAGCGCTTTCGCGAGAAGGGCATCCGCGTCGAGACGGCCGCCTTCAGCAAGCTGTGGCCGTTTCCGACGCGGGCCGCCATCACACGGCTGATCCGCGCCTTCAAGCCGGATGTGGCGGAGTTCTGGATGGGCCGCGCGGGGGAATTCGCACCCCTTTCCTTCCGTGAACGGTCGATCGGCTGGTATGGCGGCTACTACAAGCTGTCCCGGTTCAAGAACTGCGCGTGGCATGTGGGGCTGACAAAGGACCTGTTGCGTCACATTCGCGACCAGGGCGTGCCGGAAAATCGCGCGGCGATCATTCACACCTATGCGGACTTCGCCGGCGCCGCGCCTGCCGATCGTGCAGCCCTCAACACGCCCGCCAATGCCCCTGTCGCGCTGGCGCTGGCGCGCCTGCACGAGAAGAAGGGGCTCGACACCCTGCTTGATGCGACGGCGAAGGTTCCGGGGCTTTACGTGTGGATCGCGGGCGATGGCCCGCTGGAGGCCGAACTGAAGGCGCATTGTGCACGCCTCAAGCTGGACGATCGCGTGCGGTTTCTCGGCTGGCGCAACGATCGCGGCGCGCTGCTCGCTGCATCCACATTCGTCGCCTTCCCTTCCCGCTATGAACCGTTCGGTACGGTGACGGTGGATGCATGGGCGGCCGCGCGCCCGCTTGTCGCCGCCGATGCGGTCGGCCCGGCCGCCTATGTTGTCGACGGGGTCAACGGGTTGCTGATCCCGAAGAACGATCCCGACGCGCTGGCAGGCGCCATGCAGCGGGTGATCAGCGAACCGGGACTCGCCGCCAGACTCGTCGCCGGCGGTCGCACAAGCTACGAAGCCACCTTCACCCGCGGCGCCTTCGTCCGTGACTCACTTGCATTCTACGAACAGGTGGCTGCCGAAGCCGCACACTGAACCAGCCCGACAGGGCTAGCGCATGAGGGCCGCATGCCCCATGGCTTCGGCGCCGGTAAGGCCGAACGCGCCGATGACGCCGACGATGATCATCTGAACGGCGAGGGCCGACAGGATGACGCCGAAGATGCGGGTGATCGCACCGGCGATCTGGTCGCCCATCACCTTCAGCAGCGGACCAGCGGCAAGGAAAATGAGCCCGGCAAGAACCAGATTGGCGCTGATCGCGAACGAGACGATGCCGATCCCGACCGGGTCGGAACCAGCGTTCTGCATGTAGAGCATGGCGGAGGCGATCGAGCCCGGGCCGGCGATCATCGGAATGGCGAGCGGAAAGACGGAGACATCCTCGAGCCGGCCCGACGCGCCTTCATCGGCCAGAACCTGGTCCGCACGGGTCTTCTGGCGCGCCTGGCGTTTTTCGAACACCATCTCGAGGGCGATCAGAAACAGCAGGAGACCCCCGGCGATCCTGAAGGCGTCGAGCGAGATGCCAAGCGCGCGCAGCAGCCAGGCGCCGGCGAAAGCAAAGAAGAACAGGATCAGTCCCGCGACGAACACTGACTTGAACGCCATCTTTCGCGCATAGCCGGGTCCGCCCGGCGCCGTCAGCGAGGCGAAGATCGGCGCCACGCCCGGCGCATCGATCAGCACGAAGAAGGTGACGAAGGCCGCCACTGCCTGCTCGAACTGGAGATCGCTGAGCACAGGCGGTCAGATCGGACGCAGGAGCGCCAGCAAGGCTTGCGGCGCGGAATTGGCGATGCTGACGGAGGAAGCGGACAATTCCTGCTTGACCTGCAGAGCCTGGATCAGCGCGGTTTCCGCGGCAAGATCGGTGTCGACCATGCGGCCGACGCCTGCGGCGAGCGCATCGGCGAGGCGCGCGACGAAACCCTTCTGCGCCTCGATGCGGCGTCGTTCAGCCGCCATGGCGCCGAGTTCGTCGCCGAGATTGGCGATCGACTGGTCAATGAGCTGGTGCGTATCGGCGGCAGCCTGCGTGTTGCTGAGCGCCGTGGTCGACGGAGTGGCGACGATGACGCCTCCCCCGGGCAGGAGGTTGCGGCCTTCCAGCGTCACGGTCTGGGTCGCCTCGGAATCGGCGATGAACGAAACGCCGTTGGGGTTGGACCCATCCAGCGTATTGGCGCCGTCAAACGAGGCGTTGCGGATGAAGGTCTGCAGCATCCTCATCTGTGTGTCGTACTGATTCTGCAGGGCCATGCGCTGGTTGTCGTCGAGACCGGCGGTCATCGCCTGCGCAGCGGTCGTCTTCATTGCGCTGAGCTGCTTCATCGCCTGCTCGGCGGCCGCGATCGCAGTATCCGAGATCGATTCGGCCCGGCTGAGGCTGAGTGTGACGGCATTGAGCGTGCCGCCCTGCCCGCGCATGACGGCGGCGGCGTGATAGGCGGTGGCGTCATCGCTCGCCCGTGCGACCCGGAGGCCCGAGGCCAGCCGGGTGTCCGCTGCGGAAAGGTCCCGGCCTGACATCTGGAGGTGCTTCAGCGCCCCAAGCACGCCAGCAGCATTGTTGATCCTGTCGACCATTTTGGCCGTCTCCGAAGGACGAATCGTGGTGAACGAAGCGTCAACTTGACCGGCACTGTCCGTTAGCAATCGTTAACAGATGGTTTCCGGACCGGACTGGCGGGCCCGCATTATGGGCAAAGCCGACCTGATCCCGCTTGCGTTTCCGCTTGGTCAGGGGTGCAGCCTGCGCTGCTTTGTTCAGGGGGCCGCCATGCCGGAGAGCCTGGTTTTCGACCGACCATGTCCCGGCTGGTATGCACGACCGCAGCTGGGCGTCTTCATCCACTGGGGCATCTTTGCCGTGCCGGCCTATGCGCCGGCCGAGACGCCGATCAACGAGCTGTTCAAGACGGACTACGACCGCGCCATGGCGTGGTCGCCCTATGCAGAGTGGTACTGGAACGCCATGCGCGTGCCCGGCAGCCCGACCGAGGCGCACCATGCGCGGGTCCATGGCAGCCAGCCCTATGAAGACTTCCGTCCAGCATTCGAGTCTGCCGCACGCTCATTCGACGCCGGACAATGGGCCGACCTCTTCGCAGAAGCAGGCGCAGGCTATGTCGTGATCGTCACCAAGCACCATGATGGCTACTGCCTCTGGCCAAGCGAGATCCCAAATCCGCACAAGCCGGGCTGGGCCTCGCGGCGCGACTATGTCGGCGAACTGGCCGAGGCGGTACGCGCGCGCGGCATGCGCTTCGGCGTCTACTATTCCGGCGGACTCGACTGGACCTTTCACTTCACGCCTGTCTCCAATTTTGGCGACATGCTGGCCTGCGTGCCGACAGAAGAGGACTACTGCGCCTACGCCGATGCGCAGGTGCGCGAGTTGATCTCGCGATATGAGCCCTCCGTCTTGTGGAACGACATCGCCTGGCCGTCGGCCGACAATCTGCCTGCACTGCTCACCGACTACTACGCCGCCGTGCCCGACGGGGTGGTCAACGATCGCTGGCTGGCCTCGCGCGCGATATTCGAGGCGATGCGCGATCCGGCAGCGCGCAGCGGCTTCAACGCCATGGTCAAGGCACGCATCGCCGAAGCCGGCGGGGAACTCGACAATCCCGAACCGCTGCACAGCGACTTCCGCACGGTGGAGTATGCAGCAGGCGCAAACATGGGCGCCAAGAAATGGGAAGCCTGCCGCGGCATAGGCTGGGCCTTCGGCTACAACCGTGAGGACAAGCCGGAAAACCACCTCACCGGCGCCGGATTGATCGATCTCTATCGCGATGTCACCAGCCGGGGCGGCAATCTCCTCATCAATGTCGGGCCGATGGCGGACGGCACGATACCCGCGATCCAGGAAGCCTCCCTGAGAGCGCTGGGGCGTTTTCTCGGCGGCGCCTGAACGAAAGAAGCCGCGCCCGTCCATCGACGAACGCGGCCTTTCCGGTGCTGCGCGGCGGGGCGATCAGCTGCGGAAGAGCGACAGGATGACCTGCGGCGCCTGATTGGCGATCGACAGGGCCTGCGCGCCAAGCTGCTGCTTGATCTGAAGCGATTGCAGCTTGGCGGACTCCTTGGCGAGGTCGGCGTCGACGAGGTTGCCGATGCCGTTCTCGATCTCGTCCGAAAGCTTGGCGAGGAAGTCGTTCTGCGCGTCGAGCGCGGTTGCCTGAGAACCCAGCGAGGCCAGTGTCACGTTGAGGTCGACGATCGCCTGCTCGAGCGCATTGGCCGCCGTGGTTGCGGAGGCGGCCGACGTCGAAATGTCGACAGTGGCGAAGGAGGAAAACATGGCCGAGGCAAGCGTCATGTCGGTGCCGTTGACCACCATGACGTTCGAACCGGCCGAGGAGACGACAGCTGTGGCGACGCCTGCACCGATGTTCGAGGCATCGACGCCATCCGTGGTGATGGCGAGGTTGTCGTAGGCCGTGTCGTTGATGAGGTAGGTGAACTGGCCGGCCACATCATCGTAGGAGGCCGAGATTTTTCCGCCCGAGGCTGAGTTGACCGCTTCGATGTAGTCGTCGACCGTCATGCCGGTGGTCAGTTCGACTTCGATGGTGAAGGTGCCGAGATTGACCGAGTCGGTGAGCGCAAAGGTGATGAGGTCACCGTCGGCAATGTCGCCGCCTGCGGAGCCCGCTGCCGTGATCAGCGCCGAGCCGGAGATCGGCGTGGCAAGCGCAACTGACTGGACGCCATCTGTCGTGGCGGCGACCGAACCGCCGAGATCGGAGATCAGGACGTTGAGGTTGAAGCTGCCGGCGGCGAGGTTGGCGCCGTTGAACTGAGCGGAGTTGGCGATCGTGTCGATCTGCGAGCGCATCGAGGTGAAGTCCGCCTGCAACGCATCGCGCTGGTCGGCGGTGAGGTCGTCGGCCTGCGCGGCGACGGCCTTGGCCTTCAGCTTCTGCAGGATCTCGCCGATCGACTTGCCGGCCGAGAGGGCGACGTCGATGGTTGAGTTGGCGCGGTCGATGCCGTCCTTCACGGCGGCCACCGAGGCGACCCGGCTGCGCTGGCCCTCGGCGATGGCGTAGATCGCTCCATTGTCACGCGCGCTCGAGATCTTGAGGCCGGTGCTGATCTTGTTCTGCACGCCCTCCAGCTCGTTGTTCGTGAAGTTGAGGTTCTGGAGCGCGATCATGGCGCTGTAGTTCGTGTTGACGCTCAGCATGGCCGAAGCTCCTGCGCAGTAGGTGCAAGCCCAACGCGGGCATGGACATGCAGGTTCATTTCAAGCGCCGTGCCAGTCTGTTAAGGTTAACAGCCCCGCCGAAATCCATACGTTTGAGGGCCTTTGCCGGTTAACGCCGTGGACCGGCGGCAGGCGATGGGCTGAATCGAATTTACCTCCCGGCACGATTTGCCGGGCCCGATGCGTTGGCCGGGTGGGCAAGAAACGCAGGAGGGGCGAGCCCGAAGGCCCGCCCCTCCCCTTGTGCGTAACTTGCGCTCGGACGCTTCAGAACAGGGCGTCCGGCGGAAGATCCTAGCGGAAGAACGACAGGATCAGCGACGGCGCCTGGTTGGCGATCGAAAGCGCCTGGGCGCCCAGCTGCTGCTTGATCTGCAGCGACTGGAGGCGGGCGGATTCCTTCGCCAGGTCGGCATCGACGAGGTTGCCGATGCCCTGCTCGATCGTGTCCGACAGCGTCGCGAGGAAGCTGTTCTGGATGTCCAGCGCAGCAGCCTGCGAACCCATCGTCGCAAGGGCGTTGTTGAGCGAAGTGATCGCCGTGTCGATCGCGTTCGAGGCCGTCGTCGCAGCCGCCGTGGACGTCGAGATGTCCGTGGAGGCGAGCGAGGACAGGATCGCGCCCGACAGAGAGAAGTCGGAGCCCGACACCGAAAAGGTGTTGGAGCCGGCCGAGGACACGGTCGCGGTCGCCACGCCCGCGCCGATATTGGTCGCGTCCGTGCCGTCCGTCGTGATCGCCAGATCGTCGAAGTTCGTATCGTTGATCAGGTAGGTGAACTCACCCGTCGTGTCGTCATACGACGCCGAGATCTTGCCGCCCGAGCTTGAATTCACGGCCTCGATGAAATCATCGACGGTCATGCCGGCGGTGAGTTCCACAGCGATCGTGAAGGTGCCGGCGTTGACGGAGTCGGTCAGCGCGAAGGTGATGAGGTCACCGTCGGCGAGGTCGCCCGCGTTGGCCCCTGCGTCGATGATCAGCGCCGAGCCGGAGATCGGTGTCGCAAGGCCGGCCGACTGGACGCCGTCCGTGGTCGCGGCGACCGAGCCGCCAAGGTCGGAGATCAGGACGTTCAGCGACGTGCTGCCCAGGGCCAGGTTCGCGCCGTTGAACTGCGCTGCGTTGGCGATGGTGTCGATCTGCGAGCGCAGGCTGGCGAAATCCACTTGCAGGGCCGAGCGCTGGTCCGAAGTGAGGTCGTCCGCCTGGGCGGCGACAGCCTTGGCCTTGAGTTTCTGCAGGATTTCACCAACCGATTTGCCGGCCGCGAGTGCGACGTCGACGGTTGAGGAAGCACGATCGATACCGTCCTTGACGGCTGCGACCGACGAAACGCGGGCGCGCTGGCCCTCGGCGATCGCATAGACGGCGCCGTTGTCACGAGCCGACGACACCTTGAAGCCGGTCGAGATCCGGTTCTGGACCTGCGTCAGTTCCTTGTTTGTCGAGTTGAGGGATTGCAGCGCGATGGACGCGCCATAGTTCGAGTTCACGCTGAGCATGAAACTGATCTCCGTTCGAGAGCGAAGACCGATCGTTTTGATCGGCCGGTGGCGCGTTTTGCGCCAACATCACGCCAGACTAGCGGAGAGGTCTTAATTAGAGGTGTGATGGCGGAAAGGAATGTCCTTCGAAAATCCTAACCAAAACCGGCACATAACGATCCGTTAGGGATGTCCGGGCTGTGCGACCTGGGCAGGTGCGAGCCCCTGCATGATCGAACGGTTGATGTCGACCAGAACATCGATCGGGGCGCCCTGGCGCATGACTGCGCTGGAGTGGCGATCTACAAAGATCGAGAGTGAGATGATCTGGGCCCGCAGCGCCTGCGGCAGGGAATTGCCGTCAGCGGCGCAGTCGGCGGCCAGCAGCGACCATAGCCGGCGGTTGGCGGCCAGCGCCTCGGCCCGACGGCCAATTTCGCTTTCGGGCAGGCTGGCCGCATCGATCAGGCCGCGGGTCGCCGCCGCGAAGGCGCGATACTCGGTCTGGCGCGGCGTCTCAGTCTTCCGCGCCGCGGTCTGGTAGGCCTGGATCGACATTGCCCAGCAATCCCTGTTCAAACGTGAGGAGTTTCCGGCACCGTGTGAGCGCCTTGTAGTAGTCGGCCGCCATCACTTCCCGGGACAGCGAAACGCATTCCTTGAGAATGTCGGTCGAGCGAATCGCACCCATGAACTCGTTGAGGCGCAGCACGAATTCGTCGTAGAATTTGTTGGCCTCGGCGGGATCGAGATACATCATCATGATCGGGAAATAGATCCGCCGGGCCGGCGTGTTCGCATCCTCCGGCTGGATGATGTCCTTCTCGCGCAGGATCGAGGCCTTGTTCTGCAGCAGCAGAACCGCGCGACGGTCGCCGTTCTGGAGGACCGCTCCGTTGACCACGAAGCGCTCGCTCGGCTTGAGCGACAGTTTGAGCGGCATTCCTTCCTCCCGGCCTGCGTCCTCGACCCCGGCAATTCCGGAGACTGGACGTGGCCGAAGAGCCGGTCTAGCCGCCGTTCCTTAAGTTTTGCTTGTCCCGCCTTGGGGACCAGCGGGCAACCGGTTTCCTCCGTGCCCAACTGCCTATTGCCTACTTCCTATTGCGCTTTACCGTAACCGGCGTTCCAGCGGGGTAGCCTGATCATGTCCGAGAAGAAGCGTTTCGAGGGGTCCGACCATTATGTGGCGACGGATGACCTTCGCGTTGCCGTGAACGCGGCCATCGCACTGGAGCGGCCGCTGCTGGTCAAGGGGGAGCCGGGAACGGGCAAGACCATGTTGGCGCTGGAAGTCGCCCGTGCGCTCGGCATGCCGATCATCGAATGGCACATCAAGTCGACCACCAAGGCGCATCAGGGCCTCTACGAGTACGATGCGGTGGCGCGCCTGCGCGATGGCCAGCTCGGCGAAGAACGCGCCAAGGACATCCGCAACTACATCAAGAAGGGCAAGCTGTGGGAAGCGTTCACCGCCAAGACGCGGCCCGTGCTTCTGATTGACGAGATCGACAAGGCCGACATCGAGTTTCCGAACGACCTTCTTCAGGAACTCGACCGGATGGAGTTCTACGTCTACGAGACGGACGAAACGATCAAGGCGAAGGTCCGCCCGGTCGTGATCATCACCTCCAACAACGAGAAGGAACTGCCGGACGCCTTCCTGCGCCGGTGTTTCTTCCACTACATCAAGTTCCCCGACGATCAGACGATGTCCTCGATCATCGACGTCCACTTTCCGGGCATCAAGAAGCGGCTGGTGAGCGAGGCCCTGGCGACCTTCTACAAGATGCGCGACGTGCCCGGTCTCAAGAAGAAGCCGTCCACCTCCGAATTGCTCGACTGGCTCAAACTGCTGCTGTCGGAGGACATCGATCCCGAGACACTGCGCGAGAAGAATCCCAACAAGCTGGTCCCTCCCCTGCACGGCGCCCTGCTCAAGAATGAGCAGGACATCCAGCTATTCGAACGCCTCGCCTTCCTGGCGCGCCGCGAGAACGGGTGAGACGTTCGAGCTTGTCTGCCCGGCCTCGTTGATGTCTGATTGCAGGTGTCCGGGGGGAGATGCAGATGATCTGGAAAGTATTGTCGACGGCAGCCCTCGCCTTGGCTGCGGGATGCGCGTCTGCATCGAAGCCCGAGAATTCCATTGTTGTGACCGTTGGCGCAGACGGAAAGATGCGCGTTGTGTCTGCCGGCGATACCGCCGAAGATCAGGCGCTCGCGGCCCTGATGCAGTCCGCCCTGAACGGCGATTTCGGTCTGGACGACGCGCAGGAACCCGAGCCGCTTCCAGAGAACCAGATCTGGCGCGCCGACGCTGATGGCAATCTCACCCACATACAGTCCGGAGCGCAGTGCCCGCAGAGGTGGGGCGACTACGTCCGCGGACGCACGAGCATCTTTCGTCCAGACGGGACAGATGTCGGCTGCAACTATGAGAATGCCGACGGCGCCGTAATGACGTTTTATGTCTATGACAGTCCGGAGGACCTTGCGATTGAGCTGGAGGAGACCTTCGCGACCATGAAGACCCGTCAGCCGGTTTCGAGCGAAGTCCAGTTCGCGGACGCGGCGCTCCCGGCTGCCTATGCAGCACGCACCCTGGCCTTTGCGGCAGCGGACGGGACGCGGATGCGGACCAGTGTCCTGATGACGGACAGCGGACCCTGGCGGCTCAAGGTGCGACTGACCTGCAAGGCGGGCGACGCCAGGCGAACCGAGCAGGCCGCAGGAATAGCGCTCATGGGACAGGCTGACCGCCTGGCCGCGCCGCAGCCGGTTCAGCCGGCCGAGAAGCCTTCACCCGTGTAGAACTCGATTCGCGCCCGGCGAGGTCCCCACGGGCACAACAGCCGGCCAAGATGCCGTGCCGCGAACCTGGACGCCCCCTGACGACTTCGCCTGCAACAGGCCGCCTCCAAGTCGTTGGAAATGCTCGCGAAGCGGTCCGGCCATCCTCTGGCCAAGCCATCCGAGGCGGCCGGATTCCAAGTTGATTCGGCTGCCAGAGGCCGCTTGCAGGCGGCCATCTTGTCGCTCGACAGGGCCTGCGCGAGCGCTATCAACGGGGCGGGATGGTCCTGGCGCTCGTGTGAAGGGCGGAGCCGCGCCCATCAAGTACGAGGATAGCGATGGGAATCGATGCACACGCGCTGCATTGCCTGGAATACGCACGGCAATTCGGTGCGTACGGCCGCACCGTCACGCTTGGCCGCCAGAATGTCTATGTAAAGGCGCGCCAGCTCGAACAGCTCTATGGTCCCAAGCTCGACTGGAAGACGCAGACCTACTGCGAGAACCTGCTGACAACGTGCTTCGGCGCCACCCAGGTCGACTCGATCGATCGGTCGAACTACGAGAACGCCTCCCACATCTTCGACATGAACGAGCCACTGCCGCCGGGCTTCGGCGAATACGACACGGTGATGGACATCGGCACCAGCGAGCATGTCTTCAATATCTCGCAGGCGCTCAGCAACATCATCGCCCTGTGCCGCGAGGGCGGGCAGATCCTGCACGTTTCGCCGGCCAACAATTTCTGCGGCCACGGCTTCTGGCAGTTCTCGCCCGAACTATTCTTCTCCCTCTATTCCGAACAGAACGGTTTCAGGGACACCGAGGTCTTCATCGCCAGCCGCAAGCGGACGGGCGTCTGGTACAAGGTGCGCAAGCCACGGGTCGGACAGCGCGTACCGCTGGCCTCCCACGACAAGATCTACGTGATCTGCCGGACGGTCGTCGCCGAGAAGACCACCGCCCGCGCACGTGATGTGCAGCAGAGCGACTATGTGACGGCCTGGGAGCAGAAGAACGCAGCGCCCGAAGCGCCTGCCGCGCCGGACAAGGCGGATGCGTTCCAGGACTGGCTGCACCGCCGCGTCCTCTACAAGTATTTCCGCACGCCTTCCCGCCTGAATCCCAACCTGATTCGGGTGCGGGCGCCCTATCGCGCGAACCTTCAGGCGCGCTGACGGCCAACGCGGCCCGCTGGTGCCAGGGGTTGCTGCGCAGACACGCTTTTTTGCCCTCCCCAAGCGCCTCCAACGGGGCTAAACCCTGCCCCAAACCGAGCTCGCGCGGCGGGCGACTGACACCCTGGAGACCTCATGGACATCAAGGTGCCCGCAATGGGCGAGAGCGTGACAGAGGGAACACTCGCCAACTGGCTGGTGAAGCCCGGCCAGGCGGTGAAGCAGGACGATCCAATCGCGGAAATCGAGACCGACAAGGTCGCTATCGAGGTTCCCGCCCCGGCCGCCGGCATCATCACCGAACACCTGGTCAAGGAAGGCGAGACGGTTTCCATCGGCAAGATCATCGCCAAGCTGCAGGAAGGCGCGAGCGCATCGGCAGCCCCTGCCCCGGTCGCCAAGCCAGCCGCCTCGGCCAAGCCCTCCGCCTCCGCCGCTCCTGCGGCGCCCGCTGCGAAGGCAACCGACAAGGCAGCGCCATCCGTGACGCGAATCGCCGCCGAAGCCGGCGTCAACCCGGCGGACATTCCCGGCACTGGCAAGGGCGGACGCGCAACCAAGGGCGACGCGCTGGCCTATGTCGCCTCAACGCCGGCAGCAGCGCCGGCGAGCACCCGCGCGCCTGAACCTGCCCACACCCCGCGCGAGCTGGGGCCGCGCGAGGAGCGCGTGAAGATGACCCGGCTGCGCCAGACGATCGCACGGCGTCTCAAGGAAGCGCAGAACACCGCCGCCATGCTGACCACCTTCAATGACGTCGACATGTCGGAGGTGATGGAGCTGCGCAAGCGCCACAAGGATGCGTTCGAGAAGAAGCACGGCGTGAAGCTGGGCTTCATGGGCTTCTTCGTTCGGGCCTGCGTGGCGGCGCTGAAGGAGATCCCATCGGTCAACGCAGAGATCGACGGCACGGACATCATCTACAAGAATTTCTACAACATCTCGGTCGCGGTCGGCACCGACAAGGGACTCGTTGTTCCTGTCGTGCGCGACGCCGACACGCTGTCGCTGGCCGGCATCGAGGCCGAGATCGGCCGGCTCGGCGCGCTCGCGCGCGATGGCAAGCTGGCGATGGAAGACCTGCAGGGCGGCACGTTCACGATCTCGAATGGCGGGGTCTATGGCTCGCTGATGTCGACGCCGATCCTCAACCCGCCGCAGTCCGGGGTTCTGGGCATGCACCGCATCGAGGAACGACCCGTGGTGGTGGACGGCAAGATCGTGGCGCGGCCGATGATGTATCTCGCGCTCAGCTACGATCACCGCCTCGTCGACGGCAAGGAAGCGGTGACCTTTCTGGTGCGCGTCAAGGAAGCGCTGGAGGATCCCGAGCGCCTGCTGCTGGACCTGTAAGGGCGCGTGAGCCCCGAGGCGTTCTCGGACGGCCTGCTTGGCTGGATCATCCGGATCGCGGGACTGTTCTGGCTTCTCGGCGCGTTTGCCCTGCTCCGCCAGATCCGCATGGAGATGGCGCTCGATCGCCTGTCTGCGCAGATCGAGGGCATCGCGAAGGATGCCGCCGAAGGCGATGATGGCGCGCCGCCGCAAAGAACCTCCGAGGAGGAGGCCGAGGCGCGATGGACAGGACACGACGATGCAGCCCGGCGCGGCTGGATTGCAGGACAGGCCGTGGTGCTGATCGCGACGTCGCTGGCGATGATGCTGCTTCATCCCTTCGCCGCCTGGATGGCGGCCGTGCTGGTGCTCGGACAGGGGTTCTATTTCTTCTGGCGCGAATGGACGGCGCGGCGGGCGCCAAGCGCGGAGGCCGCAGCACACGCGCGCCCGACCCGCGCGACCGTGAATGCCGGCTGGGTGTCGCTCTTCGTTGCGATCCTGGTGTGGTCGGCTGCGTTTCGCGGTCTGCTGCGCTGAGCGTGGGTGAATCAAGGGTTAGCGCGATGGATCCAATCCGCACACATCCGGATGCCTGATGCTAAGCAAACTCGGCTAGTCTCCGTTTCAAGTGGGAACAGGAGCGGCGCACGGATGCGCCGGTTGCATGATGAGGCGATTGTTCGCCCTTCTCTTGATCGCGACGTCGGGCTGGCTCCTGTACCAGACCGCGAACACGCATCTTGGCGGCGCAGAGCGGCTTTTTTCCAGCGACGTGCTGAAGCACCGCGACGACCTCGCCTTCGTGATGCCCGCGGTGGGTGGCGCGCTCGGTCTGCTGGGCGGGCTCACCGTGTTCTTCAATGGCCCCGGCGGTGCGGCGCTGGCGATGGTGGGCGGGCTTGCCGTGGCCGGCTTCACACTGACGCTGAAGCAGACGTTCGAACTCGACAATATCCTCGACAACGAGCTGGTGGTGGGCGCTTGCATGCTGATGCTTGCGATCATGACGGCCTCCATCTCGCGCAAGGAGAAGCCGTCGCTGGGCGACACTCTCAAGGCTGACAATCGCACCTATTCCTCGGGCCGACGCGTCTATTGACGCCTCCGGCCCTGCGACTGCTGAAAACGGGCTGCCGGTTTACCATATTCGGTTTGTTGACGCTGAAGCGCGGGCGCGTATAGCTCGCGCCACAGGCGAACCGACGCGAGACAAGACCCATGAGCGAGACCTTTGACGTCGTCATCATCGGCGGCGGACCCGGCGGGTACAATTGCGCGACGCGCTGCGGCCAGCTCGGCATGAAGGTGGCCCTGGTCGAGAAGCGCGACAAGCTGGGCGGGACATGCCTCAATGTCGGCTGCATCCCATCGAAAGCGATGCTGCACGCCTCCGAACTGTACGAGACGGCGGGCAAGGACTTTGCCGGGCTGGGCATCGAGGTGACGGGGCTCAAGCTCAATCTCGACACCATGCTGAAGCAGAAGGCGGATGCAGTCTCGGGCCTCACCGCCGGCGTCGCCTACCTCATGAAGAAGCACAAGGTGACGGTGATCAACGGCGCCGGCCGCATTGACGGTCCAGGCCGCGTCGTGGTCGGCGACCGGGTGCTCGAAGCGAAGAACATCGTCATCGCCACGGGATCGGAGCCGACGCCTCTGACCGGGGTCGACATCGATGAGGAACGCATTGTGTCATCGACCGGCGCACTGGCGCTGAAGCAGGTTCCCAAACGGATGATCGTGATCGGCGCCGGCATCATCGGGCTTGAGCTGGGTTCGGTGTGGCGGCGGCTCGGCGCTGAAGTGACCGTGGTCGAGTATCTCGACCGCATCCTGCCCGGCGCGGATGGCGAGGTCGCCAAGCAGGCGCAGCGCATCTTCGCCAAGCAGGGGATCGACTTCCGGCTCGGGATGAAGGTGACGGGCGTCGAGAAGCTCAAGAGCAAGCTCAAGCTGTCGATGCAGCCGGCGGCAGACGGCGATGCGGAGAGCCTGGACGCCGACGTCGTGCTGCTGGCGATCGGACGGCGGCCCTACACGCAGGGGCTCGGCCTCGAAACCGTCGGCATCGTCCCGGACCGCCGCGGTCAGATCGCAAATACACACTATCGCACATCCGCGCCGGGTGTGTGGGTGGTCGGCGACGTCACCACAGGTCCGATGCTCGCGCACAAGGCCGAGGACGAGGCCGTCGCCTGCGCCGAGCTGATCGCCGGCAAGGCGGGGCATGTGAACTATGATGTCATCCCCGGCGTGGTCTACACCAAGCCGGAGATCGCCTGGGTCGGGAAGACCGAGGAAGAAGTCAGGGAAGCCGGCCTCGCCTACAAGGTCGGCAAGTTTCCCTTCTCGGCCAATTCGCGCGCCAAGACCAATCATGAGACGGACGGCTTCGTGAAGATCATTGCCGATGCGGCGAGCGACCGCGTGCTGGGCGCGCATCTGGTGGGTGTTGCGGTGGGCGAGATGATCGCCGAGATCTGCGTGGCGATGGAGTTCGGCGCCGCCTCGGAGGACATCGCACGCACCTGCCATGCGCATCCGACGCTGACCGAGGCGATCCGCCAGGCCGCAATGGGCGTCGAAGGCTGGACAATGCAGATGTAGTCCGCAGCGCGGCCCGCCGGAGCGCCTCGCTCGCGCGACACATCTGACCACCCATGACAGTTAAGGGCGCCTGACGGCATGGCCTTTGAGGGTGTCGTGTGCTTGGGTTTTGGACCTGTTCGCGTGTGGAGGGAGTTCTTGACTTCGGCTTTGACCACGGCCGGTGAGCTGATGCAGGCGCGCGAGGCTGTCGCCGGACGCTTGCGCGGGGTTGACCCCTCGGACCTGGCTGGCCTGCGGCGCGCCTACGACGCCTTTGCGCAGAACGACCCCACCCCGAAGATCGCAACCGAATCTGCCATCGTGCTCAATGGCGTCTCCTGTCTGGGGCTCCTGCCCGAGGGGGCGAGCGGGGATCATGTCGTGTTCTGGTGCCATGGCGGCGGCTTCACCATGGGTTCGTCGAAATCGCATCGCGGCCTTGCAAGCCAGGTTGCCGGTCACGCCAAGACCGGCGCCATCCTGCCCGACTATCGCCTCGCGCCCGAGCATCGCCATCCCGCCGCAGTCGAGGATTGCGTGGCGGCCTATCTGGGCATGCTCGGCGAGGACGTGAAGGCGAACAATGTCATCCTTGCAGGCGACAGCGCCGGCGCGGCGCTGGCCATGGCGATGGTGCTGCGACTGCGCGACATCGGCGCGTCCCTGCCGGCGGGCATGATGCTGCTCTCGCCCTGGGTGGACCTTGCCAATCGCGGCTGGAGCCACACCGCCAAGGCCCAGCGCGACCCGTTCCTGACGACAAGGGGCCTGTCGACGCGGGCGCAGGAGTATTTCGGCGGCGCAGGCGTGTTGCCGATCCTGGAAACCGACCTGCGCGGCCTTCCGCCAACGTTCATCCAGACAGGCGAGGCCGAAATCCTGATGTCGGATTCAACTGCGCTGGCCGAACGGCTCGGCGCGGCGGGCGTGCCCGTGACACTCGAAATCTGGCCGGAGATGTTCCACGTCTTCCAGGCGCGCTATGCCCAGCTGAGCCAGGCGCGCCAGGCCGTCGAGCGCCTCGGCCGGTGGGCCGCAGCGCACGTAAGCCGGTAAACCACCCTACTTCTCGAAGGCTGCGTCCAGGAAGGCGCTGAGCTCCTTGTTGTGCAGCGCCATCGTGCCGGCTGCAGTGGAGGCCGACGCCGGACGGCCGACATAGCGCGGACGCTTGTGCTTCACGTCGAGTTTCTCGAGCGTCTTCTCGATGTTCCAGTCGACAAAGGACCAGGCGCCCATGTTGCGCGGCTCTTCCTGGCACCAGACCATGTCGGCCTGCGGGAAGCGGGCGAGTTCCTTCATCAGCGAGGCCACCGGGAAGGGATAGAGCTGCTCGATGCGCAGGAGATAGACGTCGTCGACCTTGCGCTTCTCGCGCTCCTCGAAGAGGTCGAAATAGACCTTGCCCGAGCACATGATGACACGGCGGATGTCCTTGTCGGCCTTCAGCGTCACCTCGGCCTTGCATTCGGGCACTTCCGCGCCGTCACGCAGGATGCGGTGGAAGGATGTGTTCGGCCCCATGTCCTTGAAGAAGCTGACCGCGCGCTTGTGGCGCAGCAGCGACTTCGGCGTCATGACGATGAGCGGCTTGCGGAAGTCGCGATGCATCTGGCGGCGAAGGGCGTGGAAATAGTTCGCCGGCGTGGTGCAGTTGACGACCTGCATGTTGTCCTGCGCACACATCTGCAGGAAGCGCTCGAGACGGGCGGAGGAGTGTTCCGGTCCCTGCCCCTCATAGCCATGCGGCAGGAGGCAGACGAGGCCCGACATGCGCAGCCATTTGCGCTCGCCGGATGAGATGAACTGGTCGAACAGCACCTGGGCGCCGTTGGCGAAGTCGCCGAACTGCGCCTCCCAGAGAACGAGCGTATTGGGCGCCGTCAGCGAGTAGCCGTATTCGTAGCCGAGCACCGCCTCTTCGGAGAGCAACGAGTCGATCACCTCGTAATGCGCCTGCGTGGACGAGAGGTTGTTGAGCGGCGTGTAGCGCTCTTCGGTTGTCTGGTCGACGAAGTGCGAATGGCGCTGCGTAAAGGTGCCGCGGCAGGAATCCTGGCCTGAAAGGCGGACCGGGAAGCCCTCCTCCAGCAGCGTCGCGAAGGCCATGTGCTCGGCCATGCCCCAGTCGAGGCTCTCGCCGGTCTCGGCCATCTTGCGGCGCGCCTCGACCGTGCGGGCAACCGTCTTGTGGATGTTGAAGCCGTCCGGAACCGTTGTGATCCGTTTGCCGAGATCCTTCAGTTTTGCGATCGCAACGCCGGTCTTGCCGCGCGCTTCCTCGTCCTTCGGCAGGCCGAGCCCGGCCCACTTGCCGTCGAGCCAGTCGGCGGCGCCGGGCTTGAACGTCTTGGCCTTCTCGAACTCCTCATCGAGATGGGCTTCCATCTCAGCGATCATGTTGTTGACCGCCTCCTCGGTGATGACACCCTCGTCGATGAGGCGGCGGGAATAGAGTTCGCGCGTCGAGGACTGGTCGCGGATTTTCGCATACATCTGCGGCTGGGTCATCGTCGGGTCGTCGCCCTCGTTATGGCCGAAGCGACGATAGCAGAACATGTCGATGACCACGTCCTTGCGGAACATCTGGCGGTACTCGGTCGCCACCTTGGCGGCATAGACGACCGCCTCGGGATCATCGCCGTTGACGTGGAAGACCGGCGCATCGACCATCTTCGCCATATCCGACGGATAGGGCGAGGAGCGCGAGAAGCTCGGGGCCGTGGTGAAGCCGATCTGGTTGTTGACGATGAAGTGCATCGCCCCACCCGTTCGGTAACCCGCAAGGCCCGACAGCGCAAAGCACTCGGCGACGACGCCCTGGCCTGCAAACGCCGCATCGCCATGCAGCAGCAGCGGCAGCACCTTGGCGCGGCGCATGTCCCGCTCCTTGGGGTCGGTTGCGCGCGTGGCGCCAGCCTCGATCTCGTCGAAGAACTGCTTGGCCCGCGCCTTGCCCAGCACGACCGGGTTGACGATTTCGAGGTGGCTGGGGTTGGCCGTGAGCGAGAGGTGGACGCTGTGGCCGTCGAACTCGCGGTCTGACGAGGCGCCGAGGTGATACTTCACATCGCCGGAGCCGTAGTCGTCCGAGCCCTGCGTGTTGCCGCCCTGAAACTCGAAGAAGATCTTGTGATACGGTTTGCCCATCACGGCGGCGAGCACGTTGAGACGTCCGCGGTGGGGCATGCCGACGATGATCTCGTCGACGCCGAGGGCGCCGCCGCGCTTGATGATCTGCTCCAGCGCCGGAACCGCCGCCTCACCGCCATCGAGGCCAAAGCGCTTGGTTCCGGGATAACGCTTGTGCAGGAAACGTTCGAAGGCTTCCGCCTCGACGAGCTTCTTGAGGATGGCGCGCTTGCCCTGGGGCGTGAAGGAAATCTCCTTGTCCTTGCCTTCGATGCGCTGCTGCAGCCAGGATTTCTCGTCCGGGTCGGAGATGTGCATGAACTCGACAGCGAAGGTCCCGCAATAGGTGCGCTTGAGGATCTCCAGCATCTGGCGCGGCGTCGCATAGTCGAGGCCAAGCACGTTGTCGATGTAGATGCGGCGATCCATGTCCTTCGGGCCGAAGCCGTAGGTCTTCGGATCAAGCTCAGGCTGTTCCTCGCGCTTGAGCATGCCCAGCGGATCGAGACTGGCCGCAAGGTGTCCGCGCATGCGGTAGGCGCGGATCATCATGATCGCTCGGATTGAGTCCTGCACCTGCTGGGCAAGATCGGCCGGCGCGATGACGGGGCCGACCTGCGGCGCCTTCTTCGGTTCCTTTGCGGGAGCAACGCCCCAATTGCCATCGAGCGCCGAGACAAGTTCGCCGTTCTGATGCTTCAGCGGCTCCTGCCACTCGGGACCGCGGGCCGCCTTGGCGGCGTCCTGGGCGGGATCTGCAACGCCGCGGAAGAAGCGCTGCCAGCTTTCCGGGACCGAGGAGGGGTCCTCGGCGTACTGGGCGTAGAGCTGCTCGATGTAGGCGGCGTTGGCGCCGTAGAGGAACGCCGTGTCCAGCATGGCTTCATTGTCCATTCCGCGGACTTCGCCAGCCTTCGCCTCAATGTTCATTTTTCGTGTCCTGTAGCGCCAGAATCGGGCTGTCTCCCGGGCGCGATTGGCTGCACCCAGATGCTGCCTTTCGCGGTCCGACTCAACCTCAAAGGATGAGACATTCTGCACATAAGCGCGTGACCGTTAGCGGAACATTGCTAGTACGCAATGAAGCGCCCGGCGCCTAGCGTTTCAGGACCTCGGCCATCGTCGTCCCGAGCCGCGCCGGGCTGGGCGAAACCACGATGCCGGCCGATTCCATGGCTGCGATCTTCGATTCCGCGTCACCCTTGCCACCCGAGACGATCGCACCGGCATGGCCCATCGTCCGGCCCTTGGGCGCGGTACGACCAGCGATGAAGCCAACCATCGGCTTCTTGCGGCCTCGTCTGGCCTCATCCTTGAGGAACTGGGCGGCGTCTTCCTCGCCTGAGCCGCCGATCTCGCCGATCATGATGATCGCCTTCGTTTCGTCGTCGGCAAGGAACATCTCGAGCACATCGATGAAGTCGGTGCCCTTGACCGGGTCGCCGCCGATGCCGACGGCGGTCGTCTGGCCAAGGCCCACATTGGTGGTCTGGAAGACGGCTTCGTAGGTGAGCGTGCCCGAACGCGAGAGCACGCCGATATTGCCCTTGGAGAAGATCGAGCCCGGCATGATGCCGATCTTGCACTGGCCCGGCGTGAGCAGGCCCGGGCAGTTCGGACCGATGAGGCGCGACTTGGATTTCGAGAGCTTGTCCTTGACGCGCACCATGTCGAGCACCGGCACGCCCTCGGTGATCGTGACGATCAGCGGGATCTCGGCGTCGATGGCCTCTTCGATCGCGGCGGCGCAGAATTTCGGCGGGACATAGATGACGGTGGCGTTGGCGCCGGTCTTTTCTTTGGCTTCGGCGACGGTGTTGAACAGCGGGCGCTGGACCTTCGTCCCATCCGGCAGCGTGCCTTCCCACTGCGTGCCGCCCTTGCCGGGGGTGACGCCGCCGACCATCTGGGTGCCGTAGGCGATGCCCTGTTCGGTATGGAAGGCGCCGGTCTTGCCGGTCATGCCCTGGGTGAGGACCTTGGTGTTCTTGTCGATCAGGATGGACATCGCTGAGCCTTGTTCGGTCGAAAGCAGGAAAATGTAGAACGGACTACTTGCCCTTGACGGCCGCGACGATCTTCTGCGCGGCGTCGTCGAGGTCGTTGGCGGAGATCACGTTGAGGCCTGAGTCCTTGATGATCTTCTTGCCGAGTTCGACATTGGTGCCTTCGAGGCGGACGACCAGCGGGACGGACAGGTTGGTCTCGCGCACGGCGGCGAGCACGCCCTCGGCGATGACATCGCACTTCATGATGCCGCCGAAGATGTTCACGAGGATACCCTTCACCTTGGGGTCCTTCATGATGATCTTGAATGCGGCCGCGACCTTCTCCTTGCCGGCGCCGCCGCCGACGTCGCAGAAGTTGGCGGGTTCCTCGCCGTAGAGCTTGATGATGTCCATCGTCGCCATGGCAAGGCCTGCGCCATTGACCATGCAGCCGATCGTGCCGTCGAGTGCGATGTAGGCGAGGTCCCACTCGGAAGCCTCGATTTCCTTTTCGTCTTCCTCGGTGGTGTCGCGCAGCGCCTGGATGTCGGGGTGGCGGAACAGCGCGTTTCCATCGAAGGAGACCTTGGCATCGAGAACCCGGACGCGGCCGTCCTTCATGACGATCAGCGGGTTTATCTCCAGCATCGCCATGTCCTTCTCGAGGAAGGCCTTGTAGAGGATTTTCGACAGGCCGATCATGTCGGCGCGCGCCTGGCCATCGAGCTTCAGCGCATCGCAGAGCCTGGCGGCGTCCTGGTCCGTCACGCCCGTCGAGGGTTGGATCGGCAAGGTCATGATGCGCTCGGGCGTATCGTGCGCAACCTGCTCGATGTCCATGCCGCCCTCGGTCGAGACGACGAAGGCGACCTTGCCGGAGCCGCGGTCGACCAGCAGCGAGAGATAGAGTTCGCGCGCAATGTCAGCGCCGTCCTCAACATAGATGCGGTTGACCTGCTTGCCGCCGGGGCCGGTCTGGGCCGTCACCAGCGTCTTGCCGAGCATCGCCTTCACATGTTCGAGCGCCTGCTCCTTCGAGAAGCCGAGACGCACCCCGCCCTTCTCGCCGGCTTCCTTCTCGAGGAACCTGCCTTTGCCGCGGCCACCGGCATGGATCTGCGACTTCACCACCCAGAGCGGGCCCGGCAGCGCATCGATCGCCGCCTGAGCCTGGTCAAGCGAGGTGATGGCGACACCCCTGGCGACGGGCGCGCCGAACGCCTTCAGCACTTCTTTCGCCTGGTGCTCGTGGATGTTCATGAAAACGGTTCCCGGAAGGTTCGGCTGGTCGCGTCTGCCTGACGTGTGTTTGGGGGTGGCGATAGCGCATGGGTCGCCGCCGCGCAACGTGGGCCATCGCGCCGGTTCCGGCGGGCGTCAGGCAGGTTTCGGATCGGATCCGGCAGGCTTCGATTCGGACGGCGGCCCGGCACGTTCGGCCTCGTCAACCACCTTGCCCTGCACGACGCTGGTGGCCTGGACGGGCTGGAAGGAGGAACGTTGCGCGGGGCCCGGCCGCTCGCGAACGAACAGCCGCCCGAGATTGGCCGCCATCAGTGCGAAATAGCCGAACGCGACCGCCAGGAAGACACCCGGTTGTCCGGCCTGCGTGTCGGCGACGGCGCCGGTGAGAATCGGGCCCAGAACTGACCCTCCGGCCCAGATGAAGAGCATGCCGGACATCACCTGCGCGATCTGACCCGGATCCGTGCGGTCCGTCGCATGGCTTGCCGAGATCGAATAGAAGGACAGCGCTCCCCCGCCCCAAAGGGCCGCCAGCAGGACAGTGATGGAAAACGAGACGCGGCCCGCCGTCAGGTAAAGGGCAAGGCAGGCCACAAATGCGAGAAAGCCGAGGGAGGCCACGACCAGTCGCCGGTCGACCCTGTCCGAGATCAACCCGGCCGGCCACTGCGTCAGCACCCCGCCCATCATCGCAGCGATGTAGAGCGTCGCTGCGGAGGATGAACCTGCCCCGGGCTGCAGCTCCTGCGCATAGAGCGGCAGCTGCGTTGTGACGCCGGTGTTGCAAAGGCCGGCAATCAACGCGCCAACCAGCGCTGCCGGCGGGATACGGAAAATGCCGTTGAGACTCAGCGCCTCGCGGTCGGGCAATACAGGTTGCGCGCGCTGGGTGGCGCAGAGCGGAATGACCGCAAGGATCATCAACAATCCGGCCCAGATGAAGGGGCGGATGTCGTCGGCGGCATGATCGAGGATCAGCAGGGGCCCGCCGCAGATCGCGAGCTTCAGCATCAGCTGGTAAAGCCCCATCACGCCGCCGCGCTTGGAGCGGGGCGTCGAATCCGCGATCCAGCTTTCAGCGGCCGTGAACATCACGGCGGAGGCTGCTCCCTGCGCGAGGCGGAACAGGGCCCAGGCAACCGCATCAAATGACAGGCCCATCGACAGGATGCCGACGGCATAGATGGCGGCGGCGGCCGAATAGGCCCGGATGTGTCCCACCTGGCGCACGATGTCCGGCGCAAACCAGGCGCCTGCCATGAAGCCGGCCGAGAAGGCTGCGGCGACAACGCCCACGCCCAATGCGGACGCGCCCATGTAATCGAGCGCCAGCGGGGTCGTGACGCTCAGCACACTCGACGCGGCCTGCAGCAGCATCACCGCGATGATAAGGGACGCAACGTTGCGGTAGACGGTCATCGAGGAGATCGACGGGCGATTCTTGTTATCGCTCAGGCTCTATCCCGGTTTGCTGCAACGCGCGTCTAAATTCTTGTTACCGAAGCCGATAAAGTCTGGGCCGTGGACAGCCGGCCACCCAGATCCCGACGATGGGTGGTGATCTGTTGGAGCAGGCAAATGCCCCAGACGCAAAAAACACCGTCCCGCGCGAATTGTGCGCGCCGGCCCATCCGACAGGCCAGCCTCCCCCAATTCAGCTGTTTACCTCTAAGGTAATTGTTGGTGCTTGACCGATCCGCTAGGCCCCGGCGCATCCATCAAGGGGAGCGATCGTGTCGACCTTCTGGCGCTCTTGGCTGCTTGTGTGGTGTGTGGGCGTCTTCGTCTTCGGACTGGTGCTTGCCGGTGGCGCATTCGAGGCGACCAGTGGCCCGGTCAGGATGATCTACGAGAGCCTTCGTGGTCCAGGCGATCTCGTCCTCGACCCAGCCATGCGGTTTACCCTGGCGGTCATGGGGTGCGTCTCTCTCGGCTGGGCCGTCACAATGTTCCTGATGATGCGCGTTGCATTCTCCCTGGGAGAGCGGGCGCGTCCCGTCTGGGTCGGACTGACGCTTGGGGTACTTGTCTGGTTTGTCACTGACAGCACCCTTTCAGTGGCGACGGGCTACGGTCTGAACGTCGTTCCCAACACGCTCCTTCTATCGACCTACCTCATCGCCGTTTTCGCGAGCGGCGCCCTCAAGCAGACGGGCGCGCCAGATGGATGACCGCATACTCACACATCGCCGGCGGGTGCTTCTGGGCGCCAGCCTGGTTGCGGTTGGCATGACAGCATCGTGCGTCACTGCACCCATGAACAACAAGGAGACAGCAATGACCCTGGCGCCGATTGACGTCGTGAAGGCCTTCAACGCGGCCATGGCGATCAAGGACTACGACAACGCTCTGAAGCTGGTGTCAGCGGATTGCGAGTACACCAACATCCCGATGTCCACCGTTCGGGGCCCGGCGGGCATACGCAGCGTACTGGAACCCTTCTTTGCTCCAACTCTTGAAAACCAGCTCGTCATCATTCGCGAAGCCGCGGTCGGACATCTGGTGTTTCTCGAGAGGTTGGACCGGCACCTGCTGCCAACGGGCTGGGTCGAATTGCCGGTGACCGGCGTTTACGAGGTCCATAACGGGCTGATCACGGTTTACCGCGACTATTTCGACGCGGCGACCATTCTCAGCAAGTGGCCGAGGTAACCTGCTCAGTACATCCATGCGGTGTTGAGCGCCTCAGGCCCATGTTCCGTGGAAGCCCAACGGCCAGGCATGCTCGGCCTGCCAGACCGCGACTGGCCCATCCGCGATGTTTGCGGCATCGAAGAGCCAGACTTCGCTGCGTCCGGCGCGTGTGTTGATCGCAGGGCCGATGAGCCAGGAGTCGTTCTCGGACGTCCCACCCGGCTTCGGAATGAACAGGTGTTCCTCGACCATGTAGTGTGCGCCGAAATCGTAGACCTGCCGCTTGCCGGTGGACCAGTCCTGAAGAGCAAGGGCGCTGCCGCCGGGCTGGCCGTCAACCGAGCCGGTCACCATTGCGGTGAGTTTTCGGGACAGGCCGTGGCGACGCGGATCGACCTGCGGGAAATCGCCGGCAAGATCGGTCTCGACCAGTTTCACATCACCGGCCGGGGGGATCACCGCCATGGTCAGCTTCGAGGGCCTGTCATAGCCCGACATCTTGCCGCGAATTTCCTGCGCGCCGCCGCCGGAGCCGAGAATGGGCTCGGAATAGAAGGCGGCGTCGAGGCGGATCGTGCCATCGCTTTCCTCCCACGCGGCGCCGGTGTGGTAGAAGGCGCGCGCCTGGCCCTGCGCCCAGCGTGTCCTGCTGAGATCGTCCTTGTCGACGATCAGGAACTTCATGCCCTCCTTCGGCTTCCACTGGAAGCCGTCGATGAAGGGCGGGATGTTGCGCGTCTGGATCCAGGGTTGAACGAGGATGATCAGCTTGCGATCCGTCATCGCCCAGTCGTGGATGTAGGCGGCGGCGCCGATATCGACCAGACCGAAACTCGCGATCGAGCCGTCGGGATTGATGTTGTAGATGCCGATGCGCCGTCCGTTGAGCGCGAGGTTCCAGATGCGGCCATCGGGCTCGCGCTTTGGGTGAGCCAGGAACGGCATGCCCTTGAGATCACTGCGCCACTCCTTGAAGCCCCGGGTTTCGAGTGTCACCGGATCGAGCCGATAGGGCGTGCCCGCCTCCCAGAGTGCGAGGAGTTCACCGCCCGACATCATGACGGAGATGTTGCCGGGGTTGACATCGTTGGAGGAGCTGACGGGGAAGGATGGATCGCCCAGCGTGCCGAAGCCCGGCGCCAGGAACTTGCCCGCCTTCATTTCCATGCGGCGCTTCAGCGTGTCGACAAAGCGCCCGGTATGCACGGCCTTGCCCTCACCGATGGCGATGCGCTGGACCATGCCGTCGCCGTCGAACCAGTGCGTGGCGTAGGCCTCGCCGTGCTGAAAGTGCGCCGGTCCGTTGCGGTAAAGCGTTCCGGCGAGACCGGCAGGCGCCTTTCCCGAGACGAGATGCATCGGCGAAGGGCCAAAGCCGGCGGGAGGCGCCGTCCTGTAGCCGATATGCCAGGCCGGCATCGCATCGTCCGCAAACGCGGATGGGATGGCAAGGCCAGCCCCGGTCATCAGACCGACATGCAGGAAGAGGCGGCGCGAGAGGTCCATGGCGTGTGTCCCGGCTGGCGTGTCAGTTGAAGGTGATCGTGTGGGCGGTTGCCGGTGCGGACACGTTGAACTTCGCAGCCTCCCACTTCGCGGGGCCGAACTGGGCCGGAGCGCTGTTCGAGAACGCGAAGGGCTCCGTCGGCATGCCGAAGGCGTTCATGCCCATTTTCCCGTCGCCGTCGACGTCGTGGAACAGCTTGATGCCGTAGGCGCCGGCAGGAAGCTCGACCGTGCCGGTGGCGCTGTCGCCGGAGACCGGAAGGTTGAGGCCCGTCACCGCCTTGTCCGTGTCATACCCCGCCGCATCGTAGATGCCGATCATCAGGGTCCCCTTGTGATCCTTGATGTTGCTGACGGTGACGGTGAGCTGAACTTTTGCCGGCTCGGCCGAGGCGGCCTGGGGATAAGCCAGCGCAAGGGCGATCAGCGCGGCTGGGGCAAGGCCGGCCAGGGACAGGAGCGAAGACAGGATGGGGAGGCGCTTGGTCATGGGGAGGAACTCCGTGGTTCGGGGTTTCGTTTGAAGTCTGCCCGGGCATTTTTTCGCCGGTAGGCGCAATCTGGCCTCCAGGGCCGGCCCGCGCCACCCCAATTGCGCGAATGGGCTGTTTTCCTGCGTGAAACGCCGGGTTACACCGTTCGCGAAGCGTGAAATGCAGCCCCGAAACAACCGCAACGAGCCCAGATGACCCGGCCGCCCGACAGCGCCAAGCCTGCCGGATCCAGCGTGATCCCGGCCTGGGGCAACGGGCTTGTCCGGAGCCTTGCGATCTGCCTGGGGCTCGGGCTGATCTTCGCCTGGCTGGGCGTCTACAACACAGGCGAGATCTCGTTCCCGGAACGGATCGTCTATTGGACCGGTCTCATCGCGCTGGGCTATGCCTCGGCCGCGCTGGTCAACCCTCTGGTGTTCGAACGCTGGATGGTCAGCGCCCATCCCGCCTTCCAGATCGCGGTGGTCGCGTGCCTGATCTCGGTCCCGATCACGATCGGGCTCATCGTCATCGAATACCTTTCCGATGGCACGCTTGCCGCGCCCGCCTGGTGGTGGATCCAGTTCGGCTATGTGATCGTCGTCTCGGTCCTTTTGACCGCGGCAGGCTGGGCTATGGACAGGCTCGGCAAGCAGGCCGCCCCTCCCCTCCCGGCGGCTCAGCCGCAGCACACGCCGGAGACCGCCGTCCGTCCTGCCCACGCCGCCAATCTCGCCTCGCCGGCATTCACCGACCGGCTGCCGGCCAAGTTCCGCGCCGCCGAGATTCACGCCGTCTCCGCCGAGGACCACTATCTCCGCATCCACACAAGCGCGGGAGAGACAATGATCCTGATGCGCCTTGCCGATGCGATCCGCGAACTGGCTGCGCTCGAAGGCATGCAGACGCATCGCTCCTGGTGGGTGGCGAAGCAGGGCCTTGCCGGGGTCGCGACCGGCGACGGCCGGATGGTTCTGAAACTCAAGTCCGGCGCAGAGGCGCCGGTGAGCCGAACTTACGCCAGGGCCGTGAAGGATGCGGGCTGGCTCTGATCACACCCGCGCATGTCGTTCCTGCGCTGACAGCTTGTCGACCAGTTCGGCGACGAAGCGGATGTGGGCGCGCAGGCGGTAGAGATCGTCTGTATAGCTGACCGGCACTTCGACCTTGCCGGTCTCCTCCTGGAGGTCTGCAAGCCGCGCTCGCACATCCATGCGCTCCTCGGCCGTCGTTGCTGCGCGGCCATCGGCCTCGAGCTTCCTAAGATCATTGTACCAGACATAGATCTTGCGCCTTATCCGCCAACGATAGAGCGGCGGCGCGGCACGCACGAGCGGGATCATCAGCGTGACCAGCGGAATGGCGAGGACCCACGCCCGCTCGAGGAAGTTGGCCACACTGTATGGAAAGACGCGCCGCAGGAAGCTCGGCCCGTTCTCGTAATAGCGTTTTGCCTCGTCCGAGATCGCGATGTCGGCAAGCTGCGGTGTCGGGAATCGGCCAGGATCGGCGAGCAGCGAACCGCCGCTCTGCGTGGCCAGCGCCGCCTCGATCAGCAGCGACTGGATCGCCGGATGCAGGTCCTCGCGCACCACGATCTGCGCCGCCGGCGCAATCAGCAGCACATCCTCACGCGGGAGGATCGCGGCGAGGTCGATGACGCCGCGATAGAGCGTCACCTCGTCGAGATAGGGGTGACGACGCGCGAGAGCATGGGCCTCGCGCATCGAGAGCAGGCTGATCGCCGGATCGCCAAGCAGCCCCGCCAGCCAGGGCGCCGTCGGTCCTGACACGACGAGCGCCACATCGATCTCGCCGGTCTGAAGCGCCGTGGCGGCCGCCTGCCCCGCCAGCGGCATGGCGATATACTGGTCCGGCTGAATGCCGGCCTCCTCGAGCAGCAGCCTCGCCAGCACGCGCACGCCGGAGCCCTCAGGCCCGATCGCCACGCGCAGGCCGGCCACATCCTGAAGCTTTTCCACCTGCGCGGGCAGTGTCGTGCGCGAGAAGATCCAGAGCGGTTCGTAGAACACCGCGCCGAGCGAGCGCACGCCTTCCTGTCCGAGATCGGCCGCCAGCCCGGTCTGCACGATGCCAACATCAGCCGCCCCGGATTTCACGCGCGCGAGATTGTCGACCGAGCCGGCAGTTTCCAGAACAGCAACGTCCACGTCATAGCCGCCCAGCGCTCCGGCATAGGCCGTCGCTGTCGCGGCGTAGGCGCCTCCTGCAGCCCCGCCGGCAATGACGATGCGCTTGGGCGGCGCGGGCGCCATGAACATGAAGGCCACAACGAGGCCCAGCACGATAATGACGGCAGGCGCGCTCCATACGCGGAGGAAATTCATCATGGCTGGCGGCAGTCCCCGGTCGTCTTGCGGATTGGTGTGTCCCGTGTCCGTGAGCCTAGGCAGGGAAACGATCGAGGTGAAGGGCGCAGAGCAGGCGCCGTTTCACGGATTTTCCGCAATCGCCTTCGATCCGCCGCGTCTCGGAACCGAATTCCGCCCGCAGCGGACCTGTTAGTGGCGTAAAGGACAGAGGGAGACATGTCGGACACCGAATTGCCTGCCCGCCCCGGCGATGGTCGCGGCTACGATCTCTCGCGTCTTCTGCCCCAGCGATCGTTCGGGCTGAAGCTGATGCTCGTCTGCGCGCTCGCCCTGCTGATGGCGATCCCGGCGGGCGTTGTCTGGGCCATCGCCTATTCGCGTTCAACCGATGCACAGGCAGCTGTCTACGAAGTCGCCGCCATGCGCGGGGGCATGCAGACGCTGATGGGCCCGGTCATCGCGGTGCCGTTCGAGCGCGACGTGGTGATCGCGGTCAACAACGTTAACCAGGTTCAGCGCCAGGGCGGCCGGATGTTCCTGTTCCCGGAAGCCGGAACGGCGGACATCCGCCTCGCGACCGAAATCCGCAAGCGCGGTTTGCATGACGTGCCGGTCTACACCGCGACCGCCGACTTCAACGCCACGTTCAATCCCGCGCGCCTGGCCGCCGAGGCGCCCGGTGGCGCCCAGCTCAAATGGGGCGAGGCGCAGGTCTTCATGAGCATGGGCGACCTGCGCGGCGCCAGGAATGCGCAGGTGACTGTCGCCGGCCGCGCGCTGGAGCTGTCGCCTGAAGCCTTCTCGGGCGCGGACGCCTACGGCGCGCCGATACCGCTCGCCGGCGTTCTCGCCGCGCCGCTGGGCTGGACTGCGGAGCCCGCCGCCGGCGCCATCCCTGTAACCGCAATGATGAACGTGACCGGAGCGCAGCGTATCTCCATCGCTGCATTCGCACGTGACACGACGATCAGCGTGACGGGCGACTGGGCCTCGCCCAGTTTCGATGGCGGCGCGCTGCCCGACCAGCGCGATGTGACGGAACAGGGCTTCACCGCGACCTGGCGCATTCCCTTCCTTGCGCGTGGCATCGCCGGTGCGGGCGACTATGTGCCGTTCGATCAGCTCAACGCGCAGAGCCCGGGCGTCACCCTGCTCGACGAAGCCAATCCCTACCAGAGTGTCGAACGCGCGCTGAAGTACGCGCCGATGTTCATTGGCCTGGTCTTCCTCACCTACTTCCTCTTCGAGGCGACCAGCGGCACACGCGCCCATCCGGCGCAGTATGTTCTGGTCGGTCTCGCGCAGACCGTATTCTACATGCTGCTGCTGTCGATTTCGGAACTCGCCGGATTCAACACCGGCTTCCTTGCGGCGGCAATTGCGACTGTCTCTGCGCTGTCGCTCTATGCCGGCTCCGTATTCGGTTCGCGCGGCGCGATGGTGAAGGCCTTCGTGGTCTTTTCAGCGCTCTATGCCCTCATCTACGTGCTGATGCGCATGGAGGACTATGCGCTTCTCGTGGGCTCGGTCGCCAGCTTCGCCGCCATCTCCGGCACGATGTGGATGACCCGCAAGCTCGACTGGTATGGCGTAGGGCGGGCGCAGGCGGCAAAGGACGGTGGCCCGTAGGATGTGTCGAGGAACCTATCCCTTCAACGGCTCGAACGGCTTCTCCGGATCCTTGGCCAGCTGGTTGTCCACATAGTCGCGCAGTTTCTCGGTCACCGCCTGCGGATCACCGGCAAGATGCTCCCAGGGGATCTGCGGACCGAAGGTGAGGTGGGCGCGGGCGCCCTTCTTGTTGAGGAGTTCGTGAAACAGCGTGATGTCACGCAGCTCACGGTTGATGCCGCAGAAGGCGTAGTAGAGCCGCGAATTGCGGCTGGCGATGTGGAGCGGCGTCAGCGGCGTCCTGTTCTTGCGCGCAAGGCTTACCGCAGTCTGATGCCACGGCTCGTCGGTGAGCTTTCCCTCGCGCATCTGCGCCAGCGCGCCAGAGGGGAAAATCATCAGCAACCGCTCGTTGGCGAAGGCCGCGCTGGTGCGCCGCAGCGTCTCGCGCGTCTTCGGCATCGAACGCTTCTCCTGCACCCATTCGACCGGGATAATGACTTCGGCAAAACGCGGATTGATGCGGCACGCATCGGCGTTGGCCATGATCTCGATGTCAGTGCGGACGTCCTGCAAGGCGGCGAGGGCGATGGAGCCGTCGGCGAGGCCGGTTGGATGGTTGGCGACGATCATCGCGCGGCCGGTGCGCGGCACTTTCTCGAGGCCGCTGCTGGTGACCTTCAGCCCCAGCACGCGGTCGAGATAGGCAAAGCACGCCGCGCCGGAATTGAGTTGCCTGATATCGTCGGCCCAGCGCAGCGCCTTGCGGTATCCAAGAAGCTGGTAGAGCACAGGCCGGACGGCCGGCCATGACCAGTGCCCGACCCAGCTGGGGCAGCGCTCCTCGATCAGGATATCGACAATGTGTCCATCGCGCGTTTCGGGGTCGATGAACGCGGCCAGGCCGGGATCGAGGGTGGAGGTTTCCGCTTGGGTCATTCTGTTCAACGTCCCGGACCATGCCAGAATCCGGCCGCGCCGTTAACCATTCGTAACGCTTCGGCCGCCAGAATCTGGTGCACACATTCGCTGCAGCAAAACGCTTTCGCCCCGGGGGCCCGCCATGAAAGTCCTGTGGATCGAGGACCATCCTCGCGCCGGAGAACTTCTTTCAGCTGCGGCGGCTGCCGCCTCGCGCAAACGCTATGGGATCGATCTGGTGATCGCCACGTCCTTGCTGGACGCCGAGCGTAAATTGCGTCTCGAGCGCTTTGATCTCGTGGTGATCGACCTCATGCTGCCGGACTCCACCGACGAGGACGCGACGGTTACGCGGATCGCCAGCATGGGCCGCTTCCGTGTCGCCATCGTCTCGGCCAGCGACCGACGCGACGACGTGCTGCGCAGCCTGGTGCGGGCCGGGGTGGATTGCGCGCCTCAGGCCATCAGCAAGGAGGACCTGCCGCTGGCGGACTTTGTGCGCCGGCCCGAACTGTTCCGCGACTTCGTGCACGGCCTGATGCCGAGCGCACGCCAGTCGGCCAACGGCTGAGCGCGACGCGAAACCGCTTTCCCTGCCTGCCCGATCCTCTATATGCGCGGACCCGATGACGCGCGTGAAGCAGCTTTATGCAAACCGCCTTGCAACTGGCCGGCTCGCGCCCGATCCGGCCCAGGCCGAGGCAATTGCGCGGCTTGATGCCCTCGCCGAGGCGCTGATGGCCTCGCGCGGCTGGTTTGGAGGCGGCGCGCGCGCGCGCGGCCTTTACATCTGGGGCGCCGTCGGTCGCGGCAAGTCGATGCTGATGGACCTCTTCTTCGAGACCCTTCCCGTCAAGGACAAGCGGCGCGTCCACTTCCACGACTTCATGCTTGAGACGCATGCCTTCATCTTCACGTGGCGCAAGACCGGTCAGGGCGATCCGATCGCGCCGGCAGCCAAGCGCATCGCCGACGAGGCGCGCGTGCTCTGCTTCGACGAATTCCACGTCACGCAGATTGCCGATGCGATGATCCTGAGCCGGCTGTTCGAGCACCTGTTCGATCGCGGCATCACTGTTGTCGCGACCTCGAACCGGAAGCCGGCGGATCTGTACGTCAATGGGATCAACCGGGAGCTATTCCTGCCCTTCATCCGAAGGCTGGAGCAGGAAGTCGACGTGCTGGAGCTCAAAGCCGCGCGCGATTACCGGCTTGAGCGCCTCACGGCGGCGCCGGTCTATTATACCCCGCTCGGGGACGAGGCGGACGCGGCAATGGACGCCGCCTTCTTGCGCCTCACCGCCGGGACTGCGCCCGCACCCGAAACCCTCGATGTGGCTGGCCGCAAGCTGCGGGTGGATCGTCAGGCGATGGGAGTGGCGCGGTTCAGCTTTGACGAACTCTGCAAACAGCCGCTCGGCGCCGCCGACTATCTGACGCTGGCGCGACACTATCCGACCGTGCTGGTCGATCGCGTTCCGCGTATGGGCCAGGACCAGCGCACCTGGGCGGCGCGCTTCATCACGCTCATCGATGCGCTCTACGAATCGAAGACCAAGCTCGTGATGTCGGCCGACGCTGCGCCCGACGATCTCTACCTCGCCGGCGACGGGGCGTTCGAGTTTCAGCGCACCGCAAGCCGCCTGCATGAGATGCGCTCCGCGGACTATCTCGCGGCGGAGCGACGGGATGCGCCGGAAGCGCCGACCGGATCGCCCTGAGGGATTCGATTGGCGCCCCTCAGAAACCTTCGCATTTCTTGCCTCAGGGAATGCAAGACATGAACGCCAACTGGAAAACCCTTCTGATCGCTGGCGCGGCCGCAATAGCCACTGCAGGCGCCGCGACGGCGCAACTGGCCGTCGACGAGCACCTGCGCAAGGTGCTCGAGGCGCCCCTCAGCTCGAAGGAAGTTCTCGAGGGCCGCGCACAGCTGGCAGAACTCGCTGAAGGGGAGACGCGGGAGTTCGTCCTCGAGGTCTATCCCGACGAGAGGTACACCATCTATGGCGCATGCGACGACGACTGTTCAGACATCAATCTGATGGCGCACACTCGGGCCGGCGACCTTGTCGATGACGACATGGAAGACGACGACGAGCCTCTGGTGATCATCGAACCGGGCGAGTCAGGCAGGGAAGTTCGCGTGACGCTGAGCCTCGAATCCTGTGAGGCGGATACCTGCATCGCAGGTATTGCGATGTTCCGATCGCGCTGATCTTTCACGTCAGGCCCGGTCCACACGCGCCGAATAGCAACCGTGCACCGCATTGTGCACATGCAGATAAGCGACATCAGGATTGCCCAGCAGCCGCTCGATCACCGGCTTCACATCGGGGCCGATGCCCATGTCCGCCTCCAGCAACATGCCCGCCGCGCTGAATGCACGCACGGCCAGCGGCCGGCCATTGAAGACCGGCGGCAGTTCGCCCGGCCCCAGTTTCGCCTCTTCTGCTCCGTCGATCACGAAGATGGCGTAGCTGGACCTGTAGGGTGTAGCGGCGTGGTGATGTTCATAGTTCAACAGCAAGGCCCGTTCGCCGGGTCGGGCATCGCGCAGGCTCACACGACAGGGAAACCGATCGCCTGCGGCCGCGCGCCGAACCACAACCCCCTGACGCTCCAACTCCGCGTCAGGCAGACCGAAGAGGTGAGCAAAGGTTTGCACCGCCAGCGGACGGATCTGGAACATGAGAAGTCTCCTCGGTCTGATGGGCGAGGTCTCCCATGTTGCGTGCTGCAGGACCGACGAAAAAAAGACGCTGCAATGGTCCATTGATTTTCTGTCCGGCTGGACGGATTCTCGTCGCCAACGCCGGGAAACGACCAACATGAAATTCATCGCCTGCGCATTTGCCTGCGCCATCGCTCTTGCCGCGGCAGGCCCCGCCCGCGGACAGGAGCAGACGATCAACGACTATGTCCGCCAACTTGTGGTCGACAGCTCCGACCCGGCCCAGGAAGTCCTGGTCGGCGACATCGTGATCGCCGAGATGGGCGAATTTGGCGTCTACGAAGTCGAGTTCAGGCTCGACCCGGACAAGCAGTACTACGTTTACGCAGCGTGCGACGACGACTGCGACGACATCGATCTTGTGGGATATGACGGAGACGGCGACGAAGTCGACTCGGACGCCGAGGACGACCCCAATCCGCTGTTGCTGGTGATGCCGGGTTACGCCGGCGACAGCCTTCGCGTCGAACTGGAAATGGAGCTTTGCAGCGCCGATGTCTGCGTCTTCGGCATCGGGCTCTACGAAGTGGTCGACTGATCACGCCCGCTGACCCAGAGACGCATTGCTCCCCTGCTCCCATTGCGCTAACCGTCCCCGCGTCCGAAGTCCGGGCGGCCGTCCGCCCATGCATCAGGAGACCAATCGATGGCCCGCAAGAAGATCGCCCTCATCGGCGCCGGCATGATCGGCGGCACGCTGGCCCACATCTGCTCGCGCGAGGAGCTCGGGGATGTGGTTCTGGTCGACATGAAGGGCGGAATTGCGAAGGGAAAGGGCCTCGACATCGCCGAAGCCGCCGCCGTCTACGGCAAGGACGGCAAGATGACGGGCGGTTCGCTTGAGGAGTATTCGGTGATCGCCGGGTCCGATGTGGTCATCGTCACGGCCGGCGTGCCGCGCAAGCCGGGCATGAGCCGGGATGATCTGATCGGCATCAATCTCGGCGTCATGAAGTCGGTCGGCGCCGCCATCAAGCAGCACTGCCCGAAAGCCTTCGTGATCTGCATCACCAACCCGCTCGATGCGATGGTATGGGCGCTGCAGAAATTCTCGGGCCTCCCGACCAGCCACGTCGTCGGCATGGCCGGCGTGCTCGACTCCGCGCGTTTCGCCTACTTCCTCTCCGAGAAGACCGGTATCTCGATCGAAGATGTGAAAGCATGGACGCTGGGCGGCCACGGCGACGACATGGTACCGATGGTGCGCCACTCCTCGATCGGCGGCGTGCCGCTGCCGGATTGCGTCAAGCAGGGCTTCTTCACGCAGGAAGAGCTCGATGCGATGGTGAAGCGCACACGCGGCGGCGGCGGCGAGATCGTGGCCCTCCTTGAAACCGGCTCGGCTTTCTATGCGCCCGCTGAATCAGCCGTCGCGATGGCGAAGTCCTACCTCAAGGACAAGAAGCGCGTGCTGCCTGTGGCTGCAAATCTCACCGGCCAGTACGGCGTCTCCGACCTCTATGTCGGCGTGCCGGTCGTGATCGGCGCAGGCGGCGTCGAGCGCATCGTCGAGTTCGACCTCAATGGCGACGAGAAGGCGATGTTCGAGAAAAGCGTCGGCGCGGTGCGCGGCCTTCTTGACGCCTGCAAGAAGCTGGATCCGTCGCTGGCGTAGGCCGCATCGACAAGCCGATATGCAAGCGCCGCCCCAATAGGGGCGGCGTCTTGCTTTTTTGGCGCCTTCTACCTTCAACTTAATTCGACGACTTTACTCCGATGACCGAGCCGAGCCACCGACCTCCTGTCGATGATTCAGGGGACTATGCGAAAGTCAGCGGCCCCGTCGTTGTCATCGGTTTCGCCTTGGTGATGGAGGCCATTCTAGTGGGCTTAGGTTCAATGGCGGCGCTGATTCATGGGCTCGTAGGAATGGCCGCTGGCGGCGCGTTGATGTGGGCCGGCTGGTTATTGGCCGGGCTAAGCACCGGAGACTTCAAGCGTGCCAGCATTGTGACTGCGACTTTGGGCGTCACGGGGGGTATCCTTGGTCTGCTGCTGACTGTCGAGGCGACTTGCCAAAGCTTCGAGAACTGCGTCTCCGCGCAAGCTTATGGTGTCTTCCTGTTGCCTGCGGGGTTCGTGGCCTTCAATCTGGTTTGCGCCACATTGCTCTGGCGACGCTCGGTTGAATAGCGGGCCGTCAAGAGTCATACGCTCATCGACCACAGACCTCTTGCCTTGTGGCTACGGCCTCACACTCACCAGTTCGATCTCGAACAGCAGGTCTGACGCCGGGGGTATCGGCCCCTTGCCGCCAGCGCCGTAGGCGAGCTGGTAGGGCAGATAGCAGATGCGGCGGTCACCGGGTTTCATCAGCTGGAGTGCTTCGCTGAAACCGTCGACGACGGCGCTCACGGGGAAGGTGGCGCTTTCATTGCGTTCGAAGGCGCTGTCGAATGCCGGACCACCGGCATTGAGACGCCCCTCGTAGAAGACTTCCGCCTGCTCGTTCGCCTTTGGCGGCACACCCCCTTCAGGTCCGGATGCGAGTATGACGCATTCAAGACCCGTCCCCGTCTTCACGACCTCAGGCAGGTCGCTTTTCCAGGGCGCGTATTTTGCCCAGGCGCTTGCATCGGCCGCTTTCCGGGCTGATGCGGGCGCCTCGCCTGCCGCTCCTTGAGCTTCAGGATCGGCGGGCGCAACCGCCTGACCGCAGGCGGCGAGAACAAAGACAAGCCCGGAGCTGACAAGATTCCGCATGCGCCCTACCCCTCAACGCCGACCAGCATGATCTCGAACAGCAGATTCTCCCCCGGGCCGATCAGCCCCGGATAGCCGCGATCGCCATAACCAAGCGTCGCGGGGATGTAGACCAGCCAGCGGTCCCCCGGCTTCATCGCCATCAATGCCTCCGAAAATCCCGGCACAAGTTCAGCCACCGGATAAGTGTCCGGCGCGCCGCGCTGAAAGGAGGAGTCGAACGCGCGACCGCCTGAATTGAGGCGACCCTCGTACCAGATCTTCGCCGACTGGCTGACCTTGGGCGAGGCACCAGTGGCCGGACCGCTGGCGATGACCACGTATTCAAGACCGCTTCCTGTCTTCTTCACTTCAGGCAGGTTCGATTGCCAGGGTTGGTGCTTGAACCAAATCGAACGCGTCGCCTTCATCTCCTGCACAGCTCCGGGCTGCGCCGAGGCGCTGAAACCACCCACAGCTGCTCCGCCGCCGAACACCAGCGCGGCTGCAAGCGCAAGAACGCGACCCTTCATGCAGGACTCCCTGAGATATCTGCTGACTGCAGGCTACGGTCTTCCGGCGTCCGCGTCGATGGCGCTCTGCTGCTGGCTTCAGCGTGGCGCATCAAGGGTGCGTGACACGATCTCCAAGGTTGCCCGCGAGAAGGAGTTGTCTCCCGCGCGAATTGATCCTTCAATGGCGCTGATGAACAGGGTGGAGATTCTCTCATGCGCAGCTCGATGATCGCCGCAACGGCCCTGCTCGCACTGACGGCGTGCGGCGAGCCAACCCCGCCTCCTGCTGCTGAAGTAAATGCCGCCGCACCGGCCTTGCCCATTGCACATGCAGGCAGTGACGACGAGCCGCCGCCGGTCGATTGTACACAGCTCAACGCTGCATTCGCGGCCTTCAACGAGACCCCGCCCTTCGCCTCGCTCGAGGTCGGTCCGCCGATCCGTCTGCTCGACGCGGCCTGTTCGGTGAACGAGCAGAAAGCCGAGGGAACGCCGGCGATCCGCGCGCTCACCTGTAGCGTGTTCGCCGCGAATGCGCCTGATCGTGCAACGGGCGCGGATGCGGCGCTGGCTGCGTTCGCAGACGCGCGCCGTCAGGTCACTGCCTGCCTGCCTGCCGACTGGACGGTGCGCGAAGGCGTCGGCGCCCCGGCCGATGCGGACGAAGCCATGATCTACGAAAGCCGCGCGGATGCGCAGCGCGCAATGACAGCGACTTCGTATGTCTATCCCGTCCAGCTCAAGAAGGCCTGGGTTGCAGGCACCGATGGCGAAGCGTCGGCCTGGCGCGTGACGCTCGATTTCCAGAAGGAGACGGGCGGGCAATAGTTTCAAGACGTCAAGCTGGCAACAGGCGGCCCCGCAGGATGTGAACTCATGTCTTTCGCCGAGCGACTCAACACCATCATCGAGACACCGCGGCTGATCCTCAAGCCGCCCAGCCTTGCCGAGTTCGAGCCGTGGTGCACCTACATGGCCGACGAGGAAGCTGCGCGCTTCATCGGCAAGGCGCAGCCGCCTGCGGTGGTGTGGCGTGGCATCTGCACCCTGATCGGTTCGTGGCACGCCGTCGGCTTCGCCATGTTCTCGGTGTTCGAGAAGGACAGTGGCCGCTGGATCGGCCGGCTCGGGCCATGGTCGCCGCATGGCTGGCCCGGCCTCGAAGTGGGCTGGGGCGTCATCCGCGAGGTGTGGGGCAAGGGCTATGCGCTAGAAGGCTCGATCGCTGCGATGGACTTCGCCGTCGACGTTCTGGGCTGGACCGACATCATCCACTCGATCCATCCCGACAACCTCAACTCGCAGAAGCTGGCGGCCCGTCTCGGCTCGGTCAATCGCGGTCCTGGCCGGATGCCCCCGCCCTACGAGAATGAACCGACAGAATTGTGGGGCCAGACTGCGGAGGCTTGGCGCGTGCGTCGCGCTGAGCTGTGGCGCCGCTTCAGCGGCTGACGCTGCTGGCGCCGTCGAGCCGGTAAGGGTGGATGAAGCCTTCGACCTGATAAGCGCGCCCACCCCAATAGCCCCCGGGAATGTGCCAGACGCGGACCTGGCTCCAGTCATTGGCCTGGGAGACGTCGATCACCGGCACGTTGAGGCTGATCTCACCGCCCCTCATCCAGTTGGCGTGATCGATGCGCAGCAGGCGCGGGGAAACCACCTCGCGCACATAGGAAACATGCCCGCGGGTCTGGTCGTTGTAGCCGCGCAAGACGAGCACCGATCCTGGCGCAGGGCGGCTTGAGCGCACATAGAGCCGCGCTGCCTGCGCCCACCATGTCACCGCGTCGCCCCAGATCGCGATGCCGGACACCTCGCGCGCATAGGGTACGCACTCCAGATGCGGCCGGTCGGCGATGATGACGGGCGTCGTCGCCGCGTCAAACGGAATGGAGGTCAGATCGAGCGGCGCGGGAGCAAGGCGTGACGGCGCCTCTCCAGAAGGCGCCCCCGGCGAGACCGCGCTGCCGGCATAGACGATCGGCGCCCGCCCGCTGCTCGCGCAGGCCGCCGCCGCCAGGGCGAGCGCCCCGCCGGCGGCCATGCGTGTCCAGCTGATCCTGCTCCTGGCCTGCATGGGAGCGGACAATGCGGGGAATTTGGTGAGCGCCAAGTGAACGATCCGTTGGCTCGGCCGGTACAACCCCGCCCCGCCTCACCGCAGCAAGCCGCCTCATGGACTTCCCGGCCCGATTCTGGTCTATGCGCTGCCGGATCAGAAGCCCCGAGGACACTGAATGACCGGCAGGATCGTTACCGTTTTCGGCGGGTCCGGTTTTCTTGGCCGCCATGTCGTGCGCGCGCTTTGCCGCCAGGGCTGGCGCGTGCGGGTGGCGTGCCGACGTCCGCACCTTGCAGGCGATGTGAAACTTGCAGGCGATGTCGGCCAGGTCCAGCTCGTGCAGGCCAATGTGCGCAACCGGGCCTCCATACAGCGCGCGCTCGAGAAAACAGATGCCGTCGTCAATCTCGTGGGCATTCTCACCGAACGCGGCGCTCAGTCCTTCCAGGGCACACAGCGTGAAGGCAGCACCAACATCGCCGAGCTGGCCGCCGAGGCCGGCATCGCCCGTTTCGTCCAGGTCTCCTCCATCGGGGCCGATGCGAATTCGCGCTCGAACTATTCACGGACCAAGGCCGGGGCCGAGGCCGCCGTACGGCAGGCGATCCCCTCCGCGGTCATCCTGCGTCCATCGATCATCTTCGGGCCCGAGGACGGCTTCTTCACACGCTTCGCCGAGATCGCCCGCGTCAGTGCCTTCCTGCCGCTGATCGGGGCGAAGACACGCTTTCAGCCGATCCACGTCGTCGATGTGGCGGAGGCTGTCGCCGCTGCCCTTGCAAAGCCCGATGCGGCCGGCAAGACCTACGAACTCGGCGGTCCGCGTATCTACACGATGAAGGAGCTGCTGCAGCACATCCTGCGCGAGATCGACCGCCCGCGCGTTCTGCTCCCGATCCCGACGCCGATCGCTGCGCCGATGGGCTACATCATCGGCGCGCTTTCGCGCCTAAACCCCTTCTTCGGCCCGCCGCTGACCGGCGACCAGGTGCAGTCGCTGAACGTTGACAATGTCGTCACCGGCAAGGTCGGGACGATCGCCGACCTCGGTGTCGCGAACCTCGAGACGGTCGAAGCGATAACGCCGACTTATCTCTGGCGCCACCGCCCCCACGGCCAGTTCCAGCCCCCGCACATCGACGAGACCTCACGCGTCGACGCCTAGGACCTGCTTGATTCTCCCGGCGCACCCCGCCGCTGGGACGCATGAGAGATGGAGGGGCTGCCGGCTGTGGGCTGGCGCGGCCCTTCCGGAGGGCCGCCCTTCCCCTTGCGCCCGTCCCGCTCTAGCCTCCTCCGGACAAGACGCAGGGAATGGGGCCATGGACAAGCTCGCGGTCGTCTATTCCGGCATGAATCTGGGCGTGCTCGCACTCTGGCTGCTGATCGCCACGCTGGCGGGCTTCCTTGCCCGCAAGATCGTGCGCGGCAAGTCGGTGTTCGGCCTCTGGGGCGATATCGGCTTTGCCCTCCTCGGCCTGTTTCTTCTCGGAACGCTGATGCAGGCCTTCGACGTCTCGCTCACCAACTGGATCGCCAGCCTCGACCTCGGCCCTCTCAACGACGTCACCCGCTGGGTCGACATCTTCGTGGTGGCGTTTCTGGGTGCACTCGCGCTGCGCGCCGTGATGCGGCCGGTGACGGGGAAGGGGTGAAACGTCCAAGGGAGACTGCCATGAAGCAGCAACTGGCCGTGTGCGTCGCAGCAACCTTGCTCGCGGCAACGTCTCACGGGGGCGCGTCAGGCCAAGTGTCGCAAGGCGAAGCCAAACCTTCTACCAATCAGTTCAGCCAGGAGTTGTGGGAAGTACCAGGAAGTCAGATGCGCGATGTGATGCGCGCGATTGAGGCCCTTCGAATCCACAACCCTGCGATGGACCTCGATGAATATGCCGTTTCATACACGAAGAACTCGGACGGGAGCATCTACATCGGCTTCTACAAGCCGTCAGTCTTCTACGAAAACACGGAGGCCAAGTCCGTCATCGTCCAGAAGAACTCGAGATACTTCGGGGTCGTCATCGACGGCGAGAAGGTGCGCGTGGTGCGCTAGCTCAGAAGTTCGCAGCCTGCGCGCAAAAAGCCTAACCCGCCACCGGTACGGTGCTGCTCCAGACGCCGGCGTAGATTGCGGCGAGGCCTGCCCCGCCCACGAGGATGCGCCACCAGCCGAAAGGGGCGAAGCCGCGCTTCTGCACGAAGTCGAGCATCAGGCGCACCACGATGAGGCCGAAGATGAAGCTCGCCACGAACCCCACGGCGATGATGCCGAGATTGTCGGCGGTGAGAAAATCGCGACTCTCCCAGATGTCGAGCACAAAGGCGCCGACCATGATCGGGATGGCGAGAAAGAAGGAGAACTCCGCCGCGGCGCGCTTGTTCACCTTCAGCAGCATTGAGCCGACAATGGTTGAGCCCGAGCGCGAGACGCCCGGGATGATCGAGAGTATCTGGAACACGCCGATCAGCGCTGCCTTGTAGAGCGGCAGGTTCATCGCTGTGTGCTCAGCCGGAGCAGGCGCGAGGCGGTCGATCACCAGCAGCACGACGCCGCCGATGATCAATGACCAGCAGATCAGTTCAAGCCCGGTGAAGAGGTAGGCCTTGATGAAATCATGCAGCAGGAAGCCGGCGAGGAAGGCCGGCGCGCAGGCGATGATGACGGAGAGGGCAAAGCGGCGCGAGCCGGGATCGCTCGGCAGCGTCACCAGCACATGCCAGAGCCGACCGAAATAGAGCGCAACGACGGCGAGGATGGCGCCGAGCTGTATCACCACCGTGAACGTCGTCCAGAACGGCGTGGTGAGGCCGAGGGCCGTCTGCGTCAGGAGCAAATGCCCGGTCGAGGAAACGGGGATGAACTCGGTGAGCCCTTCCACCAGGCCGAGCAGGATCGCCTGCAGGATCGTCATCGCATCCATCGAATCGGCCCGGCTGTTGGTGATCGTTGCTGGTGTCGTGCGTTTAGGGTGGAACTACCATGTGCGCAACACGCAGCCTCCCCTCGGCGCGCGCGCCGTTTCTCATGCCGCGTTGCCCGACCTCTGGGCCGCGGAACGCGCTGGGCCGCCCATGCGACAGGCAGGTATCCTCCCTGTTCCAGAGGCCGGGTTGACGCCGCAGACCTCCTAAGCAAGCATGATGAACGACAGGACGACGGGGAGAGACATGCAAGAGGCTGCACCGGCCGAAGTTGAACGACCTGGCGCGATCAACCGGAAGTTGCTCGAGCAGCAGAAACGCAAGCTGGGCTCGATGCACGGACTGCTCTGGCTGGTGTTCTTCGTGCAGTTCCTCACCCTTTTGGGTGTCGGCGCTTTGCTGTGGAACACTTTCCTGCGGGCGGGCTGAAGCGCATCTCTGCGCCTCGCACCCGATCGGCCTATTTCCGCCACGGCGACTTGACCGTGTACCCCTGCTCTTCCGGCGGCGCAGCCGGTGCTGTCTGCACGGAGAAGCTGTCGGCGCCCATCGGTATGGCGATGCCCGCGATCTCCTTCGGCGGCACGATCTGGAAGCCCAGGCCGTGAAACAGCGCGACGAACCCTACGAACGACAACACCGTTGTCGCGATCACCTGCGCGATCACCCGTGTGATCAATCCGCGAAAGAAGAACGCCGCGCTCAGCGCCGCAATGGTGCTGCCGCCCAGGCCCGCCATCCCGGCAACCGTTGCAAGGTCAAGATCAATACCGCCCATTTCATCCTCCCTTTCGGCCAAACCAGGGCTCGCGCCCGTCCGACCAACCTCCCGACCTTAGTCGAAGCGGACGCGGGAAGGAAACCGGTACGCTGCGGCTTGCAGGCGCGGCGGAAACCTATACCTCTCCAGCGATTTTCCCGGGATACCCAAATGAAATCCAGCATCAGCGCCGCCTTTCTTGCCGCCGCTCTTGCCGCCGCTCTTGTCGCCTGCGCGCCGGAAGCAGTCCCGGTGGCAGAACCACCGGCAGCCCCGGCAATTGCGCCGTTTCCCGCAAGCGACGATGTCCACCCGTTCACGATCGGCGATTTCCAGGCAGCTGCCCTGCGCGATGGCGGACTGGAAGTCGCCAACGACACCAAGACGCTCGCGATCAACAAGTCGAAAGCCGATGTAGACGCGGTGCTGGGGGCAAACAACCTGCCCACCGACAAGCTGTCGCTCTCCGTCCAGCCGCTGATCGTGAAGACCGCGGACAAGGTCATGCTGTTCGATACGGGCGCTGCCGGTCTCTTCGGTCCGACGCTCGGCATGCTCCCCGCAACAATGACGAGCGCAGGCGTCGATCCTGCCGGCGTCACGGACATCTTCATCAGCCACGCTCACGGTGATCACATCGGCGGCCTGGTGACGGCCGAGGGCGGTCTCAGCTTCCCGAGTGCGCGCGTGCACATGTCCGCCAACGAATGGGCAGCGATGCAGGCTGACACGCAACTCACGCCGATCGTCGTCGCGATCAACCCGAGGGTCGTGGCGTTCCAGCCGGGCGCAGACCTCGTGCCGGGCGTCAAGGCGGTCGATATCCAGGGCCACACGCCAGGTCACTCCGGCTATCTCGTGACATCCGGAGACCAGTCTCTGCTATACATCGGCGACACGATGCATCACTCCGTGATATCTGTTCAACAACCCGACTGGACCATCGCCTTCGATGGTGACGCGCCGACCGCACAGGCCAGCCGCAGGGCATTGATCGACAGCTCGGCAGTCTCGGGTCAGCGCATCTTCGCACCGCACTTTCCCTTCCCGGGTCTGGGCAGATTCACAAGGACGGGCGATGGCGCTGTCTGGACCGCCGAAGCCCACTGATGGTCGACAAGGCCCGCCGCAAGGAGCTTCTGCAGCAGTACGCGGACCGCGATCCGCCCAACGGCGTATTCGCCGTCCGCAATTGCGTGACTGACGAAATCTGGGTGGGCCACAGCCGCAATCTCGACAAGCAGAAGAATGGCCTGTGGACGCGGCTGGCCGGGGGCATGTGCGTCAACAAGGACGTGCAGGCGTCATGGGTGAAGCATGGTGAGGCGGCGTTCAGCTACGAAATCCTCGAACAGCTGATCGAAACAGATCCGCACGCCATTCAGCGCCTGCTGCCCGAACGCGCCTCGGCCTGGCGCGAACACCTCAGGGCCAGCGTCATCAGGGGGACGTGACGACCACCAGAGGTCCGAGATCGCTCCCGGCATCCAGCCTGTCGAGCGACGGCGCCCAGAGTGATGAGACCGCGCCGTCGAAATAGAGCGCATTGGCGACCTTGAGTTCGTCGCGGAAAAGCCGCGCCAGCTTGCCGAACGACACGGGCGCATCGCTGATCACGAACAGCGCATCGCCCGCCGCATTCACACCGACTCCATTGCGGATGTGACGCGACGGCCCGTCGTGAGCGAATGTGTGATGCAGCTTGCCGCCGACCACCAGCATCGGGCCCGACTGCGTCGCCCAGGCAGGCTTCGGCTTCTGCGCGACATACGCGTCAGTCGCCATCACATGCGCCTTGCCATCATGGCCGACCCAGAAGACGCCGTTTGGTTTCAGATGAAAATTCCCGAACCCGTCGCGCCTGTTGATCGCCCTGAGCTGATGGCCATTCTCGACATAGAGTCCAATCGGCGCATTCCGCAGATCGTACATTCCGGCATTCATTGCGAAGCGGACCTTCCCCGCCGCCTCGCCCAGATCGTTCTTCAGCACCGGGAGTCGCCGATACGGTTTGCCATCCGCCCGGCGCAGCGACAGTCGCGTGACATCGCCCTGACGCGCCGCGCACACGGTGAAGGGATCACCCTCGAATGTCAGTGACCTGCACGGCGCATCTGCAGGCTGTGCGTCGACGCCGCGCGGGGCGGACAGCAAAACAAGAAACACGAGAGCCAAACTGGCGCGAAGAAATCCCATGGGCGCTGCCTGCCCGGAAAATCCGGCAGATCTGTGGAAAGCTAAAGCTTCACATTCGGCAGGTTCAGGAAGGACTGCTTCAGCGACTGCGCCCATGAATCGCTGATCTGGCGGAACTCCCTGTGGTCACTCTCGATGCGCAGCGTACGTGCCTTGAGTTCATCGACCGGTATGACGCAGAGATCCAGCGGCATTCCCACCGAAAGATTGGAGCGCAGTGTTGAATCCATCGAAACCAGCACCGCCTTTACCGCGTCGTCGATCGAGGTGTCCGGCCGGATCACGCGGTCGAGGATCGGCTTGCCGTACTTGTGCTCGCCGATCTGCAGATAGGGTGTGTCCTCGCCGGCTTCGATGAAATTGCCAGCAGTGTAGATCAGGAAAAGGCGTAGCTCGCCGCCCTTCCTCTGGCCGGCCATGATGATTGTGGCGTCCGCCGCCGAGCCCTGCGCCTCGATCTCGGCGCGGTCGCGCTTCTGCACTTCGCGCATCGCCTCGCCCACAAGCTGAGCACCCCGGTACAGTGTTTCGCACGTCATCAGGCTCTCGGCTTCCGGGTCGACCTTCGACCGCTTCACAGCCGTTGCGATGTGCGTCACGACGCCCTGGGTGATGCCGAGATTGCCGGCGCACATCAGAGCGACGACGCGTTCGCCGGGCTCCTCGAACACGAACATCTTCCGGAAGCGCGCGATGTTGTCGACACCCGCATTGGTGCGCGTGTCCGAGAGGAGCACGAGGCCAGCCTTCAGCTTGAGGCCAACGCAGTAAGTCATGTCCGTCCCAATTCCCCGGCCGTCCGTGCATTCCCGCCTTCGCGGGGACCGTTATTGCTGGGCCTGGCCCTGGCCATCCTGATTCTGCGCATGAGACTGGCCCGGCGTCGGGGCAATGTCGACCGAGGCGCTAAGTCGCTCCCGCGACTGGCCTGAAACATTGCCGCGGATGGGGGCAGCGTCCGCCGCGTCGAGCCCGCAGCCGAGCCTGACATAACGGTCAGTTGGACACAGCCGGTTCGCTGCGTCGAACCCGACCCAGCCGATGTCGCTTGCCCACGCCTCGGCCCAGGCGTGGGTCTCCGTCACCATCGCCTCCTGGGCGAGCATGTAGCCGACGACGTATCGCGCTGGCAGTCCCAGCGCGCGCGCCGCCGCGATGAACACATGCGCATGATCCTGACAGACGCCCTGTCCGGCCTTCAGCGCCTGCGCGGCCGTCGTCGAGGTGGAGGTCGTGCCCGGTCTGTACGCGATCGCATCCGCCACCGCGTTGAAAAGAGCATGCAGGCGGTCGAGCGGCGTCTTCCCGGCAACGCCTGCCGCCAGCGCGGCGATCCGGTCATCGGCCTCGGTCAGCGGCGTTGCGCGCAGGTAGACCTGCGGCCGCACCGTATCGCGCAGGCCCCTCACCACCCCAGCGGCGTCATGTGTCTCGACCTCGCCTGCTGCGACGATCGCAACTTCAGCGCCGGCCGAGGGAGTCGTCCAGATCGACTCCCTGTCGCCGGTCGCCGTGGTGAGCAACGGGGCAACAGCCTGCCCGTTGACGCTCACCGTCCAGTCGGTGACGCGCTGACTGTCGAAGGATGGCGGATAGAGCCGCAGGCGCAGCGCGCAGCGTTCCGCCGGCGGATCGTAAGTGTAGGTGGTGACGTGTCGGATTGAGAGCCGCATGGTCAGAAGTGATAGGCCTTGCTGATCTCGAAGGACAACCGCCGCGTCGTCGCGATGGCGTCCGACACGAACTGGTGCAGCCCATGCTGGAACAGTTCCTCTATCCCGGTCTGGCCGAGCTGGCGCACCATCTCGCCGGCGACCGCCTGCGGGGTGGACTGCTCGCCGTAAAGCTCAGCCAGGTCATCGAGGAACCGGCTGATCGAGCGATAGCAGTATGCCACCGAGCGCGGGAACGCCGTGTTGAGAATCAGGAAGTCGGCAATCCCCCAGGGCGTGTAGTCGCCCTTGTAGACATGGTGATAGGCGCGCAGCGCCGACGTCGCCCGCAGCACGCTGGTCCACTGGTGATAGTCGCGCCCGCCGCCGACCACATCGGTTTCGGGCAGCAGCACATAGTACTTCACATCAAGCAGGCGCAGCGTCATGTCGGCCCGCTCGATCAGCCCGCCCATGCGCAGAAAATAGTAGCCGTCATTCCTGAGCAGCGAGATTTCGGAAGCCCCGCGGAACGCCGCCGTGCGATTCTTGGTCCATTCGAGCAGCGAGGGCAGGTTCTTCAGCGCCGTCTCGGCATCCATCTGGCCGAGCTGGCGCCAGCCATCGTTGAGCGCCTCCCACATGTCCTGGGTCAGCGCCGTGCGGATGGCCCGCCCGTTGGCCCGCGCCGCGGTGAGACAGGAGCGGATCGAGGACAGATTGTCCGGATCAAGCAGCAGGCGTTGCACAACGGCGCCTGCGCTGAGGTTTTTCGCGGCCGGATCGGCAAGCTCCGGCGCCGATCCCGAAGCGGCTGCAACCGAGCGCCACTCCTCCTGCTCATTTGATCCAGGCAGCATCGCCATGCGATAGCCCATCTCGATCAAGCGCGCGGTCGCATCCGCGCGTTCCATGTAGCGCCCCATCCAGAAGAGATTCTCGGCTGTCCGGCTCAGCATCGCATCAATCCGCCAGGATCCATGTGTCTTTCACCCCGCCGCCCTGCGAGGAGTTGACCACCAGCGAACCCTTCTTCAGCGCCACGCGCGTCAGGCCGCCGGGCGTCAGCCGGATATCCTTGCCAACAAGGCAGTAAGGCCGGAAGTCGACATGCCGCTCCTCCACGCCCTCGCCGCCAAGGATTGGCGCGGTCGACAGCTCAAGCGTCGGCTGTGCGATGAATTCAGCCGGATTCGCCTTGATCTTGGCACGGAAGGCTTCGATTTCCTTCTTCGCTGCATGAGGTCCGATCAGCATGCCATAGCCGCCCGAGCCGTGAACGCGTTTCACGACGAGGTCCTTGAGATTGTCGATGACGTACCGGCAGTCTTCCGGCTGGGCGCAACGCCAGGTCTGCACATTTTCGAGCACCGGCTTCTCGCCGAGATAGAATTTGATCATGTCCGGCACGAAGACATAGATCGCCTTGTCGTCGGCCACGCCCGCGCCCGGCGCCGAACACAGCGTTACCCCGCCCGAGCGATAGACATCGAAGATGCCCGGCACGCCGAGCAGCGAATCCGCCTTGAACGCGAGCGGATCCAGATACGTGTCGTCGATGCGCCGGTAGATCACGTCCACTCGCTGCGGGCCCCGTGTCGTGCGCATCCAGCAGAGGCCTTTCTCCACGAACAGGTCCTGCGGCTCCACCAGCTCGATCCCCATCAGGTCCGCGAGGAAAGAATGCTCGTAATACGCCGAGTTGAGCGAGCCCGGCGTCAGCAACACCACGGTTGGATCGTCGTCGCACTTGACCGGTGCGACCTCCTCCAGCGTCTTCTTCAGAAGGCCCGGATAGCTGTCCACCGCCTCGACGATCCCTGCCTGGAACAGCTGCGGGAACATCCGCATCATGATCTCGCGGTTCTCAAGCATGTAGGAGACGCCAGAGGGCGTGCGACAATTGTCTTCCAGCACCTGGAAGCGATCGCCATCTGTTCGCACGATGTCGACGCCGACGATGTGGCTGTACACGCGCCCGGGCGGGTCGACGCCGACCATCTCCGGAAGGAAGGCCTCGTTCTGATAGACCAGCTCCTCGGGGATGATCCCGGCCCGCAGGATCTCGCCGCGATGATAGACATCGTAGAGAAACGCGTTGAGCGCCCTGCTGCGTTGCTTGATCCCACGAGACAGCCTGCGCCACTCGCTTGCGCCGAACACGCGCGGGATGAGATCGAACGGGATCAGCCGCTCTGGGTCGCCGCCCTCGCCATAGACCGCAAACGTGATCCCGATCTTGCGGAAGATAGCCTCCGCCTCGCTCTGACGCAGCTTCAGGAGATCGACGCCCGTGGCCTCGATCCATTCTGCCACCTTCTCGTAAGGTCCCCTTACGACGCGGCCATCAGCGAACATCTCGTTGTACATGCAGCCCCAGTCCTAGACGCAGGCGATGCGCGCACGAAGGCGCAGCCGCACTCATGGCGCTTCACCTAGCGTCCATGCCTAAACATTGGGCAAGGAAAGGAAACCCCCCGGCGGGGCAAGGCCCAGGAGAGGCGCGCCTACGGCTTGCCGCGGGTCGCCTTTGCCGGCTTGGCATTGGCCTTCTTCGCCGCTTCTGCCGCCTCACGCGCTTCGAGTACGCGTGCGCCTTCGAGAATTCCGTAAAGTGCGTAATTCCCCTCATGACACGCATACTCGTACATTTTGCCATTCAGCGCCGAGAACTCGTACTCCCCGCCCCAGGGCGCATCCCACAGCGTCGGGTCCTCGATGGTGAAGCCGTAATAGAGCCGGTCATCGGCCACGCGACGGAACCGCTCGGTGACCTTGAGATCCTTCCACGAGCCCATGAACTGCTGGGCCTGAGGGATGTGCGTGGTTTCGACCACCAGCGTGTCGCCTTCCCACCAGCCGATGGAATCGCCGAAATAGGGGCGCACATCGTCGCTACGGTGCTTGGAGTTGAGACGCACGATGCGCGCATCGTGCACCATCTCGGTTGCGATCACGACATGGTCGGGCGACTGCACGATCTGATAGCTGTTGTTGTAGAACCCGTTGGCGAACATCGGCGGTCCGCCATTGCGGCCGAACGAGATGATGCAGCGCTCCGTCGCACGCGATTCCGGATTGTCATAGGACTGGCCGCGCGGCGTCGGGCTCGGCCCGAGCAGCTTGACGAAGGCCGGCGGTTCCGGCGCAGGCGCGGGCATCGCACCCGCCTTGCGCGGCGGGGCCGTTCCAGTCGGCGTGGTAATGATCGAGGAGCGCGGCTGGCCGTTGACCCGCATCACATGGTTGCCAGGATCGATCCAGATGCGGTTGTAGCCGCCCGTGGCGCCGCCGCCGGCAAGGTATTCAGGCTTGATGTCTCTGGGAATGACGTACTCGACTGGCGCATCAATCGGGGTCGGCGCATTGCCCTCCTCGATCTCCTCGACCATCTCCTGCTCGAGCCGTGCGACTTCCTCCTCGCTGTAGACCAGGCTGGTGACGCCCGCCGGCCGCGTCAGCTTCGTCAGCGTTGTGTTGTGCCAGAAGCCCTGCAGATCCGGCTGTCCGATCTTCAGCCGCGGCGCGGCATAGGGCGGATAGGGCTTGGTCGGATCGTACTTCGGCGCCGGCTGCGCGCCGGTCTCCGCCACAGGTGTCTGCGCCTGCGCTGCGAAGGGGCTCAGCACAAGGCTGGTGGCAAGGCCGGCGAGCAGAGCGTAGCGCAAGTGAAATCTCCTCCAGCAAGGGACCCGTCTAGCGTCGGGAAGCCTACGATCATCCCCCGGAGGAGGCAACGCGCACGATCAAGACTCAGCGCAACGTGACCTGACGCAGCGACAGACGCACCTGATTTGCCAATTGCCCGCACGAGCGCCCGCCGATACCTGTCCGGTCATGACGACGACGGAAGCCCGCCTCAAGGACAGCGCGCTGGCGCTGGGCTTCGATGTCGCCCGCATTGCCCGCGCCGACATGGCCTGGGACGCCGGCGACAGGCTGGCCGATTTCATCACGCAGGGCCGCCACGGCGAGATGGGCTGGATGGCCGAAACGCTGGAGCGCCGCCGCCATCCGACGGCGATGTGGCCCGCCGCGAAATCAGCGCTCGTGGTCGGCCTCAACTATGGTCCGAAGATCGACCCGCTCGAACCGCTGGCGCGGCGCGAGCACGCGACCATCTCCGTCTACGCCCAGAACGCGGACTATCATGACCTGATGAAGCGCAGGCTCCGCCAGCTCGCCTCTGCGTTCGCGGCTTCCTCCGGCGCCGAGGTCAAGATCTTCGTCGACACCGCGCCCCTGATGGAAAAGCCCCTTGCCCACCAGGCCGGCCTCGGCTGGCAGGGCAAGCACACCAATCTGGTGAGCCGTGAACATGGCTCCTGGCTCTTTCTGGGCGTGATGCTGACCAGCGCCGATCTCGCCGCCGACGAACCCGCAGGCGATTCCTGTGGCTCCTGCCAGGCCTGTCTGGACATCTGCCCGACGCGCGCCTTCCCGGCCCCTTACCAGCTCGATGCGCGGCGCTGCCTGTCCTATCTCACAATCGAAACGAAAGGCCCGATCCCGCGCGAGTTTCGCGCCGCGATGGGCAATCGCATCTATGGCTGCGACGACTGCCTTGCCGTCTGTCCCTGGAACAAGTTTGCGCATGTGTCGCGCGAAAGCGCCCTGCATCCGCGCGCGGAACTCACCGCACCGCTCCTGTCCGACCTGGCTCACCTCGATGACGCAGGTTTCCGTGAAGTCTTCGCCGGTTCTCCCATCAGACGGATCGGCCGCGACCGGTTTGTACGCAACGTCATGATCGCCATCGGAAATTCGGGGTCGCGGGCGCTGGCGGATGTGTGTATCCAGATGCTTGATGACGCCTCGCCCCTGGTTCGGGGCGCATCGGTGTGGGCGCTGGGGCAGCTTTCTCCGCCCGCCTATGAGGAACAGTGCAAGCTGCGGCGGCCGGGCGAGCCCGATCCCGCAGTGTGTGAGGAGTGGGATGCTGGACGACAAGCCTGATCAGCGGCCAGGGTCCGACGCATCGGGTCGATCGGATGGCGGCAGCGAGCAGCCCCGCTTCCACGGTCAGGCCGGCGGCATGCTGAGCCGCTGGCGCGGCGCCATCGTCCCGCAGGGCGAACGCTATTCGTGGGGCAAACCGCTGTGGCGACGCGTCGTCGTCGGCGTGTTCTTGTGGAGCTTCCTCATCGGCGGCGGCTTCATCGCATTGAGCCTGCTCGCCGTCTTCGCCATCGGCTGGACCGGACCGCCCTCAACCTTCAACATGGCCGGGACCGCCATGAAGGGCATCGAGGTGCGCTCGACCTGGGTCGACCTGAAGGACATCTCGCCCCATCTCGTGCGCGCCGTCATCGCCTCGGAAGATCAGAATTTCTGCACCCATGACGGCTTCGATCTCAAGGAGATCCAGAAGGCGATGCAGGAGGCCGAAAATGGCGGCGACCTGCGCGGCGCCTCCACCATCTCGCAGCAGACCGCCAAGAACGTGTTCCTCTGGAACGGCGGCGGCTGGTTCCGCAAGGGACTCGAAGCCTGGTTCACCATGAACGTGGAATGGATGTGGTCCAAGCCGCGCATCATGGAGATCTATCTCAACGTCGCCGAATGGGGCGATGGCATTTATGGCGTCGAACAGGCTGCGCTCGAACGCTTCGATGTGTCAGCAAGGGATCTCACGCCCAGACAGGCCGCAGCCCTCGCCGCCGTGCTGCCCAGCCCGAACCGCTGGAAGGTCGATGGCCAATACGCCACCGGTCGCCGCAACACACGCATCCAGTCACTGATGGCGATGGTGAAGCGCGACGGCCTCGATGCGTGTGTGGTCGGCCCCTGAGCCGTGGGGAGCTTGGCGCCTAATTGCCGACGATGCGCGCGCGTGGCTCCAGCGCCTGATCCAGCCCGGCCGGGTCTTCCATGCCGCGCAGTCGCATCGCCTCGCGCACCTCGCCGCGCAGCACCACCACATTCACGTCGCTGGGCGAAAGCCTCATCGCCTCGCTGACATCCATCCAGGCCTCGCTCAGGCGCTCCTGCTTCATCCGCACATGCCCGCGCATCCGGAACGCCTCCGCATCGCCGGCCGAGAGGATGATCGCGCTGTCGAGATCGTTGCCGGCCTCGGTCCACTGCTTCAGCGTGACATGCGCGCGCGCCCTGTCCTTCAACAGTTCGCCATCGCCGGACCGCAGCTTCAGCGCGTTGGTGAACGTGACGATCGCCTCGCGCGGCATCCCGGCCATCAGCCAGGCATTGCCCGACTGCGCGAGATAGACCGCGCGCATCTCGCTGCCTCCGGCATCCGGCGCGCTGGCCAGTTCCTCCAGTCGCGCCGCACCCTCCGCCTCCTCGCCCAGCGCGATCAGCGCCAGCGCCGTGCACTGCCGCGCGGCTGGCGGATTGCCGACCGCCTGCCAGGTCAACCCGTCCTGATAGGCGCCCTCAGCGTCGCGATCGGTCTTCTCGATGCACCGTTCCAGCCGCGCCTTGTCCGACTGCGCCAACGCCGGCGCCGCGGTGAACAGGACAAGAAAGACAACAGCAGTCAGACGCATTGCAGGATCGTTCCGGGCTGGCCCTCAGGGCGCGAGGGCCCTAATCCGTACACCAGAGGACAAGGCAAGATCATGGCCGCAACGCAGCTCTTCGCTTTCGGCTTTGGCTATGTCGCAGCCGAACTTGCCCGAAAACTCGCTAGCGAGGGCTGGACCTGCGCCGGAACCGTGCGCTCAGCCGCCAGCGCCCAACCGCTCGCCGCCCAGGGCTTCACGCCCCACCTCTGGCCCGGCGGCGACATCGTCCCGCCTGCTGGCGCAGCCTGGCTCATCTCCGTCCCGCCGGATGACAAGGGCTGCCCCGTTTTACGCAGCTTCGGCGATCTCGCGCAGACCGCCAGCTGGATCGGCTATCTCTCAACCACAGGCGTCTATGGCGACCTTGCTGGCGGCTGGGCGTTCGAGGAAACGCCCCTCAACCCGCAAAGCCGCGAAGCCGCGAACCGCGCAACCGCCGAAGCGCAATGGATCGCGCTCGGGGCCCGCCTCTTCCGCCTCCCCGGCATCTACGGCCCCGGCCGCTCGGCGATCGAGCGCGCGAAGGAGCCCGGCGCCCGTCGCATCGTGAAGCCTGGCCAGCTCTTCTCCCGCGCGCATGTCGCAGACATTTCCAGCGCCCTCCATCTCTCCATAAACAGTCCCGCCAGCGGCGCCTTCAACATCTGCGACGACGAACCCGCCCCAGCCGACGACGTCCTCACCTATGCCGCCGAACTTCTCGCCATCGCCCCGCCGCCCGCGGTCAAGATCGAAGACGCCAACCTCTCGCCCATGGCCCAGCGCTTCTACGCCGAATGCAAGCGCGTCTCGAACGCGCGGGCGAAGGCAGCGCTTGGCTGGCGGCCGAAGTTTCCGACCTATCGGGAGGGGTTGCGGGATTGCCTCGCGCATGGCGTTGGGGGATGAGTGATCGCTCTTGCCCTTGCATGCCGTCGAATTTGGCCATCTTCAGCAGGCCCGGTGTTGTATTGGCCGCGCCCGGCAGCAATGATCGCGGCGTTGGGGGAGACTGGCATGCTTCGTTACAGGCCGAAGGCTCGGAATTGTTCCAAGGGCGGGCCATGAATGCGCGAACTTTCTTCGCTAGCCACGCTGACGACTTTGGCGTTCTGCCTATCAGCCTGTTCGCTGTCGGCGCCGACAGCAGCCGGGCCGTCGCTCCCGATGCGGGATGATGGTCAGATCGCACCGCCTCAGAGCACGCCTCCAGCACAACTGTACCCGAGTGCGGCAGGCGACCTGATCGCAGCCACTCAGGTTCGAAGCTCACAGCTGAGTGCCACCTTGACCGAGCTTGAGCGGCGCAAGTTCGTGATCTCTGTCTCACCCGGGAGGCAATCGATCCTCGAGATGTCCTTTGATGTACGCCAGCTGAACCTCGACACATTCTCAGAGTCGAAGAGCGAGAGCATGGAGGGAGAGTTTGTCGCCCACATGTTCTCCTGCTCCGCGGATCATCGCGGGTGCGTGTCGAACACCGGCGCGCGAGCGGATACACTCACCATCTATTCACCGAACGCCGAAGGTTTCGAACGCGCTCGCGACGCGCTGCGCCGGGCGCAGTCGGCGTGTTTGCGAGAACCCGCGTAGGCCAGCACGCCAGGAGGCTCAGACGTCACGCTACTGGGCTCGCCTCCAGGCGCGCCGAGGCAGTACTTGGCTGGCGGCCGGAGTTTCCGACATATCGGGAGGGGTCGCGCAATTGTGCTGTCGCAATCGCCGGGCGCTCGACGTGGGGAGTTCGCCCCGCCGCGGCTGCCGCTTTTTTGCCAGGCTGCCAGCTGAGCCGGGGGATCAGGCCAGGTAGGGCGAGCAAACCAATTGCGCCGGTATTGGCAAAATCGACCGACAACAATTGCTTATGCTGGACAGATTCCAGGCGCTTAGTCAGCTTTGTCCGACACCCCCGCCAGCCCCAGCACCGTCGAAACCATCCGCTCAATATCGCGCGGCCGCGACAGCCGGTGGTCGCCGTCCTTGATCAACGACCACACGACGTCCTTGCTCCGCAGCTTGTCCGCCAGATCAAGCGAATGCGTCCAGGGCACATCGGGATCTAGCCCGCCGTGGAGGATGCGCACGGGCGCATCGATCGCGATCTCGGCATCGAGGACATTCCACTCCCGTCCCTCGGTGATCAGCTCGCGCGTGATCGGATAGCCGGCGGGATCGTAGTCCGACGGCCGGGTCCAGAATCCTTGCTCCATGATCTGGCGGCGCTGACTTTCGTCGAAAGACGCCCACATCAACTTGTCGGTGAAATCCGGCGCCGGGGCGAGCAGCACCAGCCCCTTCACCCGCTCTGGCCGCGCCAGCGCGACAAGTATCGCCATCCAGCCGCCCATCGATGATCCGACCAGAACCAGCGGCCCTTCGGTCAGCCGGTCCACCACCGCCAGTGCATCGGAACGCCAGCGGCCTATTGTTCCATGGCCGAACTCACCGCTGCTTTCGCCATGCCCGAGATAGTCGAACCGCACGAAACTCCGCCCGGCCTCAGCGCATGCCGCGTGAAGAACCGTCGCCTTCTCGCCCTTCATGTCGGAGTGGAACCCGCCAAGCCACACGACCCCCGTCCTGGCGGGATTACCCATGGTCCGGCGATAGGCGATCCGCGCCCCGCCCGCTTCCAGATAGTTCGGCGCACCGTCGTTCATGACGCCTCTTCTCCCCGGTTTGCGCCGTGCTGAAAAGCGGCTTAGTGGGGCCCATTCGATCGCGCAGCGCGATCGTGCGGGGAATCAGTCCTTGTCGCTCAGCGGCGCAACCATCCTGCAGGTCATTCCGCACCTTGCCGCCGGCGGGGCCGAGCGCACGGCGATCGAGGTGACCGAAGCGCTGACGGCGGCCGGCGCCAGGTCGCTGGTCGCCAGCAAGGGCGGACGCCTCGAAGCCGAGCTCGTGCGGGCCGGCGGCGAACTGATCCACATCGACAACCTGCCCACCAAGAACCCGCTCGCCATCCGCGCCAATGCCAGCCTGCTGGCGAAGCTCGCAGCGGAGCGGAGAGTCGGCCTCATTCATGCGCGCTCCCGCGCGCCGGCCTGGAGCGCGCTCTGGGCGTCGCGGCGGCTGAAGCTGCCATTCGTCACCACCTATCATGGCGTTTACAGCGCCAAGGGCCCGCTCAAGCGGCTCTACAATTCAGTGATGGCGCGCGGCGAGAGGGTGATTGCCAATTCGGATTTCACCGCGGCCCATATCATCGCTGAACATCCCTTTGCCAAGGACCGCATCGTCACCATCCATCGCGGCGTCGATGTCGCCAGATTCTCTCCCGACACAGTGCCCCATATGCGCCGGCAGGCACTCCGCGAGGGGTGGAAACTGGGCGAACCAGGCGAGGCCGTGACGATCCTCCTCCCCGCCCGCCTTACGGGCTGGAAAGGCCATCGCGAAGCGATCCGCGCCGGCGCCATCCTCAAAGCGCAGGGCGTTGGCGGCTGGCGCATGCTCTTCGCCGGCGATGCGCAAGGCCGCGACGGCTACCAGCAGGAGATCGCCTCACTCATCGCGGCCAACGGCCTTGACGGCAAGGTCGTGATGGTGGGCCATTGCGACGACATGCCTGCCGCCTTCGCCCTCGCCGACATCGTGATCGCGCCCTCGAACCTGCCGGAGGCGTTCGGCAGGGTTGCTGCCGAAGCAGGCGCCATGGGTGTTCCCGCCGTGGGCTCCTCGATCGGCGCGCAGAGCGAAATCATCGTCGATGGCGAAACAGGGTTTATCGTTCCACCCTCCGATCCCGAGGCGCTGGCGGCCTCCATCGGGCGGCTTCTCGCCATGGGCCCGGGCGGCCGCCGCACGATGGGTCAGGCAGCGCTTGCCCGGGTGCGCGAACGTTTCACAACTTCTGCGCTTCAGAAGGCGACGCTGGCGGTCTATGAGAGTCTCCTGGGCCGACCCTCATGACCATGCTCGACACCTTCACACCACCCCCCAACCCCGGCGACACGCTGCGCCGGGTACTGGTGATCAAGCTCGGTGCGCTGGGCGATTTCATGCAGGCGCTGGGCGCCATGCGAGTCGTCCGGGCAACCCATCCGTCAGCGCGGATTACGCTGCTCACCACTGAGCCATTCGAAGTGTTTGCAAAAGCCTGCCCCTATTTCGACATCGTCGAGGCCGATGGCCGCCCGCGCGACATCAAGGGCCGGACCGACCTGATCCGGCGGCTCCGCGCCGCCAATTACGACATGGTCTACGACTTCCAGAACAATGACCGGACCTCACAGTACTTCGTCGGCCTCACCGGCAAGAAGCCGCTCTGGTCGGGCGCGGCCAAGGGGGCTTCGCACCAGCATGTGAACCCTGAACGCGCCGAAATGCACAATTTCGACCGGCTGGCCGAACAGCTGGTCCATGCCGGCCTCGGCCCCAAGCCGCCGGGCGATCCCACGGGCTGGATCATCGGCCAGGACCTCGCCCCCAGTCTCGACTGGATCCGCCCCGCTTTCCGCGATCCACCACGGTTCCAGCCCGCCTTTTTCGGCCTCAACGGGCCCTATGCCCTGATCATTCCCGGATCGTCAGCCGAACATCCCGAAAAGCGCTGGCCGATCGACCGTTTCATCGCCCTGTCCAGCTGGTTCGCCAGTCATGGTGTCACGCCGGTGATTCTCGGGGGCAAGGCGGAAGGCGATATCGGCGTCCAGATCCAGCGTAAGGAACCGCGCGCCAAGAGCCTCATCGGGCGAACCGATCTCTTCCAGCTGGCGACCCTGTCCGAGCGCGCACTGCTGGCGATCGGCGGCGATACCGGCCCGATGCACCTTGCCGCCGCCGCCCGCGCTCCCGGGGTCTGCCTGTTCGCCCAGGAATGGAACGATGAGATGGCGCTGGATCTCCACAGCGTCTGGAACCCCAAGACCCGCCTTGGCCGGGCTGCCCCGCGCGGCGGGCCGATGATGCTGCTGATTTCCCCGACCCTGGAGCAGATCGGCGTCGAGGACGTCAAGCGCGCCGCCTGGGGGCTGGGCGTGCTGCCAGCAAGCATGAAGCCCCCACCCCCGGTTGATCCCGAACCGGCGGAATCCGAGAAGGCCCTTGCAGAGGGCCAGAATTCTTGAAAATTGCTGCATTCGCAGGCATATTGACCCGGCCGGCGCCCCAGCCCGGACGTCACACAGGAGAACGACCATCGCGCAGCGTCCCCAAGCGGCCCAGTCGCCCAAGAAGGAAGGTCCGCAGATCAACGAGGATATCCGCGCAACGCGCGTCCTCCTGATCGACGAAAAAGGCGAGAAGCAGGGCGAAATGCCGATCGACGCCGCGCTCGATGCGGCCAAGGAGGCCGGGCTCGACCTGGTGATGGTCGCCCCGGACAACGATCCTCCGGTGGTCAAGATCTCCGACTACGGCAAGCAGCGCTTCGCCGAGCAGAAGAAGAAGGCTGAGGCGCGCAAGAAGCAGCGTTCGGCCGATCTCAAGGAGATCAAGCTCCGCCCCAACATCGACAAGCACGATTACGAGGTGAAGGGCCGTTCAATTCGCCGCTTCTTCGAGGAAGGCGACAAGGTGAAGATCACCATGCGCTTCCGCGGCCGCGAGATGGCGCACCAGCATCTTGGCATGGAATTGCTGGCCAAGGTGAAAGCCGAGTTCGCCGACGTCGCCAAGGTGGAATCCGAACCGCGACTCGAAGGCCGGCAAATGGTGATGGTCCTGTCGCCGCGCTGAGCGGACCGACAATTCAGCAGGGTGGAGACGCGCGTGAGGGTCAGGACTGCTGCGGCCATCGTCGCCGCTTGCGTGCTGGGGGCGTGTCAGGCCCAGGAAGCCACACCGGCGGCCGGCCCATCCTCGGGCCATGCCTCGCTGCAGACGGCGCCCTATGCAGGCGAGGCGGGGACCGGCAACACGCCGGCGCCAGCCCCTGCACCGGCCGCTCCGGCTGCTGATGATGCGCCGCTCGCGGCGATCGCAACCCAGTTCGATCCGGCGCGCCAGCATTTTGTCTGGGTGCTGCCGCCCGGCATTCACGGCATCGGTCCCTGGGACCTCAACGCTGTGATCAAGCTGCGCGGCGAGCCGAAATTCGAGACGACGCTGCCGCTGAAGGCCGAAATCGCAACCGCCGGCACGCGCCCGGAATACCCGCCCGGCTACGAGATCGTCCGCCTCACCGACGCGGGTGGCTGGGCTGCACGCACCGCAGAAATCGACAAGGTGATCCAGGATCTCGTCGCCGAGCATGGCCGCGGCCATGGCGAACTCGAAATGATCAGCCAGCTTCACGTCCGCGTCGATCCGGCCTACCGCGACCGTCACTGCGCAGCCAGCTCAACACCAGACATCCGCATCTACATGGAAGAGGCCGGCCAGGACCTCATCAGTCTCAACCATCCCAGCATCAGCGCGATGATCGCGGAGGTCGTGCGACAGGCCTGCGCCTAACCGCACCTTCACTTGCCGGCGGCGTGCCACAGTCTACTCTCACGGCCATGAAAACCTTGCTCGTCGCCCTGCTCGCCGGAACCGCGCTGATGGCGTGCACGCCCGCATCCGAACCCGCGCCGGAAACACCGGCGGCGGAACCCTCTGCCGCCGCTCCGACCGAGCCGCAACCGCTGCCGCAGCCCCCGCCGGCGGACCCGGCCGGCGCCGACACCTGCGGCGCTGCGCAGTATGCGGCGCTGGTCGGCAAGCCGATCGCCGATCCGGGCGTCCCGCCCGAAGGCCCCAATGTCCGCTACATTCGCCCGAACACGCAGGTGACGATGGATTATCGCGCCGATCGGCTGAACGTGGACATTGACGCCGCCGACGTCATTACCGGCTTCCGCTGCACCTGACCTGCTCGAAGGAGCGACGGCATGAAGGTCGCTGCGCCTCACCAGGAGGTGCTACTGAGCGCTGCCGACTCGAGACAGGCGCTGTAACCAATTGCCCTGCTCGCGCGAAACTACCCCAACACGCCGGAAGAACCGGCATCAGGGGAGCACGCCATGAGAAAACTGATCGTTGCGCTGGCGCTGGCGCTGGGACCTGTCGGCGCCGCAGCCCTGCCGGCCCTCGCCCAGCTGCCGGCCGGCACGGAACTGGGGCCCAAGATCGGTGCAAAGGCGCCCGACATCTCGGTTGTCGACACGTCGGGCAAGCCGCACGGGCTGAAATCCGTAACCGGCGCAAAGGGCGCAACGCTGGTCTTCGTCCGGTCGGCCGACTGGTGCCCGTTCTGCAAGCTGCAGCTCAACACTCTGAACAAGATCGCCGGCGAACTCGACGCCATGGGCTGGCCGATGACGGCGATCTCCTACGATTCGACCCAGGTCCTCGATACCTTCTCGAAGGCCGGCGGCATCACCTACGACCTCATGTCCGACCCGGGTTCGAAGACGATCGACGCGTTCGGCCTGCGCAATGAGGCGATGAACGGCAAAGCGCGGTTCGAGGGCATTCCCCACCCCATCATCCTCTTCGTCGCCGCCGACGGCACGGTGAAGGCGAAGCTCTACGAAGAGGCCTACCAGAAGCGCCCGCCGAACGAGGTGGTGCTGGAGGCGGCGCGGAAGCTGAAGTAGGCACCGCCCCCCCGACGCCTTGCTTTTCGGCGCTTCCCGCGTATAAACCCCGCCTTCCACAGGACCGGACAGGCTAATGGCATGCCTCCCGGGACTTTTTCAGGCGTCGCGCCGTTGATTTTCTTAGGAAAATTACCGGGTCGGACTGTCGCCAACAGGAGACCGAAATGCCGAAGATGAAGACCAAGCAGGCCGCTGCAAAGCGGTTCTCGCAAACCGCGTCGGGTAAGCTCAAGCACGGCGTCGCCGGCAAGCGCCACCGACTGATCAGCCACAATGCGAAGTACATCCGCCAGAACCGCGGCACGGAAGTCGTGTCCGAGTCTGACACCCCCCGCATCGTGAAGAAGTTCCTGCCCTACGGCGTCAAGTAGACGCCGGCGCAGACCCACACCTGATCAGATAACGGAGTTTTCCCCATGCCACGCGCCCGCGGCCGAGTTCCGGCCCACGCCCGTCACCGCAAGGTCATCAAGGCCGCCAAAGGCTTTTACGGTCGCCGCAAGAACACCTTCCGCACCGCCCAGGCCGCCGTCGTCAAAGCCGGCGTCAACGCCTACAAGGGCCGGAAGCAGAAGAAGCGCAATTTCCGCTCGCTCTGGATCCAGCGCATCAACGCCGCCGTCCGCGCGGTCGATGACAAGCTGACGTATTCGCGATTCATCGACGGCCTGACCAAGGCTGGCCTCGGCGTCGACCGCAAGGTGATGGCCGATCTCGCCATGCACGAGCCGGCCGCCTTTACCGCCCTGGTGGAGAAGGCCCGGGCGGCGCTGGCTTAATCGCCAGAGTTCTCACCGAAGCCTTTCTCCGCTAGTTCCGACCGCGCTGCGCGGGGCGGACTTTGGCCCCGTGCGACCTTAACAGACGCACGAGTCCATGATGGCCATCGAACAACAGGTTGCAGAGATCGAGGCGAGCGCCGCCACGGCAATCGCTTCTGCGTCTGATGAGGCGGCGCTCGAGGCGATCCGCGTGGCCGAACTCGGCAAGAAGGGCCGCGTCTCTCTGCTGATGCGCGACCTCGGGGGCATGTCGCCTGAGGAGCGCAAGACGGCGGGCCCCGCCCTCAACGGCCTGAAGGATCGCCTCACGGCCGCGATCTCGGAGCGCAAGGCAAACCTCGAACTCGTGGCCCTCAACGCGCGCCTCGAAGCCGAACGCGAAGACCTCACGCTACCGCCGCGCTTCGAGCCGGTGGGCGCGCTGCATCCCGTGATGCAGGTGTTCGAGGAGCTCGCCGCCATCTTCGCCGACATGGGCTTCGCCGTCGCCGAAGGTCCGGACATCGAGGACGACTTCCACAACTTCACCGCGCTCAACTTCCCGCCGGGCCATCCCGCCCGGGAGATGCACGACACTTTCTTCATGAAGCCCGCGGCCGACGGCACGCGGAAGCTGCTGCGCACGCATACCTCGCCCATCCAGGTGCGAGCGATGCTGAACTCCAAGCCGCCGATCCGCGTGATCGCGCCCGGCCGCGTCTACCGCAAGGACTGGGACGCGACGCACACGCCCATGTTCCACCAGGTCGAAGGTCTCGTCGTCGACGAGATGGTGCATATGGGTCACCTCAAGACCTGCCTCACCGAAGCCTTCTCGCGCTTCTTCGAAGTGCCCACCACGCAGTCGCGCTTCCGGCCGCACTTCTTCCCGTTCACCGAGCCGAGCGCGGAGATGGATATCCGCTGCGACCGCTCCGGCGGCGAGATCAAGATCGGCCAGGGCGATGACTGGCTCGAGATTCTCGGCTGCGGGATGGTGCACCCCAACGTGCTCCGCGCCTGCAACATCGACCCTGACAAATATCAGGGCTTCGCCTTCGGTCTCGGCGTCGATCGCCTTGCCATGCTCAAATACGGCATGCCCGACCTGCGCCCCTACTTCGAAGCCGACGTGGAGTGGATCAAACACTACGGCTTCAAGCCATGGCTGCTACCGACGGTGACGGGGGGATTGTCGTGAGAACGCTGGCGCTTCTCGCTGCCCTGCCGATGGCAGCCTGCGCTACAACGTCGGACGCGACGCCCGTCTTCGCGATGATTCGTGACATCACCGCCAACCCGGACGCTTGGTCGGAAAGATGGGTCACGGTCGACGGCGTCCTGAAAGTCGGCGAGATCCGATCCTGGGTGCTTGCCAACAGCAATGCTGATCTGGGAATCTACGGCCCGGGCGCCCTAGGCATCCAGATGTCCGAGGCTCGCAGCCCAATTCCTGAATCCCTTGACGGCAAATCTGTCCGCGTAGTCGGGCAGGTCGACATCAGCTGTGTACTTGCAAACCGCGCTGTCGAGGCCGCGCAGGCTCCGAACCGAATTGTCTATGCAGGCGGGTTCTGCCACGGCTCGGCCGCGCCGCATCTGAATGGCGCCCGCGTACAACACGTCAGGTCAAACCAATGAAATTCACCCTCCCCTGGCTGAAGGACTATCTCGACACCAGCGCCGATCTCCCGGCGATCCTCGAGGCCATGACCATGGCCGGCCTCGAAGTCGAGGAGGCGCACGATCCGCGCGCGGCGCTGAAGCAGTTCACGGTCGCGAAGATCGTCTCCGCCAAGCAGCACCCGAATGCCGACAGGCTGCAGGTCTGCCAGGTCGAGACCGTCGATGGCATGAAGGAGATCGTCTGCGGCGGCCTCAACGCCCGCCCCGGCCTCGTCACGGCCTATGCGCCCATCGGCGCCTACATTCCCGGCTCGGGCATCACGCTCGTGCCCAAGCCCGTGCGCGGCGTTGTCTCCAACGGCATGCTGTGCTCCGGCGGCGAAATGCAGACGGATGAGGATCCCTTCCGCCTGCGCATCGCCCGCTTCGAGGACTGGCAGCCCCGCGCCCACGCCCTCGGTCTCTCCGACGAGCAGGCTATCGCCGATGGCGGCATCATCGAACTGCCCGACAACCTCAAGGTCGGCTCACTGGTTGCCGATGCGCTCGCCCTCGACACCGTGATCGACTTCGAAGTGACGCCCAACCGGCCTGACTGGCTCGGTGTCACCGGCATCGCCCGCGATCTCGCCGCGAAGGGCCTCGGCAAGTTCAACCTGCCGAAGGTCGAGCCCGTCCCTGGCAAGTTCAAATCCCCTGTCAGCGTCCGGATCGAGGACGAGACAGCCTGCCCCGTCTTCGCCGGCCGCCTGATCCGGGGGGTCAAGAACAAGCCCTCTCCAGACTGGATGCAGAAACGCCTGAAGGCCATCGGCATCAATCCGAAGAACATGCTGGTCGACGTAACCAACTACATCTCGATCGACCGCTGCCGCCCGCTGCACGTCTACGACGCGAAGAAACTGAAGGGCGACATCGTCGCGCGCCTTGGAACGGCGGACGACAGCTTCCTCGCACTCGACGGCAAGACCTATTCCAACCTCGCCGACATGTGCGTGATCGCGGATGATAGCGGCGCCATCGGCCTCGGCGGCGTGATGGGCGGCGAGAGCACGGGCTGCTCGATCGATACCGTCGATGTCTTCATCGAGAGCGCATATTTCGACGCCAACCGCACAGCCCGCACTGGCCGCGCCACCGGAATCCTCTCCGACGCCCGCTTCCGTAACGAGCGCGGCATCGATCCGCACTCATGCGTCGACGGCGTCGAACTCGCCACCAGGCTGATCCTCGAAACCTGCGGCGGGGAAGCTTCAGAAATTGTCGTGGCCGGAAAGGTTCCCGATGGCCCCGCCCCCGTCGCCTTCAAACCACGCGACATGAAGCGCCTTACAGGCCTCGACATGGCTCCCAGGCGCATGGAGCAGATCCTGCGTTCGCTCGGCTTCGAGCCCGTGGTTCCGCCCAAGGCAACGCACGATGCCGACACCATCTGGGCGACCAAAGTCCCCTCCTGGCGACCCGACGTTGAAGGCTCCGCCGACATCGTCGAGGAACTGATCCGCATCGAGGGCTATGACAAGCTGCCCGACGAGAAGCTGCCCACGCCAGCCACGCTCGGCGTCGTCGTGACGCCGCTTCAAAACCGCGTGCGCACCGCTCGTCGCGTGCTCGCCGCGCGAGGTTTCCTGGAAACCGTCACCTGGTCCTTCATGCATCACGAAAAGGCCGCCTTGATGATCGGCGGCGCCAACAACCTGGCTGACGCGCTCACCATCGACAATCCGATCGCCTCCGATCTCGACTACATGCGGCCCTCCATGCTTGCGAACCTTGCAGAGGGCGCGCAGAGAAATGCCGACCATGGCGCCGATGATGTCCGCCTGTTCGAGACCGGCCCGGTCTATCCAGGCGACAAGCCGGCCGACCAGCGCATGCATGTCGCCGCCGTGGTGAAAGCCGCCAAGGGCCGCGACTGGCAGGGGCAGCCCGCGCCCTACAACGCCTTCTCCGCGAAGGCTGATCTCTTCGCCCTGCTCGCCGCGCTCGACCAGGCGCCCGACAAGTTCCAGATCGGCCCCGTCGATGCGCCCTACTGGCATCCCGGCCGGGCCGGCACGCTGCGTCTCGGGCCAAAGCAGATTGTCGCCACCTTTGGCGAACTTCACCCCGCGTTCCTTAAACGGCTGCGCGTCGACGGACCCGTCATCGCCATCGAACTGGCGCTCGACGCCCTGCCGCAGGCCAAAGCCAAGCCCACAAAGACGCGCTCCGTCCTGGACAAGGCCGACCAGACCCCGATCCGCCGCGACTTCGCCTTCGTGGTGGAGGAGAAGGTGGCCGCCGGCGACATCACCCGCGCCGCCCTCAAGGCCGATCCCAGGCTGATCACGACCGCCCGGGTCTTCGACGTCTATCGCGGGCCCAGCATCGGCGAAGGCAGGAAGTCAGTGGCGATCGAAGTCACGCTCCAGCCTCGCGGCCAGGCGATGAAGGATGAGGAGATCGAAGCGATCTCCCAGTCCATCATCAAGGCCGTGGCAAAAATCACAGGCGCAACCCTGCGCGGTTGAGATCGCACCGCATCTGCCGATCACGCCGCATCGCGCAACTCAGCCTTCACGCGCTCAGCTAGCTGCTTCAGCGTGAACGGCTTCGGCAGGAAGGAGATCGCGCGGTCATCCTCCAGCGCCTTGGCCAGATCGCGCTCGGCATAGCCAGAGATGAACATGACACGCGTCTTGGTTAGCCAAGGCCGCGCTTCCTTGAGCAGGGCCGGCCCGTCCATGCCCGGCATGACCACGTCGGAAATCAGGAGGTCGATCGTGCCGGCCTGCTGCTTGATGATTTCAAGCGCCTGTTCCCCGTCGCTGGCCTCGACGACCTGATAGCCGAACGATTGCAGCAGCTGCGCCGCGATGCCGCGCACGCCGTCCTCGTCCTCGACAAGCAGGATGCTGCCGCGGCCGGCGAGATCGCCCCCGCCACGGCTTGCCTGCACAGGTTCCGCGACCGGCGCCGCGGTCGGCGCTTCGAGCATCGACTCCGCGGGCGCCTCTTCGACGACGCCTGTCCAGGCAGGCAGGAAGATCTTGAACGTGGTGCCACGACCGACCTTGGAGACGGGATAGATGAAGCCGCCGAGTTGCTTGACAATGCCATAGCAGGTCGCAAGGCCCAGGCCGGTCCCCTTGCCTTCCGCCTTGGTGGTGAAGAAGGGTTCGAAGATCTTCTCGAGAATCTCCGGAGCGATGCCGCCGCCATCGTCCACCACTTCGATCAGGGCGTAGTCCCCGTCGGTAACGTGCACGAACCCGTCCTTGCGCGCAGCCGCCGCGTCCGACCTTGAGGTGCGGATCAGCAGGCGACCACCGCCATTCTTCTCGATCATCGCATCCCGCGCGTTGGTGCACAGATTGGTCACGACGGTCTCGAGTTGGCCCTTGTCGGCCTTGATGCGCGGCAGGTCGCGGCCATGGACGATGTCCAGCTTGATGCGCTCGTCGATGATATCGCGCAGCAGCGTATAGTAATCCGACAGCGCATCTGTGACGTCAAAGACCTCCGGCACGAAGGTCTGCTGACGCGTGAACGCCAGCATGGTGCGCACCAGCTGCGCGCCGCGCGCGGCGAATTCGTTGATCGACTTCAGCTCGAAGAAGGTCGGATCGCCCGGAGGATGGCGGATCTGCAGCTTGTCGACATTGAGGATGATGCCGGCGAGGATGTTGTTGAATTCGTGCGCCAGTCCCCCCGCCATGTTGCCGAGCGCCTGCAGTTTCTCACCCTGCGCAAGCCGCTTCTCGAGGTCACGCTTCTCGGTCGTGTCGATGACATAGGCGGCGGCCGGTCGCCCCTGCCGGTCCAGCATCACAAAGACGTCGGCTGAACGGTCGGCGCTTCCCGCAAGCTTGAAGGTGCGCGCCCCGTCGAGCGCCTTGGCGAGTTCGGCGGCAAGCGCTGCTGTTCCCTGGTCGGCTACGAAGAGGTCGGCAAAGCGCGCGCCCGGTTGCGCCCGTCCGCCAGTCATCTCGACCAGCGCGCGATTGGCGTCGAGCATCACGGCGCTCTCGACGCCCTCACCGTCCAGCCGCACGATCCCGAGCGGGGCGTCGGTGAACATGGAGTCATCGATTCGGCCGCCCGATACACGCTCCTCCGCCGTTGCGGCGGTTGCGATCGCCGGCGCCGTCCGGCGCGCTGTCTGTTCGGAGGCATTGGCGACGTAGACGATCGAACGTGTCAGTGCATCGCCACCCTTGCCTGACCATGTCGTGATCAGCGTCGCCGCCGTCTCGACACCGTCACGCGCGCGCAGGATCACCTCGGCGCGCTGGCTCGACTGGCCGCGCACGTCGCGCTTCACCAGCTTGAGACCCTCCGGCCGCATGATGTCCTCGAGCCGCAGGGCATGCTCGCCATCCGGCAGGCCGAGCATCTGACGCAGCGTCTGGTTTATGTAGACCACGCGGTTGTCGCGCCGCGCCGAGAAGAAGCCGACCGGCGCATCCTCGACATAGAGCGCGCGCGCATCGACCGACCCGCCCGCCGCCGCCGAAGCGTCGACCTTGCGCAGCCGCCACAGCGCCCGCGTCTTGCCGAGCGGGGCGACGCTGGCTTCGAATTGCGTCGGCGTCAGGCTGTCGCCGAACAGCAGGGCCGGCAGGAGCTCAGTACGCGGAACACCCGTCTTGGCTGCCTTGGACAGGCGATAGATCGGCGCCGCCATGCCCGGATTGGAGGAGAACAGCCTGTCGACCGACGGCGCATGCGCGCTGTCGCCGACCTCGTGCGCGAGCTGGGCGAGCTCCTGATAAGCCCGGTTGGCGGCGACGCTGGCTCCGCCGCGATCGGAGATCAGCGCAGGTTCGCCGAGAGCTTCGAGCCAGACATGGCGCTTTGTCGTCTGTGCTGCCGCCTCCGCCGCTCCGCGCTCGGGAAAGACACCGAGCTTGCGGCCGGCGCCGCGGACCGCCCACACCACCAGCACCACCGCCATCGCCGCCAGCGCGATCACCAGCACCATGCCCGCCGGCCCCACTGCATCGCTCCAGGTCAGAGCCATGCCGGCAGCCGCGCCCGCCACGATCAGGGAGGACCAGAAGCCGAGCTGGATCCAGTCGAACCCCCTGGCCGGCGCAGGCGCGGGCGTTTCGATGGTTTCGTAGGACAGCGCTTCGTTGGCGTCAGCCATGATCAGAATTCCGCTTCTCGGTCCGGCAGTTCTGGGGTGATTCGAGGCCCGGAGGGTTATCAGTCCCGGGCATGTTAACGATTTGAGTCTGCTTGTGAATCCGGCGCCGGGTCCGCCAGGCCGCGAGCGCAGAATCGTGAGTCAAAACAAGGCTGACGGAAAGGCGTGTCATCTCTGCTTAGCTTTGGCTGTGTTCATGACGAAGCCGATGACCTTGGCCACCGCCTCGAAATGCTCGCGCGGGACGGTTTCCTCGATTTCGACAGAGGCGAACAGCGCGCGCGCGAGCGGCACGTTCTCGACGAGCGGGATGTTGTGCTCCTTCGCCTTCTCGCGGATGCGCAAGGCCACTTCGTCGACGCCCTTCGCCATGCACACGGGCGCGGCGTCGACCGCAGGATCGTAGCGCAGGGCCACCGAATAGTGTGTCGGGTTGGTAATGACGACCGTCGACTTGGGCACATTCTGCATCATGCGCTTGCGCGAGCGTTCGAGACGGATCTGCCGCAGGCGCGCGCGGACATAGGGATCGCCTTCCTGCTGCTTGACCTCGTCGCGGATGTCGCGCCGCGACATGCGCATTCGCTGCATGAAGCTGAAGCGCTGGTAGCCGTAGTCCATCGCCGCGATCATGCCGATGACCACGACCGCTGCCAGCAGCAGCCGGCCCGCGATCGCCTGCGTCATCAGCAGCAACGCCTCCGGCTCCAGCCGGCCCGATTCCGTTATCGCCGTAGCCTCTGGCCAGACCGCATAGATCATCGCCGCCGTGATCGCCGCCATCTTGAGGAAGGACTTCAGGAGGTTCATCCAGCCCTGCATGCCGAACATGCGCTGCAGCCCCTTGATCGGCGACAGCTTTGCAAGGTCGGGCTTCATCTTCTCACCGGTCCACAGTGGCCGGTGCTGGATCACATGCCCCAGCACGCTGGCGATGCCGATCACGCCAAAGATGATGCCCAACGGCAGAGCGAGCGACATCAGCAGGCTCCCCATCAGCTGCTGCGCCCCGCCCTCGCCGAGACGGAAAGCATGAGGATGATCCATGATCCGAACCAGCGGATCGGCGATCATGGCTGCCAGCGGCCCAGCTGCCGCCATGATCCCCGCCGTCGCGAGGAACAGGAACCAGATCGGGACATCAAGACTCTTGGCGACATCGCCCTTCTTGCGCGCCTCCTCGAGACGCTTCTGTGTCGGCTCTTCTGTCTTCTGGCTGTCATCCTGCTCTTCGGCCATGGTGCGTCCCCTATCGCACCGTGAAGACGCGCATCTGCGTCTCCATCGCCTCGAGCCACATCAAGAGGCCGCCACCAAGGCCAAGTGCGATCACCGCCAGGCTGAGGATGATCGACAAGGGCAGGCCTGTCATGAACACCTGCACCTGCGGGATCAGGCGCGAAATGAGACCCAGCGCTATGTTGAAGATGAGAGAGAAGACCAGAACGGGCGCCGCGATCTGGATGCCGAGCCGGAAGGAGTTAGACACGGCGTCGATCATGAAGCTCGAGGCATCTCCGATTGGGGGAAACGAGCCGGGCGGAAAGATCTGGTAGCTGTCGGCCGCCGCCTCCAGCATCACGCGATGCAAGCCCACCGACATGATCAGCAGGAGACCGAGCAGCGAGAAGAAGCCCGAGAAGATGGCCGCCGGCTGGCTGGCGATCGGGTCGACCTGCTGGGCGAAGCCGAGCCCCGATGCAAGGCCTGCGGTCGCACCGGCGACCTGCAGCGCGCTCATCATCAGCCGCGCGCCCAGCCCAAGGATGAGCCCGATGATCACCTCGAAGACGATCAGCGGGATCGCCGCAATGATGTCGGCCGGCGGCTGTGGCGCCGTCGCCGCCAGCGCCGGGGCGAGCGCGGCCGTCACCAACAGCGCCATCGCCAGCCGCAACATTGCCGGCATCGCCTGCTCGCCCCACACAGGGGCGACCATCAGCACAGCGCCCAGCCGTGCGAACAGCAGCGTTCCGATCCAGGCGTATTGCGCGAGCCAGTCCAACGCGTCATGGCTCCCTAGAATTCGGCGATGCGGTTGAAGACCTGGTCGGCGAAACCCGCAAGCAGTCCGCCCATGAGCGGCAGGAAGATCAGGAGCGCGGCAAAGATCGCGATGATCTTCGGCACGAAGACCAGAGTCATCTCCTGAATCTGTGTCAGCGCCTGGAAGAAGGCGATCACCAGACCGACGACCAGCCCGGCGATCATCGCCGGCGCGCACATCCAGACAGTCGTCCAGAGCGCGTCGCGCCCGAAATCCAGAACCTCCAGGCCATCCATGCCTGATCTCCAACGCAGTTTATGGTTTGCGACCGTTAACCCTCGCAAATGACTGGTTAAGAAAGGGTAGGCAAAACCTGCCGTGCGAGCGTGTCAGGCCCCGGTGCTGCTGGGTTTTCTGCAGGCTGCGGCGAATAAACCCGTCCGCTGGTCAAAAAGAAGAAGCCCGTGCGGCCGCACGGGCTTTTCCCGATCCCGGGTCGGCTTCCTAGCCTTTGAACGGAACCCCGACGAAGTATTTGCCGACACCCTGGCGCTCGAGCTGCAGCAGGACGGCCTCGCTGTTGGCCTTTTTCGCGTCGTCCACCGCCTTCTTCGCGGCCTCGGGCGAGGCTGGCGTGGACTGATTGACACGCACCAGCTTGTCGCCCTGCCGGATGCCTGCATCGGCCGCCGGCGAATTCACCCTGACCGCCGTCACCACCACGTCCGATCCGTTGACGCCAAGGGTGAGCCCGAGATCGGCCATCTCCAGCCCGCCCCCGCGGGTTGCATTCGGGGTGTTGGCCGCGAGTGTCGGCCGCGGCGCGTCGTCCTTCAGCGCTGCGATGCTGACCTTGAGCGTCTGCTCGCGACCATCGCGCACGATGCGGAGGTCGCGCGTCGTGCCCGCCTTGGTGTCGGCGACAGCCCGTGTCAGGTCCTGTACGCTCGCGATCGGGCGATCGCCGAAGGACAGGATGACGTCGCCTTCGCGCACGCCCGCCCTGGAGGCCGGGCTATCGTCGGTCACCTGGTTGACCATGGCGCCCTTGGCGGCCGACAGCTTCAGGCTTGAAGCGATCTCCGGCGTCACGGGCGCGATCGCCACGCCCAGCCAGCCGCGCTGGACCGAGCCGTTCTGCACAATCTGCTGCACGATGCCGCGCGCCTGATCCGAGGGTATCGAGAAGCCGATGCCGACATTGCCGCCGCTCGGCGAGAAGATCTGCGAGTTCACGCCGATGACAGCGCCGCTATAGTCGAGCAGCGGGCCGCCCGAATTGCCGCGATTGATCGGCGCATCGACCTGAATGAAGTCGTCATACTGGCCGCTCAGATTGCGTCCGCGCGCTGAGACGATGCCAGCAGTGACGGTGTTCGACAGGCCGAACGGAGCGCCGACGGCGAACACGCTGTCGCCCGGCCGCGCCTTGCTGCTGTCGCCCCACGGCAGCGGACGCGGAAGATCCCTGCCGTTGACGAGCTTGATCACGGCGAGGTCCGTTTTCGGGTCGGTGCCGACGAGTTCGGCGTCAAAACGACGTCCGTCGCTCAGCGCCACCGTCATCTTGCTGGCGTCCTCGACGACGTGATTGTTGGTGACAATGTAGCCGCCTTCCACGAAGAATCCCGAACCCGAGCCGCGCTGGTCGGGCATCTCGCCCTGCGGCGCGCCCGGAGCGCCCTGGAAGAAGTCCTCGAACGGCGTCCCCTGGAAGGGATTGGGGCCGAACTGGCGCATGGTCTGGGCCCGCGCCTGCGAGCGCACCTCGATCTGCACCACCGATGGCGAAGCCGCCTCGACCAGGTCGGCCAGGTTCGGCAGCGTTCCCCACCGGGCCTGCTGCGCCATGGCCGGCAGCGTCAGCTGCGCCGCGGCCGGGGCGATCACCGATGCACTGTTGTGCGAGAATGCCGGGGAAGCGAGCGCAAGCGCGCCAAGGCTGACGCCCGCAACCAGTCCGCCAAATGCGCCGACAACGACACCACGATTCATCTGCATCTCCGTCTCGTCCCGGACACGCCAGGACCATGTCTGTCTGGGCCCGAAAAGCGAGCCGGCTCCCGTTAATTTGGGCCTTCCGGCGGGTTTTCAAGCGGGGCGCGGCGACCTCGACCGTCACAGCCGCGTTAGTCGGCAGCGACCCGGAAACTGGAGCGTGCCCGTGCAATCTGGACCTTTTTTTGACGGCCTCTGCCTGGGGGGGGCAGGCGCGGCGTCAGGCCGCCCGCTCGTCGGGCCAGGCGATGGCTGGCGCGTTGTCGAACAGGCTCGGCGGGACATAGTCCTCCCTGAACCAGGGATTCTTGCGACGGTCGAACAGCAGCCGCATCCAGCTCACCACGCTCCGCACCCGCGGCGCCCGCCGCGCGCTCTCATGGAAGCCGAGCCAGACCTTCACCGATGCCAGCGGCGGTATCGGCAAGGCAATCAGCCGGGCATCGAGCCGGGCGGCATAGCTCGGCATAACCGCTATTCCCGCGCCAGAGGCTGTCGCCTGCAACAGGGATGCACTGCAATCGGTCAGCAATGCGGGCTCCACGAGCGCCGCGATCTGCGCGGTCTTGTCCTTCCAGCCCGGATTCTCGCTGTAAAGCGTGTGATTCAGGACACGATGCGCACCAATATCGAGCGGTCCGGCGGGCGCACCGTAAGTTGCGAGGTAGTCCCGCGAGGCGAAGGCGCAGTAGTGCAGCGTGGCGATCGGAAACGACACCACATCGCCCTGCACGGGCTGGTCGAAGCCGATCACCACGTCGGCATAGCCCTGCCCCTGCTTGGGAAGGTAGCGGTCCGAGATCATCGCAAGGCGAAGACCCGGGTTTTCTGAAAGGAATGAAGAAACATTCGGAGCAATACAGAAGGCGAGAACGCCGTCATTGGCCCAGATCTTCACTTCGCCCTGTGTCTTCGTCTCAAGACCTCGCAGCGTGTTTTCCAGAGACTGACTTGCTCGCATCATGGTGGTGACATGATCGAGCGCTTCTGCTCCTGCCTCTGTTAGCTGAATGCCTGTGGGAGACCTTTCCAGAAGCCTCGCGCCGAGGCGCTGTTCGAGCTGTCCGAGCCGCTTGGAAATCGCCGACTGCGTCACGCCCATGAGCTCAGCGGCGGCATTCATCGAGCCCGCTGTTGCAACTGCGTAGAACGTGCGGAGGTCGGACCAATCGACCAGCTCACGGCTCGGACGTTCGTTGAGGTCCTTGCCCGTCATACCCGCTCTGCCTGAATCGCAATGGCACAACCCACCAGTTTGTGTTGAATGGTTAGCAAGTAATTAACGACGCCAAGTCGGGGTGATCAGGGTGACGGTCATGGGGGACAGCGCAACAGCGCTTCTGCGGTCGCTCGGTGGTGAGCGTTTGCATACACAGTATATGCCGGGCGCATCCGAAGCGATGATGGCGTCGGTGCGGCTTGAGCACGCCAGGACCGAGCAGGATTTCGCGGATGTTCACGACCTTGCAACCGCGGAACTCGGGCCGGGCCTTGCCTCGCTGGAAGAGATCAAGCGCGTTGACCGACTCACCAACGCTTCGATCTGGGTGATCCGGCGGCGCGGCGAGATCACCGGCTTCCTCGCCCCGCTTGCTCTCACCAGTGCAGGCGTAGCAGCGCTCGTCGACAACACGTTCAACGCTGCTCATATCGACCAGAAGTGGGTCGCCCGCATGGGCGAGCCGCTCGCAGGCTTCTACTGCTGGTGCTATGCCGGCAAGGATCAAGTAAGTCGCGGCGCGCTCGTGCTTGGCCTGCGCACGCTGATCGACCGCCACTTTCCCAACCTGCCTTTCTTCGGCCGGGACTCGACCGACGCCGGCGCACGCATCATGCGACATCTCGGCTTCTACCCGTTCGACACCACGCCCCACCTGTTCTGGCGCTGCGCCTCGGTCATGGAGATGGCGGCATGATGTCGGTCCAGGCAAATCATGGTGGTGACGATCTGCGCGTCGAGATGGTGCGCGATCTCAGCGACTTCATGAAGGTCGTCGCGATCCGTGCGTCCGTCTTCCTCGCCGAGCAGGACTGCCCCTATGACGAGGAGTTCGACAACAACGACCTCTCGGCCATGCACCTTATCGCCTATCTGCGCAACGAGCCGGTGGCGACGCTGCGCATCCGCTGGTTCGCGTCCTTCGCCAAGATCGAGCGCGTGTGCGTGATGAAGCACGTGCGCGGCGGCGCGCTGGTGAAGCTCATGATCGAAACCGCCGTCGATATCATCGGTCGCAAGGGTTACCGGCACGTGCTGGGCTACATCCAGAAGCGCCTCGTGCCGTTCTGGAAGCAGCTCGGCTTCTATCCGCGCGATGGCCGGGAGGGCTTCCGCTTCTCCGACTACGACTATGTCGAATGCTATCGTGAGCTCGCCGCACGCAACGACGCAGTCACGATGGATAGCAATCCCTATGTGGTGATGCGGCCAGAAGGTGAATGGGACGAAGCAAACGTCCTGGATCGCTCGGCCGCCCGACCCGCCATCGCCTGACCAACTCCACCCTCGCAGCCTTCCAGTCCCAGGGTCCCGCCATGGATGCTCTGCCCTGCCGCCTTGTCTGCGTCGACTTACAGGCGGACGCCGTACCCGACCGCACGCCCGACCCGCAGGCGACGCACGCCGCCCGCCAGCTTCTGACGCTCGGCCGGCGTCTCGGCTGGACCATCGCCCATACGCGCCGCCGCGCCAGTCAGCCCCTGATCCGCACGCGCAACACAGGCGCCGCAACGGGTCTCAACCCACTGATGTCCGAGCCCGTCTTCTTCCACGATACGCGCTCTCTTGCTGACAGCCACGGGCTCGCCGATCTGCTGCACGAATGGCGCGGCGAGGCGATCCTGGTCGCCGCCTTCGACCCGATGGCGCTGATGTCGCTCGTGCTCGCCTGCCATGAGCCCGGCCCGCGCCTTCTTGTCGTCGAAGACGTCACGCCACTGGCCGACCTCCGCGCCGCAACTCCCGTCGGCGCCTTCCACGGCAAGGCCTGGAAGGGCGCCTTCAGCCAGGTGACGCTTGCCGATCTCGTCCGCCGCGCGAGTCGCCAGGGCGTCCACCTGTTTCCCGGACCATCCGGCGAGCGCCACGCCCCAATGCAGAGCTGAAGCGCCCCCCAGGGTCTTGCGATCCGCCCGCAGGCGGGACAGACAGGGCCGGGCTCCCCGCCGACACATGGCTGAAGGGCGGCCCAGGAACCAGGACCGGCGTACCAGCAGGGGGCTTCGCGTGAATCTTCGTATCGCTTCTGTCTTGACCATTTCCACGCTTGCCTTCCTGGGGGCGTGCACGCCGGCGGCGGAAGAACCGGCCCCTGCTGCGCCGCCGCCAGCCCCGATCGCCGAGGCGCCGGCAGGCCCAAGCGGTCCGGCGGCCGAGAACACCACCGATTCGCTGTCGACCGCTCCGGCCGAGGTCGCAGCGCCCGCGCCTCTGGCTGCACCCGCAGCCGGCTCAGAGGCGACGCCCGAGGAACTCGCCAGCGGCCGCGCCATCTATGCCGGCGCCGGCTCGTGCGCGATGTGCCATGGACCTACCGGCCAGGGAACGCAGATGGGAATCGCTCTCACCGCTGGCCTCGACTACGAAGCGGTCAAGGAAAAGATCGTGAAGGGCATGGTTGCGCCGGGCGAAAAGATGCCCCCGATGGCGGCAGCGCTTTCCGCCGAGCAGCTTGACGACCTCTCCAAGTTCGTCGCCGCCGGCCTGCCGCAATAAAATGCCGGACGCCGGGAGGCGGCCATGTCGAAGCTCTATTTTTCATATGCCGCGATGAACGCCGGCAAGTCGACCGTTCTGCTGCAGGCCGCCTACAACTACCAGGAGCGGGGCATGCGCTCGCTGCTGTTTACCTCCGCGCTCTATGCCGACGCGGACGCAGGGCGCATCACCTCGCGCATCGGCATCGACGCCGCAGCCCTCCTTTATGGCGAGGCTGATGACCTCTACGCTTGGATCAACCGCGAACACCGCCGGAAAAAGGTCGACTGCATCTTCATCGACGAGGCGCAGTTCCTGACCAGGAAGCAGGTCTGGCAACTCGCGCGCGTCGCCGACCGCCTCGGCATTCCGGTGCTGTGCTATGGCCTGCGCACGGATTTCCGGGGCGAACTCTTCAGTGGCTCTGCCGAACTTCTGGCCATCGCCGACAGCCTGCGTGAGATCCGCACCATCTGTCATTGCGGTCGAAAGGCGACCATGGTTGTGCGCCAGACGTCTGACGGGCGCGCACTCACCACGGGCGATCAGGTCGGCATCGAGAAATCGATGTATGTCTCGCTCTGCCGCGCGCACTGGGAAGAAGAAACCGGTCGCTGGCCTGTTCCCTCGGCCCTGAAAGCAAGACCGATCATCCCCGCACGCAAGAAGACCCCGGCGAAGAAGACCAAATCCGCCCGCCGGTCCGGCAGTCCCACGCGGCGCGCCAGCCGTTAGCGCGCTCGCCTCAGGCCTGCTTCTGCGCGTGAGCCTTCATCGCATCCGTGAGCCACACAGCGAAGCCGGGCGCGATCGCCTCATATCGCGCGATGAAGTCCGGATGCGAAAGGTAGACTTCGGCAAGGCCCGCATAAGCCTGCGGCGGACATGGCCTGTCCCACGCCGCCGCCACCCAGGCGCGATGTCGCTCGATCAACCGGTCGACCGGATCGGCAGCCGGGCTGATCCCGCGTCTCATGCCCTCGGCCAGCGCCGCCTCGATCTCCTTCAGCCGGTCCATCATGGCCGCCTGCCCGGCCTCGCCCAGCTTCGCCATCGCCCGCCGCGAACGCGCGATGTCATCCCTCATCGGATCGCCATAGTGCGCGATCAGCCAGGCCTCATACTCCGCATGCTTTTCCGCCGAGAACCCCGCATAGAGATCTGCTTCAGACATCCGTGATTTTCCTTCTAGATTGGCGACCGTCCGGTCGATTGTGTCGATAAGAACGCGATAGCGTTCGCGCTTGGCCTCGAGCCGGCCGCGGTGGCGCAGCAGCGCGCCAACCGGGTCGTCCTCCTCAAGCGCGATCAGCGCCGCGATCTCGCCGAGCGGCGCGCCAAGCTCGCGGTGGAACAGGATGCGTTGCAGCCGCAGGAGCTCGCTCCGGCCATAGTAACGATAGCCGTTGGCGCCGATATGGGCCGGCGCGAGCAAACCGATCTCGTCATAATGGTGCAGCGTGCGCACGGTTACGCCCGAAAGCGCCGCGACTTGCTTGACGGTCAGGTCCCTCATCGCGCCCTCATGCACCCTAACGGCGCGTGAGGGTCAACGGGATTTATGCAGCCGGCAGATGGTTAAACTTCGCGTGGTCCGATAGTTGCTTGGAAAGCCCAAACCTTTCCGGGAGACTGCACATGAACGGGACAAACGGGGCGGCGCAGCTGGCGACCAACGTCAACACAGGCAACCCTTTTCCCTGGGCCGGACAGCCCGACGAGATGGCGTGCAATTACGCTTTCGGTAACCTTCTCCGCAACCTGCCGCCGCGCGTCGCGCTCGAAGGCAAGCTGCACGCGCCGACGCTGCTGGCAGCCGCAGGCGCCGTCGCAGGCGTCGCCGCCCAGGTCTCGATGCTCGCGGACGTCGAGATGATGGAGAAGGCGACTGCCGAGAAAAAGCTCATCGAAGTCAAGCTCGAGTCGGACGGGCGCATCTTCCTTTATGGCGATGCGCTGAACCGGATGCTCTACAGCGTCAATGACCCGGTTCTTGCTCGCTCGCGCGTTTGGAACATGATGGTCTCGGCCGCCCTGTCGAAAGGCATGAGCAAGAGTGCGATGCCGAACGTGCCGGCGATGTTCCACCATGTCAGCGACTCGTTCAACACCCCGAAGGAAGGCCGCCCCTCGGTCGAGGACAAACTCCAGCCTGTCGCCTCGGTACGCGATCTCCTGAAACTGGTTGGTCCGGTCGCCTTCGCCGCGCTTGCCGGCGAAATCAGCCCGACCATCACAGCTCAGGCCGGCCTCGCCAACCGCAAGTCATGGGTCGCCATCACCGCCCAGGCCGCCGCCAACATGGTGCTCGCCGGATCGCGCATCATGCCGCCGGAGAAATGCCTCGTTATCGCGATGGAATCAGCGATCTACGCCTCGAAGATGCGCGCCAACGCACCCGCCGAAACGACGACGGCGGTCGGTCACGCATAGGCGGCGACCGACCTTGAGACCCTGCCGTCAGGCCCCAGCACGAAGGTCTCCGTGACCTGCTGCTGGCGATGGTTGGTGTAGAGGATGGTCAGCGCGTCGGAGCCGGCGAACACCTGGTCCACCTCAAAATAGAGGTCGCGCGCCTGCCCAAGCGCCCTAGCCCAGTAATCGCGCAACGCAGCCTTGCCGTGCACGGCGTCCGTGTCGCGGCCCGTAACCATTCGGATGCGCGGTGAGTGGAAGACAACGTCGTCGGCATAGTGGGCCAGGATGGCTTCGAGGTCATGATCGTTCCATGCCTTCACCCATTCGCGCGCGAAGGTGTGCGCTTCGTCCGGCGTCATGCGAAAGACCAAACCATCAGAAAGGATCATCCCTGCAGCTGGCATAGAGCACGAGGTTGAGCGCCCGCGCGCGTCCGGCCTTCGCGATTTCGCTCACCGGGATGGCATGGCTTGCGAGCCATTTCGCATCCTGGTCCGGAAAATCGCCCATCATCCAGTAAACCGTGCGCCGATGCTGCGCGCCGTGGCCGCCGATATAGATGATCGCATTGTCCGCCGCCTCGGATGCCGTCGCAAATTCCGCCATCGCCGCCCGCGCCTCTTCGGCTGTCGCATCGAGCACCAGCATGGTCTGGTATCCTGCCGCGTTGAGCGCCGCGGGCACCCGCTTCGCGTCATGCGCGGCGCCCGGCAGGGAATAGGCGTTGGACTTCGAATAGTCCGCATTGACCAGCACGAGCGCAAGCCGGGTTTCACCCTTGTCCAACCTGAGCTTGGGATCGGGCAGCACGCGCGGATAGTCCATCATCTGCCAGCCGCGCGAATGGATCTGGTTGGCCTCCGCCATGCTCCGGGTGAACCGCTCGAGCGTGAGCGGCTTCTGGGCGATCACCTCGCACAGAGCGCTTGCAAACGGATTCCCGCCCTGGCTGGACCTATCAGCGGTCAACCGCCCCGCCTGCCCCGCATAGTAGATCAGCGGTGCAGCAGGGCCCGCGCCTGTCTGCGCAAGGGCAGGCGCTGAAGATGCAGCAAGCGCTGCGATAAAGGCGCGGCGGTTCATGACGCGAAAGGTAGCCAGCCTCCGCTCCATGTCCAGTCGTCAGAATTTCAGCACCTTCACATACCGCACCTGCGGCAGTGTCTTGATCGCTTCCAGCGTCGCTGCCGGCACGTCCTGGTCGACGCCGACGATGGCGATCGCATCGCCGCCGGCGCTTTCGCGGCCAAGGTTGAACGTCGCAATGTTGACCTTTGCCTCTCCTAGAAGCCCCGCCATCGCGCCGATGAAGCCCGGCTTGTCGGAATTGTTGACGAACAGCATGTAGGGCTGGAAGTCCGCCTCGAGCGCCATGCCCTTCACCTCCACGATGCGGGGCTTGCCGCCGACGATAGCGCCGGCGACCGAGCGCCATTTGCCCTCGACCTTCACCTTGATGCGGATCAGCGAGTCGTAGATCGGGCTCGCCTCGTTGATCGATTCCTTCAGTGAGCCGCCGCGCTCCTGCAGGATGGCCGGCGCCGAGACCATGTTCACCTCGGCCAGGAAGGGCCGCAGCATGCCCGCCAGCGCTGCTGACGTTAGCGGCTTGCGGTTGAGCTGGGCGACATGGCCCTCATACTCGATCTCGACCTCCGACAGGCCGCCATCCGCCACCTGGCCCGCGAACTGGCCAAGCTTCTCGGCCAGCGCCACGAACGGCTTCAGCTTCGGCGCCTCTTCGGCCGTAACCGACGGTGTGTTGAGTGCATTCGTCACTGCGCCCGTCAGCAGGTAATCCGCCATCTGCTCGGCGACCTGGAAGGCGACATTGTCCTGCGCCTCGACGGTGGATGCACCAAGGTGCGGGGTCGCCACGAAGTTCGGCGCGCCGAACAGCACGTTGGTCTTCGCTGGCTCCTCGAGGAAGACGTCGAATGCCGCAGCGCCGATATGCCCCGACTCTAGCCCCGCACGAACCGCCGCCTCATCGGCCAGACCGCCACGCGCACAGTTGACCAGGATCACGCCCTTCTTCGTCCTGGCGAGGTTCTCGGCCGACAGGATGTTCTTCGTCTGCTCGGTGAGCGGCGTATGCAGCGTGATCACGTCAGCCCGCGACAGAAGCTCGTGCAGCTCGACCTTCTCGACACCGAGCGCCGTCGCACGGTCGGCGGTCAGGAATGGATCGTACGCCACCACCTTCATCTTCAGGCCCAGCGCGCGGTCCGCAACGATCGAGCCGATATTGCCTGCGCCAATGAGACCTAAGGTCTTCGCATAAAGCTCGATGCCGATGTAATCCTTCTTCGGCCACTCGCCCGCGATCGTACGCTGGCTCGCCGACGGGATCTGCCGCGCCGCCGCGAACATCATCGCAATCGCATGCTCCGCCGTCGTGATCGCATTGCCGAAGGGGGTGTTCATCACGATGACGCCCTTGGCCGTGGCGGCCTTCACGTCCACATTGTCGACGCCGATGCCGGCGCGGCCGATCACCTTCAGCTTCGTTCCGGCCGCGATCACATCCTTGTCCGGCTTGCACGCCGAGCGCACGGCAAGCCCGTCATAATCGCCGATGATCCTGATCAGCTCGTCCTTCTTGAGGCCGACCTTCATGTCCACCTCGATACCTCGATTTCGGAAGATGTCAGCCGCGCCGGGGGCGAGGTCATCGGCAATAAGAACTTTCACCATGGACTATTCTCCTTGATTCCGGGCGAGCCAGTCAGCGCGCGTGAGCCTGTGAACGAGGCAATCGTCCTCCTCATGGAAGACCTGCCGATGCGTCGGGACAAAACCGAGACGCTGGTAGAATTTGAGCGCCCGCGTGTTGGACGCGAGCGGATCGATGATGATCGCCGTCACCAGTGGATCTGAAAAGCAGTGCGCGAAGGCGAGGCGCATCATCGTCGCGCCATAGCCCTTGCCGCGCGCTTCCGCCTCGCCAATCCAGATATCGAGTGAGCGCAGGTTGGGCTCGATCTCGCCCCAGTAGTGAGCCGGCTCCAGATGTGGATCGCACATCTGCATGCAGCCAATGCGGCGCCCGTGAAGTTCTGCGATCCAGTACTCCCAGACACCGGGTTGATAGAGATCGATGTTCCCGGCCCAGTCATTGTCCTCGCCCCAGGCGATGGCGGCCTCTGGATCGTCACTGCCGGCCGCGATGACAGCGGGGTCGCGATCCCAGCGCAGCAAAGTCGGGATATCGGCATGCGCGGCGAGGCGAAGCGTAAGGTCAGACATGACCGCCCGTCCCGTCTCCCGCCGTTTTCCATGTGCGCGCGCGATTGACCCGCATCTTGGCGTCGACCTGTTCGGAAAGCTCCATGCCGAGCAGCGCGACGAGACGATGCAGAAGGATGGCGACATCCGCTGCCTCCCGGCCCGCCTCGGAATGGTCGCCGGCCTGCAGCGCCTGCTCCAGTTCGTCCATCTCACCGCGCGCCCGAGCGACAAGCGCCGTGAGATCGCGCACGGCGCCGAAAGTCGCATCGCCCCAGTCGCGGATCGTGTGAGAGGATTCTACGGGCATCGCGCCCTCCGCAATTGCTGTCCCGGAAGCCCGAAGGGCTATCAGGGACCCATGGCGCCAGCACGACACTGGCTGGTGGGTCCCGGCCCAGTCTTGTTCAGCCAAGAATGGGCTTCGACGCGGCCGGGATGACAGCTAGTTGAGTTCCGCCACTGTCGTTTCAAATGCCCAGTCGAGCCACGGCGTCAGCTTTTCGAGGTCAGCCGCTTCCACGGTCGCGCCACACCAGATGCGCAGGCCCGGGGGCGCTGCCTTGTAGCCGCCGATGTCGTAGGCCGCGTTTTCCTTCTCAAGCAGACCCGTGAACTTCTTCACGAACTCCTGCTGCGCCTTCTCCTCGAGCTTCGCGACACGAGGATCGACAATTGACAACGTCACCGACGTATTGGACCGGATCGCCTTGTCAGCCGCGAGGAACTCCACCCACGGCGTCCGCGCCACCCACGCCTCAAGCACGGCAAGGTTGGCGTCCGAGCGCTTGAACAGCGCCTCGACCCCGCCAAGACCCTCGACCCACGCCAGCGCGTCGAGATAGTCCTCGGTCGCCAGCATGGAGGGCGTGTTGATCGTCTCGCCCTCGAAAATCCCTTCGGTCACTTCCCCGCCCTTGGCCATGCGGAAGAGCTTCGGCATCGGCCATTTCGGCGTGTAGGTCTTGAGCCGCTCGATCGCACGCGGGCTGAGAATGAGAATGCCGTGCGCGCCCTCCCCGCCCAGCACCTTCTGCCAGGAATAGGTCAGCACATCGATCTTGGCCCACGGGATCGGCATCGCGAAGACGGCGGAGGTCGCATCGCAGAACGTGAGACCTTCGCGATCATCCGCGATCCAGTCGCCGTTCGGCACTTTCACGCCCGACGTCGTGCCGTTCCACGTGAAGACGATGTCTGCGTCCTTGCGCGCCTTGGACATGTCCGGCAGCTGGCCGTAGCCGGCCTTGTGCGTCGTGGCGTCGACCTTCAGCTGCTTGGTGATGTCCGTCACCCAGTCTTCGCCAAAGCTTTCGAACGCGAACACGTCCACCGGCCGCGCGCCGAGCATCGACCAGAAGGCCGCCTCGATGGCGCCCGTGTCCGAGCCCGGCATGATGCCGATGCGATAGTCGGCGGGGATCTTGAGAATGGCGCGGGTCTTGTCGATCGCCAGCTTCAGGCGCGCCTTGCCGAGCTTCGACCTGTGCGACCGGCCCAGAGAGTCCAGCTTGAGATTGTCGGGGCTCCAGCCAGGCCTCTTGGCGCAAGGTCCGGAAGAAAAGTGTGCGCGATCTGGGCGCACCGCGGGCATCGCGGGGGTCGTCATCTGTTTGTCTCCCATCCTTACAGATGGGCTGGTCGCCGTTGGGGGCGACTGGCCCGGCGACGCGTATGCGCCGGAACTCATTGGCCGTCAATTATCGCGTTGCATTAGCCGGCCTGCGGTTCGCTACCGCCACGCCGGCGAGGATCAGCGCCAGCGCCCCGACCATCGACCAGTAGAGCGGCTCGCCCAGGAACAGCACGCCCAGCCCCGTCGCCCACAGCGGCGACAGGTAGGTGGTGAAGGAGACGAACACAGGCCCGGCTCGCTGGATCAGCCAGACATAGACGAACATCGCGAAGGCCGTCGGCAGCAGCCCCAGCACCACCATCGCGACAATCGACCGGGAGCTTGCCGCCTGCGGAAACGGTTCGGCCAGGATGGCGTAGGCAAGCGAGGCGACAGCCGCGATTGCGACGATCCAGAAGCTGGACACGATCGGCGAAACGCGCGGCGCCAGTCGCGTGGCCACATTGCCCACCGCATAGAGCCACGCCCCCACCACCGCCAGCAGAATGCCGATCAGGCTGGCGCTCGCACCTCCCTTGCCGAACTCAGGCAGCACCAGAACGACAAGGCCCAGGAAACCCATCAGCACGCCGGCCATCCGCCGCGCATTCATGCGATCGCCTACGAAAACGTGCGCAAGCAAGACAGTCGCGAATGGCGTGCCGCCATTGCAGATCGCCATGACTGCAGACCCGATACTCTCGGCTGCGTGCGCGTAGAGAACGAAAGGTGCTGCCGTCGCTGCAATCCCGATGAGCGCAAACCAGCCCATGGCCTTCGCCGTCACCTGTTCGGCCGCACCCCCGCGCGGCGCCGGCTTCATGAGGCCTGCGCCCAGGATCCACAGTCCGAGAAACGCCGCCCCGCTCAGAAGCCGTCCCGCCACCAGCCAGGCCGGCGTGATCGTCTCCACACCGATGCGAATTCCGGCAAAGGTCGAACCCCAGATCACGACCAGCAGCAACAGCGCCGCCCAGCTCAGCGCACCGCCGCTGAGGCGAACGGCCGACCGCGGCCTGTCTGTCTTCACCGTATCCATTCCCGCCCCGCCTTGACGGCGCCTGCTAGACCGGAACCGGGGCAAGATCAAAAGGAAACGGCCAGGAGGCAGGCTCCGGATCGTTCGCTTTGGCCGGTGAAACCTGTCAGCCGCAGTGGTCCGCGTCGCGATCCCTGGCCTTATCCTTCATGTCGCCGGCCGCCTTCTGAACCTTGCGGGCGGCTTGCTTCACGGCGCCCCCGACCTGATCCTTGCTCGCACGGGATCTCCCTTGTTGAACCTGCACAGACGGAAGGTTGAGAGGCAGCCCCGGATTCGGCTCACCCCCGCGCATCCTGCAGCAGCATCTCCGCGCCCTTCTCAGCGATCATCAGCGTCGGCGAGTTGGTGTTGCCTGAGGTGATCCGCGGCATCACTGACGCATCAATCACCCGGAGCCGTCCAACACCACGCACTCGCAGCCGTTCATCGACCACCGCACCAGGATCGCCCTCAGCGCCCATCCGCGCCGTGCCGACCGGATGGAAAATCGTCGTGCCGATCTCGCCCGCCGCTCGCGCCAGCTGCTCATCCGATTGAACCCCGACGCCCGGGGCAAACTCCACCGGCGAAAAACGCTGCAGCGGCGCCTGCCCCACGATCCCTCGCACCAGCTTAAGCGCTTCCACCGCCGTCACGCGATCCGCATCCACGGCCAGATAGTTGGGCTGTATCGCCGGTTTCGCGGCGGGGTCGGGCGAGCCGGCATGGATCGACCCCCGGCTTTCCGGCCGAAGGTTGCAGACGCTGATCGTGATCGCCGGAAAGGCATACATCGGTTCGCCGAATTTCGGCAGCGCCAGGGGCTGGACGTGGAACTGCAGGTTTGGCGTCGCGTGACGTTCGTTCGATTTCGCAAACGCGCCCATCTGGGAGGGCGCCATCGTCATGGGGCCGCGCCGACGCAAGGCGTAGTCCGCAGCCATCACCGGACGTCGCAGCCAGTTGGCATACTGCTCGTTCAGCGTCGGCACGCCGCTCACCCTGTAGATCGGTCGCAGCTGGAGATGGTCCTGCAAGTTCTCGCCGACACCCGGGCTGTGCCTCGCAATGTCGACGCCCAGCGACTTCAACCGCTCTCCATCGCCAACACCCGACAGTTCCAGCAATTTCGGCGTCTGCACCGCGCCAGCCGCCAGGATCACGCAGCCCCCGGCCAGCCCTTCGAACCGCTGTCCCTCGCGCGACCAGACAACGCCTTTCGCTTCGCCTTCGCGGATGAGGATGCGCTCCACCAACGCGCCGGTCTCGAGCTTGAGATTGGCGCGCCCAAGCGCCGGCTTCAGAAACCCGCGTGCGCTAGACCAGCGCCGCCCCGCTTTCTGGTTCACCTGGAAATAGCCAACGCCGGCATTGTCGCCGGTATTGAAGTCGCGAACCTTCGGAATGCCCGCCGCCTGAGCCGCATCGGCGAACGCATCCAGCACCTTCCAGCGCATGCGCGGATGCTCGACCCTCCATTCTCCGCCCTGCCCGTGATGATCGCCGCCATCGACATGATCCTCGTGGCGCAGGAAATAGGGTCGCACATCGTCCCAGCCCCACCCCGCCAGGCCAAGTTGGCGCCAGCCGTCATAATCCGCCGCCTGGCCGCGCATGTAGATCATCGCATTGATGGACGAGGATCCGCCGATCACCTTTCCACGCGGATAGGCGAGCTTTCGCCCGTTGAGTCCCGGCACGGTCTCGGTCTCGAACATCCAGTCCGCCCGCGGATTGCCGATCGCGAAGAGATAGCCGACCGGAATGTGAAACCAGACCCAGTCGTCCTTCCCACCCGCTTCGAGCAGCAGCACGCGCTTTCGCGGGTCAGCCGACAGCCGGTTCGCCAGCAGGCACCCCGCACTGCCCGCCCCCACAATGATGTAGTCGTACCGCTCGCCCATGCGGTTACATCGTCCAGAGCCGGCGCCGGATCAACTGTGGCCGCTGCCCACAGGTCACGCTTGAACGTGCACGCTGCGCCTGCCATCGTCCGGCAGAACACGTGGGAGGGTTTCGATGACATCGCGTTCAACGCTTCTGGCCGGTCTCTGCACGCTCGCCTTGTCCGGCTGCGTGGTCTCCGTCACCGACACCGAGCGCCCGGCCATGCTCGCACCCATCGCTCATGCGCCGATCGCGAACGATGCGCCCCACGGTATCTCCCAGTCGCGCCTGCAGGTCCTCGACGCCACGATGAAGCGTTACGTCGAGGAGCAGAAGCTTGCCGGCGCCGTGGTGATGATCCACCAGGATGGCCGCGAAGTCTTCTCCGAGGCCTATGGCTGGCGCGACCGCGAGGCGGGCGACCGCATGGAGGAAGACGACATCTTCCGCATCGCCTCGCAGACCAAGGCGCTGACCAGCGTCGCGATCATGATGCTGATGGAGGAAGGCAAGCTCCTGCTGGAAGACCCGTTGTCGAAATTCCTGCCCGAATGGTCGAAGACCACCGTCGCAGTCGCGAAGGACAAGGGCGGCTACGAGGTGGTGCCCGCCAAGCGGGCCATCACCCTGCGCGATCTCATGAGCCATTCGGCGGGCATTTCCTATGGCTCGGGCCCCGGCGAACAGGCCTGGCGCGACGCCGGCGTCTTCGGCTGGTACTTCGCCGACAAGACCGTGCCCGTCGCCGACATCGTCGCAAAAATGCCTAAACTCCCCATGGCGGCTCAGCCCGGCGAGGCCTGGGTCTATGGCTACAACACCGACATTCTCGGCGTTGTCGTCGAGAAGGTCTCCGGCCAGTCGCTCGATGTGTTCTTCCGGGAGCGCATCACTGGCCCGCTGGGCATGACCGACACCAGCTTCTGCCTGCCTCCCGACAAGGCGAGCCGCCTTGCCGTCGTCTATTCGGCCAAGGACGGCAAGTCCGAACGCGCGCCCGATCCGGGCAGCTGGCAGGGCTCGGGCCATATCGGCCAGGGTCACTACCTCAACGGCCCGTGCAAGGCCTTCGCGGGCGGCGCCGGCCTGCTCTCGACCGCACGCGACTATTCGCGCTTCCTCGAAATGCTCCGCCAGGGCGGCACGTTCGAAGGCCGGCGCTACCTCTCGCGCAAGAGCGTCGAACAGATGAGCCAGGACGCGCTGGTGACCGCGACCTTCCAGCCCGGCCAGGGTTTCGGCCTCGGCTTCCGCATCACGGAAGACCCCGGCGCCATGGGCAATCTGGGCTCGAAGGGCGATTATGGCTGGGGCGGCGCCTACCATTCGACCTACTGGATCGACCCTGCCGAAGGCCTCACCGTCTCCTTCATGACGCAGCTCATCCCTGCCGGCGGCCTCGACACACAGGCGAAGCTCCGCGCGCTGATCTATGCGGCCGTGGAGTGAGCCCCGGTGCGCCTGATTGCCGACCAGGACCTGAGGGCGGACCTCATTCCAACCATCAGATCACCATGGGAGCAGATCAGTCGCTTCGGCCATTCCTTCGACGGATACGCAGCCTTCGGCGAGGACTGCGCAAGACTCGCGAATGAAGGCACGCCGGTCTCGCTTCGCGAACTCCGCGCTGTGCTGTTCTTCGAACTTCGGCGATGGCGTCACTTTGGGTATGAGCCCGATGCAGCGGCAATGAAGAAGTTCGAGTGGCTTCTTGAAAGCATCCGCAACAAGGTGCGGGAGCGCGGCTGATTCCTACTGCGTCACGGCCCGCGCGTACGTGAACGTTCCGCACAACGCCGTCTCGGAGAGCGGCGGCCACTGATCGCCCCTGAACGCCGCGATCGTGATGTCCTCAGCATCCGCGCCGACCTTCCTGTAGGTCGCAAGGAAGCTGGTCTTGTCGCAGAAGCCGCCATTGGCCAACCCTGGGGGCACGATCTCGTCATCGACGGCGTACATTGCGATCGCGTCCGCCTTGACCGCCTGTCCGTCGGGCAGAAGGAACAGCGAGGTGAAGTCGTAAACCGGGGTTCCCTGCACCGCGCCGCCTGGCATCGACGTCGTATCGAGGATGTAGCCATTGCCGAACTGGAAGACCGCCCCTTCGGGCAGGTTGGGCGACTTCGCCGGCGTTGGCGTGATCCTGAGCACGCCCGGTGTGAAGCTCATTGCCGTCTTCGACATCGCTTCGTAATCCACAGGCGGCCCAACCGGCGCAGGTGCGAACGGCGCGCCGGGCTCATCCTGGCCCATCTCCTCCGCCGTCGGCTCGTCCGGCGCAGCCGACACCGGATCTGCCGCCGGCTGACAGGCGGCAAGCATCGCCGTCACAAGAAGCATCCCGGAAATCCGCATGTCGCCCTCCGCATGTCGCCTCAGCCGCCCGCAGGCGAGGCAGACCTGATCTCGAATGGCTCGCACTCATTCGACATGGCTGCAAGCTCGGCCGTCTCCCGCGTTGCAAGTTTTGCTGCTTCCAGCTGTGCCCTTGCCGCATCGACGCCCGACCGGAGCCAGGCGTCGCGCGCGGCCTCGACCAGAGCATCCCGCTTGCGCTCGGCTTGCGCCAGCCGCAGCGCGGCGCAGGTCACGGCATGCGCCGGCGCGACATCATCCTCGATGGTCACGCGCGGCGCGCCCTGCGCGAATGCAGCGCCCGTCACAGCGAACGCAAGGACAAGGGGAAGGGCGGCGTGCAAAAGAACCTCGAGCTTGCCACCGCCTACCCGCCTTTCCCGGCGGATTGAAGGCGCAACGGCGCCCTATCGCGTCAGCCCCAGCGACCGGGCCATCACGTGAAAGATCTCGTTCTGCTCGATCGTGCCGGAAAAGAGGTTCGCGCCGGGTCCGCCGGCAAAGACTGCGACATCCTCGCCGCCATGCGTCTCCGAGCCGAGCGGGATCAGCGACTCCTGCAGGAAGCCAAGCGCCGTTGTGTCGACATTGGAAAGATCCGGTCGCTCGCACAGCCACTTGCCCTCCGCCGCCGGCTTGCAGATCGAGCCCGGGCCGTTGGCAAAGCCCAGCGTTGTGTACGGCTTGCCGTCACGCGCGAGCGCAAGCTTGTCGCCTTCCTTCACCAGGCCGAGGATCGAATTGCCCCGCTGCGGATAGCCCGCCATGGTCAGCGTGTGCGAATGGTCGGCCGTGACGATGATCAGCGTCTCGTCGGGATCGGTCATCGCCATCGCTGCCGCCACCGCCTCGTCCAGCGCCGCGGCATCGCCCAGCGCGCGCTGCGCATCGCCGGCATGCAGCGCATGATCGACGCGCCCGCCCTCGACCATCAGCACGAACCCGTCCTCATCGCGCCCCAGCCGCGTTATCGCAGCCCGTGTCATCTCCGCGATCGACGGCTCGCCCATGCCGCTTTTGCCGCGGTCGAGATCGTACTGCATGTGGCTTGGCTCGAAGAGGCCGAGTACCTGGCCCTCGCTCCAGCTCACCGCATCAAATCCGGCCTTGTCCGTGATGAAGCTGCGGCCTGGGCCCTGGGCGACCCATTCCTCAGCGAGGTTGCGGCCATCCTGGCGTCGGCCCTTCTGCACGATGTATTCGGGATCCTGCATCGCGGCCGGCAGGAAATTGCCGCGCCCGCCGCCGAGGATCACCTCGAAGCCGTCGCCATTTGCCTTGGTCCAGGCGACCAGCTGCGCCGCAATGTCCGTGCAGCCCGCAGCCTTGCCCGCCGCCGGAATATCGGCATCCGCTTCCCAGTCGCGTTCAACCGTCTCGGCGAAAGTCGCCGCCGGCGTTGCATGCGTGATGCGCGCAGTGGAGATGATCCCCGTCGCAAGGCCGGCGGCTTCCGCCATCTCCCACAGCGTCGTCACGCCCGTCGCCTTCGCGCTGGCGCAGTCGCGCAGGTTGGCCGCCTGCGTCACGCCGATGGAGCCGTTGTAGGACTTGATCCCCGCGGTCATCGCGACCGCCGTGGGGGCGGAGTCGGCCACCTGAGCATCATGTGTGTAGGTCTTGGAAAAGGCCGACCACGGCAGCTTCTCCATCGCCAGTCTGTAACTCTCGCCATCAAGGCCCTGGCGTTGCCCCGCATAGATGCGCGCCGCCGTGATCGTGGTGATCCCCATGCCGTCGCCAATGAACAGGATCACATTCTTCGCCGGCTTTGGCGCCCGTTCCGCCGCGCGCGCCTGCACGGCCGCGGCGGCCCTGGCAAAATAGCTGTCGCCAGCCTGCACGGGCGCTGCGATATCGATGGGACGGGCGATCGTCGCGCACGCGGCAAGACCTGTCGCCAGCGCCGAAACTGAAAGCATGCGAATCATTGTCGGGGCTCCCGCCTGTGAACGGGGGCAACCTAATCGACCGATGCGACACTTCCGAGTCTGAAAAACCAGGGCTCAGGCCGCGACCCTGTCGGCCGGCGCAATCCGCTCCGGGGCCTTCTTCAGAAGCGAGAGGAGCGCGCGCACCTCAGACCGACCCGAGAGGTCGCCCATGCTGAGCTTACCCTCGACCGGCGCATCGAACACGGTCCGGCCGTTGAGGCCGAGCGCCCTGTGCACAACCCGGTCGCGCAGGCTGGCGGTTGGCTGGAACCCCGCCTCCTCCGCCAGCTCGGCAAGGCGCCTGTTCACCGTATTGGAGATGCGGCTGCCCAGCGCGGAAACACGGTTCGTCACGACATGCCAGCGCTGCTCGGGCAAACCGGCCCGGCGGCGGTCGAAGCGGACAGTGTCGACCATCTCGCGATAGTTGATACGCGGCGCTGCCGGAGTTCCAGCCTTGGCAAACAGGCCATGGAGATCGGCCGGGCTTTCGTTCAGCGGGGTGAGGATGAGGTCGGCCAGGAGATGCGCTTCATACACATCCGCGGGATTGCCCGAGGAGGTGTCGATGATCATGAGGTCATAGCCGTCCATCGCTGCGAGGCGAACCAGCGGCTCGAGGCGGCCGGCATGTTTCGGACGGGCATTGCTCCGGGCTTCCTCGTCCGTGTCCATCAGCATGACGTGGTCGGGGCATTCGAGGCGCGAGGCCCGGCGCAATGTCAGGAAACTGGACAGGTTGCGGGTGTTGCGGTCGAGATCGACGCACGCCGTGCGCAGGCCGTCCTTGGTGGCGGCGACGCCCATGAGGCAGGCCAGGGTCGTCTTCCCCGTTCCGCCCTTGAATCCGCCTATGGTTACCACCTGCATGGAACTCTCCGCAGCATGCCCGCGACTTCCCCTGGCAGGAGTGTTTCAATTCGCGTGCCAGCTGAGCCAGAGGTACGAAAACGACTGACTTCGTTGCGGATTCAGGGTACTTGCCCTAGCGCCCGCTCACCCCGATTATGGCCCAAAGCGGCGCGGCGGGACGCCCCGCGAGGAGACCCTGGTATGGCTACGATCGCCCTCGTCGACGACGACGAGAACATTGTCGAATCCCTCAAGGTTTTCTTCGAGGCTGAAGGTTACCAGGTCCGCGCCTACCACGATGGCGCTGCGGCCTTCGCAGGCCTGTCGGAAAACCCGCCGGACATCGCCATCCTCGACGTGAAGATGCCGAAAATGGACGGCATGGAGCTGCTGAGGAAACTTCGCCAGACCTCGAACCTGCCCGCCATCTTCCTCACCTCCAAGGATGACGAGATCGACGAGGTCGTGGGCTTCAACATCGGCGCGGACGATTTCATCCGCAAACCCTGCTCGACGCGCCTCCTGGCCGAGCGCGTGAAGGCCATCCTTCGCCGTTCGCGCGGCGCATCCGTCACGCCGGAGGACGGCGACAAGAAGCCGATCGTGCGCGGACGCCTGACGCTCGATCCCAACCGCCATGCCTGCCAGTGGGACGGCAAGGTCGTCCGCCTCACAGTCACCGAGTTCCTGATCCTGCAGGCCCTCGCCCAGCGTCCCGGCTATGTGAAGAGCCGCGACCAGCTGATGGATGCGGCCTACGACGATCAGGTCTATGTCGACGACCGGACCATCGACAGCCACATCAAGCGGCTGCGCAAGAAGTTCCGCGATCTCGACGACAATTTCGACGGCATCGAGACGCTGTACGGCGTGGGGTATCGCTATAAGGAAGCCTGAGAAAGCCGGCAGGACGACACCGCGCAAGCCGCGCTCCCTGCTCTGGTCTCCGATCGCGAGACTGATCCTCGCTTCCAACCTCGCCGGCCTGGTCATTCTGATCACCGGCGCGCTGGTGCTGAACGAGGTCCGCGCCAGCCTTGTCAACGCGCGCAAGGCCAGCCTTGAAGAGATGAGCCAGCTCATCTCCTCTTTCATGACCGACAACGCCACCACGGAGCAGCCGGTCGCACTCGATCTTGATGAGGTGATCCGCCAGCTCACTGCGATGCCGCTCACGAATGCGACGCGCATCATCGTGCACGACCCACAGCAGGAGATCGTCGCCGACACGCGCCTCCTCAAGGACGTGATCGACACAACGGACCTGCCGCCGCTGCGCGAGCCGAGCTGGCTGGAGCAGACCTGGCTCGATACCGTGCGCGCCATCAACCGCACTTTCGATTCGGTAAGTTCGCCCGGCCGCCAGCCCATCGCCGAGGTGCTGACGCTTGAGGAGGAAGTCGCGCGCGCGGTCGAGGGCGAAGGCGTGTTCTCCGAACGCTTCAACGACCAGGCCGAGCGCGTCCTCTCCGTCACGATTCCGATCGAGAAAGTGCTGCGTGTCGTCGGCACACTCACCATCGAGACGAGCGACGTCTCCGAGATCATCGCCGCCGAGCGCGCCGCTCTCATCCCGCTCATCATCGTCGCGATCCTCGTCTCGATCATCACCGCGACGCTGCTCACGCTCGGGATCGCCCGTCCGCTGCGCCGGCTCGCCATCGCGTCCGACCGCGTGACCATGGGCGTCTCGCAGAAGCTCAACCTCGGCCGCCTGCACGACCGCCGGGACGAGATCGGCGACCTCTCCCGCGCCATGGAGGCGATGACGGTCTCGCTCTACGACCGCATTCAGGAGAATGAGCGCTTCGCCGCCGACGTGGCGCACGAACTCAAGAATCCCCTCACCTCGATCCGCTCGGCGGTCGAGACCTCGCAGGCTGTCAGCGATCCCGCGATCAAGGAGAAGATGGCCAATGTCATCGCGCGCGACGTCGTCCGGCTCGACCGGCTGATCTCCGACATCTCCAATCTGTCGCGCCTCGAGGCCGAGATCGTGCGCGAGAAGCTCTCGCGCGTCGACCTGCGCAAGCTGCTCGAGGACATCGTCTCGATCTACAGCGACACCGCGCGAAACGGCGATGCGAAGGTGAAGCTCGTCGCGCCTGCGGGCGCGCCAATCGAGGTGATGGGCCGCGAGGGCCCGCTCGGACAGGTTGTGCGCAATCTCGTCGAGAACGCCCGCTCCTTCTCCCCCCCTGGCGGCGAGGTCACGGTCACGCTCGCAAATGTGAGCGCGGCGCGCGGACCCATGGTCCGTCTCGTCGTCGAGGACCAGGGCCCCGGCATCCCGCCTGACAAGCTGGAAAAGATCTTCCAGCGCTTCTACACGGACCGCCCGGTCGGCGCGAAGTTCGGCAACAACTCAGGTTTGGGCCTTTCAATCGTGCGTCAGATCGCCGAGACGCACCGGGGCTCCGTCTGGGCCGAAAACCGCATGATTGATGGCGCTATCGCCGGCGCCCGCTTCGTGGTGGAACTCCCCCCGGCGCCCCTCGACATCTGAAACGCCATTGACGGACCATCAGGACCGCGGATAGCTCGCGCCATGACGTGCTGAGACACCCCGACACATGACCATCTCGCGCTGCGAGGCCAATGGCGTCGCGGAAGTCATCTGTCTCGTCTCTTCCGGCACACTCACATGATCCTCAGAATTGCGCGCGCCCATCAGGCGCAGCTTCTCACCACTTACGCGCTCACGGCAGCAGCCAACCTGGCTGGCCAGCTCTACCCGCTCGCAACTGCTGTCGCGATCAACGGCGTACTTGAGGGCGATTATCGCCAGATCGGCTGGCTGCTGGCCTGTCACGTCGCGATGATGAGTCTGGATGTATCGGCCCGGCTCTACGACACGCGCGTCTTCGTGCGCGTATACACAAGGCTTGCCTGTGAGGTCGTCCAGCACGCACGCGCGCAGGGGATCGACTCATCCGTCATTGCGGGGCGCGCCGCCCTTTCGCGCGAGTTCATCGATTTTCTCGAACAGGACCTCCCAGGCATCGCGAGCGCCGTCATTGGCCTCCTGGTCGCGGTGGCAGTTCTCATCGGAATGGATCCTGTCATCGGGTTTGCCTGCCTGCTCCTGTTTGCCCCGCTCGCCGCGATCAGTCGTCGGCTGTCGATGAGATCCCTCGCCATGACCCGCCGCCTCAACGACAGGATGGAACGGGAGATTGCCGTGTTGCGCGAGGCGCGCCTTGAAGTTGTACGGCGGCACTTTGATGTGCTGGGCAAGTGGCGTGTCCGCCTCTCCGATGCCGAGGCGCGGGCGTTCGGACTTATGGAAGTCTGCGTCATTGTGCCGGTCGCCGCCGCCCTGATGCGCCTGAGCCAAAGCGAAGCCGTGCAGGCTGGCGATGTGTACGCCGTGTTCTCCTACATCTGGTACATCTGGCGTTTCGTTGTCGGTCTCGACCAGGTTCCACCGACCGTGCAGCGGATCGCCAAACTGCGCGACCTGACGCGGAGAATATCGCTGCAGGATACTGAACCGATGCCGGATCTCTCGTGAAGCCGCCGCCAAGGAAAGCAGCCGACCCGGGGTCTATTCAGCCAATCGAAAGGGTTTGCGGGCCTGATTAAGGTCAAGCCTGCAAGCACTTGACTCCCTTCGTTGCAGGACCACCATATTTGCGGGCTTTCGGGCCAATGACGCGGAGTGCTTCCAATGATCGGTTTGGTCGTGGTCACACACGGCCGGTTGGCCGAGGAGTTCATCTCCGCCGCCGAGCACGTCGTGGGGCCCCTCGAGAATGCGCGCGCCATCTGCATTGGCCCCGACGATGACATGGACATGCGTCGCCGCGAGATCATCGCCGCAGCCAAGGCGAGCGACACAGGCGCCGGCGTTGTCATTCTCACCGACATGTTCGGCGGTACGCCCTCCAACCTTGCCATCTCGGTGATGGGTGGGGCGAAGATCGAGGTCATCGCCGGCGTCAACCTGCCGATGCTGATCAAGCTCGCCGAGGTCCGCAACCGCCTGCCACTCGCCGAGGCCGCGCTCGCAGCGCAGGAAGCCGGCCGCAAATACATCTCGGTCGCCTCCGCCCTGCTGCAGCGAGCCGAATGAGCCAGACCCGGTGAGCACGCCCGCATGAGCGATGTCTGGTCGCGCAGCGCAGAGCTGGTGAACCAGCGCGGACTTCATGCCCGCGCCTCTGCGGCCTTTGCGCGTGAAGCAGCGAAGTTCGACGCCAGGGTCACCGTCCGCTATGATGGGATGTCCGCGAGCGCCGCCTCGATCATGGACCTGCTTATGCTCGGCGCCCGCGTTGGACAGGTGATCGAGATCGACGCCGAAGGCCCCCAGGCCCGCGAAGCCCTCGACGCCATCTGCGACCTCGTCGGCCGCCGCTTCGACGAGCGGGAGTAAGCCCTACTGACCCCCGCCTGGCGGCGAACCGCGACCGCGGATTGTGCCCCAGCCCGGCCATGTCCCCTGCTGCGCCTGCTGGTTCATTCGGGAGAGTGGCTGGAGCAGGTCGGCCACAAGAAGCTCGCCGGTCGGCTGGATCTGGGCCGCGATCCGCTTGAGGCCGGCTGCGAACTCCTCCTTCGAGACGGATCGGTCGAGATCGATGTCAAAGGTCATCGCATTGGCGAGAAGATCTGTCTGGCTGCCCATCCGGGACGCCCAATCGGTCTGCTCGAAGCCCGTGATCAGCCCGTCGCCATTGGCATCCGCCGCTGCGAAGGCCAGCACAGCGCCGGCCCCGATCTCGGCGAGGCTCACCCTGCCGTCGAGATTGGCGTCGAAGCGCGCAAACACCAGCGCGCCCGGCGCCACGACCTTCACCCCATCCGGCGCCCGCGGCGGCGCGCCGCCGGGCGCGGCCTGCCCCGTGATCCGGTCAATCGTGTCGACGTCCTGCGCCAGCGCGGGCGCTGCAAAAAACGCCATAAGCGCAAGCGCCATTCCGATGCGAACCTGCAAGCCAGCCATCCGAACACCTCACCGGTTGTCGCAGCGCCTTTTTGGCGTCTTGCGGGCGCGGGACTGTGACCCCAACGCAACAGTCCGCGCAACCATCAATCGCATAAACGGGACGCCGAAGCCGGCGAAGTGAGGGCAGAAGGCCGGCCGCGCAAACATATAAAGATATCCTTATATGATTTGCCGACCCCGCGCGGCTCTGCTACAGGCGCGCCGAAGCAAGCTCAGGAGTGCGGCGATGGCGTTCGATGATTTCAAGGTGGCGGACCTCTCCCTCGCCGACTACGGCCGCAAGGAACTGATCATCGCCGAGACCGAAATGCCGGGCCTGATGGCGACCCGGGCCGAGTATGGCGCAAAGAAGCCGCTCAAGGGGGCGCGCATCACCGGCTCGCTCCACATGACGATCCAGACAGGCGTGCTGATCGAGACGCTCACGCACCTCGGCGCCCAGGTGCGCTGGGCCTCCTGCAACATCTTCTCGACACAGGACCACGCCGCCGCCGCCATCGCGAAAGCGGGCGTGCCGGTCTTCGCCGTGAAGGGCGAGAGCCTCGAGGAGTACTGGGACTACACCGACAGGATCTTCCAGTGGCCCGATGGCGGCTTTACCAACATGATCCTCGATGATGGCGGCGATGCGACCATGTACGTCCTCATCGGCGCCCGTGTCGAGGAAGGTGAGACGCACCTGATCGAAAAGCCAGAGTCGGAAGAGGAGATCTACTTCTTCAAGCAGATCAAGAAGCGCCTCGCCCAGTCCCCCGGCTGGTTCGTCAAGCAGCGCCACGCCATCAAGGGCGTTACCGAAGAGACCACCACGGGCGTCAACCGCCTCTATCGCCTGATGGAAAAGGGCCACCTGCCCTTCCCCGCCATCAACGTGAATGACAGCGTCACCAAGTCGAAATTCGACAACAAGTATGGCTGCAAGGAATCCCTGGTCGACGGCATTCGCCGCGCAACCGACACTATGATGGCCGGCAAGGTCGCCGTCGTGTGCGGCTATGGCGATGTCGGCAAGGGCTCGGCCGCCTCGCTCCAGGGCGCCGGCGCGCGCGTCAAGGTCACGGAAGTCGATCCGATCTGCGCGCTGCAGGCCTGCATGGATGGCTATGAGGTCGTCACCCTCGAAGACGTTGTGAAGACCGCCGACATCTTCATCACCACGACCGGCAACAAGGACATCATCCGCCTCGAACATATGCGCGAGATGAAGGACATGGCCATCGTCGGCAACATTGGCCACTTCGACAACGAGATCCAGGTCGCGTCCCTGCGCAACTTCAAGTGGGACAACATCAAGCCGCAGGTCGACATGATCTCCTTCCCGGATGGCAAGCGGATGATCCTCCTGTCCGAGGGCCGTCTGCTCAACCTCGGCAACGCCACCGGCCACCCCTCGTTTGTGATGTCCGCCTCCTTTACCAACCAGACTCTCGCCCAGATCGAACTCTGGACCAACGGCAAGGCCTACGAGAACAAGGTCTACACCCTGCCCAAGAAGCTCGACGAGAAGGTTGCGGCGCTCCACCTCAACAAGCTCGGCGCGAAACTTACCTCGCTCACGCCGGACCAGGCCGCCTATATCGGTGTCGCTCCGGAGGGGCCCTACAAGCCGGAGCACTACCGCTACTAGAGCGTTTTGCGATCGTCATGAAGCATAACCTGCATGTCGGATGTAGTTGGCGCATTCGTCTGGCGTGAACACGTCGATCAGGTCACCGATGGTTTGCCAGAGCGCGTCTCTGGTGCG
>JBEAMJ010000077.1:0-22162 GCA_041166025.1 Pseudomonadota bacterium | reverse complement strand
CGCCCGCTCTCGCGCGGTTCGGCTACACGGCGGTCGAGATCGTCGACGTTTAGGCCGGGCAGGTCCGCCGTTACAGGAAATCGATCTCGCGTGGATCGCGGCCCTCCCAGGCGCGCTGGACTTCTGCGGCGAGAAACAGGCCGCCGAGTGCGAGAACCGTGAAGCCTTCGCGCTGGGCCCGGTCGCGGGCGAGCGCTGCAGCTGCGACGGTGTCTGGTGCAACGATCACGTCGCTGCAATGCCTGCGGAAGATGGGCTCAAACACTTCGGTCGGGGCGCCGGCCTTGTAGGCCTTTGTCAGGATGAAGCGATCGAACCGGCCGGCGACAGTTTCAGAAATGGCGGCCACTTCCTTTGACGCGGAGACACCAAAGACGACCAGTACTCGTTCGCGCAGCTGGAAATCGAGGAAGGTGCGCGTGACGGCCTCCAGGGCGCGCGGCGTATGGCCGACATCGATCCAGAGGTCGGGCGCTGATGCGACCTTTTCCAGCCGGCCGGGCCAGCGCGTGCGACCGAGGGCGGCCAGCATCGCCAGGTGGCGCTGGGCGTTTTCCTCGGGCTTGAGGCCGAGCCACACTTCGGCCGCGCGCAGGGCGGTGACCGCATTGTCGACCTGATGTCGGCCGGCAAGTCTCAGGCGCACGCTCTGGTCCGCCGCGGGCGCGACGGCTGCAAAGCCATAGGTGAAACGCGCGCCCTTGTGCGTGTTCTCGACATCTCCGAGCCGGCGGCTCGCAAGCGCCGGCAGCGTCGCCTTGCCGGACAAGCTGGCGAAGGCGGCGATACGTTGCGCCAGGGCTTCCGGGATGGAAGGGCCGAGTATGACGCAGCCGCCGGGTGCGAGGGCGTCGACCTTGTCATAGGCGATGAGTTCTTCGGTCGCGCCAAGAAGTTCGGTGTGTTCGAGTTCGATCGAGGTCAGCACCGAGACGCTGGCCCGCACGCAGCGAACCGGGTCATAACGGCCGCCGATCCCCGCTTCCCAGACGATAGCGTCTGGCTTCTGCTCCTGAAACCAGAGGATCGCCAGCAGGAAGAGGCACTCGAATGCACCGAGACGGTCGCCCTCCGGCAGCGAAGCGCTGAAGGCGAGCGTTGTTGCCAGGTGGCGGTCGAAATCCTCCCGCGCTATGGCCGTATCGCCGATCATGAAGCGCTCGCGCACATCGAACAGGTGAGGCGAGGTGAAGCAGCCGACCCGGAGTCCTGCCGCTTCGATGGCAGAGGCCATAAAGCGGGCCGTTGACCCTTTGCCGTTTGTGCCGGTGACGGCGATGGAGCGGCGCGCGAGGCTGGCGCGATCGATCCGGTGCGCCTGCAGGAAGCGCTCGATGCGATGCAGCCCGATGCCGTCGCCGAATTTCGGAAGGCCAAACATCACTCGTCCAGGCATGCGTTGAACATGGAAACCCAGATGGTCCGGATGAGATCGCTCCGGCCGGCGAGTTCGAGCGTGCGCAGGCCGGGATTGCCATTGACCTCGATTACCACAGGAACGGAGAAATCACCGGCGCTGGAAAGGTCGAACATGTCGACCGCGCCGATCCGCAGTCCCAGCGCCTCGACCGCACGGATCGCCAGGCTGGCAAGGGCGGGGGGCGGCTGGTCGCTGACCGCGTCAATGCCGCCTGCGGCACTGAGATTGCGCCGACCGGGGAGGGAAAGTCGGGCGCCAGCGGGCAGGATCTCGCCCGGATTGCGGCCGGCCAGGACGGACTGCGGGAGTGGTGAGACGCCTTCGGCCGCCACATGAGCGTTGAGACGCGCGAGCAGCTCGGCGAGCGCGGCCTTGCCATCGCCGACGAGCGCAGGGCTCGCCTTGCTGGAATGAAAGACGGCGCGGCCGTCCTGCACGAAGATGCGGTGTTCCCGACCCTCGAGAACCGGCTCGATCAGAAAGGATTCGAATTCCGTCGCAATGCGACTGACATAGTCGTCAAGACCAGCCGGATCATGGATCACCTCGGCGAAAGTGCCGCGCGAGCCGTGATTGGGTTTGGCGAAGATCGGATAACCCATGTCGGCGGCGAACCGGTGCGCGTCATGGACCTCGTGACCGGTCGAACGAAGGGCGGCGCGCCGTGAATGAGAAAAGAACAGCCCGCCGGGGATGACCGGCAGGTCGAGCGCACTGAGCACCGCCTTGGTATGCGCCTTGTCGCGCGAGATGGTGTAAGCTGTGGCGCTGTTGACCGGATAGGCGCACACATTGCCGCCGCCGCTGAGCATGGTTTTGCGCCCCCGCGACACGCGGAAGAGATAGCCCTCGCCGTCATCGAGATTTTCGAAGCGGGCTCCGATGATCTCTGCAGCGTCTCGGGCGTAGCGTGCGGCGTCCGGGGTGGGCATGGCTCCGGATTTAGCAGGATCATCGCACCACCGATACGGTCGTCCGGATCGCGGTGACTTCACACTTTTGCGGGTGTCGAGGTGTATCTGCAAGCGTGCGTCACGGGCGTCGTTGCAGCGTCCTGAGGCGCGTGCGGGTCCCCCTCTACCAGATCCGGACGCGCTGGGCGGGGGCGAGGTAGAGGCGGTCGTCCGGCGCGATGCTGAAGGCGGCGTACCAGGCGTCCATGTTGCGAACCACGCCGTTGACGCGATAGCGGCTGGGCGCGTGGTTGTCGCTGTCGAGCATGGCCCGTGCGACTTCCTCGCGCACCTTGTCGCGATACGTGCGAGCGTAGGCGATGAAGAAGCGCTGGTCGCCAGTCAATCCGTCAATGACGGGCGCTTCCTTGCCGCCGAGCGACATGCGGTAGGCGGCGTAGGCGATTTCGAGGCCGGCGAGGTCGCCGATATTCTCGCCAAGCGTGCCAAGCCCGTTCACGCAGGCGCCGAACCAGGGACAATAACCGTCATACTGTTCGACAAGACGGTAGGACTTGATCCTGAAGCGCTCGTCAGTTTCCTCCGTCCACCAGTTTCGCGTGCGACCGGCTGAGTCGAACTGGCGGCCTTCGTCGTCGAAGCCGTGGCTCATCTCGTGGCCGATGACGGCGCCGATGCCGCCATAGTTCTCGGCCGGATCTGCGTCGGGACTGAAATAGGGCGGCTGCAGGATGCCCGCAGGCAAGACGAAGCTGTTCGACAGCGGGTTGTAGAAGGCGTTGACGACATGCGCGGGCGCCACCCAGCGCTGGCGATCGACGGGCCGGGCGAGGTCGTCCTGCAGATCGCGCCAGTGGAACTCGTAACTTGCATAGACCGCCTCGAACAGACGGCCCGGCTCGATCGTCAGCCCTGAAAAATCGCGCCAGGTCTCCGGATGGCCGATCATGCCGTGCAGCGCGGCGAGCTTTCCAAGCGCAGCCCCGCGAGTTGCTTCGTCCATCCAGTCAAGGCTACGCATTCGTGTTTCGAAGGCCAGGCGGATATTGTGGACGATGCCGTCGATCTGCGCCTTGTGTCCCGCCGGGAAGTAGCGCTTCACGTAAAGCTCTGCGACGGCTTCGCCGAACTGCTCTTCGACGACCGCGACGGCAAACTTCCAGCGCTCAGGCTCCTGCTCAACGCCGTAGAGCTGGCGCGAGAAGAAGTCGAAGGTGGAATCGCGGAAGGCCTTCGGCAGGTAGGCCGCGAAGTCGCTGGCGAAATGGTACTCCATCCAGAGCTTCCAGTCCGCGACCGATATCTTGCGGGCAAGTTTTGCAATGTCGGGAACGGCGGTCTGGTCGGTGATGACGAACCGGTCTGCATCGGCCAAACCCGCCGCATCGAGGAACACGTCCCAGTCGAGTCCCGGCGCCAGCGCTGTAAACTCCGCCCGTGACATCGGACGCATCGCCTCGGTGATGCTGAGCGAGCGGTCCTCGTAGGTGTGTGTCTCGGCCAAGCGCCGTTCGAGGGCGTAGATCCGCTTCGCGCCGTCCTCCGGATCCGGATTGCCGAGCAGGCGCAGGATGTCCGCAATGTGCTTGCGGTAGGCGGCCTGCAGTGGTGCGGACTGCAGGCTGGCGTCGAGATAGTAGCCCTGGTGGGGCATTCCGAGTCCGGCCTGCGAGAACCAGACCGCGTTGCGGTCCGGATCGTCGGGCGAGGCGTCGACGCTGACGCCAACTGGTGCGTTGTAGCCGATGATCCCCATCAGCCTGAAGATGTCCTCATGGGTCTGGGCGGCGCGCATGCGCGCGATGTGGGGCTGCAGCGGCGCCGCGCCGCGCGCCTCGATCCCGGCCTCATCCATGGCGGCGCTATAGAGGTCGGCGATCTTCTGCTCGACCGTGCCTTTTGCGGGCTTGGAGGCGACGATCTCGACGATCATGGCGTGGACGTTCTTCTCGACCGCTTCGGTGAGCTCCTCAGTGGCGCCGGAGGAGGTCTTGTCTGCGGGGAGCTGGTAGGTGGACAGCCAGTCGAAATTGACATGACCGTAGAAGTCGTCGCCGAGGTCTGGCCGTTCCCGCGTGAACTCCTCGGCCAGGAGACGCGGCGCGACCGCGATCCCCGGCGGCAGGACGCCCGGATCTGCAATCGGCGCCGGTGCTGCGCACGCGCCGAGGGCAAGGGCCGTCGCGGCGGCCATGGCGCCAAGGCGCTGGAGGAGGCTCGCGGTCAAGGGATTTTCCCATCTGTGACTTCGCGCTGACTCTTGACGCCGGCCCGGCCAAGTCAAGCACAGCCATACAGCTGGCAATGAAAAGCCCGCGATCTTGCGACCGCGGGCTTTCCAGATCGCGTTCGGAGGAACGCTTCTACCAGATGCGGACGCGCTGTTCGGGCGCGATGTACATCTTGTCGGTCGGCTGCACGTTGAAGGCGGTGTACCATTCGTCGATGTTCGGCACGACGCCGTTGACGCGGAACTCCGGCGGCGAGTGCGGGTCGGTAGCGAGCTGGTTCCTCAAGGCGTCCTCGCGGGCCATTGCGCGCCAAACCTGCGCCCAGGAGAGGAAGAAGCGCTGGTCGCCGGTGAGACCATCCAGAACCGGGGCTTCCTTGCCGCCGAGCGACTGCTTGTAGGCGGTATAGGCCATGATCAGCCCGCCAAGGTCGCCGATATTCTCACCGGTGGTCAGTTCGCCGGATATGCAGGCGTCGGGCAGCGGGCAGTATTTGGCGTACTGCGCGTTGAGTGAGGCCGTCTTCTCCTTGAACTTCGCCTTGGTCTCGGCCGACCACCAGTCGCGCTGGACGCCGACGGCGTCGAACGCCGAACCCTGGTCGTCGAAGCCATGGCCGATCTCGTGGCCGATCACAGCGCCGATGGCGCCGTAGTTGACCGCCGGGTCGGCGTTCACGTCGAAGAAGGGCGGCTGGAGGATGCCGGCCGGGAAGGTGATCTGGTTCATCAGCGGGTTGTAGTAGGCGTTCACTTCCTGGGCGTTCATGCCCCACTCGGCCCGGTCGACTGGGCCGCCCAGACGGGCGACCTGGCGGTTCCATTCAAACTTGCGGGCTGCGACGATGTTTTCGAACAGCTTGGTCTTGTCGATCTGCATGGCCGAGTAGTCGCGCCACTTGTCGGGATAGCCGACGCGCGGCTCGAAGTTGGCGAGCTTCTTGAGCGCTTCGGCGCGCGTGGGCTCATCCATCCACTCGAGTTTCTCGAGGCGCGACTTGAGCGCCGAACTGAGGTTTGCGACCAGTTCGTCCATCTTCGCCTTGTTTTCCGGCGGGAAGAATTTCGCGGCATAAGCCTCGCCCAGCGCTTCGCCAATGTTGGCATCGAGCAGTGTGACGCCGCGCTTCCAGCGGTCGCGCTTGACCGGCACGCCGCGCAGCGTTTTCGAGTAGAACTCGAACGATGCGTCATCGAACGCCTTCGGCAGGTAGGCGGCATGGTCGGACGCGATATGGAAGGCGAGGTATTTCTTCCAGGCCGCGATTGGCTGAGAATCCACCAGCTTGGCGCCGGCCGTGATCGCGGTATCGCCATAGGCGACCGCATTGGTGATGGCTGGGATGCCAGCGTCCTTTGCAAACTGCTCCAGATCGAAGTTCGGAGCCAGCTTCTTGAAGTCGGCGGCCGACATACCCTTGAACGCCTTGTCCGGAACGCGCAGTTGTTCAGGCGTCCAGTGGCCCTTGGCGATCTCGGTCTCGAACCTCATCACCGTGTCGGCGGAGGCGGCGGGCGCCGCATCGCCGATGAGTTCGAAGATCTTCGTGGCATAGGCTTTGTAAGCGGCGCGGTAGGCGTCGTACTTCTCGCTTTTCTCAAGATAGTAGTCGCGGTCCGGCATGCCGAGGCCGTCCTGCGCGCCCCAGACGGCATAGCGGGTTGGATCGGCGACGTCTGCCTCGATGCCCAAGCCGAAGGGCGCCGAATAGCCGTCTTTTGCGAGGACTTTCAAAAGGCCGGCCTTGTCAGCGATGGCGTTGATCTCGTCGAGATAAGGCTTGAGGGGTTCAAGGCCGCGCGCCTCGAGCGTCGCCTCGTCCATCCACGAGGCGTAGAAGTCGGCAGCCTTGGCGATGTTCGAGCCCGCGGCCGGGGGATTTGCGGCGAAGCCGTCGATGATCGACTTCACATCGTTCTCGGACTTCACGGCGAGTTCGTCGAAGGCGCCGTAGCGGGCCTTGTCCTCGGGGATCTTGAAGGTGGCGAGCCATGTGCCGTTGGCGTAGCGGAAGAAATCATCGCCGGGCTTCACGGCCTCATCGCGGTTGGCAAGCTCGATGCCCCACGCGCCGAGTGTCGCCTTGGGCGCTTCCGCCGCCGGCGTCGGCGTCGCGGGTGAGCAGGCGGCAAGAAGCACGGCTGCTGAGGCAGCAAGAAGCAGGGATATTCGCATGAAGGACACCTCTGAGGATGGTCTGGGCAGGCCTGACCGCCGGCCGGCACGATTTCTCCCAGCCTTGCCACGCTGTCAACGACTTTTATCGTAATTCAATATGTGGCCGATCAGGCGCCACGCAGAAATCGCGACAAATCAAGCAGATCGGTCTAGGGAGACGGACATGACCGACGGACCCGAAACCTCGTTGAGCGCGGCACGCACGCCGCCCCTTGCGCGCACGCGCGCGAGCGATTTCCGCGCGCTCGCCGGCATCGCTCTGATCGTTCTCGCCTTGCTGGCGCTGATGGGCCAGGCCAGCTGGTTGGGCGCTCTGCTTGGGGGTATCGCGGTCGCCACATTTGCAATGCTGTGGTTCTACGGCACGGTCGATCCGGCAAGCGAGCCGCCAGACGATACCGATGCGCGTCGCGCCGCGCGCGCCAGCGCCGAACAGGAAAAGGCATTCCGCGTGTCGCTGGTCGAGGCGCTGCCGGAGCCGGCTCTCTACATCGACGCCCTGGGGAAGGTGGAGGCGGCCAACGCAGCGGCGCGACGGACCTTCCGTTTCCTCGGCGCCGAGCCGCAACTGACGGCTGTCGTGCGCAGGCCCGAACTGCTCGATGCAGTGGCGGCCGCGCGGAAAACCGGCGAGGCGCAGCGCCTGGAGTTCACCGAGCGCGGCGAGACGGACCGATATTTCGCGTGCGTCGCGGCTCCCCTTGGCGCCGGCATCCTGGTGAGCATGCATGACCTTACCGAGATCAAGCGGGTGGAGATGGCGCGCGTCGACTTTCTCGCCAACGCCAGCCATGAACTGCGCACGCCGCTGACTTCGCTGTCGGGTTTCATCGAGACGCTGCGCGGGCCGGCGCGCGAGGATGCCGAGGCGCGCGAGCGCTTCCTCGAAATCATGCAGGCGCAGGCCGATCGAATGAAGCGCCTGATCAGTGATCTCATGTCGCTGTCCCGCATCGAATTGGCGGAGCACCGGCCGCCGGAGGACGAGACGGACCTGGCCGACGTTGTGAACGAAGTGGGCGAGGCGCTGGCGCCGGTGGCGGCTGAGCGTGACGTGACCATCCGTGTCAGCGGTGCGGAAAGACCGATACCGGTGACGGGCGTTCGCGACGAGCTGGCGCAGGTGGTGCAGAACCTGATCGACAATGCGGTGAAGTATTCCGAGCCGAACGGCATGGTCGAGGTTGCGTTGGCGCAGGGCCTGACGGGCGATGAAGCGGTGATGCAGGCCGGCAGGCAATGGGTGGAGGCTGGCCACATGTCGATCGTGTCGGCCGCGGGACGCGGGCCATGCGTGGCCCTGCGGGTCACCGACGCCGGGCCGGGGATCGAGCGGCAATTCCTGCCGCGCCTGTCGGAACGCTTCTACCGCGTCGATCCGGGGAGGGGATTGCGGCCTGGCACCGGCCTCGGGCTTGCCATCGTGAAGCACGTGGTGCAGCGCCACCGCGGCAGCTTCCTGGTCGAAAGCGTTCCGGGGCGTGGTTCAGCGTTCGGGGTCGTGCTGCCGATGCGGGGTGCAAACGACAGCTAGGGTTGGACTTCGAGCGTCAAGGACGTGGTGTAGCTGCGGATGGGTGTGGCCGCGCCGGCTGGTGCTTCGCCCGACATGCGGGTCCAGATCAGGTAGACGCCAGGCTTGTCGAAGGTCGCGCTCACGGCGCCGTCAGCAGCAGACGTGATGAGCCTGCGAAAGGCTGGCTCTTCATAGGCGCCGCCTTCGCGCCAGATCTCGACCGGCTGGTTTGCGACAGGCTGGCCGTTGAGCATCACGCGAAGGGCAAAGCCGCTGTCGACATAGACGTCGTTGGGGTGAGTGATGGGCTTGAGTTCCAGCGTGCCGACTCGCGCCTCGAGAGGCGCCGTGGTGGGCGCGCCGCGCGTCACGTAGGCGTCAGCAACTGTTGCGGTCTGGCTCTGGCGTGTCTGCGCGCCCGGTGGAATTGCGCGACCCGGCGCGTAGGGCTGCCATGCGCCATCGACAAGGACCTGCTGGCCAATGCGGCCGAGCCGTTCGCCGGTCGAAAGACGATATGTCCCGTTCGCCTTCGTGTCGGCTTCGAGGGCAGTGAGCTGGGTGAGTTCAACCTTGGTCTTGAAGTCAGACCGTGCGCCATCCGGGCCGATCACGGTCCAGCCATCGGACTTCACGCCGACCGCAGGATTGGAGAAGCTCTCTGTGAAAGAGGACTGCACCGTCACGAGTTCGTCGGTTGCGGTGATGAACCAGTTCGGGCGAAGGTAGGATGTGTCGCCGGTCGCAACCGGAGCGAGCGTGCAGGCCAATGCGGCCGCACAGGCCGACGTGATCCGCGAGGTCGGTGTCGCAGGTTGTGGCATCATGAGGCGCACCGTGTGAGCTGAAGACCGGTCGACGGGAACGCTGGTATGCGCTTGCAAGGCATTTGCAGCAAGCATAGCACTTGGCCTGCCGAGGCGATTGTAAAGAAGGCCGCAAGCAGATGATGCCGTCGGAATTTTTTCGGAGCGCGATGCTGGTCTGTGCGTTGGCCGGCAGCCTTGCTCTTTCTGCCTGCACAAGCGTGAGCAGCGCAGCTGCTGCGAATCTGAGCGTGATGGGCGAGGCCGAGCGCGCCAAGTACGAGCAGGACCGCGCGGCCATCAAGGCGATGGCGGGCGACTATCGCGTGCGGTTCGACTTCTTCGAGACGGTGGGCTTCACGCCCGACTACAAGGTGCGTGAACCGGATCGCTCGGGCGGCTATGAGGTTGTCCGCGTGATCGAGGATCGCGGCGACTTCATCAGCCTCCAGCATATTCTTGTCATCGAAGCAGGCGACGAGAAGTTTCCAGTCAAGCACTGGCGCCAGGACTGGCGCTATGAGCCGGAGAGCGTGCTGGTCTTCATCGGCGGCAATGCCTGGGAGAACCGCCTGATCGACAAAGCCGATCGTGAAGGCAAGTGGTCCCAGACGGTCTACCAGGTCGAAGACTCGCCGCGTTATGGCGCGCTCGGGATATGGAAGCATGACTTTGGTGTGTCGGCATGGACGCCGCCAGCGGAGCTGCGGCCGCTGCCCCGTCGCGAGTCGACGACGCGGAAAGACTACTATGCCGTTCTGGCGGTGAACCGGCACGCATTGACAAGCGATGGCTGGGTGCACGAGCAGGATAATTCCAAGCTCGCCATGATCGAGGGACGCAAGCAGATCATCGCACGCGAGCAGGGCGTGAACACCTATCGACCGAACAATCAGTTCGACGCTTCGGTCGCGACGAACTATTGGGCCGCCACCAAGGATTTCTGGGCCGAGGTCCGCAGCGAATGGGACAGGCTCGAAGTCCCCGGCACAAGCTTCGGCCTTACCATTCAGGGCGAGCCTGAGCCGGTTTATGAGCCACTTCTGGAACTTGCGGACAGCATTCAGGCAGGCACGACGACGACCGCTGAGGCCGTGGCCAAAGGGCGCGAGGTGATCGCGAGGTTCACGACGCGCGACATCGGCACGCTGGAGCAACGCCTGGCCAAGGCGGCCGCGGGTGGCAAGGCGGCGGCGGCGGAGTAAGTCTGCTCCGGCGCACTAGGCTCCAGCTGTTTCAATCTACAGCAGGTGCTCTTCCGCCTCGTCGCGGTGCTTCTTGAGGTATTTCATGAAGGGCGTGCCGCCGGTGCCGACATCGGTATCATTGCCGGCCGAGTCTTTGTGCTGCCTGGCAATGTAGTTGGCGGCGTATTCGAGATGCCGGGTACGGAAGCGTGCGAGGCTGCGCACGCAGGTGTTGTAGACGTCGCGCAGGTTGGGGTTGCCTGACCCCTGGATAAAGGTCCGCAGACTGCTCATCGCACGCACACGATCGACGAACGTACGGTGCGCGGGCGGGCGATAGATGTGCAACTCGTCGAGGAAGCTGCGCAGCGGATCGGCGGCATGTCCGATGCCGAGCAGCGCATCCATCGAGGGCACGATTGTCGATTGCGAGCCAGTTTGCCCACGGAAGGCCTGCGGCTTGCCGCCCGTTTCGCCGACACCTTCGTAGATCAGTCCGTCCGCGAGTGCTGGATTGTCCTTCCAGCCGTGGATGTAGGGGCGAACGCGGTGGAAGTAGACATAGGGATCGCAGCGTTCAGGCATGCGGTCGAAGATGGCGTTGACGTCGTCCCACACGTGATTGCAACGCGCGAGGCCGACCTCGACTGCCTTCGCATCGCCATTGGCGGCAGCTTCGACCAGTTTCGGAATCTCCGCCAGCATCTCACCGGCGCGCGCCTCGATCGCCACGTGCACGAGCACGAACCAGGCCTCGTCCTGACCGGCGAGGAAGTTCTGGATCATCCAGATGTTGTCGAGACTGATCGGGCTGTTGCGATCAAGCCGGTCCCAGTTGTCGAGCACATAGGCCGAGTAGGGCAGAAGCGGCTGCTGGCCGAGGCGCTTGGCCAGCGCCCAGATCGGCACGGCGAGCTGCGCGGGCAGGGTTTTCGGCGCTTCGGGTTCGCCCCAGACATAGGCCTGCACCATAAAGGAGTAGCGAACCATTGCGGTGCGGAGTTGCGCATCGCTCGCCTCGGCGCAGAAGCGCTCGAGGTCGAGCACGGGAAGTGCTTCAAGGTGCTTGCGGACGCGGCCGGTGAGCAGGGTTCGTGGAAGGTCACGGGCCGCGTCCGCGGCCGCGCTGAGGTCCGACGGGAGGACAACATCGGCCGCGTTGTAACCGCAAAGAAATCCCCGCTCCGCGCTCATGTCGTGGTCGGATAGGCTCAAACTGTCGCGCACGTGTGGGAATCCCTGCCTGTTGTGGGTGCTTTCTGGCAGAAAACACCCCGTCTGGGAGCAGGCAAAGGCATTGATTCGCCCATCTATCCACAAACGGGCGGACTGCCGCAGGGGTAAGCCAGACCCGCTTCGCAGGACTGTCACAATCGGCGCCTACATGACTCTCAGGAAAGCGGGCTTTGGGCAGTGATGGCGATCCGGTACGTGTCCACCTGGGCTGGCAAGACAGCGGGGGCCGGGGAGATTCGCATGTCGGCGATCCCGGCGTGGAGACGGCGATGAGCCGGATGGAGCCCATCATGCCCCAGCTTCGCGTCGCAACGCCTCCGCAGGGCGCCACACGGACCCAGGCGCCGGCCGCAAAGGTATCCGCCCGCGCAATCTCCGTGTTCTACGGCGACAAGCAGGCGCTGTTTGATGTCTCGCTCGACATGCCGGAAAAATCGGTGACGGCGCTGATCGGCCCGTCCGGATGCGGCAAGTCGACCTTTCTCCGCTCGATCAACCGAATGAACGATACCATCCCGAACTGTCGCGTCACTGGCGAGGTGCTGATCGACGGTCAGGATGTGAACGCACGTGATGTCGACCCGGTCCTTCTGCGCGCGCAGGTCGGCATGGTGTTCCAGAAGCCAAACCCGTTTCCGAAATCCGTCTTCGACAATGTGGCCTACGGCGTGCGCCTGCATGGCCTTGCCGGATCGCGGGCCAACCTGCAGCAGATCGTCGAGTCCTCGCTTCAGAAGGCGGGCCTGTGGGACGAGGTCAAGGACAGGTTGAATGCGCCCGGCATGAGCCTGTCGGGCGGCCAGCAGCAGCGCCTGGTGATTGCAAGAGCGATCGCCGTGAACCCCGACATCATCCTGATGGATGAGCCCTGCTCGGCGCTGGACCCAATCGCAACAGCGAAGGTCGAAGAGCTCATTGACGAGCTGAAGGCGAATTACTGCATCGTGATCGTCACTCACTCTATGGCGCAGGCCGCCCGTGTGTCCCAGCAGACGGCCTTCTTCCACCTCGGAAAACTGGTGGAAACAGGGCCAACCGAGACGATCTTCACCAATCCGCGGGAATCGCGCACGCAGGACTATATCACCGGACGCTTCGGATAAGCCTCGGCTTCCTGTAGGCTGCCGGTGAAAGGACAAAGAACATGACCGAGCACACAGTCAGGTCGTTCTCGCAGGACCTGGAAGAACTCTCAGGCGATCTCGCGCGCATGGGCGGCCTCGCGGAGGACATGCTGTCCGACGCGATCCAGGCGATCGCTGCGCGCGACCTCGTGCTGGCCGAAACGGTGGTCTCGCGCGATCCACAGATCGACGCCCTGCAGGTCGAGGTCGAGAAGAAGATCCTGCGCCTCCTTGCGCTGCGCCAGCCGCTGGCGCGCGACTTGCGGCAGGTGATCTCGGCGCTCAAGATCGCAACCGAGCTTGAGCGCGTGGGCGATCTTGCCAAGAGCATCGCCAAGCGGGTGAAGCTGGTCGACAAGATAGGTGCGATCAGCGCCCTCAAGGGCGTGGCGCGCATGGGTCGGCTGGTGACAGCGCAGCTGAAGCGCGTGCTCGACGCCTATACCGCGCTGGAAACAGACGCGGCCAGCAAGGTCTGGGCGCGCGACGAAGAAGTCGACGAGCACTATCAGTCGCTGTTCCGCGAAGTCGTTACCTACATGATCGAGGACCCGCGTACGATCTCCGCCTGCGCCCATCTGCTCTTTGTCGCCAAGAATCTCGAGCGGATCGGCGACCACTGCACCAACATCGCCGAGGAAATCCATTTCCTTGTGACCGGCGAACAGCTGCCTACCGAAAGGCCCAAGGTCGATGCCCTCAACAGCAACTGAGATCGAGCGCCCGATCATGCGTCCAGCGGCCGCAACGCGACCCTATGCGCTGATCGTCGAGGACGAGGCGCCGCTGGTCGAGCTGATCCGCTACAACCTGGTCAAGGAAGGCTATGAGGTCGCAATCGCGACCGATGGCGAGGATGCCCTGCTGCAGGTGGCGGAGCGCCAGCCCGACATCGTTCTGCTCGACTGGATGCTGCCCAAGCTCGCTGGCATCGAGGTGGCGCGGAGGCTGCGCTCGCAGCAGGCGACGCGCAATCTGCCGATCATCATGCTGACGGCGCGCACCGAGGAGAGCGATCGCATCCGCGGCCTCGACATCGGCGCCGACGACTACATGACCAAGCCGTTCTCGATGTCCGAGCTTACCGCGCGCATCCGCGCCGTGATGCGGCGCATCCGCCCTGCGCTGGCCGAAGATGTGGTCGTCGTCGGCGACATCTCGATGGATCGCGCGGCGCACAAGGTGACTCGCGCCGGCGTTGATGTTCATCTGGGGCCGACGGAGTTTCGCCTGCTCGACTACTTCATCCAGCATCCCGGCCGTGTCTTCAGCCGCGAACAGCTGCTGGATGCGGTGTGGGGGTCCGACGTCTATGTCGAGACCCGCACCGTCGACGTGCATATCGGACGCCTCCGGAAGGCGCTGAGCAAGGGCGGCGGGGACGATCCGATCCGAACCGTGCGCTCGGCAGGCTACGCGCTGAACGTCTAGTCGAGTTCCAGCGCGAACATGGCGATTGTGCCATGCGTGAAGGCCTGCGCGGCGTAGAAGCCCTTGGCCTGGTCGTTGTCGGTTTCGGTGGCGACCCAGGCATAGGTGCAGCCTTTCGACTCGCCCCAGGCCAGGATGGCGCGCATCAGCTCCGAGGCGATCCCCCGACGCTGGCGCGACGGGGCCGTCCCCAGGTTGTCGATATAGAGATCCGGCGCGCGGTCGGGCTGCAGGTGAACGCTGCCGCGAATCTGGCCGACGACAAGCCCATCCTCCACCGCCACGAACATGGCATGCAACGGGTCGGCCGCGTAGGCCGCGACGCGGGCCGGATCGATGGGGTGGTCGTACACGTCCGGATCGACATGGGAGAGCAGGGCGGTGGTGTTCGGCGTGATGTGATGGATCGCGAAAGCCATGTCCGCCCGGCGGTGTCTGCGGGCGACAGTATCGTGGCATCGCACATGCGTTGTCAAAGCATGCAGGACTTGCTGGCGGGTGACAATGCGGTTCGACCGTCATAAAGCCTCCGCAGACCTCGCCGGAGCCGCCCATGATTCCCCGCTATGCCCGTCCCGAGATGGTTGCGATCTGGGAGCCGGAGCAGCGCTACGCGATCTGGCTCGAGATCGAGACGCTGGCGGCTGAAGCCATGGCCGAGCTGGGTCTGATCCCCGCCGATGTGCCGAAGGCTGTGCGTGCGCGTGGCGGTTTCAACGTGGCGCGTATCGATGAGATCGAACGCGAAGTGAAGCACGATGTCATCGCCTTCCTCACATCGGTGGCCGAGCATGTTGGTGAGGAGGCGCGCTTCCTCCATCTTGGCATGACGTCCTCGGATGTGCTGGACACGTGTCTGGCCGTGCAGCTGCAGCGCGCCAGCGACATTTTGCTGAAAGACATCGACCGGGTGCTGGTCGCGCTGAAGAAGCGTGCGCTCGAGCACAAGCTGACGCCGACCATCGGCCGCAGTCACGGCATACACGCCGAGCCCACCACATTCGGCGTCAAGCTGGCCGGCTTCTACGCCGAGTTCGCGCGCGGCAGGAAGCGGCTCGAGGCGGCGCGCGCGGAAATCTCCACCTGTGCGATCTCCGGGGCTGTAGGCACCTTCGCCAACATCGATCCACGCATCGAGGAAAAGGTCGCAGCAACGCTTGGTCTCGCTGTCGAACCCGTGTCGACGCAGGTGATCCCGCGCGACCGGCATGCCGCGTTCTTTGCCGCACTCGGGCTCATCGCATCGAGCATCGAGCGGCTTGCCACGGAAATCCGCCATCTGCAGCGCACCGAGGTGCTTGAGGCGGAAGAGTTCTTCTCCGAAGGGCAGAAGGGCTCATCCGCCATGCCCCACAAGCGGAACCCCGTTCTGACGGAAAATCTTACCGGCCTTGCGCGCCTCGTGCGCTCGGCTGTGGTTCCGGCGATGGAGAATGTCGCGCTGTGGCATGAGCGGGATATCTCGCACTCATCCGTCGAGCGCGGGATCGGGCCAGACGCCACGATTCATCTCGACTTCGCGCTCAATCGCCTCGCCAGCGTGATCGAGAACCTTCTGGTCTATCCTGACAACATGCTGGCGAACCTCAACAGGCTCGGCGGGCTGCACAATTCGCAGCGTGTCTTGCTGGCGCTGGTCGAGAAAGGCGCCAGCCGCGAGGACGCCTACCGCGTGGTCCAGCGCAATGCGATGAAGGTGTGGCGCGACGCCGGCCGCAAGGACGGCGACTTCCTCGCCAACCTCGAAGCCGACGTGGACGTGGCGAAGGTGCTGGGCAAGGCTGAGCTCCGCGAGATGTTCGATCTCGACTACCACTTCAAGGGCGTCGACGTGATCTTTGCGCGTGTGTTCGGGGACAGCTGACAAACAAGGGACCGGAGCGCCGCACCGTCGCTCCGGCCCAAGGCCATGATGGCGGAGCAGCGTAGCGCGAGGGGAGCGCTGCTGCTCCGACCGGATCTCCGGCGCCCGGGGGACGTGGCGCAACCGCCAGGGAGGCGGGTAGAGGGGGACCCGGCCGGGCCAGACTGTCGGGGGCCAGTCACAAGGACAAAGGCTGCCGCGAAAGTGCTAAGGGAGTCGGCATTGGGCTCGGTGGGTTTTCACGTTTCGCGTTCACCATGACACCCGCCGCCGCGGTCAGGCGGCTGGTGGCGTCTGCGTGGGCGGCGCCGGCTGGACGGGATGCCGTGGCTCGCCGGGACGTTCCTCCTGCGTCGCCCTCGCAGCCGCGCGCGGCCGTTCCAACGCCTCCAGATACGGCTTCACAGCCTCGATCAGGACGGTAACGCCGATGCCGATCACGATCAGAAGCGTGTCGCGAAGGCTCTGCTGGCCGGCCTGTTCCCAGTGTACAGACATCACCGTGTCGGGGTTGAGAAAGCGCGAGGTCTCGCGGGCGTCGCGTCCTTCCTGCAAGTCCACGCCGCCGCGGAAGGACAGGTCGCGCGCCTGCGCGATGCCGCTGAAGCGGAAGAGCAGCCGTGGGACCGCGACCGCATTGGGAGCGTCCGGTGGCGGCCGGTCATTGAAATAGAAGTCGGCTGCCCGGCCTGTGAAGCTGACGTGTCGCGTCAGCGATGGCGTATAGCAGCGGACGATCTGCTCCTCGGCCGAAGCATCCTGCCAGACCGGGCGAAGCTGGTAGACTTTCTGGTTGTTCTCGATGTCGTTGAGGATATCCGCCGCGATCATCTGGCTGGGTGGCGGATCCTCTGCAAAGAACTCGCTGATCAGGTAGCAGTCCGGCGGATCGGTCCTGCTGCCGAGAAGGATGATCGGCTGGTCCGGGGGGTGCACGAAGAACGTGATGTTGACCCGTCCGGGCCGGTCCGAATCGGCATAGCTCACCGTGTACTCATAGCCCGTGTCGGCATCGACCTGGCGCGCCGTCAGGACGGCCGCCATCTGGAACGGCATCCGGTCCGGGCGGTAAGTGTTGGTGGCGATCGGGTCTGGAGCGAGCCGCGTCACCATGTCGGTGAGCCAGATCGCCACGGCGAACATCACGGCGCCAATGGCCAGCCAGACAAGAGAGGAAGTCCGAAATCAGAAAGCCACGGGACGCCCCACGCCCTGCTTGTCGGAGGCAGCCTATCCCGTTCCGGCGGCGGCGCGAAGCCTACTTCTTCTCGGACTTGACCTGCTGGACCGCTGTTTCCATCAACTCGGCCATCTGGCGCTGCAGTTGATGGTCGGTGATCGCGACGCCCGCCGCGTCCAGATCGCCCTTCACCTTCCGGAACACGTCTTCATCCCCAGGCGCTTCGAAGTCAGATTTCACCACTTCGGTGGCGTAGGCTGCAGCTGCTTCCCCGGTCTTGCCGAGCTTTTCGGCGGCCCATAGTCCCAACAGCTTGTTTCGACGGGCATTTGCCTTGAACCGCAATTCCTGGTCGAGGGCGAACTTGCCTTCTTCCGCCCGCTCGCGCTTGTCGAATCCGCTCAATGCCTGTCTCCCTGTGGTCGCTTGCGTCCAGTCCTTCACACGGCGATATAGCCACTGGGAAGGGCCAAAAACACCCCCGCGACGATGCCGGACGGGACGTCCATCCCCGGATGGGCTAGGAACCCTTTTTCCGACACGAGTCGGGGGCATTTCGCGCCCTCCGGCCCAGGAGACGCGACATGGCCAAGCGCCGGAAAATCTACGAAGGCAAGGCGAAGATCCTTTACGAGGGTCCCGAGCCGGGCACGCTGATCCAGTACTTCAAGGACGATGCGACGGCCTTCAACAACGAGAAGCGCGCGGTCCTGGACGGCAAGGGCGTCCTCAACAACCGCATCAGCGAATTCGTCATGACGCAGCTGAACGGCATCGGCCTGCCGACGCACTTCCTGAAGCGGCTCAACATGCGCGAACAGCTGATCCGTGAAGTCGAGATCATCCCTTTGGAAGTGATCTGCCGGAACGTCGCCGCCGGCTCGCTGTCGAAAAAGCTCGGCATCGAGGAGGGCACGCCGCTGCCACGCTCGATCATCGAGTTCTGCTACAAGAAGGACGAGCTCGGCGATCCCATGGTCACCGAGGAGCACATCACCGCGTTCAACTGGGCAAGCCACCAGGAGATCGACGACATCATTGCGATGACGCTGCGCATCAACGATTTCCTCACCGGCCTCTTCGCTGGCGCGCAGATCAAGCTGGTGGACTTCAAGGTCGAGTACGGGCGCCTCTATGAGGGTGAGATGGTGCGTACGGTGCTGGCCGACGAGATCAGCCCTGACTCGTGCCGCCTGTGGGACATGACGACGGGCGAGAAGCTCGACAAGGACCGCTTCCGCCGCGATCTCGGCGGCGTCACCGAGGCCTATGCCGAGGTTGCGCGCAGGCTCGGAATCATCAAGGAAGCGGGCGGAGCTGAAATCCTCTCCTTCAATGGAAAGTAGCAAGGTCATGCGCGCGAAGGTTCATGTCTCCCTGAAGGCCGGGGTGCTCGATCCGCAAGGCAAGGCGGTGGGCGATGCGCTGGGTCGTCTTGGCTTCAACGAAGTCAAATCCGTGCGCTGCGGCAAGACGATCGAGATCGAGCTCGCCGATGAACTGTCGAAGGCAGACGCCGAAAAACGTGTCAGGGACATGTGCGAGAAGCTGCTCGCCAACACCGTGGTCGAACGCTACGCAATCGAGATCGTCTAGGCAGACTTCACGTCCGGCTTGCGCGCGACAAGGAACAGCGGCGATCTCGGCTTTGGCGACCAGTCGTGCTCGATTGCGAGGCCAGCATCCGTGATATCGCGGCGAAGGTCCTCGCGCGCCAGCGCCTGCACGGGCGGCATCAGGGGCAGGGCGCGCATGATTGGGATCAGCGCCTTTCCCCAGCCCGGGATGGCGTCCCCACACATGGTGCTCGAGACAAAGACGCCGCCCGGCTGCAGCAACCGCTGAACCTTCGCCAGCACGGCCTTGCGCGCTTTCGGTTTGAGGAGGTGAAGGATCGAATGTCCCATCACCACGTCGAAGCGTGAATCGGGCAGATCGAGATCAATGATGTCGGCCAGTTCAAACGTTACATTGGAAGCGCCCGCTTCGCGCGCCCGGCCACGCGCAATGTCGAGCATGTTCCTTGAGATGTCGTAGGCGTGGATGTGGCGCACGAAGGGTGCGTGGCTCACCGCCGTCGTGCCCGTGCCGCAAGCGAACTCCATCACTTCCGAGGCTGGCGTGAAATAGGAGCGCGTCACCTCCAGCTTTCGCTGATAGGCCGCCTCGTCCGCGACAGGTGATTTTGCATAGCCCTTGGCGAGCCAGTTCCACAGGAACGGCGAGGTCGCCATGTCGGGCTCCTTCCCGGCCGGAAGGAGCCTACTTCGTCTTCTCGGCCGAATCCGTCATCACGTCGCCCACGGCCTGCACGTCCTTGCCGAGGCCGGCGATGGTGTTGCACGCCGAGGCCAGCAGCGGCGCAGCGAGTGCGATGGCGAGGAAGAGTTTGCGCATCAGATATCCCCTTGTTTGGGTCCCGTCGTGAGCCAAAACATGGCCTCTCGGGCCGGTTTCCGCAAGCGCAAGACCGCCGCGCTATGGGCGCACGGGGCACCCTTCCAACACCAGGCCGTTCGCATCGGGGTCGCAACTGTCCGGAACAATCGGCTGTTCGGCCGGCAGAGGCTGACGCGGCGGGGCCGAGGCGTTCTGGACGCCTGTTGCCGTGCCGCTGATCACACCGCCAATATTCTGCAGGTCGCGACCCAGTCCCTCAACTGCATTGCAGCCCGCCAGGGCGAGCAGGGCAGCCGCAGCCAGGAGCCTGTGCATCGCATTCTCCGCCGGAAGAATTGACCGCACCAGAGGCTAGACCGAGAATCTGTCCAAAATCGGGTGGCAGCCTTTCGGGGAATTCATGACGCCAGCACACTGGATGCCCATCATCCTGCTGATCGGATCGAACCTGTTCATGACGCTGGCCTGGTATGGCCACCTCAAGTTCAAGGACTCGCCGTTGCTGCTGGTCATCTTTGCCAGCTGGGGCATCGCCTTCGTCGAATACTGCATGGCCGTGCCCGCCAACCGCATCGGCCACGCCGTCTATTCGGCCGCCGAACTCAAGACGATGCAGGAAGTGATTACCCTTGTCGTGTTCGCCGGCTTTTCCGTCTGGGTGCTGGGCGAACCGCTCACGTGGAAACAAGCGGTCGGCTTTGCTCTGATTGCGATCGGCGCCGCGGTGATCTTCTACAAATAGTGGAGATAGGCGGCCCTCGCGACTCGGCGCGAAAGCTGCTAGAGGCCCGGCGCAAAGGGATTTGTCCATGAAATCCGCCGTCATCGTCTTCCCCGGCTCCAACTGCGACCGCGATGCGCAAACCGCGCTGCGGCAGGTCACGGGGCAGGAGCCTGCGATGGTCTGGCACAAGGACGGCAGGCTGCCCGACGGACTCGACCTTGTCGTCCTGCCTGGCGGCTTTTCCTATGGCGACTATCTGCGTTCGGGCGCCATGGCGGCAGCCTCGCCCATCGGCGACGCGATCCGCGCCCATGCCGCAAAGGGCGGGTATGTGCTCGCGATCTGCAACGGCTTCCAGGTCGCGACCGAGCTCGGCCTGCTGCCCGGCGCGCTCCTGCGCAACGCCTCGCTCAATTTCGTCTGCCGACCCCAGCCGCTCGCGATCGCCAGCAACTCCTCGGCCTTCACCGCGGGCTACAAGGACCAGCGCGAAGTGTCCTTCCCGGTTGCGCACCATGACGGCAACTATTTTGCCGACAATACAACGCTCGACCGCCTTGAGGGCGAGGGCCGCGTTGCTTTCCGCTATCTCGGCAACCCCAACGGCTCGGCGCGCGACATCGCCGGCATCCTGTCGGAGAACGGCCGGGTGCTCGGCATGATGCCTCATCCGGAGCGCGCCATGGCGGGCCAGGAAGGCGGCAATGACGGCGTGAAGCTGTTCGAAAGCCTGCTCGCCGCCGCCTGAGCGCCACGCAGGACACTCACGCCTTCCGCATTGATGTTTGGCCCGCTGCAGCGTTTGCTCTCCCATCGGGATAATGCGGAGGAAAGTGATGGGTGGTGCTGCGATTGCCATTCTCGTTCTTGCGGCGCTGCCGGCGGCGGCCCAGCCGGTCGGAATGATCGGGCCGCGCCTTGCACCTGCCGACGTCGACGCCGAGAGGTTCGATGCCACATTCGAGGTCAGGGTCTCGGACATGCCGTCCACGCCAGTCCTGTGGAACCAGACGCCTGAGGCACGCTGGGATGCGGTGATCTGCAATGTGACGTCCGGCGCAACCGGCGCCGTCAAGGCCGAGCAGACTGCGCGCTGGGGCTATCTCGACGCGAGTGTCTGCACCATGTTCGCGAACATCGCGAAGCTGGAGCTTTCGACGGTGACGGCCGACAAGCCCTGGACCGCAAGGGTATACCTGCGGGCCCTCCCCTCTTTGCGCTGAACCGTTGCCCCGAGCCGTGCGTAGACGCAGCGGGGTCACAACAGCGATCGGACTTCGTGCCGTGCGTGTGCGGAGGACGGCTTGACCAGCTGCGGCTCTCGGCGCGTTGGCTTGCGCCATGTTTCCGGAGGCGGACATTTCCTGCATGAGATTTGTCGATGCCGCCGGCGTCTCCACCCACATCGCAACATGGGGAATTGAGGCAGGAGAGCCGCTGCTCCTGATCCACGGCGCGTTCTCCCATATCGGCACGTGGGCGCCGACGATCGTGCCGCTGCTGAAAGATGAGTTCCGCTTCGCGGCCTACGACCGCCCCGGCATGGGTTTAACATCTACGCGACCGGCGGATTCCGATACGCTGACCAGGCAGGCCATGGTCGCAGCAGGCGTGATCGGCCAGCTCGGGCTCAACAAGCCCGTGATCATCGCCCATTCATGGGGCGGCGCAGTCGCGCTGCGCCTGGCCCTCGACAGGCCGGATCTGGTGGGTGGCCTGGTTCTGATCGCTCCGGTCGCCTATGAATGGCCCGGGGGTGTGAGCTGGCATTTCCACTGGTCGTCCAACCCGCTGGTCGGCGGCTTGTTCAATCATGTCCTCGCTCGGCCTTTTGCGGACGCAGCGGTGAGGCGGGGCATGGAAGATGCTTTCCGGCCGAACCTGCCGCCCCAGGGTTGGCTCGAAGGCGCGCGCGTCGCGCGAGCGGCAGAGCCCGGTCCGTTGCGGGCGA
>JBEAMJ010000076.1:0-94300 GCA_041166025.1 Pseudomonadota bacterium | reverse complement strand
GAAAATTCCCACCACATCGCCGAAGCCAGCTTCAAGTCTCTGGCGCGGGCTTTACGCGCCGCCACAGTGGTGGATGACCGGCTGAAAGGTCAGGTGGCGAGCACGAAGGGTTCGCTCTAGGCAGTGAAGGCGACCGCATGGCCGCTTATCTGATCGGAAGTCTCGACATCACCGACCCCTCCGGCTTTGCAGAGTATGCGCGCCAGGTTCCTGGCGTGATCGCTCAGTATGGCGGCCGCTATGTCGTGCGTGGGGGCGCAGCACAGATCGTCGAAGGCGAGGGTCCGCTGCAGCGCCAGGTGGTCCTCGAATTTCCCGACATGGCAGCGCTGAGAACCTGGTACGCTTCGCCGGAATACGCTCCCCTCCTCGCCCTGCGCCAGCGCACGGCGCGCGCCAAGGTTATCTTCGTTGAAGGCGCCTGACAGCTGCCGGGGAAGGCGCTAGATCGCCTCGATGACCCGCCTCGCCATCATTGACTATGGATCGGGCAATGTCCGATCCGTGCAGCGCGCGCTGGAGGCAACCGCGAACCATCATGAAATCCGGCTCGACGTCACGCTGACCGATGATCCGGACCGGATCCGTCAGGCCGATCGCATCGTGCTTCCTGGCGTGGGGCATTTTGCAGACTGCGCTGCGGGGCTGTCGGACCGGAGCGGCGTCAGGGAGGCGCTGAACGAGGCGGTGTTCAGAAGCCGGCGGCCTTTCCTTGGCGTCTGTGTGGGCATGCAGCTCATGGCGACCGTCGGGCGCGAGGATGTTGAGACACGCGGGCTGGACTGGATCCCGGGCGCGGTCGAGCGTCTCCAGCCCGCCAATCCCGCCCTGCCCATCCCCCACATGGGCTGGAACGTGCTGACGGATCTGACCGACCATCCCTGCCTTGCCGGCCTGGGGCCCGATCCGCACGTTTACTTCGTCCACTCCTACGCGCTGAAGGCCGAACGCCGCGATCATGTCGCGGCCCGGTGTGATTATGGCGGGAAGTTTGTCGCTGCTGTGGCGCGCGACAACCTGTTCGGCACCCAGTTCCATCCTGAAAAGAGCCAGAAGGCGGGCCAGACCCTGCTCGCGAACTTCCTGCGCTGGAAGCCATAAGGGTGGCGATGCGCCGCAGTTTGGCTATCCGTTAAGCATGTCGGGTGTAGTGTTTACCCATTCCAAGGACGCGGCAGAAAGCCCCGGAGCCGAACGCGGACATGAAGCTCTATCCAGCGATCGACCTGAAGGACGGCGTGTGCGTTCGCCTGCTGCGCGGCGATATGTCAACCGCGACCTCGTTCAACAATGATCCGGCAGATCAGGCCATGCGCTTCGCGGCGATGGGTTTCGAGGCGCTGCACGTCGTCGATCTCAACGGGGCCTTCGAGGGCCATTCTGTGAACCATAACGCGGTGTCCTCCATTCTCGACGTGATCCGCGCGCCAGTGCAGCTTGGCGGCGGGATTCGCGACATGGCCGGCGTTGAGCGCTGGCTGGATGGCGGCATTGCGCGCGTGATCCTCGGCACCGCCGCGGTGCGCGACCCAGATTTTGTGAAGGAAGCGGCGCGGGCATTTCCCGGCCAGGTGGCCGTGGGCATAGATGCGCGCGATGGATGCGTGGCTGTGCATGGCTGGGCCGAGACAACCGACATGCAGGCGGTCGAGCTCGCAAAAGCGTTCGAGGGATGTGGCGTCGCGGCGATCATCGTGACGGACATTGCGCGAGACGGTTTGAAGTCGGGCGTAAATGTCGACCTCACCGGCGCGCTGGCAAATGCCGTATCGATCCCGATCATCGCCTCAGGGGGTGTGCGGGATGTCGCTGACATCGCCGCCCTCAAGGGGCGCGCCGGACGAGCGATCGCAGGCGCGATCCTCGGGCGCGCGCTCTACGATGGCGATATTGATCCGGCCGAGGCGCTGCGTGCGGCGCGTTGATGGCGGCGCGCGCGCAAACGCAGATCATCCGATTTCCGTGAGTGTCTGGGTGCTGGCCGGGCTGGCCGCCGCACTTACGCTTCTCGGTCTTGGCGACAGACTCGGGCTGGGCGGCCGCACAGGCTGGGCGCTCGATCTTCTTGCGCACTGGCCCAAGCATCTCTTTCTGCTTGCGATGATCGCTGCAGGGCTCGCGGGGTGGCGGGGGATGATCGGCGCGGCCTGCGTCGCGGCGGCAGCGGCTGCGATCAATCTCGCGCTCGTGCTTGGCGTCGGCGGATTTGCGTTGCCGCAACAGGGGCCGCCGGAAGCGCGATTGCTGCGGGTGGCGAGCGCCAATGTTCATGGGTCTGCAATGGCGCTGGACAGGCTTGTGCACGAGGCGAATGCATACGGCGCCGATGTCGTGGCGATCTATGAGGTTCCGGACTCGCTGACGCTGGAGGGCCTTGCAAGCCTGTTTCCGGATCACCTGGAACGCTCCCTGCCGGACGCCGGTCTCGATGGGCTCAAGCTGATCCGGCGGTCGGCGCTTGCGGCCCGCAGCGCGACCGGGATCGGGTATGAGGCATTTCCAGGCAGCCATGGTGTCATCATCCGCGGCGAGGTTGGAGGCGTGCAGCTGGTGACGACGCATCCGCCCTCGCCCGGCAACCCGGATCTCAAGGCGGACCGCGACAGGCAACTTGCGCGCATTGCCGAGCGCCTCGATGTGTCCCGGCCCTTCATCGTCGCCGGCGACTTCAATGTGACACCGTGGGGACGCGCCTATGGCGCCTCGCCCGGTCTGCGCGCGGGCGACCCGCGTTTTGCGGGAACCTTCCCCGCCTTCGCTGGCTGGCTTGGCTTGCCGATTGACCACATCAGGTTCGGCGGCGAGCTGCTGCTCGTCGATCATCGCGTCGGGCCGGACATTGGCTCGGACCACCAGCCGCTGTTTGCGACGTTTGCATTGCCGGGGGGCTGAGCGCGGCCTAGAACCACGGCATGCTGAAGGTCCGCATTATCCCGTGTCTCGACGTGAAGGACGGGCGCACTGTGAAGGGCGTCAACTTTGTCGATCTGCGCGATGCGGGCGATCCCGTCGCGCTTGCTCGGGCCTATGACGCACAGGGCGCGGACGAGTTGTGCTTCCTGGATATCACGGCCAGCCACGAGAATCGCGGCACGATGATCGACGTTGTGGAGCGCACCGCTGATGCCTGCTTCATGCCGCTCACCGTTGGCGGCGGCGTACGCACGCCGGACGACATGGTGGCCATGCTGAAAGCGGGCGCGGACAAGGTGGCGATCAATACGGCCGCCGTGCTGGAGCCCGACATCCTTACCGCCTGCGCCCGGAAGGTGGGCTCGCAGGCGGTCGTGATGGCGCTGGACGTGAAGCGCGAGGCAGAGGGTTGGGTTGTCTATACCCATGGCGGGCGCAACTCGACGGGCAAGGACGCTGTGGCGTTCGCGCGGCGCGCGGCCGAGCTCGGCGCGGGGGAAATCCTGTTGACCTCGATGGACCGCGATGGCGCGAAGAGCGGCTACGATATCGAGCTGCTGCGCGCGATCCGCGCTGTGGTGCGCGTGCCGATCATCGCCTCCGGCGGCGCCGGAAACGTGCAACACATGGCCGAAGCCGTGACCGAGGGTGGGGCCGACGCAGTGCTTGCAGCCTCGATCTTCCATTTCGGCGAAGCCACGGTGGCGGACGCCAAGCGCGCAATCGCGGACGCTGGCGCGCCGGTGCGCATGACGGAGGCCGCATGACTCAGCACGATCCGCTCGGGCCTGCAGCCTATCTCGGCGAAGTGCTCAACGATCTCGCGAAGACTATTGATGCGCGCGTTGGCGAAGACCCCTCCACGTCGTGGACGGCCAGACTTCTGGCAGGCGGGCCTGCTCTCGCAGCGAAGAAGCTGGGCGAGGAGGGCGTAGAAGCGGCGCTGGCGGTTGCTTCCCAGGGCGACGCCGAAGTCGCGAAGGAGGCGGGTGATGTCCTCTATCATCTGCTGGTCGCGCTGCGCGCGCGGGGTGTGCCGCTGGATGCAGTGGCGAAGGTTCTGGCGGACCGGCAAGGTGTTTCCGGGATCGCCGAGAAAGCCTCACGTAGCTGATCGCACAACAAGGGAGGCCGGGCATGTCCGAACAGGCTGCTGAGCGTATCGCAGAGGTCGATGCCCATGTCGCACATTTGCTCGAGCTGATCCCCGAGCCGGTGAAGGCCTATGGCCGGCTCTCGAAGGCGGCGCAGGCTTCCGGCGCTCTCGATCACAAGACGAAAGAGCTGATCGCGCTCGCCATCAGCGTGGCGACTCGGTGCGAGGGGTGTATCGCCTATCATGCCCGAAATTCGGTTCGTGCGGGCGCAACGCGGCAGGAGGTCGCCGAGATGCTTGCGGTGACGCTGCAGATGGGCGGCGGGCCAAGCATGGTGCATGCAGCGGATGCGTTGCGCGCCTACGACGAATTCGCGGCGCAGCCGTCGTGAGCCTGCAGGTTCGCCCTGCCCGGCCGGATGATGCCGGGCCGATGGCGGAACTGATCAATGCGATCATCGCGATCGGCGGGACGACGGCATACGAGACGCCATTCGACGCGGCGTCGATGGATGCCGCCTACATTTCATTGCCGCAGCTGGTATCGTGTTTCGTGGCGGAGGATGGCCGGGAACTGGTCGGCTTTCAGGGCCTGATGCGATCATTCGATCCGGACGATCCCCTGCCCGCGGACTGGGCGACCATCGGCACGTTCGCGCGGGTCGGCCTCACCCAGCGTGGCGTCGGGTCGGCGCTGTTTGCGCGGACGCTGGCGGCCGCGCGCGCGGCCGGGATCAGGGTGATCGACGCCACCATCCGCGCTGACAATGCAGGCGGGCTGGCCTTTTATGGGCGACAAGGCTTCGTGGACTATGACCGCCTGGTGGGCCTGCCGCTGAAAGATGGAAGGCCGGTCGATCGCATCCGCAAGCGGTTCGACGTCCGCTGAGCTATCGCTTCGAGCGGAGGAAGATGTACGTCGCCCCTGCCCCGCCATGCCGCGGATGCGCGGCGGCGTAGCCGGCGATGAAAGGACGCAGATCCGGGTCGTCGATCCAGTCGAACAGGCGGGCGCGAAGTATGCCGGCGCCAAGGCGCCCCTTGCCGGTGATTACCAGCACGCAGCGCGCACCGCCGGCGGCCTGGCGCAGCAGGAACTCGACAAGCTCTCGGTGGGCGGTGTCCTGGGTATGACCATGGAGATCGAGGCGCGCGTCGATGGCGTGCTGGCCGCGGCGGATCTTGCGCTGGCCGGACAGGTCCTCGGGCCCGCCAGTTCGCGATCGCTGGGAGGCAACCACGCGCGGCGCTGGCGCAGCAGCGCGCGGCCCTGCGGTGATCTCTTCTGCCGGGTCTGGCGCGTCGGCGATGATCATGCCGGGTGCGGGGCGAACAGTGCGGGCGACGCGCGACCAGAGCCTGCGCTCCTCTGGGGTCAGTCGGCGGGTCATGCGGGCGTCCGGCCTGTCCCCTCAGGAAGCGGTCGCCACCTCGTCGAGCACCCAGTTCGGATCATCCGACCGCAGCGAGCGCTTGAAGGTCCATATTTCCCTGGCCGAGCGAAGGTTTTCGCCATCTGACAGGTCGCTTTCGAACGACACCAGCACGCGACCGAAGTGCGAGGCGTCGACAGAGGCCTCGACGATGCGCGCCTGGCGCAGGCGCACCAGCCGCATCGGTTCCGCGCCCGTCTTCTGGCGATCGACGATGGCGTCGCTGTAGACGTCGAACACATCCTGATCGACCAGGTCGCGCAGGGCGTCGCGGTCGCCATCGGCAAAGGCTGCGACAATCAGCTCGTAGGCCTTGCGGGCGCCGCGAAGGAACTCATCGGGTGAGAAGGAGGCATCCTCGCTGGCGATCGCCTCGAGACCGGCTGCAGCCGGGCCCGTGAAAGCCGGGCGAAGCTTGCGCTTGTCCTCATCCGTCTTGGCATCCTCGGCCTGTTCGGCCGCCCGGACGGGGGCCTCGCGATAAGGACGCGGGCGTGGTTCCGCCCCGGTTTTTTGTCCAAGGACGGCGTAGAGGCGGGAAATGACAAAAACCGCAATCGCCGCAAGTATGATCAGATCAATGGACAAGACCGGCCTTCAAGATGTTGCGGACAGACAGGGCACTCTCCCTGTGGTCCTCACGTCAATATAGACACAAAACCCGCGGAGTCAGCCCGTTGTTGCCGCCGTCGCGCCAGCGTGATAGCCGCCCGGCCTCCTGCCACTGCTGTTTTCGGACCTCGAAACCATGACTGAAGCCGCCACTCCGGATGCTGGCAGGGCCGCCGCCGGCCCGCCGATGATCCGCGTGCTCGCCCAATACGTTAAGGACCTTTCGTTCGAGAATCCGGGGCTGTTTTCGGGGCAGAATGGCGACAAGGCGCCGGAGATCGAGCTCGGTATCGATGTTCGCGTCGAGCCCGGGCCGCCGCAGGAGAGGATTTTCGCTGTTGAGCTGAAGCTCTCCGCACGGGCGAAACGCCAGGACAGCGTCGTGTTCATCGTCGAGCTGGTCTACGCGGGTGTTGTGCAGCTGCAGGACGCCAGCCCGCAGGACGCCGAGCCGATGCTGCTGATCGAATGCCCGCGCCTGCTCTTCCCCTTTGCCCGCAGGATCATTGCGGACATCACACGAGAGGGCGGCCATCCGCCGCTGATGATCGACCCGATCGATTTCGTCGGCCTCTACCGCCAGCAGCAGGCTCAGCGCGCCCAGCAGCAGCCGCAGGCCTGAGACAAGCTCAGCAGGTCAGCACCATTTTCAGGGCCCCCTCGCGCCTGTCGTTGAACAGGGCGTAGGCGTGCGCGCCCTGCGCCAGCGGCATACGGTGGGAGATGAATTGCTGCGGCTTCAGCCGACCGCCGCGAACCAGCGGAACGAGTTCGCCCCAGTGCTTGACCACCGAGCACAGGCTGGTGCGGAAGGTGAGCCCCTTGTTGAATGCCAGGGCCATCGGGAATGGGAACTGCTTGGTCTGGCTCACGCCGATGGTGGAGACAGTCGCCTGCTTTCCCGCGAGTGCGAGCGCCAGCTTGAGCGTTGCGTCGGCGCCGACGGCCTCGATCACGCTGTCGGCCAGATGCCCCTTCGTCAGCTCCTTCAGCACGGCGCGTTCATCGCCCGGCGGCAGCGCAATGGCGCCGAGACGCTCGGCCGCGGCGCGCCGCTCCGGCACGAGATCGACCGCGAAGACGCGCGCAGCGCCCAGCACGAAGGCGATCTCGACAGCCATCAGGCCGATGGGGCCAAGACCCACCACGGCGACCGCGCCACCCGGCCGGATATCGGCGTTGAGGGCGCCGAGATAGGCGGTCGGCAGGTTGTCGGTGAGCATCAGCGCCTGCTCATGGCTCAGGCCTTCGGGGATGATCGCAGCGTTCTGATCGGCGTGCGGCACCATGACGGCCTCGGCCTGGCAACCCGGCAACGCATGGCTGAGGCCGTAACACCCGGTCGCGCTGTAGATGCAGCGGACGCAATCGCCTGCCCGGCAAGCTGGGCAGCGTCCGCAACCGACGGCGGCCGAGATCATCACCTGATCGCCGACCTTCAGCGTCTCGACGTTCGAGCCGGTCTCGACAATCTCGCCGACCGCCTCGTGGCCCACGCAGAAGCCTGTGTCGTCGCTGAAGCCATGGCCCTGATAGATGTGAAGGTCGCTGCCGCAGATCGCACAGGCCTTCACCCTGACCAGCGCCGCATGCGGCTTGGTGACCTTCGCATCCGGGATCGACTCGAAGCGGATATCCCTGGGGGCGTGATAGGTAAGAGCTTTCATGATGCGCGCCTTGCGGTGAAGCCCTGCAGTCTAGGCGCACCGGGCGATGAACCGCCAGTCCATGCAGATCAGCTGTACTTCTTCCAGACCGCGTTCTCGCCAAGGGCGCCGACGAATGCGGTGTGAGCGGCTTCTTCCTCGGGCCTGATACGGCTGGGCAGCGGGACCGGGCGCGGAAGGCGCGGTGCGTAGATCACCTGCCCCCCGCGGCCGGCCCCGACAGCAGAACTTGCGAACTCGAACTTGCGTTCGCGTCCGCCGCGGAGTTCGAGATAAGCCATGGCCAAGAGCTGCGCATCGAGCAGTGCGCCGTGCAAAACCCGATCCTTGATCGAGATGTCGAAGCGCTTGCACACCGCATCGAGCGAGGCCGGCGAACCGGGCCGGTGTTCGCGCGCGAGCACGAGGGTGTCTATGAAGCGCTCCTTCGGGAGGGTCGGCCGGCCGAGGCGGACAAGCTCCGCGTTGAGGAAGCTGCGGTCGAACTCGGCATTGTGTGCGACGATGGGAGAATCGCCGAAGAAGTCCATCAGCCGGTCGACGATCTCCTCGAATCGCGGCTTGCCGCGCAATGTCTCGTTGGTGATGCCCGTGATGCGCACCGTGGCCTCGGAGACGGGCCGTCCGGGATTGATGTAGATCTGCAGCTCGCGTCCTGTCGGAAGGTAGTTGAACAGCTCGATGCAGCCGACCTCGACAATGCGGTCGCACTGCTCCGGATCGGCATGATCCGGGTTAAGGCCGGTGGTTTCGGTGTCGAAGACGATCTCGCGCATGGGTCCGTCCTAGGTTGCTTCGCGCGAATTTGCGATCCGCTGGCGCAGCTGGCTCAGGATTTCGTCCACACATTCTTCCGCGTGGATGAACCCCAGGCTGGTATCGATCAGAAAATCCGCCTTCGCCCGCTTGATGGCGTCGGGGATCTGGCGCGCGCGTATCGCTTCGAATTCGGCTTCGCTCATCTGGCCGCGGGCCAGAACGCGGGCCTTCTGCACCTCCGGGGGCGCGCTCACCACCAGAATGGCGTCAGCGCGCTTGTCTCCGCCGGTCTCGAAGAGAAGCGGGATGTCCAGGACGACGATATCGTGGCCCCCCTTGCGGGCCGTTTCAAGGAAGGCGGCCTGGCGTGCGCCGACGATTGGATGAACGATCCCCTCCAGTTGCTTCATCGCCTCAGGACTGTCGATCACGCGCTGGCGCAGCCGGCGGCGGTCGATGCCGCCGTCCGGTCCGGTGACGCCGGGAAAGGCCGCTTCCAGTGGCGCGACTGCCTCCCCGCCCGGCGCGTAGACGGCGTGGACGGCAGCGTCTGCGTCATAGACCGGCACGCCCCGCGCCGCGAACATTGCGGCGGTGGCGGATTTGCCCATGCCGATCGATCCGGTGAGCGCCAGCCTGATCATGTGCGGTTTGCAACCACGGTGCGGCAGGCAGCGAGGGCGCTGCTCTGGTCGGGGTCAATGCCGAACCAGAGCCGGAAGGCGCCAGCAGCCTGGGCGACCAGCATGACGAGCCCATCATGCGCAACCCAGCCGGCCTGGGCCGCCGCGGCAAGCGTTGGCGCTGCTGCCTTGCCATAGGACAGGTCGAGAAAGGGTCGCCCCCTGCCCGGGGCAAGTTGCGGGAGCAACTCACCGGCATGGCCAAGGCTTGCGGAGTTGACGACCAGATCGACCGATTCAGACATTCGCTCAATGGCGTCAAGGCCAGCCACGCGCGCCGCGGGTGCAAGTTCGGCGGCGAGCGCGGCGGCCTTTGCTTCCGAACGGTTCGCTATCGTGAGCGTAACGCCGGCACGGCGCAGGCTGACCACCGCGGCGCGTGCGGCCCCGCCCGCCCCGATCAACAGAACATGACGATCGCGGATGTCCTGGCCGCATGCCGTCTGCATTGCCCCGTCGAATCCGGCGATGTCGGTGTTGTGAGCCATCCAGCCGCCATCCTCGGCCACGAGCGTGTTGGCTGCACCGACACTGTGCGCCTCGGGCGAGGACTTCGCGGCGGCCGCGAGCGCCGCGACCTTGTGCGGAAGCGTGACATTTAGGCCGTCATATGCGCGCGCCATGGCGCGCAGGTCTGCCGCGGCGTCCGACGACTGCAGGTGGATGCGTTCATAGTGTGCATCGAGTCCGGCCGCTGCCATCCAGGCATTGTGGATCAGCGGCGAGAGGGAGTGGGCGACCGGATCGCCGACAACTGCAAAGCGCCCGGGCGAATTCTTCATTGGGCAAGCGAGCCCCGGTCGCGCAGCCATTGCAGGAGCGGGAGCAGCGGCATGCCGAGGATGGAAAAGTAATCGCCCTCGATGTGGTCGAACAGCTGCGCGCCAAGACCTTCAAGCTGGTAGCAGCCCACGCTCTCGAAGGCCGCCTCGCCGATGGCGTCAAGATAGTCTTCGAGAAAGGCGTCGGAGAAGTTGCGCACACGAAGCCGCGGCTGGGCGAGATGGCGCCAGACCGGCGCGCCGCCGATGCAGGCGACAATCGCGCCCTGCAGGACATGCGTCTTGCCCCGAAGTCGGCGGAGCACATCGGCCGCTTCGGCGCGGGTGGATACCTTGTCCAGGCCCTGCCCTTCGAGATCGAGCATCTGGTCGCAACCCAGAACGATGCCGGCGTGAGACAGGGAGACCTTCAACGCCTTGGATTCCGCCAGCAGATCGGCCTGTCTTGCCACGCTGGCGCCTTCGGCGCGGAGCGTCGCCTTGAGCGCGTCTTCGTCAACGCCAGAGCCGACCTGGTCGAACGTGAGGCCCGCGCCGCGCAGGACGGCGGCCCGCGCCCTGCTCTTTGATGCAAGGATCAGGCGATGACCCGATGATGCGGAGCTGATGGTCACCGCTCATGGTCCTGGATGATGTTGAGAATCGCGGCGGCCGTTTCTTCGACCGAGCGCCGGCTGACATCGATGGTCGGCCATTTCATGCGCGCGAACAGGCGGTTGGCTTCCGTGATTTCCTGCTGGACGTTTTCCTCGTCGGCATAGGAGGTGTCGGGCTGCTCGTTGAGCGAGAGGAGGCGCTGGCGGCGGATCTGCACCAGCCGGTCGGGCGAGATTTTCAACCCGACGACGAGCGGGGCGTTCGGCCCTGTGAGTATCTCCGGCACGTCGACGCCGGGGACCAGCGGGACGTTGGCAGCTTTCACGCCGCGATTGCCAAGATAGACGCAGGTCGGCGTCTTGGACGTCCGTGACACGCCGACCAGCACGACATCGGCCTCGCGCAGGCGCTCGGTGTGCTGGCCGTCATCGTGCTGGAGTGCGAAATTGATGGTCTCGATGCGCGCGAAGTATTCAGCGTCGAGGTGATATTGGCCGGCAACCTTGTGCGCCGAGGCGAGTCCGAGATAGCGCGAGAGCATGTTCACCGCGGGATCGATGACCGCCAGCGTGGGGGAGCCAAGTTCCCGGCAGCGCTCTTCGAGGCGGGCGCGAAGCTCTTCGTCGGTGATGGTGTAAAGCACGACCCCGGGGGCGCTCTCGATCTCCTTGAGCACGCGTTCGAGCTGCTTGGGGCTCCGGACCAGATAGTAATTGTGTTCGAGCGGGGCGATGTTGTCGAACTGGGCACAGGCGGCGCGCATCACGGCGTTCAGGGTTTCGCCCGTCGAATCCGAGACCAGGTGCACGTTGAAATAGGTCTCGTAGGTCATCCGCTCGCCGGCATCTCCGCCCTCACCGGGGCGTTCATCCCCATTACCGCTGGGAGCGGTTTGTGGACAAGCCGGGCGAGCAATTCAGCGCACGCGCGAGTCACATGGTTGTCGACAGGTGGAGCGACTGGAAAAGACTCTTCGAAATGGCGCCCATGAGTCGCGCCCGCAGGACTCGACTCGCGTTAAGGTCCTGTTAACGAAGAGCTTAATGAAACGTAAACGGGAGAGGCGGAGTCGGAACATTGGGTGATTCACGGTGAGCGGACATGTGTGCGGTTTGGGGATGACGGTTTCCCCCGACTTATGAACCGACTAATCACCACCAGATTCCCTATGAATCAGATTCAAGATTCTCCTTTCTCTTGTGCGCCAGGTGATGTGTGAACGGGAAACCGCTGCTCAGAGTGCTCAAGGGTGAGCGCATTGATCCTGTTCCTGTCTGGATGATGCGACAGGCTGGACGCCACCTTCCCGAGTATCGCGAGGTTAGGGCGCGGGCGCGGGACTTTCTCGATTTCTGCTATTCCCCTTCCCTTGCAGCTGAAGCGACATTGCAGCCTGTGCGGCGCTACAGGATGGATGGCGCGATCCTGTTTGCCGACATCCTGCTGGTCCTCGACGCGATGGGGCGCAATGTCCGCTTCCTTGAAGGGGAAGGACCGCGCGTCGAGCCTGCGACCAGGGCCAGGGATCTTGCCGGCGTGCCCCTGGAGAAGGTGCTGGCCAAGCTGGCGCCGGTAGGCGAGACGGTCGAGCGCGTCAGGGCGGGCCTTGATCCGGCTGTCACGCTCATCGGCTTTGCCGGCTCGCCCTGGACGGTGGGCGTCTACGCAATCGAAGGCCGTGGCGGTACGGACAAGGCGGATTCGCGCTGCTTTGGCTATGAGCATCCGGCCGAACTCGACGGCATGCTCGAGCATCTGGTCGAAGCCAGCGCGCACTACCTCAAGATGCAGGCCGATGCTGGCGCAGATGCATTGATGCTGTTCGAGAGCTGGGCTGAAGGTCTTCCAGAGGATGCGTTCGAGCGCTGGGTGATCGGACCCACGGCGCGCCTCGTAGAACGGCTGCGCGCGCTGGGCGTGACGCAGCCAATCCTCGGTTTCCCCCGCGGCGCAGGCATGCTGGTGCAGGACTATGCGGAGCGAACGGGCGTGAATGCAGTCGGCCTCGATACCGCAATCCCGCTAAAACGTGCGAGCGCGATGCTGCCAAAGGGCATGCCGGTCCAGGGCAATCTCGACCCGATGCGCCTTGTCGCCGGCGGACCTGGCCTTGAAGCGCGCGTCAGGGAAATTGTCGCGGCCCTCAAGGACCGCCCTCACATCTTCAATCTCGGCCACGGCGTTACGCCGGAAACACCGATTGCGCATGTCGAACGTGTGCTGCACGCCCTGCGGGGTTCTGCGTGAGTTCCGAGAAAATCGCTGTTGTCCTGTTCAATCTGGGGGGCCCCGATGGCCCTGAGGATGTCCAGCCCTTCCTGCAGAACCTGTTCAGCGATCCGGCCATCATCCGCTCGCCTCCGCCTGTGCGCTGGCTGGTGTCACGGCTGATCTCAAAGACACGCGCAGCAAGTGCGCGAGCCAACTATGCCCTGATGGGCGGCGGTTCTCCCCTGCTTCCCGAAACACGCAAGCAGGCCGAAGCGCTGGAAGCCGAACTTGCAAGTCGTGGCCGCAACGCCAGGACCTTCATCGCGATGCGCTACTGGAAGCCCTACGCCGCAGACGCCGTGCGCGAGGTGAAGGCGTGGGGCGCGGACAAGGTCGTGCTCCTGCCGCTCTATCCCCAATTCTCCTCCACAACGACGGCCTCTTCGCTGAAAAGCTGGGCCGACGCCAAAGGCCCGGGCGGCGTCACAGTGTGCTGCTATCCCGATCCAGACAGGTTTATCGCCGCCCATGCCCGCAAGCTCGTTGCGGCATGGGAAGCTGGCGGCCGGCCGGAGAATGTCCGCTGCCTTCTGTCAGCACACGGCTTGCCTGAAACCGTGGTCCAGGCCGGCGACCCCTATCAATGGCAGGTGGAGCTCACAGCAGCCAGACTGAAGCCGCTGCTGCCGCCCGACTGGGAGGTCGAGGTCTGCTACCAGTCGCGTGTCGGCCCGCTGAAATGGATCGGCCCGGCGACAGACGAGTCGATCCGCAAGGCTGCTGCGGATGGAAAGGCGATCCTCCTTTCCCCCGTCGCCTTCGTTTCCGAGCACATCGAAACGCTTGTTGAACTCGATATCGAGTACCGGCACCTGGCTGACGCGCTCGGGGTCAAGACCTATTTGCGGGCCCCTGCCCTTGGCATTGACGAGGACTTCATCGGAACGCTCGCCGATCTCGTCGAGGATGCAGCCGGCGATGGCGGAAACGACAGGGTGCGCTCTGCCTGTGGCGGCCGCATCTGCCCGGCCGACCGAAAGGATTGTCCGAACCGGCGCCCAGCGGTTACCAAGGCCGCCTGAGGGAGGCCGGGGAGCGGGCAATGTTCGAGTGGTTTCGCGCGATCCACATCATCTTTGTCATCGCCTGGATGGCGGGGCTGATGATCTATCCGCGCCTGCTGGTCTACCGGCTGGAGGCGCAGGGCGATGAGCGGTTCGAGGCGGCCATGGACAAGGCGGCTGCTTCCACCCGCCGGATCATTCTCACCCCCACCCTGATCCTCGTCTGGCTGATGGGCCTCGCGATGTTCGGCGATAACTGGGAATTCTATGTCACGCAGGCCTGGTTCTGGGGCAAGATCTTGCTTGTCATCGGCCTGTCCGCCTTCCACGGCATCCTGATCGGGCTCGGGCGAAAGGTGGCGGCCGGGGAGCGACCGATCGAGCCCCGCAAGCTCCGGATGATCAACGAAATTCCCATGATTGTCGCGATTCTTGCGGTCATCCTGGTGGTCATCCAGCCCTTCTAGGGCAGGGCCGAGCGGCCCTTTTCGCTTGACCGTTCAGGCTTTTGGCGGTCTAAACGCCCCGTCGGCCGTCCGGTCGATGAACCCTTCCCATTGTCTGTCAGCCCGCGTCCCCGCCCGCAAAGCGTCCCGCGCAGACTCCCGGACAAGCTCCATGGACATCTACTTTTCCCATGACTGATGACGTGACCGAGGAGCACGAGCGCGTGCTTCTCAACGATCTCAAGAAAAAGACGCCGGCCGAACTCCTGGCGATGGCCGAGGAGCTTGAGGTCGAAGGCGCCTCGCTGCTCTCCAAGCAGGAGTTGATGTTCGCGGTGCTGAAAGAGCTGGCGGACCGCGATGTCGAGATTGTCGGCCTTGGCGTGATCGAAGTCCTGCCCGACGGTTTCGGCTTCATGCGCTCGCCGCAGTCAAACTACCTTGCAGGACCCGACGACATTTATGTCGCCCCGCAGCAGATCCGGAAGCTTGGCCTGCGCACGGGCGATACCGTCGAGGGCACGATCCGCGGCCCCCGTGACGGGGAGCGGTATTTCGCCCTCGTCCGCGTCTCCCAGATCAATTTCGAGGATCCCGAGCGCGCCCGCCACAAGGTGCCGTTCGACAACCTCACCCCGCTTTACCCCGACGAACGGCTCCACATGGAGCCGAAGGACCCGACGAAAAAGGACCGTTCAGGACGCGTGATCGACATCGTCGCGCCGATCGGCAAGGGCCAGCGGGCGCTGATTGTTGCTCCACCGCGCACCGGCAAGACCGTGCTGCTGCAGAACATTGCGCAGTCGGTCGCCGAAAATCACCCGGAATGCTACCTGATCGTGCTCCTCATCGACGAACGTCCCGAGGAAGTCACCGACATGCAGCGTTCGGTGAAAGGTGAAGTGATCTCCTCGACCTTCGATGAACCAGCCACACGTCACGTGGCTGTCGCCGAGATGGTGATCGAGAAGGCCAAGCGCCTTGCCGAACACGGCCGGGATGTCGTGATCCTGCTCGACTCGATCACCCGCCTCGGCCGCGCCTACAACACCGTCGTGCCCTCCTCCGGCAAGGTGCTGACCGGCGGTGTCGACGCCAACGCCCTGCAGAAGCCCAAACGCTTCTTCGGCGCGGCGCGCAACCTGGAAGAAGGCGGCTCGCTCACCATCATCGCGACCGCGCTCATTGAAACCGGCTCGCGCATGGACGAGGTCATCTTCGAGGAATTCAAGGGCACGGGTAACTCCGAGATCATCCTCGATCGCAAGGTCTCCGACAAACGCGTCTTCCCGGCGATCGACATCCTCAAATCCGGCACGCGGAAAGAGGAGCTGCTCACCGACGGCAAGGAGCTGCAGAAGATTTACATCCTCCGCCGCATCCTCAACCCGATGGGCGCACAGGATGCGATCGAGTTCCTGCTCGACAAGATCAAGCAGACCAAGACGAACGCGGAATTCTTCTCGGCGATGAACAACTAGGAATTGCCGCGATCCGGAAATGCAAAACCCCGCCTCCGAGCCGGAGGCGGGGTTTCTTTTTCAGGTCAGTCCGCCGGTCCGCGTTACGCCGCGGCTGCGGCCACGCCACGCCGCACGATTCGCGGCGGCTCCAGCGTCATCATCGGTGGTTCAGTCCTGCGGGACGCCGCTTGCGCCTCGGGCGCCGCCACGCCCAGCCTGTTTCTCAGGTCCTCGATCGACCATGTTCGTCTGCTCCTCCTGCCTTCTTCGTCCGCTTCCGGCGCCCATTCCGGTTCACGCACCTGCTCGTACATTCGCACTCCTCGCTCGCCCGACACGAGCAAGAATGCGCGACGCGCCTTACCGGAATGCGAACGCCAGACGCATCTTCGAGAAATCTCGACGGCGTGATGTGAGTGAGCGAAGCGTTGCCGCACAACGGCGCTGGCGCATTGTGGGCATGCATGTGCTAGTCATTGCGCATGCCGATCAACCGTCACTTTGTAACAGAGATCTATCGCGAGAGCATCGGCGACGCCGAACTCAACGCTGACCTTCTCGATGCAGCAAGGATGCTCGCCAGGGAGGACAAGGCCGGGCGCGCCTGGTGCCGCGAGCACGGCTATCAGGGTTACACGTCCTACGCCTCGCTCGACGACCTGCCCCGCCGCGCGACATGTTTTGATCAGCTCGTCCGTGTACTGAAGACACACATCGAGATATTTGCCGCGCATCTGCAGATGGACCTCGGCGGCCGGCGACTGAAGCTCGACAACATCTGGGTCAATGTGCTTGACCCGGGTGGCTCGCACACAGGCCATATCCATCCGCACTGCATTCTCTCGGGGACATACTATGTGCGGGCGCCCGATGGCGCTTCCTCGCTCAAGTTCGAGGACCCGCGGCTGCCCATGATGATGGCCGCTCCGGCCCCGCGCGAGGACGCCGATGCGGAGCGCCGCCGGTTCGTCTATGTCGCACCAAGGGCAGGTGAGGTCCTACTCTGGGAGAGCTGGCTTCGTCACGAGGTGACCGTCAACCGGGCCGCCAGCCAGCGCGTCAGCATCAGCTTCAACTATCGGGTGTGACCGGTCGGACCGGTCTGCCTTCCGCAGCGGCGCGAAGGGTAATTCCGGTAAGACCAGCGCCACTGGTAGCCGGGAGGCCGCGACCTGGCGAGGCCTGGCGCACCCGGGCGCGGTTGCGCTTGGTCGGACCCCTCCTTGCGGCCATACCTGCAGAAATCCAGCGGAATTGCCTCCTCGCCTGCCTTTCGTTCCCCTTCTGGATTGTTGGGACGCCGACTTGTAGTGCTCGGTAAGGCCGTCCTGGGGATGGCTGTCTGGGTGTGACCGGAGCTTCAACGTCGTGGTCCGCGGTCTTGCCGACACCATCATCGCCCTCGCCTCCGGGGCTGGCCGGGCGGGTATCGCCGTCATCCGGGTGTCGGGGTCGCGATCCGAAGACGTGCTCAGGCGGTTGACCGGCCCTGCCGGGGTTTCACGTGAAACATTGCCCCCCCGGCGGGCGACCGTGCGCGCGCTCAAGGACGCCGGCGATGGTTTCATTGATGAGGCGATTGTTCTCTGGATGCCCGGGCCTGCCTCCTACACGGGCGAGGATAGCGTCGAGCTGCATGTGCATGGCGGGCCAGCCGTGGTCGACGCCGTCCTGCAGGCCGCCCTGGCCACAGGTTTTTGCCGGATCGCCGAGCCGGGCGAGTTCACGCGCCGCGCTTTCGAATCCGGGCGCATGGATCTTACCCAGGCCGAGGCGATCGGAGACCTGATCGATGCCGAAACCGAGGGCCAGCGGCGCCAGGCTGGCCGGCTCTATCAGGGCGAAGCTGCAAGGGTCTTCGAGGCGTGGCGGGGGCTCCTTCTCACCGCCATGGCAGCCCTTGAGGCTTCGATCGACTTTCCTGACGAGACCGATATTCCCGGCGAGATCGACCGCACGGCGCTGGGGCCGATCGCGGCCCTCGTCGATGAGCTGGAGGCGGCCCTTGGGGATGCCGGGCGCCTCAGCGCGGTCCGGGAAGGGTTCAGGATCGCGATCCTTGGGCCGCCGAATGCTGGCAAGTCTTCGCTCATGAACCGGCTGGCCGGGCGGGAGGCCGCTATCGTCTCCCCCATTGCCGGAACAACACGCGATGTCGTCGAGGTGAGGCTGGTTCTGGCCGGTTTTCCTGTGTGGGTGGCCGATACGGCCGGGCTTCGGGAGGCCTCGGACGCCATTGAGGCCGAGGGCGTGCGCCGGGCGCTCACCCGCGCCGAAGAGGCAGACCTGCGGATCTGGGTCCGCGACGGGTCAGATGTTTCACGTGAAACATCGGGCGGCGCCGGCCTGGGGAGCGCAAGGCCGGGTGATATCGCAGTGTTCAACAAGGCCGACCTGCTTGCGGCCGCGCCTGCGCGGCCAGAATCGGATGATGTCTTTGTCGTTTCGGCGAAGACCGGGGCGGGTTTCGAGCGACTGGAGCAGCGCCTGATCCAGCTGGTCCGGGAACGGCTGGATGGAGATGAGGCGCCGCTTGTCACCCGGGCGCGTCACCGTGAGCTGGTCCAGGAGGCGCTCGCGGCCATAAAGCGCGCCCTCGAGGGGGCGCGGCGCGCCGTGGGGGCCGAACTGGTCGCGGAAGACCTTCGCCTGGCGGCCCGGGCGCTGGGGCGGATCACGGGCGCAATCGATGCGGAAGACCTGCTCGACCGGATCTTCAGTCAATTCTGCGTCGGGAAATAGCGGCGGAGTGTTTCACGTGAAACACTCGACGCGAGCCCCCCGCCCCCTTAAATGACCGCCTCACCGCACAGGCAGCCGCCGCCATGACCCCGCCCACAGACAGGTTCGACGTCATCGTCATCGGCGGCGGACATGCCGGCACCGAGGCTGCAGCCGCAGCAGCCCGGTTCGGGGCCAGGACGGCGCTGGTCACCCACAAGCTGGCGACCATCGGGGAGATGTCGTGCAACCCGGCCATAGGGGGGCTCGGCAAGGGGCATCTGGTCCGTGAAGTTGACGCCCTCGACGGGGTGATGGGCCGGGCGGCGGATCGCGGCGGTATCCAGTTCCGGATGCTCAACCGGTCCAAGGGACCTGCGGTGCGCGGCCCCCGAACACAGGCCGACCGGGGTCTCTATCGCGCGGCGGTCCAGGCGATCCTTGGCGAATATGACAATCTGACCTTGATCGAGGACGGGGTCGAAGACCTCATCATCGACAATGCCCGGGTCGCCGGCGTGATCGGCCAGTCTGGCCGGGTCTGGCGGGCAGGCGCTGTTGTGGTCACAACCGGCACCTTCCTCAAAGGCCTGATCCATATCGGCGAGAAGCGCATCCCCGCCGGGCGGGTCGGCGAAGCGCCGGCCATTGGATTGTCGGACCGGCTCTACCGGCTTGGCCTGAGGATGGGCCGCCTCAAGACCGGAACGCCTGCGCGCCTGCGCGCTTCCAGCATTGACTGGTCGGGCATCGAGATGCAGGCGGCGGACGCCGAGCCGATCCCATTTTCCTTCCTGAATGACCGCATTGACGTGCCCCAGATCGCCTGCGGCATCACCTGGACGTCGGCCGAGGTGCACGCCGTGATCGGGGACAACCTCCACAGATCGGCAGTCTATTCGGGCGCAATCGCTGGGCGGGGCCCACGCTACTGCCCCTCGATCGAGGACAAGGTGAAGCGGTTTGCCGACCGTGACAAACACCAGGTCTTCCTCGAGCCGGAAGGCCTTCCGGGCTCTGAAAACGGCGACACGATCTATCCGAACGGCATCTCCACCTCGCTCCCCGAGGAGGTGCAGGAGGCTTTCATCCGCAAGATTGCGGGGCTCGAGAAGGTCGAGATCAAACGCTTCGGTTACGCGATCGAATACGATTACGTGGACCCGCGCGAACTCTCCCCGGACCTGGCCGTGAAGCGCCTGCCTGGCCTTTTTCTGGCGGGCCAGATCAATGGCACGACCGGCTATGAAGAGGCCGCTGGACAGGGGCTCGTGGCGGGCCTCAATGCGGCGCGTTTTGCGGCTGGGAATGACCCATACATCCTTGATCGCAGTCGGGCCTATATCGGCGTGATGATCGATGACCTGGTCACGCGGGGGGTTTCCGAGCCCTATCGGATGTTCACCTCGCGGGCCGAGTACCGGCTGACCCTCCGCGCGGACAATGCCGACCAGCGGCTGACGGAAGAGGGTGTGGCGGCCGGCGTTGTCGGGCGCCACAGGCGTCAAATGTTTCACGTGAAACGTTCATCGATCGCGGCGGCGCGCGACCGGCTCAAGGCGCTGACGCTGACACCGAACGAGGCGCGCGGCCACGGCATCATGATCAATCTCGACGGCAAGCGGCGCACTGCGTTCGACATGCTGGCCTATAACGGGGTCGATTTTGCGCGCCTGCGAGGCCTGTGGCCGGAGCTTGGCGATGTGACGCCCCAGGTCGCCGAGCAGATGGAGATCGAGGCGGCCTATGCTGGCTATCTCGACCGTCAGGAGGCGGACATCGTCGCTTTCCGGAAGGACGAGGACATGCGCCTGCCGGCCGACCTCGACTATAGCGTCATCGGCGGGCTCTCGAACGAGGCCAGGGACAAGCTTTCGACGGTGCGGCCGGCCACGCTCGGCCAGGCGGCGCGGATTGAGGGCATGACCCCGGGCGCGATCACGGCGGTGCTCGGGCATCTGCGCCGGGGGGCGCGGAAGGCGGACAAGGTCGGTGAGAAGGCGGCGCAGGGGTGAGCGCGAGCCTTTGGGTGTCAGCCCGGCCGCAGCCAGGCGAATGGACGGGACCTGCTCGCCAACGCCTCGACACGTGGATCAAGGGGTCCCGGATAGCGCGGTGCGCGTCCGGGAGGAGCAGCGGCGAGGACGTCCCGGTATGACCTGGCCATCCCATGATGAAGACGGTTTTGGGCCGGAGGATGCCGCCGGTATGGCCGGTGTTTCACGTGAAACGTTGGACCTCGTGCGGTCATACCTGGGGGTGCTGGACGACTGGCGGGAGCGAATCAACCTGATCGGCCCGGGCGAGGGCCGTCATCTGTGGCGCCGTCACGTGCTCGACAGCCTGCAGCTCGTGGCCGAAATACCCGCTGGTCCGGTGCGGGTCGTGGACCTCGGATCTGGGGCGGGATTTCCAGGTCTGGTGATTGCCTGTGCGCTCACGGAACGACCTGGCGCCTCGGTCACGCTGGTTGAGAAAAGTCCCCGGAAAGCCGAGTTTCTCCAGACTGCGATTGCTGCGGTCGGACTGCCCGCGAGCGTCCTGAACGGACGCATCGAGGAGGTCCTGCCCGCGCGGATCAGGGACGGATTTGACCTCGTGACTGCACGCGCGCTGGCCCCCTTGGACAAACTTCTGGGGTATTGCCATGGCTGGCTTAAACCTTCCGGTAAGGCGCTCCTGATGAAAGGGAGTAATACCGCCGCCGAGCTGGCGGAGGCGCGCCGGTCCTGGACCTTTGCGGTCAATGAGCGGGCGAGCCTGTCCAGCCCGGAAGGGCGCGTGCTGACGATTTCGTCGATTGAACCCCGGAGGGCCTGATGCGCGTGATCGCCGTCGCCAACCAGAAGGGCGGAGTGGGCAAGACCACAACCGCCATCAATCTCGGCACCGCGCTCGCGGCTGTCGGCAAGCGCGTCCTCGTGATGGACTGCGATGCGCAGGGCAACGCCTCGACGGGGCTCGGCGTCGAGCCGACGGCGCGCACCAAATCGAGCTATGATGTACTGGTCGGCGACGGGACGATGGCGGAGGCGATCGTCGCGACCAAAGTGCCGAACCTTGATCTCATCCCGGGCGATGAAAACCTCGCCGGCGTCGAGACCATGCTGCACGATGATCCGCAGAAGAACTTCAAGCTGCAGCAGGCGTTCGCCGCCTTCCTGCGGACAGGCGCGCGCTACGACACCGTGCTGATCGACTGCCCGCCGTCGCTTTCGACAGTGACCATCAATGCGATGGTGGCGGCCAACGCCGTGCTGGTGCCGCTGCAGTGTGAGTTTCTTGCGATGGAAGGCCTCTCGCAGATCCTGCGCACGATCGAGCTCGTGCGGTCGGGCCTCAATCCCGATCTCGAGGTTCAGGGCGTTGTGCTGACCATGTACGACAAGCGCAACAACCTCTCCGACCAGGTCGCCACTGAAGTGCGCACCTATCTGGGTTCGAAGGTTTACCAGACGGTCATACCCCGGAATGTACGTTTGTCGGAGGCCCCGTCCTTTGGACTGCCGGCCATACTTTATGATCACAAATGCTCAGGCAGCGAGGCCTATATCATGCTCGCGCAGGAGCTGATGCAGCGTGAACGCGAGAGGGCGGCGGCGTGACCCAACCGGTGAAACAGGCAAGACTCGGGCGCGGCCTCTCGGCTCTGCTGGGCGATTATGCCGGCGCGCGCAACGCGCTCGAACCGGGCGAGGGCGGCGCGACAAATGCTCAGCATACGGATGAAGCTGCCCCGTCGGAGATCGCGATCGACAGGATCGTGCCGAACCCGAAGCAGCCGCGGCGCACCTTTCTCGAGATCGACCTCGAAGAGCTTACCGAGTCGATCAAGACCAAGGGTGTGATCCAGCCGATTCTGGTGCGGCCCGATCCGGCCCAGCCGGAAATGTTCGAGATCATCGCCGGCGAGCGCCGCTGGCGTGCGGCGCGCCGGGCGGGGCTCGGCGTCATTCCCGCCGTCGTTCGCGAGATGGACGATCGCGAGATGCTCGAGATTGCCATCATCGAGAACGTGCAGCGCGCCGACCTCAATGCAGTGGAGGAGGCTGAAGCCTACAAGGCGCTGATCGATCGGTTCGGGCGGACACAGGAGTCCGTCGCGCAGCAGGTCGGCAAGAGCCGCGAGCATGTCTCGAACACGCTTCGCCTGCTTAGCCTTCCCGAAGACGTTCGCGAACATGTGCGCGAGGGACGCCTTACGCCGGGCCATGCGCGGGCGTTGATGAAAACATCTGATCCGTCAGGCTTTGCGGCGAGCGTGATCGCCCGCCAGCTGTCGGTCCGCGAGACCGAGGCGCTGTCCAAGGCGGACAAGATTTCGGTCGGGAAGCTGGATCCAAGGGCAGCCGGCGCCGAGAAGGATGTCGACACCAAGGCGCTTGAACTCGACCTGCAACGCGCGCTGGGACTCGACGTCGATATCCGCCATGTCAATGGCAAGGGCGGGGAAGTGCGCATCCGTTACGCGCAGCTCGAACAGCTCGACGAGATCTGCCGGCTCCTGTCGCGCCCGCGGCCGGCCGCGAGCGACAGCCCCGACTAGGCGCTCGCATCAGATCATCCGTGTTGCGATGCGATGGATCAGGTTTCGCACGATCGCATCGGAGGGCGCGCCGGCCTGCTTGCAGGATTTTTCGGCTTCGTAGAGCCGCGCAAGGGTGCGTTGGAGCGCCGGGGCGCGCCAGTCACGGATTGCGCGGGAGAAGGCCGGCCAGTCCTTGTCGAACACAGGCGGGCGCAGCCGCATGCCCGAACCCGCGCCTGAACCGACCGCGTCGATCACCCGCATCATGCGGAAATGCAGCGTACGCAACGCCGAGATCGGATTGCCGCCCGCATCGAGATAGCGGTTGATCGCGAGCGTCGCCTGCGCCGCATCGCCAAGGATGGCGGCATCCGCTGCATCGTCCGCCCCGCGGGGCTGTTCGGCGGAGGCGAGCAGGCTGATGTCGTGCGCGCCCACGGCGCGGCCAAGACCGACGGCGTAGAGTTCGAGCTTTTCAAGCTCCGAATGAGCGAGCCGACGGTCGCCGGGAAGTTCCGCCACGAAGGCTGCAAGGGCGGGGGCCTCGATGGCTACGCCGGCGGCGGCAAGGCGGCGTGTCACCAGATCGTTGATGACGGTTTCGTCGTCGGCATAGAGCTGCAGCGCTTGGGCGGTGCTGGAGGCCTCGAAAGCTGCGCGCAGCTTGCTGGCCTTGCCGAGATCGCCGCCCTCGACAATCCAGGCAGCCTCAGGCGTGAGCATGCCCTTCTCGATGTCGCCGAGGATCTCAATCACAGGCCTGGCGCTGGTCTCGCGCTCGATACGGACACGGACGAGGCGATCTCCGCCCAGCAGCGAGCGTGCGATCAGTTCGTCGGCCAGCGACTGCGGATCGCGCTTGAGATCGTCCTCGCCCAGCTTGACCAGGTTGAACGGGTCGATCCCGGGCGCCCAGCGCTCGCTCAGCATGTCGGCTGCGCTGGAAACGAGGCCGGGATCGCTGCCGAAGATCAGCGCGATACGCGATTTTCCCTGCGGTTTGTCGCAGAAGGCAAGCGCACGGGCGCCGGCCAGTTTCACGGCGTCGTCGGCTGGCTTGCGGCGGGCGGGGTGGGTTGAGCCGGCGGGGCTTCAGCAGGCGGCTTTCCGGTCTTGGGATCAACCCTCTTGCCGGCCGCCATGATCATCTCGGCGCGGATCGCGCGTGCGAGCAGGGTGGCAAGGCGCTCCTGCGCCGCATTCTGGGCTGCAAGATCGGCATAGGCGGCGTCGGCAAAGTTGAAGCTGGCGCGTTCCTGCACCGTGCCGGTGCCGAGAATGCCGCCATCGGCGCCGCGCAGCGTCCAGGTGGCGTTGCCGACATAGTCCGAGCGCGAGGCGGCCTGGTCGGGCGCGAAGGCGAGGCGCTCGATGCGGTGGCGCAGGTCGACATCGAGCGTGCCGGCGGCGAAGCCGGGCACGCCCTGGCCGACGGAGCGCACCAGCTCCTGGCGCAGGAAATGTCCCGTTCGGCCTGAGGCGCCACCCGCCGTGGCGCGCGCCTTGATCTCATTGATCTGGATCGGTCCCGAATTCGCGTAAGTTCCGCCCTGAGCCGCGCCATAGACTGGCGAGAAGCCGCACGCAGCGAACGGCAGGATGGCGAGGGCAATGAGGGCTGCACGGATCATGACGCCACGATATTGACGATACGGCCCGGGACCACAATCACCTTTCTCACGGCAAGGCCGGCAAGATGTTGCTTCACTGCACCATCTTCGCGGGCGGCGGCCTCGACGGCTGCCGGATCAGCGCTCGCGGCAACTGTGATTTCTGCGCGCTTCTTGCCGTTGATCTGGACCGGCAGGGTGATCGTGTCCGAGACCAGCAGGGCAGGCTCGGGCGTCGGCCATTTGGCCGTAACGACCATGCCTTGCCCGCCGAGCAGGGCCCAGCACTCCTCGGCGAGGTGCGGGGCGAAGGGGGCTGCGATCTGTGCGAAAAGCCTGAGCGCCTCGCGCCGGGCGGTGGCCATGCCGGGGGCGGTGGATTGTTCCGCCTTCCGCAGGGCATTGCCCAGCTCGTTCATGCGGGCGATGCCGACATTGAAGTGGAATTTCTCGATGCCCTGCGTGACATCGCGAACGGTGCGGTGGGCCAGACGTCGCAGCTCGAGCGGTTCGCCGCTCTCGGCCGGGCCATCGTCGGATGCAGGCGCAGCTTCCACCAGCGCCCAGAGCTTCTGGATCGAGCCCCACGCGCCGCGCACGCCGGCGTCCGTCCATTCGAAGTCGCGCTCGGGCGGCGAGTCGGACAGAACAAACCAGCGCGCCACGTCGGCGCCATAGTCGGCGATGATCTGGATCGGGTCGACGACGTTCTTCTTCGACTTCGACATTTTCTCGACGCCGCCGATCACGACAGGTCTGCCCGTCGCAATCTGGATGAGGTTGCCATCGCGCTTCTCGATCTCTTCCGGCAGCAGCCACTGTCCGTCCGCGGACTTGTAGGTTTCGTGCGTGACCATGCCCTGCGTGAACAGGCCGGCGAAGGGTTCGCCGCTCGGCAGGTCGAGAAGGCCGATATCGCGCAAGGCGCGGGAGAAGAAGCGGGAATAGAGAAGGTGCAGAACAGCGTGCTCGACGCCGCCGATGTATTGATCGACCGGCAGCCAGTAGCGCGCCTCCGCTTTGTTGATCGGCTCCTTCGCCTTCGGGTCGCAGAAGCGTGCGAAGTACCAGGAGGAGTCAACGAACGTATCCATCGTGTCGGTTTCGCGCTCGGCCTTGCCCGCGCATCTGGGGCAGGCGACGTGCTTCCAGGTGGGATGGCGCGCAAGGGGATTTCCGGGCTCGGAGAAGTCGGCGTTGTCCGGCAGCAGAACCGGCAGGTCCGCGTCCGGCGCCGGCACGGTTCCGCATTGGGCGCACTTGATGACGGGAATCGGACAGCCCCAGTAGCGCTGCCGCGAGACGCCCCAGTCGCGCAGGCGGTATTGCGTGGTGGCTTCGCCCGCTTCGCGATCGATCAGCGCCTTGATCGCGGCGGTGATTGCCTCCTTCGTCGAGAGGCCATTGAGGAAGTCCGAATTATAGATCGTGCCTTCACCCATATAGGCCTCGGTCGTGACCGTGTAGGTCGCCGGATCTGCCCCGGGCGGCAGCACAACCGGCTTGAAGGGCAGGCCGTACTTGTTGGCAAAGGCGATGTCGCGATCATCGCCTGCGGGCGAGCCAAACAGCGCGCCCGAGCCATAGGTCGACAGCACGAAGTTCGCCGCCCAGACAGGCAGCTCCCAGTTCGGGTCGAACGGGTGTTTCACGCGGATGCCGAGATCGACGCCAACCTTCTCGGCCTTTTCGATGTCGGCTTCGGACGTGCCCCGGGCGGCGCAGTCGGCCATGAACTTTGCGACGTCGGGACGCGACTTGGCGATCTCCTTTGTCAGCGGATGATCAGGTGCAAGCGCGAGGAAGGCGGCCCCGAAAAGCGTGTCGGGGCGTGTCGTGAAGACTTCGATCGGGTCGCTCGCGTGGCAGCGCCCGTTTGCGTCCTTCTCGCGCGTGAGGGATTCCGGCGCATGGGCGATTTCCCACCAGATCCTTGCGCCCTGCGACTTTCCAATCCAGTTGGCCTGCATGGTGCGGACCTTGTCGGGCCAGCGCTCGAGCGTGCTCAGGGCCTCCAGCAGGTCATCGCCGTATCGGGTGATGCGGAAGAACCACTGTTCGAGCTCGCGCTGCTCGACCACGGCGCCGGAACGCCAGCCGCGGCCATCGACGACCTGTTCGTTGGCGAGCACGGTGTTCTCCACCGGGTCCCAGTTCACCTTTGCGGAGCGGCGATAGACGAGATCGTGCTCCAGCATCTTCAGGAAGATACGCTGCTGCTGGGCGTAATAGTCAGGCTCGCAGGTCGTTACTTCCTTCGACCAGTCGAAGGAGAGCCCCAGGGGCGAGAACTGATCCTTCATTGCCTGGATGTTCTGCAGTGTCCATTGGCGGGGCTGGGCCTTCTTCTCGATGGCGGCGTTTTCGGCAGGCAGGCCGAAGGCATCCCAGCCCATCGGGTGCAGTACATTGTAGCCGTTGGCGATGCGATAACGCGCGACGACGTCGCCCATCGCGTAGTTGCGCACATGGCCCATGTGCAGGCGACCGGACGGGTAGGGGAACATTTCGAGGATGTAGGCCTTCGGCATGTCGCCGGCGTCCTTGGCGGACTTCGCGCGAAACACCTGCGCACGCTCCCAGGCGGCGCGCCATTTCGGTTCGGTTTCCTTGGGGTTGTAGCGGGTGGCCATGTCGTCGCTCGTGTTCGGTCAGCAGCGGGTGGGGTTCGCACATCCCGCGGCCGAACGGAAGGCGACGGGCTATTCGGTTCCGCCAAGTCGAAGCTGGCGGGCCTTGGCGAGGATCGCGTTCTCAAGCGCGACATTGGTGTCGGGGCTCACTGAGGCGGGGACCCATGCGCCGTTGACCAGCGTCTCGCGGAACACGGCGGCGGAGATGCCGTCGGCGCGCAGGCGCGTGTCGAGGATGTAGACGGTCGCCTTGAGCCGCTCGTCTGACTTCGAGGGATTGGCATACCAGTCCGTGATGACGACGCCGCCATAGGGGTCGGCCGAGGCCAGCGGCAGGAAGGACAGGGTGTCGAGCGTGGCGCGCCACAGATAGGCGTTGACGCCCAGGCTGCCGGTTTCTTCAGGACCAAGCTGGGCGCTGGAGGATTCGGCTGTTGTCGCCGTCGAGGAGCCGAAGATGCTGCATCCGGACGCCAGGAGGCCTGCAGACAGCATGAGGGCGGCGGTCGCCACGCGGGAAAACATCACCAGGTCACTCCGTCATCGGCGCAATGCGCCCCCAGGGGAAGCCCACCCATGCTCGACCGGGGGCAGCCGCTTCCTTAGCTTCTGGCCCGTCCCGCAGGCAAGGCCCGGGCGCCGTTAGGTCCGCCGCAACACCGCCGCATATAGACGTTGGACTGACCGGCAATTGCGGAGGAATTCTGGCATGCGGCGACAGGCATCTCTTGCTGCAATCGCACTTGGCGCAGCAACGCCCGCCCTTGCGCAGGAGGCTGATGGCGAATGGGCGGTCAGGGCGGAGGTGGTCGTTGTCGGGGGCGTGATCGAGGCGGGTGACGCTGTGGCGCCGCCGGGCGAGGGCGTCCTGGGTTCTGTGCAGGTCGAGGTTTCGCGCGCGGATACGTTTGAGAATGGTCTCACGCTTGCCTGGCTTGGCGCGGCGCGGCTCGACAGGGATGCACCCTCGCGGCCCGCTTTCGCCGGGGCCTTCGGGGCTTGTCCTGCCACGTCGGCAGGGTGCCCGTCGGCAGGGGGGCTGTCGCTGGCTTCTCCTTCCACGGGCTTGGCGGTCGGTGGTCGGCAGCTGGACGAGGGGAGCGTTGCCGCGCTGGAGGCGGCCTCTGTGTCGCTGTCGGGGCCCTGGGGCGAGGGGCTGCTCGGATGGGACGCAGGCGCTGCGGCGCGCCTTGATGCGCGCGCGCCGACGGTGATGCGCCGCGCTTCGGCATTCTCTCCGGGCCTTGATGCAACCGGGCTTGGCGTTGTGAGGGCCCGCAATGACGCAACCGGCGTCTCGGCCAAGCTGAGCTACCTCTCGCCGCGCTGGCTGGGGTTGCGCGTGGGGGCTTCCTACGCGCCGAAAGCTAATCAGAAGAGTGCGGATTTCGACCCCGACATTGATGCTCCGGGACTGGCGTCCGCACAGCTCGAGGATGTGTGGGAAGGAGCAGTCTCGTTCGCGCGCCAGTTCGCTGAGCAGGACCTGAGGGTGCGGGCGGCCGTAACCTATTCTGCCGCGACAAGTGGATCGGATTTCGCCCCCTTCGGCGATTATGAGGCTTTGGGCGCGGGCCTCGAGCTTGAGCATGATGGCTGGACCGGCGGACTGCGCTGGCTGTCCAGCAACAATGCCTCGGCGTCGGGCGATGGCGATTACGAGGCCTATGAGGCAGGTCTTGTGCGCGAGGTCGACGGCTGGCGCTTCGGCCTCGAGGCGGGGTGGGCCGAGGATCAACTGCTCAATCTGAAGGGCGCGAGCTGGCTTGTGGGGGTGAGTCGCTCGCTGAGCCCGAATCTGGACCTCGGGATCGCATGGAGCGGGGCGGAGGCGGACATTCCAGTACCGTCCGGACTCAGCGTTAGCTACAGAAATGCCCGCAATGACGGGCTTTTGCTCGAACTCACTGTGCGGAATTAGTGACACCTTGCTGGCAAAGCGAACCAGAGCAGCCTAAATTAACTCCTGTTAACTATTGTGGACAGACTCGCGGGTATTATGTCGGACAAGAGGGTGGACATGCGTATTTCCACGTCACTTTTGTGCCTTGCCGCGTCCCTGGCGGCCGCCCCTGCCTTCGCGCAGGGAACGGCCCAGCCTGCGGGCAAGTCTCAGCCGCTTTCCCAGTCGGCGCGCGCCGGCGAGAAAATGGAAAAGCCCGCCCAGACCTCGCCCTTCAATTTCGGCCTTGGCTTGAACAAGGGCGCCTCCGAGCGTTCGCTTCTCGCGGTCGGTCCGATCTCCAAGGATGAGCTCGAGCTCTCGTGGAAGCCGGCCAGCAATTGGGATGTGACGCTGGATCTCACCACGCGGTCACGCAACGCGCTGCCCACCCAGCTCTTCCCGCGGGAGGAAGTGACCGCAGGCGTCACCTATCAGGTGACCCCGCGCTTCCGCCTCGGCGGCGGCGTCACCGTGAAGGGCGACTCGGTTGCCGAGTCGTTGTCGGACCCGGCCTCCCGCTTCGGCAAGGAAGGTTCGGAAGCCTCGGTGCGCATCGAGTCCGCCTTCTCGTTCTGATCTAGCTTCTGCCCCAACCCGCCAGAACGCTGTCGATTGCAGCCCAGCCTGCCGCGTGCGCCATGGCGGCGCCTGCGTTGGAGGCGTCGATGCCGCCGAGGGCATAGACCGGAATGGTTGCGGCGCGAACCAGCTGGCGAAAGCGCAGCGCCCCCAAGGGCGGGCCGGCGCTCGGGCTTCGGCTTGGGAACACCGCCGACACCAGAACGGCATCGACGCCAAGGCGCGCGGCCTGCGCGACCGCCGCGCGCGAGTGAGCCGCGGCGGTCTCGATCATGCCCCGGCTGCGCGGGCGCACGCCGCGCAGCTTGCTTTCAGGCCAGTGCACGCCGTGCGCGCCGATCCGTGCAGCAAGTGCAGGGTCAGCCGCAACGAGCAGGACAAGCCCGCGCCGCCGACACAGGCGGGCCAGGGCGAGGCCTGTCGCGTAGCGCTTTGCCTCGCCATAGTGACGCCAGATCACGCCCATGCCACGTGGGAGGCGGCGCACGATGGCCAGATGATCCGGCGTGCGCACCGGGTCGGTCAGGAAGAAGGCGCGGGGCAGGGGCCGTCCAGTGCGAGCCTTGCCGCCTTTTGCGCTGCGCGCCGCGGCGATGAGCTTGCGGCGGACCGCGGCCCGGGCTTTTGAGGGTGGCGTCAGAGAGGCAGGCATGGACGAACGACCCGATCCCGGCATTGCGGAAGCCCGTAGCAAGGTTCTTGCCCGCATTACCGCCGCCGCCAAGGCCGCCGGTCGCAATCCTGCTTCTGTGGACCTGGTCGCCGTCTCGAAGACGCAGCCCGAGGAGCCCCTTGCAGCCATGCTGGCGACGGGCCAGCGCATATTTGGCGAAAACCGGGTGCAGGAGGCGCAAGTGCGCTGGGCCTGGCGCCGCCAGGGCGTGGAGTTGCGCCTGATCGGCCCGCTGCAGTCCAACAAGGCAAGGGAGGCTGTCGCCCTGTTCGATGTGATCGAGACGCTCGACCGCGCGAAGCTGGCAGCCGCCCTGGCGGAGGCCTGCGCCAAGGCGGGCAAGACGCCCCGGCTCTACGTGCAGGTGAATACGGGCGAAGAAGCGCAGAAAGCGGGGATCGCACCGCGCGAGGCAGACGCGTTCATCGCGAGCCTGCGGCGGGACTATGGTTTCGCGATCGAGGGACTGATGTGCATTCCCCCCGTCGAGGAACCCGCCGGGCCCCACTTTGCACTGCTGGCGAAAATCGCTGCGCGCAACGGGATCGGGAAACTCTCAATGGGGATGAGCGCGGACTACGAGCTCGCCGTCCAGTTCGGCGCCACGAGCGTACGGGTAGGATCCACGCTGTTCGGCGAACGCGTCAGGCCGGGGTAGGCGCTTCGCGCGCAGCCCGGTCGCGATAGGGCGCCACGCGGCTCATGCCCCACGCCATCATGATCTGGGCCCCCGCATAGGTGATCCAGACCGCGCCGGGGATGACATCGACGGAAGCGAATTTCTCGGCAGCGATCAGCGTGTCAGAGATCATGAAGATCACTGCGCCGAGGCGGGCCAGCATCGGCGCCTTCACCATGAAGGCAGTCGCCACCATCGTCGTTATGATCGCCTGGTAGATCAGGGCGGGGATCAGAAGATCGCCCATGCCGGGCAGGAGCCAGGCCAGGAGGCCAAGCGAGACGAGCACAATCAGCACCGCGAGCGGATAGTCGCGCTTGTTGGGCCCCAGAACCCGGCCCCACTCGAGGAAGGCGAGCACGTAGAAGATATGGCCGATGGCGAAGGCGGCCATGCCGGCCACAAAGACCAGTTCAAGCAGCACGTCTCCGGTTGCACAGAAGAGGAGGGCCGCGCCGGCCAGCCAGGCCCGCTGGCTCAGCGTGTAGAGCCCCAGCAACACGATGCCGGCAGCTTTCCAGGCAAGGCCGCCCGGATCGGCCATCGCCACCCACTCATTGCCAAGGTGGGAAAGCGCAATCCCTGCGCCGGCCAGAAAGAGGAGCATTCGAGGTGTCATGCGCGCTTGCTAGCGGTGCGCACAACACATGTCGATTTGTCGTGGCGGCATGCGCCGCTGAGCCTCAGCGCACGATCTCAAGACGATCGCCCGGCTTCGCGATCGCCAGCAGCGCCAGGAAATCGGTCCGCGCGCAGGCGATACAGCCTTCTGTCGGCGCAAAGTCGGGCCGGGCAAGATGCAGGAAGATCGCGCTGCCCAGACCGGGCACGACCGGATCGTCATTGTAGCCGAGTTCGACGATGAGATCGTAGAGATTGTCCTCCCGCCACAACCGTTCATGCCGGCCAGGATAGGGCAGGATCACCGGACGGTTGTAGAGCGGATCGTCCGGATCGTCGCACCAGCCAGCTTCCGGCGTCAGGGCTTCCACCGGCAGGGCGGTTGCGGGCCGCTCAAGCCTGTCAGGACGCCAGTACAGCCGGCGCATCGGCCAGGCGCCGAGCGGCGTTGCGCCATCGCCTTCGCGCTTGGTTGCGGGCGCGACGACGCCGCTGCGACCGAGCGCACATCGCGCCGCACCGCCCGCCCAGCGCAGCCTTCCGGTCGAATCGGCCAGGAAAGACGCCGTCGCCATGCCTTCTGTCCGCTTCGTGATGGCTTCCTTGCTTGGCCCATCCTACCTAGACTTGGTAACTGCTGCACGCAGAATGCAGGGCCCGGAGACGCCGCCGATGACAGCCGCAAAGACGATCCTGTTGGTGGACGACGACCAGGAGCTGCGTGAGGCGCTGGCCGAGCAGTTCGAGCTGCACGAGGGCTTTCGCATCGAGCATGCCGGATCGGCCGGCGAAGGCATCAAGAAGGCCGAGGACGCCAGGGCGGACGTCGTCATCCTCGATGTCGAGCTGCCGGACATGGACGGGCGCGACGCCTGCCGGCTGATGCGCAAGCACGGCATTGCCGCGCCGATCGTGATGCTGACCGGGCAGGCGACCGATGCGGATGCGATCCTTGGCCTTGATTCCGGGGCCAACGATTACGTCATCAAGCCGTTCAAGTTCTCGGTTCTGCTGGCGCGCGTGCGGGCGCATCTGCGGACGTTCGAGCAGAGCGAGGACGCGACATTCCGCCTCGGCCCTTACGAATTCCGCCCCGCCGCCAAGCTGCTGATCGATGAAAAGGAAAGGAAAGTCCGGCTCACCGAGAAGGAGACGAACATCCTGAAGTATCTCTACCGCGCGGGCGGAAAGCCGGTCGGCCGTGAGGAGTTGCTGTCGGAAGTGTGGGGCTACAATGCCAACGTCACCACGCACACGCTGGAGACGCACATCTATCGCCTGCGCCAGAAGATCGAGCCCGATCCTGCAAACGCCCGCCTGTTGCTGACCGAAAGCGGCGGGTACAGGCTCCAGGCCTGAAGCCCTAAGGCGCGGCCGGGATGGGCAGAATGACCTTGATCGCATCGAGCAGGGCTGCCCCGCTCGGCGAGTCGCAGCCGCGATTGTAGCCGAAGACCTTTGCATCACCCTCGCCGATGTGGCGCGTGATCCGTGCGAAGGGCGAGTCGGGCATGCATGGAAAACCGCCCTCACGCGAAGTCGGGTCCTGCAGTGTTGCCCATCCTGTTGCGGCGAAGGCCTTCTCTGCGTCCACCCACGCACTGGGCCCAAGCTGGCCTGTCCGCTCGCCGATCACGGGAACGTGCCGATAGCCGACATAGCTGAAACTGCCGTCCGGCTTGAGCGTGATCGCGTAGGCCGGGCAGGCGGCGATATAGCCGCAGCCGCCCTCCTCGAGCTTCACGAAGGCATCCGGCGGCGGGGCCGGCGTCTGCGTCTGCGCGGATGCGCATCCTGACATGGCCAAGGCGAGAAGGAGGAGGGTTATCCGCATGCGAGGAAGCTAGCAGCCCGCCCATCTCTTCGGCAATTGCTCGCCACCCCGGTCCTGGCTTACGCGCATCCCTCGACATACTGGATGCTCGGGCCGCCAGCGTGGATGGCGCCGACTGTTCCCGTTCCATCGATTTCGTAGATGAGGCCGCGAGCGTCGGCGTCTTCCACAAACGGCTCCGCACGCGGCCCGCCTTGCCAGACCGCAATGTATTCTGCGGGCGCGTCCTGGTATTTGTGGGGGCTCGCCTGCACCTTGCCGCCGTGGGTCTCCTTCACCTTCGCAGCCGTGTCGCCGAGGCCAAGGCCGCTTGCGTCCTTGACGGTTGAAAGATCGCCGATCGTGATGCGCGTCAGCCTGTCGCTTTCGATCATCACCCATAAACCGTCGGGCGCCTGTGCGGGCTGGAATTCGAGACAGTCGCTGCCCGGAATGCCCGTAGCGTCCGGCGTCTTCGTGTCGCCTGCGGCAGCGATGACCTCGGCCCTGCTCATGCCGATCCGCAAGGGCCCCCAACCGGTGGCGGTCAGCGCATCGCTAAAAGCGGCAGGCGTTGCGGCCGGGGCTGGGGCCTCTGCGACCGGCGCTACAGGCGTTTGCGTCTCGCTTCCGCACGCGGCGAGCAGAAGGGCAGCGAGCAGGGCGAGATGTTTCATGTTCGTCTCCGCATCGAGGCGTATCCTGCAAGTCGTGCCGCGCGCGCCTAAGCCGCCGTCACGCTAACCGTCACCGGGACGTGGTCGGACGGCTTGTCACCGCCGCGTTCGTCGGTGTGGATCTTGTAACTGCCGATGTCGACGAGGGGCGTCGCGCGCTTGTCGGACCACCAGTGATCGAGCCGGCGCCCACGATTCGAAACCTTCCAGTCAGCTGCGCGATAGCTCCACCAGGTGTAGAGTTTTTCGTCGGGCTTGTGCTTGGCGCGCGCGATGTCAGTGAGCTTGCCTTCGGCCAGCACGCGCTTGAGGCCGTCGGTTTCCACCGGCGTGTGGCTCACCACGTTGAGCAGCTGGCGGTGTGACCAGACATCGTTTTCTTCCGGCGCGATGTTGATGTCGCCGGCGACAAGCAGGGGAAGGGCGGAGCGCTTGGCCGCGCGGGCGGCATAGAAGGTGCGCATGCGCTCAACGAAATCGAGCTTGTGGGCGAATTTCTCGTTGAGCTGAGGGTCTGGGATGTCGGCGCCGGCCGGCACGTAGAGATTCTGCACCTCGAAGCCCGAGACCTTCGCGGCGATGCAGCGCGCGTGCCCGTGGCGGCAGAGGCCGGGGGTTTCGAGCGTTTCGAGCGGCAATTTCGAGACGATGGCGACACCGTGCATCCCTTTCTGTCCCGACAGATGGATGTGCCTGTAGCCTGCTGCCTCAAACGCCTTCCGCGGGAACTGGTCATCGAGGCACTTGATCTCCTGCAGGCACAAGAGGTCCGGCGCCTCCCGCTTGAGGAAGGCGATGACGCGGTCAATGCGAAGGCGGACGGAATTGATGTTCCAGGTCGCCAAGGAAAGGCGGTTCATGTCGTCGGGGAGGCCGTTTTCGAGATGGCGGTACGCTTCGACAATCGGGTGAGCCGCGCTCTAAATCAAGGAAAAGGACGGCCAGGAGGGGCGGTAAACGTCCAACGGCCGCACCCCGGATACTGACGCGCCCGGCCGCGGGGACAGCCAGGCGCGCCATGCGCCCCGGGGGCGCTTATGGGCCGGGGGAATAGCTCCGGCATTCGACCTGCTGCGAGCGCCTGCGGGGGGAAGCTCAAGCGCGAGCAAGTTCGATCCACGTGGCAATGAAGACACGATCCGTCTGATTTGTCACGCGAAGGCTGGTTAAAATTTGTGTGTGGCGGAGCCGCTACTGTGGATTCGTCGTCTCCAGCGCAAGCAGGCGGCCTGTGGCCGCCCGCCCGCACATTTCTGTTATCCTAGCGCCGATCATCGCGTGTGTCGGCGGGGTCCTTGACCACAAACAGTGACTGCTTCAGCGCCACGTTCTTCTTGATGTCGCTGAGCTTCACCGTGGTTTCCGAACCCGCGCCGTCGATCTGGCGCCAGCCCAGGAGTTCGAAATCCGACTCGCGGAACTGCAGGATCATCTTGCCCTCCGCCTCGCCCGTCTTGTCGACCAGCGTCACAAAGTGAGAGCCATTGGCGCTGCGCACGTCCGTCACGCTGCCATCGCGCCTAAGGTCGATGTTCGAGCGCAGGAAGAGATGCAGCGGCGTCGAGGACAGCGGCACGGCGTCATAAGCCTTGCGTTTGGGCTCTTCGATCGAAACTGTCGTGCCGTCCGAGACAATGAAGATCGGCTCGGGCGTGGTGTATTCGAAGCGCACCTTGCCCGGGCGACTGATGTAGAAGGCGCCGTTCGATGGCGAGCCGGAAGGATCGACCTGGGTAAAGCTGCCCTGCACGGTCTTGGTGTCGGTCATCGCCTTGGCGACGCGATCGATGATGGCGTTGCGGTCCAGCGTTTGGGGCGCCTGCACCTTCACGACCTGCGCATCGCCCGGCTCTGCGACCACGGGCGCCGGCCTCGGCGTAACCACCTTGGGCTGAGCGATGACCGGGGCCGGGCCGGGCGTCACCGCGGGCGCCTCAATGGCAGGCAGGACGATGGGCGCGGCCCCAACCGGAGCCGGCGCGGCCAATGCCTGCGCGGACACCGAAACAGCCAGCGGGAGGAGAGTGGACAGGATGCTCATGGCTGCAAACCTCGTCCCCGCGACGGGCGAAAACAAGACCGGCGCATGGAATTTTCGCCCTGTTTTCATGAACATCGGTTCAGTCCTATGCTGGCGCTCCGGTTGATGCGGTGAGACCAGACGCGATGACCCCAAGGCAGTTTCATGAGCTGGTGATGCGTTTTCCGCACACGGAACTGTCCACGGCCTATGGCCAGCCTGCCTACAAGGCCTTTGGAAAGTTCCTGACCCGCCTGCGTCAGGAGGACGACAGCGTCGTCCTCTGCCAGATCTCATTTGATCAGCGTGAGATGCTTTGCGCGGCTGATCCGGCAACCTTCCACTTCACGGATCATTACCGGAATTGCCCGATCGTCCTTGCGCGGCTGAAGCGCATCGATGCGAAGACGCTGCGTGGTTACCTGACGAAACAGTGGCGTCACGCTGCGCCCAAGACATGGCTTAAGGCTTGGGACGCGGGAGCGGAGTTGCCGGCCCTGTCCGTGAAGACAGGGTCAGGGCGAAGGAAAACAATGCGATGAAGACCCTTCTCATCCTCATCCTTGCCGGCGCGCTGGCCCTGGGCGGCTATCTGACGCGTCCTGACGAAAAGGCGCACGAGGACAATGCCGAGAAACAGCTGTCCTCCACACGTGGCGGTTTCGATATCGGCGAACTGATTGCCGACAAGGTATTCGGCGCAAATGCGAAGGACAGCCGCAAGTTCGAGGATCTCTACGTCGCCACGAAATACACTGTCCGTGCGGACGATACCGTGCTGATGGAGTGCTGGGGCGTGTTCGCCCAATTCCTGTGCTCGCAGCCGGAAGCGAAATAGGGCATAACGGCTCGCGCGGGGCACTTCGGGGCGTAGGGGCCGGAGCAAACTGCAATGCGCGGATTTCTGATTCTGCTGGTCCTTGCCGGAGGCGTCGGCGCAGGCGCCTGGTACACACGACCAAGCCATGGGCTTCATCGCGGCGTGGCCACAGCGCTGATGGCCGAGGGCCGCGTGGCGCGTCCCGAACAGCTTCCGGGGAGCTGGGCGTTCGAGGATTTCGTGGTGGCGACGCGCTCGACCATGCGGTCGGGCGAGCGCGAAGTGCTCGACTGCTGGGGCTTCTTCACCCGCTTCCTCTGCACTGGCGCTGCGCCGCGCGAAGAGGCGACGGTTTCAGGCTGAGCAGCAAGGGCACGCGCAGGTGCTGAAGCGTTACCTCACCATTGTCGGCCTCATCCTGGTGGTGATTGTCGGGCTTGGGGTGTGGCTCAAGCCGCCGCTCGCGAAGCTGCGCGCGAGCGTCGAGGAGGGACTCCAGGCGCACGCAGTCCGGAAGCTTCAGGCTGGCGAAGCCATGCCGGCCGTGAGCCACATCGCCTCTCACGACTGGCTTGTCGCTGTCTCGCATTCGGCGCGCGTGGGCGAGGACATCTTCTACTGCTTCGGCGCCTTCCGCGTGACGTTCTGCCAGCATCCGGACTGACGGATGCCGCCCCGATGGAATCAGCCGACAACGAAAAGGCCGGCCCGGGCTCGACGCCCGGGCCGGCCTTCGCGTCCCTGACCGTCGGCGCAGCTGCATGCGCCAACGGTCAGGGAAGTGACTCCGCCAGCGTTCAGCTGACCTTGAGGTTCACCGCAGACATCTTGCCCGAGCGCTTGTCGGCCTGTTCCTCGAACGAAATCTTCTGGCCGTCGACAAGGCCGCGCAGGCCTGCCGCTTCAACCGCGCTGATGTGGACGAACACGTCCTTCGCGCCATTGTCCGGCTGGATGAAGCCATAGCCCTTGGTGGTGTTGAACCATTTGACAGTTCCGGTCGCCATTCTCGGTCTTCCTTGCAAGCATGCGTGATGACGTTCGCGACCTGCGCGATCCGCCCTTGATCATCAAGCTGAGGTGGATGTCGTCAGCGGACGCCAGAACCCTGTTGGGGTCGACGTCGGGCCAAGTCGTCGGCCGAAACTCGATAGCACCGCCTATAGCGCATCGAGCGCCGCTTTGCAAAAGCGGCCCGGCGGCTCGGCTTTTCCTTGATTGTCAGCCCCATCGGGCGCATTTGCTTGCCTGTCGTTCTTTTGGAGCGCAGGCGCGGCCTGCGCGGGGGGCGCCGACAAGGAGGCCCTGGTGTCCATCGAAGATCGAATTCCCCAGCTGACCGACAAGGAGCTCGAGAACCTTCACGACAATGCCGAACGGATTGCGAAGGGGGCTGCCTCGAAACAACAGGCCGAGGCCGCACGCCTCCTGCCGATCATCGCCGAAGCGCTGGTCGAGCGCCGCAAGACGCGCGCCAGCGAGGCGGCCGAAAAGAAGGTCGCCCGCCAGAAGGACATGGCCGAGGCCCGCGCAAAGAAGGCGGCAGCCCGCAAGGCCGCAAAGCAGGCTGAGGCGGAAGCGGCAGAGTAGGGGTGCTGCCCTGCTTGACATGTGCAGCACATGTGCACATGTTGTCCACATGCCAGTCATGGTTCAGATACGCAACATGCCCGATGCGCTGCATCGCAGGCTCAAGGAACAGGCTGCGGCCGCCGGCATGTCTCTTTCAGATTACCTGCTCCGTGAAACGGCGCATATCGCAGAGCGTCTGAGCATCGAGGAGATGCGTGCGCGCCTAGCCACACGCAAGCCCGTCAAGCTTTCTGAGTCCCCGACGCGAATCCTGCGGGAAGAGCGGGACCGGCGTTGATCGTTCTGGATGCGTCAGCCGCGGTCGAAATACTGCTGCGAACCCAGGCTGGCGTCAAAATCGAAGCTCGAACGCTCGGCGCTGGCGAGGACATACACGCTCCACATGTCATCGATCTGGAAGTCGCCCAGGCGCTTCGGCGGCTGGCAGCTGGCGGCACGCAGGTGCAGGCTTGCCGCGACGCGCTGGAAGACTGGATGCTGTTTCCCGTGAAGCGAATTCCTCATGACGCGTTGCTGCCCCGCATTTGGGAGCTGCGCGCGAATTTCACTGCCTACGATGGAGCCTATATTGCGCTCGCTGAGCTGATTTCTGCGCCGTTGATAACGCGGGACCGCAAGCTCAAGGTCGGACACAAGGCCAAAATCGAGATCATCTAGGCAAGTCCGCGGTCAAGCTCGCATCCCTTACGCCGCATCCTCGTCGCGATCACCGCCGCGGCCCACATCGCGGGAGAGTATCTGGCGCTTGCCGGCATGGTCGGCGGCCGAAATCACGCCTTCGCGCTCCATCCGTTCGATCATCGAGGCTGCGCGATTGTAGCCGATGCGCAGCACGCGCTGGACGTAGGAGGTCGTCGGCCGCTTGTCGCGCACCACTGCGGCCACCGCCTCGCGGTACATGTCCTCTTCCGGATCGCCCGAGGATGTGCCGAAGGCGGCATCGGCAACCGAGGCTTCTTCCTCGACCGGGTCGGTAATGCCCTCGACATATTGCGGCGTGCCCTGGTCCTTGAGCCAGTTCACCACAGCCTCGACTTCCTCGTCCTTCACGAACGGACCGTGGACGCGGATGATCTTGCCGCCTGACTGCATCCAGAGCAGGTCGCCCATGCCAAGCAGCTGTTCGGCGCCCTGTTCCCCCAGGATGGTGCGCGAGTCGATCTTGGTCGTGACCATGTAGGAGATACGCGTCGGGAAGTTCGCCTTGATCGTGCCCGTGATGACGTCGACGGAGGGGCGCTGTGTCGCCGTGATCAGATGGATGCCGGCCGCGCGCGCCATCTGCGCGATGCGCTGCACGGCGCTTTCGATATCCTTGCCTGCAACCAGCATCAGGTCGGCCATCTCATCGATCACCACGACAATGTGCGGCATCGGTTCGGGCTTGACCGCTTCGGTCTCCCAGATTGCCTCGCCGGTTTCCTTGTTCCAGCCGGTCTGGACCTGGCGTGTGAGATGTTCGCCCTTGGAAGCGGCGTCTTCCGCCTTCTGGTTAAAGCCGGCAATGTTGCGCACGCCCATCTTGGACATGAGCTCGTAGCGGCTCTCCATTTCGCGCACCACCCACTTGAGCGCCAGAACGGCCTTCTGCGGATCCGTGACGACGGGGGAGAGGAGGTGCGGCACGCCTTCATAGATCGACAGTTCCAGCATTTTCGGGTCGATCATGATGAAGCGGCATTTCTCGGGCGGCAGCTTGAACATCAGCGACAGGATCATCGCGTTGATGCCGACCGACTTGCCCGAGCCGGTGGTGCCCGCGATCAGCAAGTGAGGCATCTTGCCGAGGTCGCCGATCATTGGCTGGCCCTCGATGCTTTCGCCCAGCGCCAGCGGCAGCGCCATTCGCGCGCGCGTGAACTCGTTCGAGCTCAGCAGGTCGCGAAGATAGACCGTCTCGCGGTTGGGGTTGGGCAGCTCGATGCCGATGGCGTTGCGACCGGGAATGACGGCAACGCGCGCCGAGGTCGCCGACATCGCGCGCGCGATATCTTCGGCCAGCGCGATGACTTTCGAGGACCGCACGCCTGCGGCGGGCTCAAGCTCGAACAGCGTGACGACTGGACCAGGGCGAACCTCGGTGATGCGGCCCTTGATGCCGAACTCGATCAGCACATTGCCGAGCCGGTCGGCCATGTCGAGCAGGCGCGCCTCGTCGACTTCCGAACGGCGAGGCGGGGGGACGTCGAGAAGATCGATCGGCGGGACCGCGCTTGAAGGGTCGCGCACGCGCGCGGGTTGCTGCTGGGCCGGGCGGGGCGCGGCTTGCTGGCCGCCTTGCGGCACGCTTTGCTGCGCTAGCTGTGCGGAGCGCGCCACCGTACGCGGAGCGGCTGGCGCCACCGGCGCGGCTTCGGGAACCGGCCGGCCTTCGAGCACGCGCGGAACGATCGGGCGCTGGCGGTTCTGGGTCTCGGCGTTCTCGACCGAATTGAAGAAGCCACGCTCGCCATCCTCGAAGCCATCCTCCTCGGTGAAGACGATCGGTTCGATCACCTCGCGCGGCTTCTGCCCGACCAGGCGCAGGAAGGACTGGACAAGACCGCCGCCGGCGACGGGGCGGGAGGCCAGCGCCGGCACGCCGACGATGGCCGTCTGCGGCTCCATCGCGGATTCGGGTTTCTTGGTGAGTGCGCGCCAAAGCGAGGTGGCGTCGCTTGCGCCAAGGCCCATCGCCATGGCGGCGAAGAGGATCGCGCCCAGACCTGCAAAGGCCGAGGCCCAGACCTGCGCTTCGGGGATCTTGAGTGCGGCGAAGGGCGTTGCCGCGATCGCCAGCATCAGCTCGCCGACGACGCCGCCAAGGCCGGCGGACATGTCCCACGATTTCGGAATCGGCCACTCGGCCAGACAGCAGGCGGCGAATAGAATGGCCGCAAGACCCCACATCCAGGCTGCAGGATCACGCTGGCCGATGCCGAAGGCGCGGCGCACGCCGCCGATCATCAGCGCAAAGCCGATCAGGATCGCGGTCCAGCCAAAGCCCTGCATCAGCATGTCGCCAAAGGCCGCGCCGACATGGCCGAACATGTTTTCCGGGTCCGCCTCGCTGACGAGCCCCGTGGCTGCATCGCGCATGCGGGCGACCGCCATGTTGAAGCTCGGATCCCCCGCCGCGTAGGACGAGCAGGCGCCGCAGATGAAGACGCCCGCTGAGAAGGCGCCAAGTCCGCTCAGGAACCGGCCGAAGGCGCCCGAGCCGCGCGCATCGTAGGCGTCGTCCTCGGAATGGGGCGCAGGCGGTTGCGGCATGCCTTCGTCCTCGCTGGAACAAGGTTAAGTGAGCGGGCCGACACTGGCGCGCCGGGGCTTAACGGGGCGCTACCAAAGGGTCGCCCGGCGAGCATCGGGACGGGAAAATATCGTTAAGAAGCTGTTGGGAAGGCGTGCAAAAAAGTCCCGGCCACGCCCTCGCGCGGCCGGGACAAACCCCATGATCCAGCCTTCCGGCGGCTCATGGCTTCCATCTATCGCGAACCGCCGATCGCGCCGCTGCCGGCCGACATGATTGCTGCACTGCGGAAGAATCCTGCCCTGAAGGGCGGCGAGCGCGTGAGCTGGCGCCCAATAATTGTGCATTCACCGGTGAGTCGACGAGGCGCGATCGCCGGTCGCTTGTCGCCACCCGGCGCCCCGGCCCCTATCGCAGGCAGACCTCCCGGGGCGTTTCGGGTCGAGGGGGGGCGTGTTCACGTGCGCGGCTAGGCTTGCCAATCTCAGGGGAGACGAATGTTTAGTAAAATCAGTCGATTGGATCGACTTCCGACATTGGGGGCCAGCCTGAAGGCGGCTGTCGCGGCTGTCGCTGCAGCGATCATGCTGTCGAGTCTGAGCCCGGCCTCGGCGCAGCCGGCAACAGAAGCGCCACCCGTCGCAGAGGCGCCCGCTGCCGAGGCGCCGGCGGCGCCGACCGATGCTGCACCTGAAGCGGTGGCCGCCGAAGAGCCGGCCGCCGCGGAAGAGGCAGCCCCGGCGCCCAAGGTGTACGAGCAGGGGAACCTGACTTGGATGCTGGTGTCCACAATCCTTGTCCTGATGATGATCGTTCCCGGCCTCGCGCTGTTCTACGGCGGTCTCGTCCGGACCAAGAACATGCTTTCCATGCTGATGCAGGTCACCACCGTGACGGTCATCGGCATGATCGCCTGGGCGCTGTGGGGCTATTCGCTGTCCTTCACCGATGGCGGCGAGCTCAACAAGTTTGTCGGCGGCTTCTCAAAACTGTTCCTGGCCGGGACCGTCTATCATCCGACCGATATCTTTGCCGGTGTCGAGACCTTCTCCGTCGGCGTCTACATTCCCGAGATCGTCTTCGTCTGCTTTCAGATGACCTTCGCCTGCATCACCGCCGCGCTGGTCCTTGGAGGTGTTGCCGAGCGTCTGAAGTTTGCCGGCGTCGTTCTGTTCGCGGTGCTCTGGCCGATCTTGTCCTACTATCCGATGGCCCACATGGTCTGGTGGTGGTCGGGCGCCACGTCGGCCGTGGGGCAGACGGCGGAATCGCTGGCGGCCGGCGCCGGGCAGATCTGGGCCTGGGGCGCACTCGACTTCGCGGGCGGCACCGTCGTCCACATCAATGCCGGCATCGCTGCGCTGATGGGCGCGATCATCCTCGGGCCGCGCCTTGGCTACAAGCAGTCGCCGATGCCTCCGCACTCACTGGTGCTGACCTATGTCGGCGCCGGCTTGCTGTGGGTCGGCTGGTTCGGCTTCAACGCCGGGTCCAACCTCGAAGCCAACGGCTATGCCGGCGTCGCAATGGTCAACACGCTTCTGGCGACGGCTGCCGCAGGCCTGTCCTGGGTCGTTGTGGAATGGGTGCTGCGCCGCCGGCCCTCAATGCTGGGGCTCGCCTCCGGCATCGTTGCAGGCCTGGTTGCAGTTACTCCGGCGGCGGGCTTTGCAGGGCCGATGGGTGCGATCATTCTCGGCCTGATCGTCTCGCCGGTATGCGTCATCTTCTGCTCCGTCATCAAGAACGCGCTCAAGTATGACGATAGCCTCGACGCCTTCGGCATCCACGCGATCGGCGGGATAATCGGCGCCATCGGCACCGGCATCCTGGTGAACCCGGACCTGGGCGGCGCAGGCATCATCGACTGGGCAGCATGCTCGGCTGAGACTGCGACCTGCGGCGTCCTGCCCTACAATATGGGCGCCCAGGTCACGGCCCAGGCCATGGCGGTCGGCCTTGCCGTGGTCTGGTCCGCCGTCGCCTCCACAATCGTCTGGTTCCTTGTCAAGATCCTCACCGGCGGCCGCGTGAAGGAGGAAGTCGAGGAAGAGGGCATCGACATTAACGAGCACGGGGAGGCCGCCTACCATCCCTAGACGAAGGCGAAACGGAGTATTGGGGGCGCAGCCTGCAGGTTGCGCCCCTTTCTCTTTTGGCGCTGCATGGACTAGATCAAGGGCATGGCCAGCCCTTCCCCCATTCATCGCTGCGACGTCGCCATCGCCGGCGGCGGGCCCGTGGGCCTGACGCTGGCGCTCGCTCTTGCACGGCGGGGGTTCGATGTGGTCCTGGCCGACGCTGCAGGACCGCCAGGCCAGGGTGCTGCCGACACGCGCGCCTGGTTCATCGCCTATGGCTGCTGGCGCATCTTCCGCGCGCTTGGGCTTGAGGAGACATTGCTCGCTGGCGCCGAGCCGGTCACGCAGGTCGAGGCGCAGGGCCGCATCGGCGGCATCTCCTTCATCGCCGAAGACTGCAGCGAGCCTGTGCTCGGCTACATGATGGAAGCTGGCGCGCTCACCGCTGCACTGCATGCAGCGGTCGCCAGTGAAAAGCGTGTGACGCTTCTGTCCCGCGCACGGATCGAGCGCGTGACATTCGGCGATCCGTGCGCGGTTCTCGCGTTCGCTGGCGGCGAGGTCCAGGCCCCGCTGGTGGTCGGCTGCGACGGCGCACGCTCCTTCGTTCGCCATCAGTCCGGCCTGCGTTTCGAGGGCCATGACTATGGCGCTGCGGCCGTCTCAACGACGGTTCAGCTTGAAAAGCCTCACAACGGCGCGGCGCGGCAGATCTTCCTCCCCAACGGGCCGATGGCTGTCCTGCCGCTCAAGGGCGACCGCGCCAACCTGATCTGGACTGAAAAGGCTGCGATCGCCGCAGCCCTGATCGAACTCGACGCACGCGGTTTCGAGCTGGGGCTGGCGCGTCGCGCCGGCGATTTCATTACGGGCGCAAAACTCGCCGGTCCGCGCCTCAGCTTTCCTGTCGGTCTCTACATTGCCGAGCGGTTCGACGCGCCGCGCCTCGCGCTCGCCGGCGATGCGGCGCATGTCATTCATCCGCTTGCCGGGCAGGGTCTCAATCTCGGCCTTAAGGATGTCGCCGCCCTGGTCGATGTGATCAAGGCCGCCGCGTATGCCGGGCTCGACATCGGCGCGGCCGGAGCGCTTCAACCCTACACGCGCTGGCGACGGGCCGATGTCGTGGCGACGGCGGCTGCGATGGAGGGATTTGCCCGCGCCTTCACCTCAGCCTTGCCGGTGCGGCTGGCAGCGGGCGCCGCGATGGCGCTTGCCGGTGGGATCCCACCGGCCCGGAAGGTTTTCGCACGCGAAGCGGGCGGCGATCTTGGCGAGATTCCCAGCCTGATGGCGCGTTAATCGTCTGGTCAGCAGGGCGCCTGCAGGTTCGCCCCGATGAAGCCTCAGGCCGCACCCGCCATCGCCGCCAACGACGCAGCGCCCCATCCGCTGAGCGCGATTGCGCGCAGCTGGCCCGGCGCCGCGCTGGTCGTCGACGCGGCCGGCGTGGTGATCGCCGCAAGCTCACTCTCGGGCTTCACCAAAGGGATGTGTGCGCCGTTTTCTCTGCCATCGGCTGACATCGCCTCGCAGATCGTCGACGAGGCCGGCCGGCGCTGGCGCGTGTCCGAACCGATCGACGGACGGCGGCTTGCAACATCCGAAACGCGTGAGGAACCTGACGCCGCCCATCGCTTCACCGCTGCAGTGAGCCACGAGATACGGACGCCGCTCAATGGCATTCTCGGCATGGCGGCGTTGCTGGAGGAAACCGACCTCACCCCCGAACAGCGCGATTATGCAAACGCCATCCGCAAGTCAGGATCGCGCCTTCTGGACCTCCTCAACAACGTGCTCGATTATTCGCGCATGGAGGCAGGGGACATCCCGCTCGACGAGGCGGCGTTCGACACCAGCGACCTCGTGCAGGATGTTGCTGAGCTTTTGGCGCCCCGCGCGCATGCCGCCGGCCTCGACATCGCCGGCCTCGTTCATCCGGACCTGGCCCGGCGCATGATCGGTGATGCCGGCCGGTTGCGCCAGATCCTCTTCAATCTGGCTGGCAATGCGATCAAATTCACGGCCAGCGGCGCCGTGCTGATTGAGGCGCGCCCGGCTTCCGGCAGCGAGGGTCTTGCCCTTGTCGTGCGCGACACTGGTGCGGGTGTTCCCGAACAGGCGCGCGCCCGTCTGTTTGACGCCTTCTCCCAGGCCAGCGCCGCCGACGTGCGGCGCGACGGTGGCGTGGGGCTCGGCCTCGCAATTGTCGCAAGGCTGGTCGAGGCTATGAAGGGGCGGGTTGCACTGCAATCGGCCTACGGTCACGGCGCAATGTTCGTGGTGGAACTGCCGATGAAGTCGGCGCCCGAGAGTGAGCCACAGGTGGAGCCGCACCGCACGCTGCATGTCGCGCTCGATCTTCCCCCGGCGACCGCGCTTGCCTCCATGGCGGCGCTTGGGCGCGAGGGTGGATGTCTCGTTGCCGACTGGAAGGCTGCCGACGTTGTGATCCTTGACGCCGCGCTGCCGCCTGCGCACATCGAAATGATTGCACGGGCGAAACGCACGCTTGTCGTCCTGCGCCCGTCCGATCGCGGCCGCATCGAAAGCTTCAAGCAGATGGGCTGCGCGGGCTACCTGATCCGCCCGCTGCGTGCAGCCTCGCTGCGCGAACGGATCGGTGTGTCGCTGCAGGACAACCCCTCTGAGGAAACTGCCCCCGCGCGCAAGTCTGGCGAAGCCGGTTCAGCGCTCATCGCCGACGACAACGCCGTCAATGCGCTCCTGGCGCGCAGCGCGCTCACCGCAGCCGGCTTCCGTGTCGATACTGCCGGAACCGGCGCCGAGGCGCTGGAAAGACTGGGCGAAAGGGACTATTCCGTCATTTTCATGGACATTCGCATGCCGGTCATGGATGGCCTCGAGGCGACGCGGCGCATCCGGCGCCTCGAGGGACCAGCCTCCCAGACGCCCATCGTGGCGCTGACCGCGGACATTGATCACGAGCTCGAAGCCCGCGCGCGCGAGGCTGGCGTCTCCCAGCTCGCCGCCAAGCCCATCGATCCGCCGCGCCTGCGCCAGCTCGCCGAACGCTGGGCGCGCCGCAACGCGAAAGTTCGTCAATGAGCGAGGCAGCCGCAACCTCGCCAGCCGGGTCGAAGCCGGCGCCGCGCTGGCTGCGCGCCCTCAAGGCCCTGCGCCATCGCAAGATGCTGGCGATGCTCCTGCTGTCGCTTGCGGCCGGGCTTCCCTACGGCGCCGTCCTTGGCACGCTCAACGCATGGCTGACGGCCGAAGGCGTGACGCCGAGCCAGATCGGCATCCTGAATTTCATCATTCTGGCCTATTCGTTCAAGCTGATCTGGGCGCCTGGTTTCCAGAAGGCATGGTTTCCGCGGATCGGCATTCCCTTCCTCGAGAAGTTCGGGCCACGCCGCAGCTGGCTGCTGGTGATGCAGCTGATTATCGCCGGACTGCTTGCCCTTCTTGCTCTCTCGCGTCCGAGCGAGGGCGTGCTCTATCTTGCCGGGATAAGCGTCATCGTGGCGATAGCATCGTCCGTTCACGACATCGTTCTTGAAGCGTGGCGGATCGAGATCGCTGACTCCGACGAGGACAAGGACCTCATGTCGGCGGTCTACCAGATGGGCTATCGCTTCGCTGGCCTCTTCACCGGCCTTTTCGCGCTGACGCTGGCCGATCACATTCCGTGGACGACAGTCTATCTCATCATCGCGGCCGGCATGGCGGTTGCGGCATCGGGCACGCTGGTTGCGCAGGAGCCTGATCATTCATCAACTGAAAGGGGCGGGCACGATACGCGGCCGTCCTTCGCGGCTTCATTCAGTCCAGACACGGTGCAGGCCTCGGTCGCTCTCGTCGCCGCTGGCTGGGCGGTTGCGATCGCTCTCATCGCCATGTTCTTCGTCGACTCGCTGACGCAGACCCCGCCGCCTTCTGCTGCGGTATTCACACGTGTTCAGGCGCCAATCATAGTCGCGCTGCTGATCCTCCTGCCGGGATTGATCGCCGCATGGCTTTTGCGGCGGCAGCCTGCGCCCGCCGCCCATGTTTCGCCAAAGGGATCGTGGACGCGCAAGGCGTCCGACGCCCTGTTCCATACCATCCTCGATCCACTGATGGACCTCGTGCAGCGCCTGCGCTGGGCGGTGATCCTGGTGCTTGGTCTGGTGCTGATGTACCGGTTCGTGGACCTGATCTGGGGGGGCTTTGCCTATCCCTTCTATCTCGGTGACCCGGCTGTGGGCCTTACCGGCAACCCATCCGTCAGCCAGGGGGCGCTGGGGCATTCCAACACCGATGTCGCCATCGCCTCGAAGACCATCGGCGTGTTCATGACGGTGGCGGGCTCGGTGATCTGCGGGGTTGCTCTTATCGCCGTCGGCCGTCTGCCGTGCCTTGTCTTTGGGGCGCTGATTGCGGCGCTGACAAATCTGATCTTCGCGGACCTTGCTGCAGGCGGCGCGGGCATGGACGCATTCCTCGCAATGACGGGCATAGGTCCAGCGCTGTCGGGATTTGGCGATCAGGCGCTTTCGCGATTGATCGTGGCCATCGCGATCGAGAATGTCGCAGGCGGCTTCGCCAGCGTTGCCTTCGTCGCCTATCTCACGGCGATGGTGAACCCCAAATTCGCGGCCGTGCAGTATGCATTGCTCGGTTCGCTGGTGATGTTGATTGGCTCGCTCGGTCGGGCCGAGCTCGGCGTCTTCATCGAGACCAACGGATACCATGACTTCTTCATCCTGACCGTATGGATAGGGATGATCGCCGTTGCACTTTCCGCGGCCGAATGGGCGCGCCAGGCCTTTCTGAAGAAGCCCGCAGGCGAGGCTGGCGCTGCGGCCCCTCAACCGGCGCAGTAGATCCCGGCCGTCTGATCACCCGTTCGTGTTGAACGCGGCGAAAGCCGCGAGGTTCACGATGTCCTGTGCGGTCGCGTCGAGCTGGGCGATCTGCACCGATGAAGTGAGCCCGACCAGAAGCGGTCCAAGAACGGTGACGCCGCCGAGCGTCGCGGCGATCTTGGTGGAGATCGCCGCCGAATGGATCGCCGGCATCACCAGCACATTGGCTGGTCCCGTCAGGCGGCAGAAGGGATAGAGCCGGCGCGCCTCGGGATTGAGCGCCACATCGACCGCCATCTCGCCATCGTATTCGAACCCGACATCGCCCTTGGCGTCGAGGATGGCGACGGCGTCGCGCACCTTGGCCATGCGCTCACCCGGCGGATTGCCGAAGGTGGAGTAGGAGAGGAAGGCGAGCCGGGGCGAAAAGCCCAGCTTCTTCGCTGCACTCGCTGCCGAGCACGCGATCTCTGACAGTTCCTCGGCGCCGGGCATTTCCGTAACGCTGGTGTCGGCGATCAGGATCGGTCCGGTTTTGCCGATCACGATGGAGACGCCGATCGGGCGCACATCCCTGCGCGGATCAATGGCCTGCAGCACGTCTGACAATGAGGTTGCGTAATTGCGCGTGACGCCCGTCACCATGCCGTCGGCCTGGCCCAGCGCCACCATTGTTGCGGCGAACACGTTACGATCCTGGTTGATCATCCGCTGCGCGTCGCGCTGCAGGTAGCCCTTCCGCTGCAGGCGCTTGTAGAGAAACTCCGTGTAGGCCTCGTTCTGGTCCGAGACGCGCGCATTCATGATCGTGAGCTCGCCAGCTGGAATGCCGAGCAGGGCCATGTTGCGGCTCACCTGTTCGTCGCGGCCGACAAGGATTGGCTCGCCCAGCTCCTGCGTCTTGAACTGCCAGGCCGCGCGGATGACGGCGGGCTCCTCGCCCTCGGCGAACACGACCCGCTTGCGTGATTCCGATCGCACCTTGCCGTAGATGCGCTGCAGGAAGCTGGCGGCGGGATCGAGCCGCTGCGCGAGCGAGTCGCGGTAGGCCTGCATGTCGGCGATCGGCTTGCGTGCAACGCCGGTATCCATCGCCGCCTGTGCAACGAGTGGCGGCACATACCAGATCAGGCGCGGATCGAACGGGGCGGGGATGATGTAGTCCGGTCCGAAGCTCGGCCGCGCGCCGGCATAGGCGGCGGCCACCTCATCCGGCACGTCCTCGCGCGCCAGCTGCGCAAGCGCCTGCGCGGCGGCCACTTTCATCTCCTCGTTGATCGTGCGCGCCCGCACGTCGAGCGCGCCGCGGAAAATGTAGGGGAAGCCGAGCACGTTGTTGATCTGGTTCGGATAATCCGACCGGCCGGTTGCGATAATGGCGTCGGAACGAACCTCGCGGATTTCCTCCGGCGTGATCTCGGGGTCCGGATTGGCCATCGGGAAGACCATGGGGTTCTGCGCCATGGACTTCACCATGGCCTGCGTCACCGTGCCCTTGGCCGACAGGCCCATGAAAACATCGGCGCCCTCGAAGGCCTCGGCCAGGGTGCGCTTCTTTGTCTTCACAGCGAAGGCGGACTTGAACTGGTCCATGCCTTCGGTACGGCCCTCGTAGATCACGCCCTGACGGTCCACCATCAGGATGTTGTCGCGCTTGACGCCGAGGTGGCGGATCAGCCCCGCCACCGAAAGCCCTGCAGCGCCTGCACCCGAAATCACCACCTTCACATCCGAGAGCTTCCGCCCCGTGATCTGGCAGGCATTGATCAGCCCGGCCGTCGCGATGATCGCCGTGCCGTGCTGGTCGTCGTGGAATACCGGAATGTCGAGCTTCTCGCGCAGCTCGCTCTCGATGATGAAGCACTCGGGCGCCTTGATGTCTTCAAGATTGATCCCGCCCCACGTCGCGCCGATGGCGCGAACGCAGGCGATGAACTTCTGCGGGTCCTTCTCGTCGACCTCGATATCGATGGAATCGACATCCGCGAACCGCTTGAAGAGCACGGACTTGCCCTCCATCACCGGTTTCGACGCCATCGGCCCGAGATCGCCCAGCCCCAGGATCGCCGTGCCGTTGGAGATCACGGCGACCATGTTGCCCTTGGAGGTATAGTCGTAGGCCAGCTCGGCATTGCCGGCGATCGCGAGCACGGGCACGGCGACGCCGGGCGAATAGGCCAGCGACAGGTCCTTTTGCGTCGCCATGGGTTTGGTCGGCGTGACCGACAACTTCCCCGGCTGTGGATAGCGGTGGAAGGCGAGGGCTTCCTCGTCGGTGAAGCTGGGGCGTTTGGAGGTCATGGGTGGGGCTGGCGTCTTTGGGACTTGAGGGCGGCGTCGCGTGTCACTAGGCAGGTTTCGCGAGCGACGTAAGCCGCCCTGCGAGGCAGTCGGGCATTGAGCCGCAAAAGAGGCTGGAATCAAGCGTGAAAGGGCCGACCACCCCTTCGCCGGAGCAGGAAGTTGCTCAGACCGCGCCCTCCGCCGAAGGCGCAACGCCCTTCATGGCGCAATACCTCGAGATGAAGGCGCGCCATCCGGATGCCTTGCTGTTCTTCCGGATGGGCGATTTCTACGAGCTCTTCTTCGATGATGCGATTCTCGCCGGCCAGGCGCTCGGCATCACCCAGACCTATCGCGGTCAGCACAATGGGCAGCCCATCCCGATGGCCGGTGTGCCCTGTCATGCCGCCGAGGGCTATCTCGCCCGGCTGATCAGGGCCGGGCATCGCGTCGCCGTCTGCGAGCAGGTCGAAGATCCCGCCGAGGCGAAGAAACGAGGCTCCAAGGCCGTTGTCCGGCGCGAAATCGTCCGCATCGTCACGCCCGGCACTCTCACCGAGGAGGCGCTCCTTGAGGCCCGATCCGCAAACTGCCTCGCCGCCATCGGTCTTGCCGGGGGAGGGCGCGAGGCGGGGCTGGCGCTGGCGGAGGTGTCCACCGGCCGGCTTGAAATCTTCAGCCTTCCAGCCTCGACGCTGGCCGAGATCATCGGCGCCATTGCTCCGCGCGAACTCCTCATTGCCGACGATGCAATGGCTCACGCCGATGTCGCCGCTGCAATCCAGGGCCTCACAGTCACCCCGCGTCCTTCCGCTCGGGCGGACGCAAAGCTGGGCGAACGGCTGGTGAGGGAGGCCTACGGCGTCTCCACACTCGACGGGTTTGGAACTTTCACCCGCGCCGAACTCATCGCCGCCGGCCTCCTGTTCGACTATCTTGCTGTCACACAGGCTGGGGCTCACGCGCGCCTCGACCCGCCGGTCCGCACCTCGCCGGACAGCTTCCTCGCCATTGACCCGGCGACGCGCGCCAGCCTTGAAATCGATCGATCCGCGCGCGGGCAGCGGCAGGGCTCGCTCGTCGCCGCTGTTGATCGCACGCTCACAGCGGCCGGCGCGCGGCTTCTTGCCGAGCGTATCAGCCGTCCCTCGCGCAGCAAGGCGCAGATCGAGCAGCGCCTCGACGCCGTGGCCTTCTTCCTTGATGCAGGAGAGCGCCGTGATTTCACCCGCGCGGCTCTGAAACGCACCAGCGATCTTGAGCGTGCGCGCATGCGGCTGTCCCTTCGCCGCGGCGGTCCGCGCGATCTTGCCGCACTGGCGGGCTGTCTCCGAGTTGGCCAGGAGATTTGCGCAGACCTGTTCTCGCAGGAGGCGCCGCCTGCCGAAGTCGCATCGGCCTGTGCTGCGCTGTCGCTTGCCGGCAAACCGCGCCTTGCAGCATTCCTGCGCGATGTCGTGGCGGCGCTGGGGCAGGATCTTCCGGTTCAGGCGCGCGACGGCGGCTTCATCGCGCCCGGCTACGATCCGGCGCTCGATGAAACGCGCGCGCTCAAGGAAGATGCGCGCAGCGTGATCGCCCGCCTAGAGGCGCAGTATGCGGCGGAGACAGCGATCTCAGGCCTGCGCATCAAGCACAACAACGTGCTCGGCTTCTTCATCGAGGTGAACGCCAGGCACGGCGATGCGCTGATGAAGCCGCCGCTTGCCGCAACCTTCATCCATCGCCAGACCATGGCGAACGCGATGCGTTTCTCCACCACCTCGCTTAACGAGCTAGAGGCGAAGATCTCGCGCGCAGATGGAGAGGCGCTCGCCCGAGAGCTGGAGATTTTCAACCGGCTTGTGGCTGAAGCCGACGCGCTCGGCCCCGAACTTGCGCAAGTGGCCGATGGTCTTGCGCGCCTCGATGTCGCCGCCGCCAACGCCGAATGGGCCAGTGACCTCTCGGCCGCGCGCCCTGAGATCGCCGATGCTCCCGTCTTGGAGGCCGAAGGCGCGCGTCATCCCGTGGTCGAAGCAGCCCTTCGCGCCCAGGGGCAGGGCTTTACGGCCAATGACTGCCGCCTTGATGCACGTGGATCATCCGCGCCGCGCCTCACCCTGATCACCGGCCCCAACATGGCCGGTAAATCCACTTTCCTGCGTCAGAATGCGCTCCTGGCAATCCTCGCACAGGCCGGGTGCTACGTGCCCGCGAAAAAACTTCGCCTTGGCCTTGCTGATCGCATCTTCTCGCGGGTCGGCGCCTCGGACGATCTCTCGCGCGGTCGTTCGACCTTCATGGTCGAGATGATCGAGACCGCGGCCATCCTCAACCAGGCGACGCCGGACTCCATCGTCATCCTCGACGAAGTCGGACGGGGAACATCGACATGGGATGGCCTCGCCATCGCGTGGGCGGCGGTTGAACACCTGCACGAGGTCAACCGGTGCCGCGCGCTGTTCGCGACGCACTATCACGAGCTCACGACCCTCGCCGACACGCTGTCGGCGTGTTCGAACGCAAGCCTCCGTGCGCAGGAGTGGAAAGGCGATCTTATCTTCCTGCACGAGGTGAAGCCCGGGCCCGCTGACCGGTCCTATGGCGTGCAGGTTGCGAAACTTGCTGGCCTGCCAGCTGCTGCCGTCAAGCGCGCCGAGGCGGTGCTGCGAAAACTGGAAACCAAGGAGGGCGGGGCGCGACGGCTTGAGGAGCTCCCCCTGTTCGCCTCTTTCGCCGAAACGCCGGCTGAAGCGGTGAAGCTATCTGAGGCCGAGCACATGCTTGCCGCCCTCGATCCGGACACGCTGACCCCGAGGGAAGCGCTGGAACTGGTCTATCGCCTCAAGGCTGCAGCGGCCCAGCGCTAAGGCGGACAACCGGGCGCGCATTTTTTCGCCAAGTCCAAGGCGAATTTCACCACACAAGTGGCGAGCGCTCGCGGGGCCGGCCCGAGACCTCCGGCGGGTAGGATATAAAAGCTAACAAAAACAATCACTCACGCGGTTAACAAATTCTGGCACGCCGGTTGCATTCGAGTCTTCAACGGCGAGGCCAACACAGAGTGGCGCAGCCGGACAACAAGAAACGGAGACAGAAAATGAACGGTCTGATCAAGAACTCGAAGCTCGACGCGGTGAACCAGCTGGGCTCCTTCGCCATCGCCTTCTTCGGCGTCGTTGCGGTCCTCTACATGTTCGTCGGCGGCGTGGCCTAAGCCCGCCCCTCCCACTTTCCTGCCTGCGGCATAGCCCGACAGAAGGCCCACCCGCAGGCCAAGAGCAGAAGACGAGAACAACAATGTACGGTCTGATCAAGAACTCGAAGCTCGAAACGCTACACTTCCTCGGCTCATTCACCATTGCCTTCTTTGGTGTTGCGGCTGTGCTCTACACGATGGCGACGGTCATCCTGGGCGGCGGGGTCGCCTGAACCTTCCCCTCCACCTGAAAGCACGCCGACAAACCGGCCAGCTGCTCCCCCGGCTGGCCGGTTTCATGTTGTGGCGTGCGCAAGAAGCTCGTCCACCGCCGCGATCGCCGCCAGCAGGCGCTGTTCCGGCGGCCCGCCGATCCTGACGAAGCGGACTTCACGCCGGATCAACTCGGCCTCGCAGGCGAGATGGAACTTCTTGCGTTCACCAGGGTCGCCGAAATAGCGCACGCCGTCCCTCACCCACGCCATGTCGATGTCGCAGAGCAAGTAGAGATCCGGATAGTCGCTGAAGCGGTCGAACCATCTGTCGCGACCGCCCGCCAGCGTGTCCGACCACACGGCTGTCAGGACCGGGTCGGTATCCTCGAACAGTACGCGATGGGCGTGCGCCTCAGCTTCCCGGCGCAGCTTCAGATGCCCCTTGGCTATCTTCAGCATGTCCTGTTTCGAACACGCGTCCTGGCCGTGGATCTCGGTGTAGGTTCGTCCATACTCGGGCGCAACGACGGTCACGAAATGCCGCGCCAGCCGGTTGGCCAGCGTGGTCTTTCCCGTCGATTCCGCGCCGAACAGCGTTACGCGCTTCAGCTTCCCCGAATGCGTCGCCGTCATTCAGCCCGTTCCCCGCCGTCCGCCAACGCGTTCATCTCCCGCCGCCACGCCCACCATCCCCAGAAGGCGTTGAAGAAGAAGAAGGCGTAGAGCCCTGTGTAGAGCCACAGCTGCTGGCTCGCATAGACGAAAACCGACATGGCATTGACCGCGACCCAGACCGGCCATGTCTCGATCCGCTTCAGGCTGAGGAGCGCCTGGGCGACAATGCTGAGCGCGAGTATGGCCGCATCCGCCAGCGCCATGTTGGCGTCGGTCAGCGCGTCCAGGACTGACGCGCCGGTTGCCGCGAAAATGAGCGCCAGGGCGCAGGCGCCCAGCACAATCGCGAGCGGGGTGGTCCGGATCGGCGGCGCCTTGTTGTCGTTTCCCCTGATCCAGTACCACCAGCCATAGATCAGCGTCGCAACGAAGATCGGTTGAAGGACGGCGCTGGCGTAAAGGCCCGCGCCCCAGAACACGAAGAAGCCGAGGCCCACGCCGGCCAGTCCCGTCGGGAACTGCCACAGGCTGCGCTGCACCGACAGGATCACCGACACGAGCGTCAGCGCCGTCGCCGCAATTTCAAGCGGATCGGTCATTTCCTGTCCCAGCAATCGCCGCCAAAACCTGCCTTGCGCCGCAATCAGGCGCAATGGCGGGCGACAATGCGCCCTTCACCCGCCAACTGTCCCATCCACCCAAACCCGGCTAGACAGTGCGCCATGAACGACGCCTTGCCGGCTTCCAATGCAAGCAGAGCCAGGACCGGGCCGGTGAAGCCCGGCCCCTGGCGGATCGCGGACATCGTCGATGGCCGCAAGCTCCGCATCCAGCTCACCGCGGCCGCACTCGACAACGGCTCGGATCCGATCGCTCAACGCAAGCGCGCGCTTGACCTGATCCACGCCGCCCTCTTTCGCGGCCGCATGATCGCTCAGGACCGGCTGGAAGAGGGCGCAGACGGGCTCGACACCGCAACGCTCCTTTCGGGCGTGATGGATGAGGCTCTGTCAGCGCTCTACGACTTCACCGTGGTCCACATCTTTCGCGCCCATAATCCGACAGAGGCGGAGCGCATGGCGGTGGTGGCCGTTGGCGGCTATGGCCGCAACGTATTGGCGCCGTCCTCCGACGTCGACCTTCTGTTTGTTCGCAACCACAAGCAGACAGCGTGGGCCGAGAGCGTGATCGAGTACATGCTCTATGCGCTGTGGGATATGGGCCTCAAGGTCGGGCACGCCTTCCGCACCGTCGACGAATGCATCAAGCTGTCGCGGGAAGACGTGACTATTCGCACATCGATTCTGGACAAGCGTTTCCTGTTCGGCGACCGGAGCGTGTTCGACAAGCTCAATGAACGCTTCCAGAAGGACGTGATTGCCGGGCGTGGCGCCGAGTTCGTCGCAGCCAAGCTGCAGGAACGCACCGACCGCCATGCGCGCGAGGGCGATTCACGCTACCGCGTCGAGCCCAATGTGAAGGACGGCAAGGGCGGCCTGCGCGACCTGCAGACCTTGTTCTGGCTCGCCAAGTACATCCATGGCGGCGCCAACCTGCAGGAGGTCCTCGACAAGGCCGCCTTCTCGCCCGCCGACAAGGCCATCTTTCTGCGCGAGGCCCGCTTCCTCTGGACCGTCCGCTGCCACCTTCACTTCCTCACCGGCCGTCCCGAGGAACGCCTGTCCTTCGACCTGCAGCCCGAAATGGCGCGACGTCTGGGCTACACGGAGCGCAACAACGCGACCGCGGTCGAGCGCTTCATGAAGCGCTATTTCCTTGCGGCGAAGGAAGTCGGCGCGCTCACCCGCATCCTGTGCGCCAAGCTGGAGGTTGACGAAAAAAAGCGTCCGGCCGGCATCACCTGGCTCAAGTCGCAGCCGCCGGCCAAGCCGCTCAAGGAAGAGGGCTTCGCGCTCGATGGCGGCCGCATCACCATCACCGACCCTGCCATGTTCATGTCGGACACGCGCAAGCTGATGCGTCTGTTCTGGCTCGCCAACGAGCGCCAGGTCGACATTCACCCGGAGGCGATGACGGCGGCGCGCCGCTCGCTCTGGGCCGTGACGCGCCAGGCGCGCAATGATGAGGAAACCCGGGCGATGTTCCTCGACATCGTGGCTGGCCGCAACCATCCCGGCCGCGTCCTGCCGCTGATGAACGAGGCCGGCGTGCTGGGCCGTTTCCTGCCTGAGTTCGGTCGCATCGTCGGGCAGACCCAATTCAACATGTACCATCATTTCACGGTCGACGAGCATACGCTCAAGGCCGTTGAAACGATCCACGATATCGAGCGCGGCCTGGAGCGCGAGCAGCACCCGCTCTCCACCGAGATCTTCCCCAAGATCCAGAACCGCCGCGCCCTTTATCTCGCCATGCTCCTGCACGACACGGGCAAGGGTAAGGGCGACCAGCAGATCGAGGGCGCCAAGCAGGCGCGGTCGGCCTCGCTGCGCCTTGGCCTTCCCGAAGACGAGGCCGAACTCGTCGCCTGGCTTGTCGGCAACCATCTCGAAATGAGCGACACGGCGCAGCGCCGCGACATTTCCGATCCACAGACGATCTCGCGGTTTGCCGAGAAGGTCGGCAACCTCGAGCGCCTGCGTCTGCTGCTGATCCTTACCGTGGCGGACATACGCGCTGTCGGTCCTGGCGTGTGGAATGGATGGAAGGGCCAGCTCCTGCGCGATCTCTATTTCTCGACCGAAGCCGCCCTGCGCGGCGGTCGCACCGACGAGCACAGCGTCCGGGCCCAGCTCGCAGAACGCGCCGAACAGGCGCGCCGCGTACTTGCCGACCACATCGGCCCGACCCCTCAACTCGCCGCCGTGGAGGCGGCCTACTGGATCAGCTTCTCGCCCGAAGCGCAGGCCCGCCACGCCGAGGTGCTGGCGCGCAGCGCCGGGCAGTCCATCATGGTCTCGGCCAGCGTCGATCGCGGCCGATCGGCGACCGAGCTCCTGGTCTCGGCGCCCGACCGGCCCGGCCTGTTTGCCGACCTCTGCGCCGCCCTGAGCGCGTCCGGCGCGAACATCGTCGCTGCTCACCTCTATGATGCGGGCGATGGACGCGTGCTCGACCTCTTCGACATCCAGGATCTTCGCGGCCTGCCGATCGGGGCCGACCATCCCAGTGCGCTGGAGAGGCTGGTGGCCGACCTTCGCCTCGCTGCGGCCGGCGGTGAGGGCGTCAAGCGCCCCGGCCGCGCCCCCGCGCCGACGCGCCGCCATGCCGCCTTCATCATCGCACCGCTGGTGCGCATCGACCGCACGGCGTCGGCGGACCACACCGTGATCGAGGTGTCGGGTCGTGATCGCATGGGTCTGCTTCACGAGATTGCCCGCGCCCTGGCGGACATGGATATCTCGATCCGCTCGGCCCATGTCGGCGCGTACGGCGAGCGGGTCCACGACGTCTTCTATGTCGAGATGCTGGAGGGGAGCCCGATGCCGGAAGCGCTCGACGAACCCCTGACTGAACGCCTGGTCGAAGTGCTGCGGGCTCATGCGCCGAATGCGCCGCGCACGCCCGCCCACACGCTGGCGCGCGCGCCGGCTTCCTTCAACCGCTAGGTCGGACGCTCCTCCATGTCCCTTGCGCGCAACGTGTTCGTGCAGACCGTCTTCACGCTCGGCAGCAGGGTTCTCGGTTTTGCCCGAGACCTTGCTCTGAACGCACGCTTTGGCGGGCAGGGGCCGTTGATGGATTGCTGGGCGACGGCCCAGATGCTGCCTAATCTGTTCCGCCGCCTTTTCGCGGAAGGAGCCTTCGCGCAGGGCTTCGTGCCCGTCTTTGCAGCAGCGCGCGCCCAGGAAGGCGCTCAGGCGGCTGATCGCATGGCCTCGCAGGCGATGGCCTTCATCATGACGGTGGTGGCCCTTGTCACCATCGGCATCGAGGTCGCGATGCCCTGGATCATGCCCTTCCTGCTGTCGGCCTACACCGACGATCCGGATACGCTGGCGACCGCGACGCTGATGGCGCAGCTCGCCATGCCGTATCTCGTCTTCATGACGCTCGCTTCGCTGTTGTCGGGCGTGCTCAACACGCTGGGCCGCTTCGCGCTCACGGCTGCAGCGCCGATCCTGCTCAACATCTGCACAATCATTCCCTTGCTCATCGCACCTTCCGAGCAGCAAGCAGCCGAATGGGCGGCTGCTGCGGTGACGGTGTCTGGCTTGTTGCAATGCGCCCTGCTGTGGTGGGGCGCGCGCAAGCTCGGAGTCGACCTGCGCGTCGGATTGCCGGTGCTGACGAAAGGCGTGCGCCGCATGCTGGCGATCGCCGTCCCGGGCGCTATCGCCGGCGGGGCCCTGCAGGTTTCCTCGCTGGTCACGCAGACCCTCTCTGGATCTGACGAGGGCGCACGCGCCGTGCTTTACAATTCCGACCGTCTCTACCAGCTGCCGCTCGGGCTCATCGGCGTGGCCGTGGGTCTCGCCCTCGTGCCGCGGCTGTCGCGTCACTTTGCGGAGAACGACCAGGCCGGAGCGGCGCGCACGATGGACGACGGGATTGGCCTTTCGATGGCGTTCACGCTTCCGGCGGCCGTCGCGCTTCTCGTAATGCCCTTCTTCATTATTGACGCTACGGTCACGCGCGGCGCCTTCACCAGCGCAGATGCCCTGCGCACGGCCGAGGTCCTGCGCCAGTTCGCCTGGGGCGTTCCAGCCTTCGTGCTGGCCAAGGTCTTTACCCCGCCCTTCTTCGCGCGACAGAAGTCCAAGCGTCCGATGCAGTTCTCGCTGATCTCGGTGGCGATCACCGTGATTGTCGGCAGCGGCCTCTGGTACTGGCTACCCACCCAGGGGATCGATGGCGCGATCGGTCTCGGCATTGCCACCTCTTTCGGCGCCTGGGTCAATGTCTTCCTGCTAGCTGGCGCGCTCGCGCGGGAAGGGGCCTACACCATGGGCGCATCGGTCTGGACGCGCATGGTGCGCCTGATGGTTGCGAGCACCCTGATGGGCGTCTTCGCCGGCCTTTGCGCCTGGCAGTATCCGCTGTTGTCCGACCTGTTCTGGAAAAAGGAAGTTGCCGTTCTGGCCGTGATGGGACTTGGCGTTGTCATCTACGGCCTCGCCGCCTTCGCGCTTGGCGCCGTTACGCTCGCCGAGATCAAGGGTGCGCTGAGGCGCGAGAAGGGCGCCGCCGGCGTTGCCTCGGGCGGCGAGGGCTAATCTGCAAGCGCCTGCGCAACGGCCTCCATCGCCGGATCGCGCCCCCGAAGATAGGCCTCGATCGTCCAAGGCGCCGGGATGTCGGGCGCCAGACTCGCAACTGCGATCGGCGCCACCTTCACCGCGATATGGCAGTCCGTGTACGCCCTGCATCCTCCGGCATAGTCGTGACGCTGGGTTGCAAGTCCGATCATGCCCCTGTTGTTGGGCAGGTCGACGCCGCGCCCCTCCGCCCAGAAATGCAGGCGATCCCCGATCATCTCTCCGACGATAATCACCCGGTCGGGTGCTTCCTGCTCAAGATATCCAACAGTGGAGATTGCAGCAGAGAAAGTCAGCGGGCTGGTCAGGACGAAGATGCGACCGGAGACTTTGGCGGGAAGTGATTTTGCCCAGGCTCGCGTGGTATTGAGATTGCCGCCGCCGTTAAGGCGCATGTCGAGTACGAGATTTTTCGGCTTCGCTTGCGCGATCGCCTGATCGAACATCCCCAGGGCATCGGCGATCTTCATGTCGCTTGCGTCCATGTTGGCCCGCATGTCGATGACGATGCCGGAAATCTCGGGCGCAGCGCGCCAGCGAAAGGTTGAAGCAGGATCCCGCAGCGACCATGGCGCGTCGTCCTCTGCGAGCGCCGTCGACCACGCGGCGTCTTCAAGCTGCAGCTTGCCTGGATAGAGCAGCGTGTATGGCGATGAGAAGGGACGGGCAGGCGATGGCGCCTCGCCGATGAGGGTTCGCGAAACCTCGCCTCTGCTTGTCTTGAACGTATATGCAGCGCCCATTTCGGCATTCGACAGGCCCGAGGCGCGCAGCAGTTCGGGGCTTTCGAGCAGGTTGAAGGTTACGCGGTCACGGAAACCGTCGAGCCCGCCCCACAAGCTTCGGCCGGCCTTGCGCAGTTCGGAGATCGGGCGCCCGTCGATGCTGACGAGTTTTGCTCCCAGCAGGTCCTCATTTCCCTGTCTGGCGCGTACGACGTGGAAGTCCTCGCCAAACACGCCGAGGCGGATGGGAACGCGGTTGTAGTAGCGGCTGAGTGATCCCAGGACGTAGTGGGTATGGCCGTTGTCCGCGAGCGCCGCGATCCGTGCGAGCTCGAGATCGAAATGGGCCTGGCTTATGGCGCCAGCTTCCACTTCGAGCTTTGCCAGACGCGCGTCAGCTTCGGCGCGAGCCGCCTGCGAAAAGGATCTGTCCGTCGCCAAGAACCTTGTGCGGAACACCGCAAGATCAGCCAGCCGGGTCTCAGGCGTCATGCCCGCGCGGGCCCTGTCAGTCGACGGACCCGGCTGTGCCTGTCCCAGTCCGCCGGCAATGACCGACGCCAGAAGCCCAGCGAGCACAAGGAGCGAGAGCTCTTTCATCGTTCCCGGGGCCTCCAACAGAAACTATGAAACTAGTTGATCATGGTTTCTGGCGATGCGCAATATGTCTGCATATTCCGACATAGCCCGGAGGGGCGGCCTCACCTTCTCTCGACCTGGCGACTTGCCGTTGGATGAGCTGCGCTGCTACTGGCCCTCGATGTCCGACAGCAAGCATCTTGAGTATTCCGGCCCAAGGCGCGTCTTTTCCGGCGTTCAGCCTTCCGGGAGCCTGCATCTTGGCAATTATCTCGGCGCGCTGGTGAAGTTCGTCGCGATGCAGGACCAGTATCCGTGCATCTTCTGCGTGGTCGACCTTCACGCCATCACCGTCCCGCAGGACCCGAAGCTGCTTGCCGCCCAGACGCGCGAGATCGCCGCCGCCTACCTTGCGGCCGGAATTGATCCCCAGAAGGCGATCATCTTCGCGCAATCCTCGGTGCCGGCGCATACGGAGCTGGGATGGATCCTCAACTGCGTCGCGCGCATGGGATGGGTCGAGCGGATGACGCAGTACAAGGACAAGTCATCCGGCAAGGACGCCGAGAACATCTCCGTCGGTCTGTTCGACTATCCCGTGCTTCAGGCCGCCGACATCCTTGCCTACAAGGCGACCCACGTGCCGGTCGGCGAGGACCAGAAACAGCACCTGGAACTCAGCCGCGACATCGCGGCCAAGTTCAACCGCGATTTCAGCGCACCGGCATTCTTCCCGCTTCCTGAACCGATCTATCAGGGGCCCGGCGCCCGCATCATGTCGCTCAAGGACGGCACAAGGAAGATGTCGAAGTCGGACCCTTCTGACGCCTCGCGCGTCAACCTGCTCGACACGCCCGACGAGATCGCAAGGAAGATCAAGCGCGCGACAAGCGACAGCGATCTCCTGCCCACTGACGTGAAGGGGCTGGAGGGCAGGGCTGAGGCCGCCAACCTCGTCGGCATCTACGCCGTGCTCAATGGCCAGAGCGAACAGCAGGTGCTCGACGAGTTCGGCGGTCACGGCTTTGGCAAGTTCAAGCCGGCGCTGGCTGATCTCGCGGTGGCCAAGCTCGGCCCTGTCGCCGACGCGATGCGCCGGCTGATGAGCGATCCGGCCGAGGTCGATCGCGTGCTGAAGCAGGGCGGTGAGCGCGCAAACGCCATCGCCGCACCCGTGATGGATGAGGTCCGCCGCGTCATCGGCTTCTGGCGGCCATGATGCGACACCTGCTTGCCGCCGCCCTCATCGTTCTGGCCGCCTGCAGCGGCGGGCAGACCGTGAGCCTAAGGATTGATGATGCACGCTATCGGCCGCCGCTGGTCGATGGGGGAACGGGCGTTGCCTATTTCTCGATCACCTCGAACATCGCCGACCGAATCGTTGCGGTATCTTCACCTCGCGCGCGCGCGGTCGAAATTCATGAATCAAGGTCGGACCAGGGAATGGCGGGCATGGAACAGCGCCCGGACATTGAGCTGCCGGCCGGAAAAACCGTTAAGTTTGAACCCGGCGGGCTGCATCTCATGGTGATCGCGCCGCAACCCCTGGCTGCCGGCGCCACATTTCCGATTCAAATCGAGCTAGAGTCGGGGAGCGTCCAGACCATCGCTTTTGCTGGTGCGCCGGCGCCGTGACCGGTACGGTAACGCCGCCTAAAGGATTAGTGGGTTGAGGTTAACGACAGGCTCATTCAGGGTCTGACTGCGCTAGCTGGGGCTGGGCGATGTCTGTTCTGAAACTTCGTCGCGACATGGTCGTGGCCGACCACGCGCCCGCGGCGGAGAAGGCCGGCGAGACCGATCGGCCGTTCCCGCTCCGCCAGATCGAACCCGAGCCCGAATCGATCATCGAAGGCACGATCGCCAGCGCGCCAAACGACGAGACGCACGAGGCCGAAGCTCATGGCCGGACGCTCTTTGAGCATATCAAGTTCTGGGTCAACGCCTCGGTCATCACGGCGCTGCTCGCGGCCTATCCTGCTGCGGTCGTCGCCTCGAGCGATATCGGCGATCGTGATTTCGACCGGCTGGTGAATCGGGCCGACTGGGCCGTTCCGCTTGTCGGCGCCGCCGCCATGCTGATGGAAGATCACTTCAACCAGCTCGGCTGGGCAACGGACTCAGAGGCTTGGGAGCCCATGGCCCGCCTGACCGGCAAGCCCGCTTACCAGACAGCATTGGCCGGCGCGCTGGGCGATGTCCTGCGCCTGGCCGACCAGCATGCCGTTTCAGCCGGACGCGAGGATGTCGATCTTTCCGCCGCCGCCCGTCTCGTCAGTGACGACGCGACGGGCATCCAGCTCCGCGCCGCACGCGATGCCCTGGTGAATTACGACCGCCGCCTGCGCCGCCGCGATGCAGCCACCGATCTCACCGCCGCACAGACCGCCGAGCAGCTCGCCCTGATCTCGGCCTGGGCCGCCATGAGCCAGTCCGGCATCGTCACGTCGGCCTCGACCATCGGCGGCAGCCCGATGGACGAGGAGGCGACCCGCGCCGTCTACGCTGCAAAGGGGCGCGCGACAGTGTCCTGGCTTATCCTCGCAACGCTGAACTGGCCCGACCGTCCCGATGTCGCCAAGGCCCGCGATGACGCACTGAAGGCCTGGCGCGCGGTCGCCGAATTTCATCCCTTGATCGTGTTCAATGGCGATGCGGACGGTTCGCTGTTCGGCAACCACCCCGCATCGATGAGCTTCCTCATCGGGCAAGCCGAGACTGCGACGCGCGCGCTCCGAAACCTTGTTGAGACGCCCGCGGTGGCGCAAACGGTCGCTGCGCCAGGCGCCGCCCCCTGATCCTTCACACGGACGGGCATGCAACGGGGTCACGCTTGACCTGGCGGCCCCGAGAGAGCCTCATGGCGTCATGACAAGCGTGTCACGAAAATTCCTCGCCGTGTCGGACGAGACGGAGGAGTGTGTGAGCGCGCTTCTTTTTGCAGCGATGCGCGCCAAGGCCGTGGGCGCCGGCCTGGTGATGCTGCGTTGCGCGCGCGTCCCCGGTCTTGGCGGCTGGGTTGGCCTCGACCGGGAAATCAGTCAGGACGCCATCGATTCTGCGCGCCTCAAGGCCGTCGGACACGCGAACCTCGTTGAGGACAAGGTCGGCCTCAAGGCCGAGATTGTCATCAGCGAGGAGGAGCCGGTCGATGCGATCGGTAAGCTCATCGACGATGATACTGCAATCAAGGTTCTCATCCTTGCAGCCGCCCCGGGCTGGCGGCCTGGCCCGCTGGTCTCCCGCCTCGCCAAGGGAAAGCCCATCGCCAGCCGGCCGATCGCCGTCACCGTCATCCCAGGCGGGCTGTCGGACGAGCAACTGACCGAAATCGGCGGATTCTCGGGCTGACGCCGCCGCGGGTTTCGCGCGCAGGCCGGTTCGCGATTGCACGTCAGCTCGTGCGGGGCCATGTAGCGGGCAGCAGAGGCGATATCCGATGTTCATTCAGACCCAGCCCACCCCCAATCCGGCGACCCTCAAATTCCTGCCGGGGCAGGAGGTCTCGCCGGCCACCCCGTACGAATTCGCCAGCCCGGATGAAGCCATCGCCTCGCCGCTGGCGGCGGCCCTGTTCGGCGTCACTGGCGTCACAGCTGTCTTCTTCGGGTCCGACTTTGTCTCCATTACCAAGGAGGAGGACGCCGACTGGGCCGTGATCAAGCCGCAGGCGCTGGCGGCAATCATGGACCATTTCGTCTCAGGCGCGCCGCTGCTTGCCGATGGCGCGGAGGCATCGGGTTCGCCCGCGTCCGAGGACGACGTGGCCTATGACGGCGAGACCGCCGAGATCGTCGCCGAGATCAAGGAACTCATCGCCACCCGCGTGCGGCCCGCCGTCGCCAATGATGGCGGCGACATCATCTTCAAGCGTTTCGATGCCGCGACCGGCGTCGTCTACCTTTCGATGCGCGGCGCGTGCTCGGGTTGCCCGTCTTCCACTCTGACTCTGAAGTCCGGCGTCGAGAATCTCCTGCGCCACTACGTGCCCGAAGTCACCGCCGTCGAGGCGGCGGCCTAGGGCGATGACCATGGGCAAGCCGATCGGGGATGCTGACCTCGACCAGATCTTCCGTTCCGCGCGCACGCGGCGTGGCTGGAGGGAGGAAGAGACGCCGGAAGTCCTGATCCGCGCGACCTACGACCTGCTGAAGATGGGGCCCACGGCGTCGAACATCTGCCCCGCGCGCTTCATGTTCGTGCGCTCGCCCGAGGCCAAAGCGCGTCTTGAACCATATCTCGATGAGGGCAATCGCCCGCAGACCATGGCCGCGCCGTGGACTGCCATCGTCGCCTACGATCTCGACTTCGTCGAACAGTTGCCGAAACTGATTCCGCACGCGCCCAACGCGAAGGACTGGTTCGCCGACCCAAAGAACGCCGAATGGAACGCCATCCAGTCGGGCACGCTGCAGGGCGCCTATCTCATCCTCGCGGCTCGTGCGCTCGGTCTTGACTGCGGGCCGATGAACGGTTTTCGCCGCGAAGGGGTCGACCGGGAATTCTTCGCCTCCGATCCGGTCATGAAGGGCTGGCGCTCCAGCTTCCTCGTCAATATCGGCCATGGCGACGACACGCGCTTGCGCCCCCGCGCGCCGCGCCTCGATTTCGACGACGCCTGCCGGATTGTCTGATGCGGGTCCTCGGCATCAACACCGTGGCTGACACCTGCGAAGCAGCGTTGATCCGTGACGGTGCAACCGTTGCCCGGCTTGCCGAGCCCATGAGCCAGGGACACGATGCCCGCCTTGCGCCCGTGGTCGACCACGTCATGCGCGAGGCTGGCGTCGCCTTCGCAGAGCTTGATCGCGTTGCCGTCATCGTCGGCCCGGGCTCCTTCACCGGTGTTCGCGTGGGCGTCGCCTTCGCCCGCGGCCTGTCGCTGGCGCTCGACATCCCTGCCGTCGGCGTGACGAGCCTCGAGGCGATCGAAGGCCTGCCTGGGCAGGGCTACGTTCTTGGCCTGCTGCCCGCCAAACGCCGTCCGCCTGGGCGCAGCTGGTGGGGACAGTTGATCGATACGGGCAGGGGCGGTGCAGATCCTTTCGAAGCCAGCGAGGCAGAACTTGCGGCCCTGGCCGCCGGAACCGACGCCGTATGCGGCCAGCTGGACGACCTGCCCGACCTCGGGACGCGACGGATCCATGGCGCGCCCTCCGCTGTTGCAGCAGCGCTCTTCGCGACCCGCCTGGCCGCACACGGTCTGCCGCCGGCGCGGCCGGTCTATGTGCGAGAGCCGGATGCGACGCCGATGCGCACGCCATGACTGTGCGGCCCGCTGCACTTGCTGATGCGGCCAGCCTTGCCCGCATTCACGCCGCATCCTTTGAAACAGGCTGGACCGAACGGGACTTCGCCATCTGGCTCGCGCGCGCGGAAGCCATCGCCGTGGTTGCGGAGGAGGGCTGCAAACCGGTCGCATTTGGTCTTGCGCTTCAGGCCGGCAGCGATGCCGAACTTCTGAGCATGGCCACCTTTCCGGACTTGCGGCGCGCCGGGCGCGGCAGGCAAATTTTTCGCGCCCTGGATGCACAGGCCCACACCCGCGGCCTCGAGCGCTGGATTCTCGAGGTCGCGCGCAACAATGTTGCCGCCCGCACGCTCTACCAGTCGCAAGGATTCATGGAAATCGGCGTCCGGAAAGCCTATTATGATACCCATAGCGGCCGCATCGACGCCATCATGATGTCGCGTGCGGTAGGTCCCGCCGGTGGACAGGACGGCGCCTGACACGCATATGTGCCGCCGTCCGGCGCCTGCCGGACGATTTGACCGGACGCCAGGACGGAGGTGCTCGTGATCGAGCAAAGGTGCATCGAGAAAGGCCTGCGCATGACGGACCAGCGCCGCGTGATCGCGCGCGTGCTGAGCCAGGCGGCGGACCACCCGGACGCCGAGGAGCTGCATCGCCGCGCCGCTGCGATCGATTCCAACATCTCGCTCGCCACGGTCTATCGCACGGTGAAGCTGTTCGAGGATTCCGGCATCATCGAACGGCATGACTTCCGTGACGGCCGCTCGCGCTACGAAGAAGCGCCGGAGGAGCATCATGACCACCTGATCGATGCCAAGAACGGCAAGGTGATCGAGTTCAAGTCCGAGGAGATCGAGAAGCTGCAGGTCGAGATTGCGCGCAAGCTCGGCTACAGGCTGATCGACCACCGGCTCGAACTCTATGGCGTCCCGCTCAGCGAGGACGAAAAGAAGTAACGTGTCCGAGCCCAAGGCCACCAAAGGCCTCTTCATCAAGACCTACGGATGTCAGGCGAACGTCTATGACAGCGAGCGCATGCGCGACGTGCTTGCCCCGCTCGGCTATGCGCCGGTGGAGGCCCCCGAAGCTGCCGATCTCGTCGTGCTCAACACCTGCCACATCCGCGAAAAAGCGACAGAGAAAGTGTTCTCCGAACTCGGCCGGCTGAAGGAGCTGAAGCAGGCGACCGGCGGCGCGATGCGCATCGCCGTCGCCGGTTGCGTCGCCCAGGCCGAGGGCGAGGAGATCATGCGCCGCCAGCCCGCTGTCGACATGGTTGTGGGTCCGCAAGCCTACCACCGTCTTCCCGAGATGATCGCGCGCCTGTCGCGCCAGACCGGGGACGCGCTCGAGGTCGACTTTGCGGCGGAAGAGAAGTTCGACGCCCTGCCGACATCGCGCGAGCTCTCGGGGCCGTCCGCCTATCTCGCGGTGCAGGAAGGCTGCGACAAGTTCTGCACCTTCTGCGTCGTGCCCTATACGCGCGGCGCCGAGTTCTCCCGCGGTGCGGACGCAATCCTGGCCGAGGCGCGCGAGCTTGCCTCGAAGGGCGCGAAGGAAATCGTGCTGATCGGCCAGAATGTGAACGCCTGGCATGGCGCCGCGCCGGCTTCCCAGCAAGGCGGGGGGGCCTGGCGCCTGGGCGATCTCATCCGCCACGTGGACCGTTTCGGCTTTCCCCGCATCCGCTACACCACCAGCCATCCGCGCGACATGAGCGAGGACCTGATTGCGGCGCATCGCGACGTCGAAACGCTAGCGCCCTTCCTGCATCTGCCCGTCCAGTCAGGCTCTGATCGGATCCTGAAAGCGATGAACCGCGGGCATACGGCGGCGGACTATCTCCGCACGATCGAGCGCGTGCGCAAAGCCCGGCCTGACATTGCCTTCGCTTCCGACTTCATTGTCGGATTTCCCGGCGAAAGCGAGAAGGACTTTGCGGACACGCTGGCGCTGGTGAAGGAAGTTGGCTTCGCGCAGGCCTATTCGTTCAAGTATTCCCCGCGCCCCGGCACCCCAGCCTCAGGCATGCAGCTTCAGGTGGAAGAGGCCGTGAAGGACGAACGCCTCGCACGCCTGCAGGCGCTGATCAATGAACAGGCGCGCGCCTTCAACCAGGCGATGGTCGGTCGGCGCCTGCCTGTGCTGTTCTCGCGTGAGGGCAAGCGTGCAGGCCAGGCGCTTGGCTATTCGCCCTGGATGCAGTCTGTTCATGTCGAGAATGGCGGGCATCTCTCCGGCCGGATCGCTGACGTCGAGATCGTCGGCGCCAGCATGACCAGCCTTGCCGGCCACGCGATTGGCGCCGCGCCGGTTGCAGCAGGGGCGGGCGCGTGAATCGAAGGACGCCTTCGCCGCGCGGGCAGCGCTACTCGGTTCCGGTCGGCAACCAAAAGCTGCTGCGCGAACTCTGTGGTCCCGCGCACGCCAATCTCCAGTTGCTGGAACAGGCATTTGCCGATGACGGCGTGCGGGTCGACAGCCAGGCGCAGAGCGGCGAGATCGTCATCACCGGCGAGGGCGATGGCGCGCGGCTCGCCGCCGAGGCCCTGCAGGCCTTCGCCCGCCGCATCGCCAATGGCGCAGAAGCCACGCCTGCGGAACTCGAGGCTGCGATCCGCTTGACGGCAAGCCCCGCAGCACCCTCCGGGGCAGGCGATGTCATCCAGGGCCTGCGTAAGCCCGTGATGGCCCAGACGCCGGGCCAGCGCGCCTATCTCGACAAGTTGCGGCAGGACGATCTCGGCCTGGTGTTCGGCGTCGGGCCTGCCGGCACGGGCAAGACCTATCTCGCGGTCGCCATAGGCGCCGCCGAACTCAAGGCAGGCAAGCGCGAGCGTCTCGTCGTTGCGCGGCCTGCTGTCGAAGCGGGGGAGAAACTCGGTTTCCTGCCCGGCGCACTGGAGGAAAAAGTCGACCCTTACATGCTTCCGATCTGGGATGCGCTCAACGAATGTCTGGGCGCGCAGGAAGTCGACCGTCGGAAAGAGCGTCGCGAGATCGAAGTTGCGCCGCTTGCCTTCATGCGTGGACGGACGCTGAAGAACGCCTTTGTCATCATCGACGAGGCGCAGAATGCCACCGTACCCCAGATGAAGATGGTTCTGACGCGCCTCGGCCGCGGTTCGCGCATGGTGGTAACGGGCGATCCCTCGCAGACGGACCTGCCCGGGAACATGAAGTCCGGTCTTGGCCATGCCATGTCGATCCTGAAGAACGTCAAGGGCGTCGCCATCGAACAGCTCACCCGCGCTGACGTGGTCCGGCATGAACTGGTTGGTCGCATTATCGACGCCTACGACAAGGACGCGCAGGCTCACGCCACAAGGGGGACTTCGCGCAAGTGAGCGAAGCCGCCGACACGCACGAACTGTCGCTCGACGTCCGGGTGGCCGACCCGCGCTGGAGCGTGCTGGGCGATCCGGAGGGCCTGGCCGCGCGTGTTCTTGGCCTCGCGGCGGGGCACATGCGGGCTGGAGGCGAGGTTGCGCTCCTGTTCACGGATGACGCGGAAATGCAGGCGCTCAACCGGCAATGGCGCGGGCTGGACAAGCCGACGGACGTCTTGTCCTTCCCCTCCGGCCAGCCAGACCTGCCTGGCCAGCCGCGCCTTCTTGGAGACATCGCGCTCGGGTTCGAGGCTGCCCTTAAGGACGCCGAAACGATGCACAGGCCCTTTGAGGCGCACGCAAGCCACCTCCTGATTCATGGCTTCCTCCACCTGCTCGGGTATGATCACATCGAACCGGAAGATGCCCAGGTGATGGAACCCCTCGAAACCGACATTCTGGCCAGGCTCGGCTGGCCGGATCCCTACGCGTCCGGCCCCTATGCCGAAGGCGGCATGGGCGAGGACAGGGCGGGGGACTGATCATGCCGAACGACGGACGAGCCGCGCAGCGGGAATCCTTTCGTCAGCGCCTGGCGCGTCTCATCGCCGGACAGGTGGCTGCAGCCGCTCCACCGCCCGACGGCGCCTCGGTGACGGCGCCGACGGCGATCCGCCTCCGCCTGAAGGAATTCGAGACGGCGACGGTGCGCGACGTGATGACCTCGCGCATCGATATCGCCGCGGTCTCCATCGAGGCGACGCTTGGCGAAGTGATGGACCTGTTCGCCGCCGAGGCGCACTCGCGCATGCCGGTTTATCGCGACTCACTCGATGAGCCGCTGGGCTTCGTCCACATAAAGGACGTGGTCGCCGAAGGCGCGCGCCGCGGTTGGACATCGGAGGCGTTAGCCTCAAAGCCCCTCGACCGGCTGGTGCGCGAGATCATGTTCGTCCCCGAATCGACACCCCTGGCCGATCTCCTCGTTCGCATGCAGGCCAGCCGCATCCACATTGCGCTGGTGATCGACGAATATGGCGGCACGGGCGGCATGGTCTGCCTCGAAGATCTGGTCGAGCAGATCGTCGGCGACATCGAGGACGAGCATGATGAGTCTCCACCCCTCATCATTCGTCGTGGCAAATCGAGCTGGGAGGTTGACGGTCTCGCGACGATCGATGACGTCATGCGTGAAACCGGTCTGCCGGTCCTGGTCGAGGATTTCGAAACCGACGTTGACACATTCGGCGGGCTGGTGTCGGCCATTGCCGGGCGCGTTCCGGCGGCCGGCGAGACGATCGACCATCCGCGCGGCCTGACGGTCGAGATCATCGAAGCCGACCCGCGCCGCGTGATCCGCGCCAAGCTGCGCGGGCCACGTCCGGCGCCATCCACGCTTGCCGAAGGCAAGGCTGCGGCGGTAGAGCGGTGATGCGTCGCCGCCTGCACGATCGGGCCGGGCAAAGCGGGGAGGGGCGATGACAGACTCGTCGACGGGCGCTTCGCAACAGGCTCACGGCCGGGGACACCTGCTCGCGCCAGCCTATCTGTGGGTCGCCGGGCTGCAGGGCTGGCGCGCACTGGTCTTCTGCGGCGCGCTGGGCGCGGTCGCCAATCTTGCCTTTCCGCCTTTCCACGTCTGGCCCGCGCTCGCGCTGGGCCTCTCCGGCCTTATCTGGAGCCTCGATTCCGCGCGCCTTGCGCCACGTCCGCGCAGGGCGGCCTTCTGGCGCGCTGCGGTATTCGGGTTCGCCTACTACCTGGTCGGCCTGCACTGGATCGCCTGGGCCTTCCTGGTGAACCCCGGCGCGCATCTCATCTTCATCTGGATGCCGCTGGTTGCCCTCCCGGGCCTGCTCGCCGCCATCCTCGCCGGCAGCCTCTGGATTGCTCATCGCTTCTGGTGCGAGGGGCCGGCGCGCCTCATCCTGTTCGCGCTCGCCTTCATGTTCGCCGAATGGTTCCGCGGTTCGCTTGCCGGCATCGGCGGGTTCCCATGGAATCTGCCGGGCATGATCTGGGCGCCGGGTGAGGCTATCTCGCAGTCCGCATCGATCTGGGGCACCTATGGCCTCTCGGTCCTTACCGTTGTCGCAATGTCCTCGCCCGCTGTGCTCGCCGATTCGCGCCCGCGCGGCTCGGCGCTCTCGCGCGCTGCGCCACTCATCGTCACTGCGATCGTCTTCGGCGCCATCTGGGGCTGGGGCGCGCGCCGCCTCGGCGAAGCCCCGATGACGGAGCCGACCGGCGCCCTCGTGCGGCTTGTCGATGCTGGCGTTCCACAGGCCGACAAGCACGACCCGAACAATGCCGAGCGGGTGGTCCAGCGTTTCCTCGATCTCACCGGACCTGACACGGCGTCCGCGCCGCGCATCATCATCTGGCCTGAAGGCGCGCTGCCCTATGCGCTGTTTCAGTGGGACGAGGCGCTGCGCGTCCTCACCGACAACATCCGCACCCGCAAGCTCATCGTCGGTTCGGCGCGCTTCGAGAACTATGGCCGCCCGGACGAGCGCGCCTACAACGCGCTCACCGTGATCGATGGCGGCAGCGCCATTCAGATGCCGCGCTGGTACGACAAGCACATGCTGGTGCCCTTCGGCGAGTTCGTGCCCTTCGCGAGCCTCCTGAAATCGGTGGGCCTAAAGACATTGCAGGATCTCGCGCCGGGCGGATTCGAGCCGGGGCCGCGGCCTGTCCCGTTCACGGCCGAGGGCATTCCGCCCTTTGGTCCGCTGATCTGTTACGAGGCGATCTTCCCGGGGCTGTCGCCAAACGGCGCAGATCGTCCCCAGTGGCTAGTCAATATCTCGATCGACGCATGGTTCGGTGAATTGTTCGGACCCGGACAGCACGCGGCCCAGGCGCGTTATCGCGCCATCGAGGAGGGGCTCCCGATGGCGCGCGTGGCGAGCCGTGGAGAAACCGGCATGATCGACGCCTACGGCCGCTGGACGGCACGGGCTACGACCGTCGATCCGGCCACCTATGGTCCCGATCCCGAAGGCTGGCGCTCGGCGGTTGTCGACGCCCACATTCCCGAGGCCCTTCCGGCGACGCCCTTCAGCAATTGGCGTGACGGGCTTTTCTGGATCATTTTTCTTGCACTCAACCTGGGATTGTTCGTCCTGCCGCGTCGATAGGCTAGGGGTTACGCAACTTCTGGCTGTGCAATCCGGCAGCAGCCAGGCAGGGGCGATACCTTGGAAACGCGCGACCCGTCAGAGATCGACCGCATCGTCAGCGAGCGCATTCTTGCGCGCCGCAATGAACTCGGCATGTCTCAGCCAGAACTGGCCGAGCGTGTCGGCGTCACCTTCCAGCAGGTCCAGAAATACGAGAACGGCGCCAACCGTGTCTCCGCGGGTCGGCTCTATGAGATCGCCAAGGCGCTGGGCGTGACGGTCCAGTACTTTTACGAAACAGCCCCCCGTCTTGTCCTGTCCCGCCGCGGCGTCGTCGAGGAGCAGGCCGTGTTCGGCGGTCCCGACACGGGCGAGGAGCTCGAACTGCTGGGGGCGTTTCGCCGCATCCAGCAAGCAGGCGCCCGCAAGGCGGTGATCGATCTCGCCAAGAAACAGGCAAGGCTTCCGCCGAAATCCGGCGCGCGGGCGCCAGCGCGCAGGCGATAGGCTCAAGGCTGGATTGAGCCTCGCCAAATCATATAAAGCTTTCCTTATATGCCGGCGCGGGCTAGGACGTCCCGGTTGCCTGATGGGGAGTTCCGCGTGGCGCGTTCCGAATACCTGTTCACCAGCGAATCCGTTTCCGAGGGCCATCCCGACAAGGTCTGCGACAGGATTTCCGACGAGGTGGTCGATCTCTACTACCGCACCACGATCGCGCAGGGTCTTGACGTCTGGGCGCTGCGCTGTGCGGCGGAAACCCTTGCCACCACCAACAAAGTCGTCATCGCCGGCGAGTTCCGCGGGACAGACGCGGTGACCAGGGACCTGATCGCCCACCACGCACGCATGGCGATCAAGGACATCGGCTACGATCAGGAAGGCTTCTCCTGGCGCAATGCCGACATCGAGGTCCTTCTCCACGGCCAGTCCGAGCACATCGCCCAGGGCGTTGATGCCTCCGGCAACAAGGAGGAGGGCGCGGGCGACCAGGGCATCATGTTCGGCTACGCAACCAACGAGACGCCCGAGCTGATGCCGGCCCCGATCCAGTTCAGCCACAAGATCCTGAAACTGCTCGCCGACGCGCGCCACTCGGGCAAGGAGAAAACCCTGGCGCCTGACGCGAAATCCCAGGTCACCGTCCGCTACGAGAATGGCAAGCCGAAGGAAGCGGTCTCCATCGTGCTCTCGACCCAGCACACCGATGAAAAACAGACCTCCGAGGACATCCGGAAAATCGTCGAGCCCTATATCCGCAGGGCGCTGGGCGACGTGCTCCCGATCGCGAAGAACTGCGTCTGGCACATCAATCCGACCGGCAAGTTCGTCATTGGCGGGCCTGACGGCGACACCGGCCTCACCGGCCGCAAGATCATTGTCGACACCTATGGCGGCGCAGCTCCCCATGGAGGAGGCGCCTTCTCCGGCAAGGATCCGACCAAGGTCGACCGTTCGGCAGCCTATGCCGCGCGCTACCTCGCCAAGAATGTGGTTGCCGCGGGCCTCGCCGATCGCTGCGTGATCCAGCTGAGCTACGCCATCGGCGTGCCCGAGCCCCTGTCCATCTATGCCAATTGCGACGGCACCGAGGCGTGCGATCTCGCCAAGCTCGAAAAGCGCCTGGGCGAAGTGATGGACCTGCGTCCGCGCGGCATCCGCACCCATCTTGGCCTCAACAAGCCGATCTACGCCCGCACCGCCGCCTACGGCCATTTCGGGCGCGAGCCCGAAGCCGACGGCGGCTTCTCGTGGGAAAAGACGGACCTCGTGAGCAAGCTCAAGGATCTGGCGTAGGTCCTGCTCGGGCCGTTTGCACTATTGACCGGTGAACTGTGCCGGACGCTTCGCCAGGAATGCCGCGACGCCTTCGCGGTGATCCTTCGTCTGGCCGGCCAGGCGCTGGTTGTTGCGTTCCGTGGTCATCGCCTCCTCGAACGACTGGTCCGCCGCCGACCAGGCCATGCGTCGGATCATCGCGAGCGATTTCGTCGGCCCCGCCGCCAGCGCCCGCGCGAGCTCCAGCGCCGCAGGCATGGCCTGCTCGTCCGGCACAAGCCGGTTGATCATCCCCCACTCCAGCGCTTTCGCCGCCGGGATGCGCTCGCCCAGCAGCATCATTTCCATCGCCCGCGCGCGACCGATGCTGCGCGCGAGAATCCAGCTTGATCCGCCGTCCGGCACCAGGCCGATCCGCGCGAACGCCTGCAGGAAGAAGGCGCTCTCTCCGCACACCACCATGTCCGCAGCCAGCGCGAAGGAGCAGCCGACGCCGGCCGCAGACCCCTTCACCGCCGACACCCAGGGAAATGGCAGGTCACGCAGGCGGAGCATCAGGGGATTGATGTGAGATTCGAGGACGCTGCCCGAATCATAGGGGCCGTCACTCCTGCGATCGCCCATGCCTGCAGAAAGGTTTGCGCCCGAACAGAAAGCGCGCCCTGCGCCTGTCAGCACCATGGCCCGCGCCGATCCCCTGATCTCATCAAGCGCGGCGCCGATCTCCTCGATCGTCTTCACGGTGACGGCGTTCAGCGTCGACGGATCGTTGAGCCGGATGATCGCGACATCGCCGTCGCGCTCGAGTTCGATCGTCGTGTAAGTCATCGGCCACGCCCTTTCATGTGCTCTTGGGGCGCACTGTCGCGCAACACGCGCGCATGCGCTAGGGCGCGCCCGGCGCGGCGAACCCTCTCCGGGGCGCCGGGCAACCGCGAATCTGCCGCCAGGCCGGGTCTCGAACGCATCGGCGACCCGAGCCTCCGACCGGGTGTTGCGGGTGTCATTGCCATCGCTTTCCCGGCGACGGACGGGCGGCGCGATCCTATCTTGGCTGGATGATCGAAGGCTTCCGCTTTCTCCCCGAGTATTTCAACCTGGCACAGCAGCGCGCGCTTCTCGGCGAAGTGCTGCAGCTGCTGGAGGACAACCCGCTCTATCGCGGCGCCATGCCCCGAACGGGCAAGCCGCTGTCGGTGCGCAACACCAATCTGGGCCCGCTGGGCTGGGTGAGCGACATCAACGGCTATCGCTATCAGCCTGTGCATCCCGTCACGGGCAGGCCGTGGGCTCCCATCCCGGAGGCGCTGCTCGATCTCTGGGCCGAGGTTGCGAACTATCCTGCGCCGCCGCAGGCCTGTCTGGTGAACTGGTATGAGGCAGACTCGCGCCTTGGTCTTCACATCGACGCGGACGAAAGCGCCCGGGATGCGCCGGTCGTGTCGGTGTCGCTGGGTTCGCGCGCGTTGTTTCGCCTGGGTGGCCTTGCGCGCAACAGTCCCACCTCATCGATGCGCCTGGCGTCCGGAGATGTCGTGGTGCTCGGCGGACTGTCCCGGCGGGCCTATCACGGCGTCGACCGCATCTATCCCGACAGCTCGACGCTCGTTCCAGGGGGAGGGCGCATCAACCTCACGCTGCGCCGTGTAACGGCCCCGTGACATCGGATTTTGGGGGCCTCCATGCCGCCGCAGGTGGCGGGTTAAGCGGCAGTTAACGGCACTATGGCAGGCTGCGAGCATGGTCATGCCGCTGTCCACAATCAGCATGCTGTTCCGTTCGACGCAGGCGTCGGGTGGAATCGACTTCTCGTTCATCACCCAGGGCGCAGCGTCGGGTGCGACCGGAACCGCTGATGCTGGTTCCATCAAGATCGCGCTGGTCAACGCGGAGAAGAACGAAGCCAAGCAGCTGGCCCAGGTAGCCAGGGATCCCCAGGTCGTTCGCGACCTCACGCGCTACGAGAAAGTCCTCCGGAACGCCGAAACGATCGACGACGTGCTTGACGATCCCATCGCCCGGAAGGTGCTGATGACCGCAAACGGCCTCAAGGCGGACGTCGACAATATCGGTCTCCTCAAGCGGGCCCTGTTGTCTGACCCCTCCGATCCGAGATCGGTCGCCGTGCAGATGTCGCGGATCAACGGCGCCTGGATCGATTTCGCCCGCAAGTTCGATCTGGCCGAATACGGTCTCGACCGCCTCTATCCCCAGATGGATGGCATTGCCGGTCGCTGGCGCATCAATCTCGACCGCGAGGGTGAAACCATCGAGGCCATGCTTGAGATCAGGCAGGTGCGCGGGAGCTGGCAGGCCGAGGTCGATGGCGTCGCTGTGCCGATTACGGTCGACGGCGAGGACGTCACCCTCGATCTGCTCTGGCGCGATGCGGCGGATGAGCTTCACACCAGCCGTCTCACCGGCACGCTCGGTCCGGATGGCCTGTCCGGCGCTCAGGCCGACGACGGCGTGCCCATCGCTGCGGGCTGGACCGCGACGCCCTATTTCTCGGACGCGCTCAAGGACGTCAGCGACAGCTACATCGCGGAAAAGCGGCTCGACATGCTCGACCAGCAGCTGCCCGGCCTCGGCTCGGCGGTCCTCTTCAAGCAGGTCGCGCGGACTTTCGAGACCGCCATCGACATTCTCGGCTCGCCGCTGGCGCGCGAGGTGGTTTCTGTCGCCTTCAACATTCCGAAGCAGATCGCCATCCAGTCGATACCGGCGCAGGAAAAGGCCATCAACCAGCGCCTCAACCCGGCCAAGCTGGCGGACGAGCGCTATGCGGACATCGTCGCCCAGCGCTACCTGATCATGCTGAATGGCGGTCTCGGCGGCGTCACGGCGTAGTTGCGTTCCAAATCAGCACTTACCCCGCCGCTGGCTTGCGCACCGGCATATGTTTCTTGCCCCAGTCCTTCAGCCCGACCAGCGCCGGTGCGAAGTCACGTCCCTTGTCGGTCAGGCTGTAGGTGAAGCGCAGGGGGCGTTCCGAGTAGGCGTTCCTTTCCAGAACGCCCTGCTCAACGAGCCGCCGGAGCCGCTCCGAAAGCACATGGCGGGTGACGCCCAGGCTTTTCTGAAATTCCTCGAACCTTGATTTTCCAAGAAAACAGTCGCGGACGATCAGCAGTGTCCAGCGGTCGCCGATAACCGAAAGCGCCCGCGCGACCGGACACCAGTCCGTCGCCAGCTCGTCCCAGCGGCTTGCCCGCTCCTCTCGTGCCCGTACCATTTTTGCACCCTGCACCGATTGCGCTCGCAAGGGAAGTGTATAGGTTCTGTTTCTGAACGGAGTCTTGCCGATGCCCGAAAAGCGCTCAGCCCTTGTCATCGGCGCCGGCGACGCCACCGGCGGCGCAATCGCCCGCCGCTTCGCCCGCGAGGGTTATGCCGCCGTCGTCACCCGCCGCGAACTGGCCAGCCTCGAGCCGCTTCTCGCAAGGATTCGCGCCGATGCCGGCGAGGTCCACGGCTTCGGCACGGACGCCCGCGACGAAGACCAGACCATTGCCCTCTTTGAGAAGATCGAGCGGGACATCGCGCCGCTCGAAGTCGTCGTCTTCAACATCGGCGCAAACGTGAACTTCCCGATCCGCGAGACCACATCGCGCGTCTACAGGAAAGTGTGGGAGATGGCCGCTTTCGCTGGCTTCCTCGCCGGACGCGAAGCCGCAAAAGCCATGGTCCCGCGCGGCCGCGGGACGATCATCTTCACCGGCGCCACCGCCTCGATCCGGGGCAGGGAGGGGTTTTCGGCTTTCGCCGGCGCCAAGTTCGCACTGCGCGCGCTTGCCCAGTCGATGGCGCGCGAACTCGGCCCGCAGGGCATTCATGTTGCCCACACCATCATCGACGGCGCCATCGACACCGAATGGATCGCGAAGAATTTCCCGCAACGCCACGCGCTCAAGGATCAGGACGGCATCCTCAATCCCGACCACATCGCCGACGCCTACTGGATGCTCCACGCCCAGCCGCGCGACGCCTGGACTCACGAACTCGATCTGCGGCCATGGATGGAGAAGATGGCCTGAACGGCTTCAACCGGCGCAGCTGGGGGAGGTGTCGGCCCTGCCGACGGAGGGGGGCCGCCGCCGAAGGCGGCTGATGTAGCAACGAGGGACACATGAGCAAGACCGTCGAATTCTTCTACGACTTCACCAGCCCGACAGCCTATCTCGCCTGGCGGCGCCTGCCCGACATCCTCAAGCGGACGGGCGCGAGTGTAACCTACCGCCCCATGTTCCTCGGCGGCGTGATGCAGGCCACCGGCAACAAGCCGCCCGGAACGCTGCCGGCGAAGGGCAAGTGGATGTCGGCCGACCTCCAGCGCTGGGCGAAAAAGTTCAACACACCCTTCCGCTTCAATCCGCACTTCCCGATGATGACCCTGATGGTCCAGCGCGCAGCCTCCGAATGGGTCGACCGGCCCGACTTCGAGAGCTACCTCGCCGCCATCTTCAACGCGTCCTGGCAGGACCAGAAGAATGTCGGCGACAAGGCGGTGCTCGCTGAGGTGCTCGTGAACGCCGGCTTCTCCGCCGAGGATTTCTTCGCCGCCGCCGAGAACCCCGCCAACAAGGACAAGCTCAAGGCCACGACCGAGGAGGCCGTGGCGCGCGGCGTCTTCGGCGCGCCAACCTTCTTCGTCCAGACAAGCGATGGGGAGGAGATGCATTTCGGCCAGGACCGGCTGGATTTCGTCGAGGATGCGCTTTCCCGGACGTAAGGCTCGGGCGGCAGGCCAAGGGCACAACGTCACGCCCCCCGGGGTTAGCGCACGATCCCGCTTGATTGTGCAAGGCCGGGTGAGAGAGTCGGCGCATCTGCACGGTGTCCCGCAACATGTCCGCCCCGCTTCCGTCCGCTGCCGCCCAGCTCCTGGCGCAGGCGAGCCATGTCCTGCGCCAGGGCGACCGGGGGGCTGCGCTCGCCCTCATCGCGCAGGCCGAGGCGGCCGTTCCGCCGCATCCGGAAATCCACATGGCGCGCGCCGTAACGCTGCGCATGGCCGGGGACCAGATGCAGTCTCTCGCCGCCATCGAGAAGGCATTGCAGCTCGACCCCTATCATTTCTTCGCGCTCATCTCGAAAGCCGCCGCCATCGAGGCGCTGTCGGGCCCGAAGGCCGCCGCCGAGCCCTATCGTAACGCCCTCAAGGTCGCCCCGCCGGACAATGCTTTGCCACCGGCTCTGCGCGCCCAGGTCCAGCATGCGCGCGAGGCGATGGAGGCGGACCGCCAGGCCATCACCACATTCCTTGAAGCAAGGCTCGGCCCCGCGATGGCCGATGCGCCGTTCCGCCTTCGCGAGAGCATCGACATACTGACCGGCCGGTCAAAGCCTTTCGTGCAGGAGCCGCTCTTTTTCCACTATCCGCAGCTGCCCGCGATCACCTTCTATCCGCGCGACATGTTCCCCTGGATGGAAAAGCTCGAAGCAGCGACGGACATGATCCGCGAGGAGTTGTCGCGCGCGCTCGAGTCCATCGGAAACAGTTTCGCGCCCTACATCCAGTATCCGGCTGGTTCGCCCGTGAATCAGTGGGCCGAGCTCAACCATTCGGAACGCTGGAGCACGCTCTTCCTCTGGAAGGACGGGGTAAAGCGCGAGGACGCCTGCGCCATCTGCCCGCGAACCGCTGAACTGCTCGCCGAACTTCCGCTCGCACACCAGCAGGGCTTCGGACCGACCGTGATGTTCTCGCGGCTCGATCCCCACACGACAATTCCGGCCCACACCGGCTCATCCAACGTCCGTCTCATTGCGCACCTGCCGCTTGTGCTCCCCGGTCCGGCGCGCTTCCGCGTCGGCAACGAGACGCGGCCCTGGAAGATGGGTGAGGCCTGGGTGTTCGACGACACGATCGAGCACGAGGCCTGGAACGATGCCGACGCGGCCCGCATCATCCTGATCTTCGACGTCTGGAATCCCTATCTCAGCGAGCGCGAGCGCGACCTCGTCACGCAGGTCATGCTCGCCCGGCGCGAGTTCTACGGCAGCTGAAGCCGACGACAACGGCGGTCAGATCTTCAATCCCGCCTTCACCGCAAGATCGCGCAGGTTCAACTCCGGCCGCGGGCCGATGTGCGAGATTACTTCGCCCGCACACAGGTTCCCCAGCGCCGCTGCCTCAGGCAGCGACAGTCCGTGCGTCACGCCATAGAGCACGCCGGCGGCGTACTGGTCGCCTGCGCCGGTTGCATCCACGACATGGGCCGGCGCCACGGGCGCCTCCCAGGTGTCGGCCCCCGACACGATCACCGATCCCTTGGATGAGCGGGTGATCGCAGCGATCTGGCTGTCCTTGCGGATCTGGCTCACGGCCTTGTCGAAATCCGTCGTTTCGTAGATCGCAAGCAGCTCCGCCTCATTGGCGAACACGAGGTCGCAGTGCGTGCGGATAAGGTGCACGAAACTGTCGCGATGCCGGTCGACGCAGAACACGTCCGACATCGTGATCGCGACCTTCCGCCCCGCCGCCTGCGCGATCTCGGAGGCATGCACGAACGCCGTCTTGGCCGCCGGCTTGTCGAACAGATAGCCCTCCAGATAGAGCCACGCGCCGGAAGCCACTGCATCCTTGTCGACATCGTTCGCCGCGAATTCCGTCGAGGCGCCAAGATAGGTGTTCATCGAGCGCTCGCCATCCGGCGTCACCGCGATCATCGAGCGCGCCGTCGATGCCCCGCCGATGAGGGGCGAGCCGAAGAAGTCCGCCCCGATCCGCCGCATGTCGGCGACATAGTCGCGCCCGATCTGGTCCTCGCCCACCTTGCCCATGAACGCCGCGCGCGCCCCCAGGCTCTTCAACCCCGCGACGGTGTTGCCGGCCGATCCGCCCGAAGTTTCCACGCGGCTCGCGGGCAGGGCGTTGTAAAGATAGTCGCAGCGTTCCGGCGAGATCAGATTGGTGCGTGCCTTCGGGATGTCGTGCCGCACCAGAAAGTCGTCATCGACCTGCGCGATGACGTCCATGATTGCGTTGCCGAGCGCGACGACGTCATACTTCAGCGGCATGAGAATTCTTCCCCGCGCCGCGGCGAAATCCCCGATGGAAAGCGCGGCTGGCCGGACATAAAGACCGTGCCGGCGCCCCGCGCAAGTGAGACCACAGGAAGCACGTGCCCATGCCTGAAATTGCGCTGCTCACGGCGGCCAACCTCGTCTCCGACGCGCCCGACCGCCGCGCCGATGCGCACCTGTTCGATCTCCAGCTCGACATCCTCCGGCAGGGTCTTTCACCTCATGGTCTCACGCTCACGCCTGTGCGCTGGATCGACCCGATCGACTGGACGCGCTTTGCCGCGGTCCTGGTCAACTGCGCCTGGGACTATCAGGATCGGCACGAGGACTTCCTCGCCGCGCTGGACCGCATCGCATCGATCGGCGTGCCCGTTTTCAACGATCCTGCGATGGTGCGCTGGAACATCCGCAAGACCTATCTCAGGGAATTCGAGGCGCGTGGCGTGCCCGTCATCCCGACGCTGTGGCCCGAGACGCCCGCTGCCGGCGATATCCTCCACGCGATGTCGGCATTCGGCGTCGGGGACGTTGTTCTCAAGCGCCAGGTCGGCGGCGGCGCCCGCGCGCAGGTCCGCTACACGCGCGCCAATCTCCCCGTGGAGGGCCCGGTGATGGACCGCCCCGGCATGATCCAGCCCTTCATTGCGTCCATCGCAACCGAGGGCGAATACTCATTCCTCTTCATCGATGGCGAATTCAGCCACGCCCTCGTCAAGCGGGCGAAGTCGGGCGACTATCGCATCCAGGAGGCCTATGGCGGCAGCTCGCAGGCGACCGATCCTGCCCCGCAGGATCGCGCCGCCGCAGAGCAGGTTCTCTCCGCACTCGACCTCGTGCCGCTCTATGCGCGCGTCGACATGGTGCGCGGCGAGGGCGGCGAACTTCTCCTGATGGAGCTCGAAGTCATCGAACCCTATTTCTATCCAAAGGACGGCCCGAGGATTGGCGCCCTGCTCGGCGACGCACTCGCGCGGCGCCTGCGCTGAGGCTCGCGAGGTCAGCGCCCGGGAAGAGGCCCGCAGATCTGCACCTTTCCCCTTTCGCATTATCCCTGGCCTGCCTACCTTCTGCGCGGGAGAGGTCGACACATGCAGTTTGTCTGCGACGCCCCCAAAGGGCGCACCTGGTTTCGTATCGAGACTGAAGCAGAGGCCACAGCCGAATCGCGCCTGATGCGCCACGCCGTCGAGAAGCATTTCCTGTCGGCTCAGCAGCGGGCCCGCCGTTCCTACGTGCCGGGGCAGGGGCTTGAGCGCGATATCGGTCTCAAGGGGCATCTTGCCTGCACGATGCCGGTGTTCATGACCCTCCGCGCCGACGATGGCTCGGGCCTCGCCACCGCCATGCTGCCGCCAGGGCCGGGGCCCTCAGGCGATTTCACAATCATCATTGTCGGCCCTGACAATGCCGATCCTTACCCCGACCACGCCGACGCCATCGAGGCGCTGGCCCGCCATGTCCGCATCCCGCTGCCGCGGATACGCTGCTACCCGTATGCTCAGAAATAGCTATTCGCCGGTCTTCGCCTCATACTGGCAAAGATCGCGGATAACGCACTGCGGGCAGCCGGGCTTTCGTGCGAGGCATGTGTAGCGCCCATGCAGGATCAGCCAGTGATGCGCCCCGCGCTTGTAGCGCTCGGGCGTCACCTCAAGCAGGCGCTTCTCGACCTTTTCCGGTGTCGTCTCCGGCGCCAGCCCCGTACGGTTCGCGACGCGGAAGACATGCGTGTCCACTGCGATCGTGGCCTCTCCATAAGCCTCGTTCAGCACGACGCTCGCCGTTTTGTGGCCCACCCCCGGCAGCGCTTCCAGCTCGGCCCGCGTGCGCGGCGTCTTGCCCCCATGCTGGTCAAGGATGATCTTGGACAAGGCGATCACATTCTTCGCCTTGTTGCGCCAGAGTCCGATCGTCCTGATGTAGCCGGCGACGCCCTCTTCGCCCAGCTTCACCATCTTGGCCGGCGTATCCGCCGCCTTGAACAGGTCTCGTGTCGCCTTGTTCACGGAGACATCTGTCGCCTGCGCCGACAGGGCGACGGCGACCACCAACGTATAGGGATCCTTGTAGACCAGCTCGGTCCTGGGATCGGGACGATGCTCGGCCAGGCGCCGGAAAAGCTCACCTGCCATCTCAGGCGTGAAGCCCGTCGCGAGCTTCCGCTTCCTTTTCGTCACCGCCTTAGCCATGCCCCTCTAAAGCCCAGACCCGTGCGATTGTCATCCGGCCTTGCGCGCAGCGGGCGACATCCTAATCTCGCATCGATGGCCACAGTCTATCTCGACGCCGTGCTCGAACCGCCCCGCTCGCTGTCGACGCGCGGTTTCAACCGCGTCATGCTGATCATGGGCGCCGCCTCGCTGATCTTCGGCCTCGGCTTCCTGCTTGCGGGCGCCTGGCCTGTCGCCGGATTTCTCGGTCTTGAAATCCTGGCGGTGTGGCTGGTCTTCCAGTGGTCGTTTCGCGCCCAGACGGCACGCACCTATGTGCGCGTCACCGCCGACGAGATCGACGTACGCAAGGTCGACGGTTGGGGCAGGGAGCGGCGGGCCAGCATGGCTGCGCATTTCGCGCGCGTGGAGTTCGACCGGGCCGCCCCGGGCCCCAACGCCCTCCGGCTTGTCACCTCCGCCCTGCAGTATCCCCTCGGCGAATATCTCACTCCTCGCGAGCGCGAAACCTTCGCGCGCCGTCTGATGCAGGCGATCAGCGAGGCAAGGCGCGAGCGCCACGCCCCAGATCGTGAAGTGCAGGATCGCCAATGACCGTCGAATTCCTCCACGCCATGGTCCGCGTCGGCGATCTCGACACCGCCGTGAAATTCTTCTGCGACGGTCTCGGCCTCACCGAGATCCGACGCAATGACTATCCCCAGGTCCGTTACACGCTCGTCTTCCTGGCCTCGCCGGACGATGTGAAGCGCGCCGGCTATGATGGGAAGGAACGCCTGCCGCCCGGTGTTCCGATGGTCGAGCTTACCCACAACTGGGATGAGCGCGAGTATGCCGGCGGGCGCAATTTCGGGCATCTCGCCTATCGGGTCGACGACATCTACGCCGCCTGCGAGCGCTTCCAGACACTGGGCGTCACGATCAACCGGCCGCCGCGCGATGGGCGCATGGCCTTCGTCCGTTCTCCCGATGGCATTTCCATCGAGCTCTTGCAGAAGGGCGACGCGCTTGCGCCCGCCGAGCCCTGGGCCAGCGCGCCCAACATTGGCAGCTGGTAGTTTGATTATCGCTTCACCGGCCTGGCGGGTTTCGCCTTCGGCGTCGGTTTCGGTTTAGGCGGCTTGGGGGCCTTGACGGCTCTTGTGGGGTTTTCCTTCGCCTGTTTCGTCGGTCTGGGCTGAGCTTTGGGCTTGGCCTTCACCAGCGCGGGTTGCGATGTCATCGCCGCCTCCGGCGGTCGCTGGAAGCCTCCCATCTGCGCCTCGATCGAGGCGGCGATTGCCAGAACGTTCTCATCGCCCCCTTCCGGCCCGATGATCTGAACCCCGCAGGGCAGCTGGCCTGGCCGGCGCGGGGCTGGGATCACCACTGCCGGCAGGTGGCACACTGTTGCCAGCGCGATCCAGCTGTGCAGCATGTGGTAGGGGATCGGTTTGCCATCGACCTTGAGCACGCGCGTCACCGCATCGCCTGTCTCGACATGTTCGAAAGCCTGCGTCGGCGCCACCGGAGTGATGATCGCATGCCAGCGCGAAAAGAAATCGGCCATGGTGCGCTTCAGTCGCCGCCGGATCTCGTCGGCCTTTAGCCAGTCATGGTGGGTGGCCGCCGAATAAGCAGCCCACTTGCCGCGTCCGAAGGGCTCGCCGCGCGCCATCATCTTTGCGATCGGCCGTCCCGCCTCGAGCGCCTTCAGCAGCGGTCCGGGCATGTCGGTCGCGAGCAGGGGCAGCAGAAGCTGGAGGTAGAGATCGATCAGCGCCACGCCATCGATATCCGGCTTGGCGACAAGGACCTGTGCTCCGATATCCCGTGCGGCTTCTGCCGCGATCTCGACTGCGGATCGTCCTTCGGCGGAAACCGGGAACGCCTTGTCCTCGGCCCACACCCCGATCCGCAGCGCGCGCAGCGAGGCCCGCCGGTTAGACCCCGTGTCGGCCGAGCCTGTGAGCACGCTGAACATGAGCTGGAGATCGGCGACATCACGGGCCATCGGCCCGGCCACGTTGAGATCGCGGACCGCCAGCGATCCCGGGGCCGGCGGCACATGCCCCATGATCGGCGCCCGGCCGAAGGTGGGCTTCAGCGCGGCGACCCCGCAGAAGTGCGCCGGAAAACGCAGGCTGCCGCCAATGTCCGACCCGAGCTCCAGTGGCGTCATTCCCGTCGCCAGGGCCGCTGCAGCTCCTCCGGAGCTTCCGCCAGGCGTACGGGTCAGGTCCCAGGGGTTCGACGTGCGGCCATGGAGTGCATTGGAGGTCTGGCTGTCGCCGGCGAGATAGGGCGTGTTGGTCTTGCCCCAGATCACGGCCCCGGCGGCGCGCAGCCGCGCCACGGCGACTGCATCATTGGTCCGCGCCTGCCGGTTGGCGTATTCAGGCGCCCCGGCCGTGGCCGGCATCCCGTCGACATCGAATGTGTCCTTGATCGTCATCGGCAGGCCATGGAGCGGGCCCGCCATGGTCCCCGCCTTCAGCATGCCGTCGAGCTCGCGCGCCCGCGCCCGCGCTGCCTCGAGATCCGTACGGACCACGGCATTGACCGCCGGGTTCGCCTCCCGGTATCGCGCGACATGCTCCTCGAGCAGCTCGCTCGCGCTCACCTGCGCGAGGGCCAGCCGATTGAGCTGGGTCCGCGCCGACAGAAAGATGTTGGGCGCCTGCGTCATGCCGCGCGCCTGCCCCCTTGCGAAACGCTTCCACCGCCGCAGCTCATCCCCGGCTGCGCCAGCCCGGTCTAGGCGGGCCGGCGAGGGCATGCAAAGTGAAAGGCCGGAAACATTCTGAAACAGACGCGCACATCAGGGCGTGAGCACGTCCCGCATCGCATAGAGGCCGGGCGTCCGCCCCGCCGCCCACCGCGCAGCAACCAGAGCCCCCTTCGCGAAGATCGCCCGATCGAGCGCGCGATGGCCGATGGTCAGGATCTCCTCGTCCGAGATGAACGCTGCCTCATGGTCGCCGATGATCCCGCCGCCGCGGGTCACCGAAAAGCCGATCGCCCCTTCCGGCCGCGGCCCGGTCTGGCCCTCATGCGGCGGCGCCCGAAGCTGGGCGAGCGGCGCCCCGCGCCCGCGCGCCGCCGCCTCGCCGACCATAAGGGCCGTGCCCGATGGCGCATCGACCTTGCGGCGGTGATGGGCTTCGCTGATCTCGATATCCCAGCCCGCGCCGAGCCGGGCCGCGGCCTGTTCCACCAGGGAGATCATCAGGTTGACGCCGAGCGAGAAGTTTCGGTCGCGCACAATCGCGATCCGCCGCGCATGACCGGCAATCTTTTGTTCCTGCTCCGGCGACAGCCCCGTCGTTCCAATGATGGCGGCGCGGACGCCGGTGTCTGCAAGTTGATCCAGCCCCGCGAGCGATGCGGCTGGCGTCGTGAAGTCGATCCAGACATCGGCGAACCTTGCTGCATCTGAAGCCTTATCCGTCACGCGCCAGCCGCCCAGCGAATCACCGAGGGCAGGCGAGCCGGGCCGCTCGGTGCCGCCGACGATTGCGAAGTCCGCGCCCGCCGAGGCGACCAGCGCCTGTCCCATCCGGCCTGCAATGCCGGCGATTGCGATCCTGATCTTCATGGGCCGCCTTATACCCGGAATTCGCGGCGAGGCGAGGCGGCCGCGTTTGACCTTGCCGCCCAATCGCTCCAAGTCAGCAGAGATGAAACTGCCTGTGGTCCTTCTTGTGTCTGTGCCGATGCTCGCGTGCAGCCCTGTGCCGGCGACTGACCGCCTTGCCTCCAACGCCGCGGCGCCTCCCAGTCCCTACGCCTTCGATGTCGGCCTGACGCTGACGCCGCGCGCCGCCGAAAAGCTGGCCGCAATGCAGGAGCGCGTCATCGTCAACAGCATGTTCTGGGGCGCGCCGAATGCTGCAGCAAAGCCCTCGGCCGACGAGATGGGCCAGATCCCGCTGGGTGAGGATTTTGTCGAGGTCGCGCCTGAGAACGCCACGGTCAGCGTGCCGGCGGCGAATTTCGATCCTGACGGGCTGGCCAATATCGAAGGCGCACCGCAGGTCCTTGTGAATGTCTATTCGGCGCGCAGGACGCACGCGGACAATCTGCTCGATTGCGGCATCTATGAAGGCCCAGTCGCCATGGCGCAGAAGCAGCCCGTCGACATCCGGTGCGATCTCATCATCTGGCCGGGCGATCTCGCCCCGACCTGATCGTCAGGCGCGGCTGTCTTCCTGGTCGAAGAACTTCTTCACTTTCTTGAAGAAGCCCTGGCTCTCGGGATGGCATTTCCCGCTCGGGCAGCATTCAGCCGCGAACTGCCTGAGCAGTTCCTTCTGCTTGGCCGAGAGGTGCGTCGGGGTCTCCACGAACAGCTCAACCACCATGTCGCCGGCCGGTCCGCCGCGCAGGTTCGGCATGCCCTTGCCCTTGAGCCGCATGCGTTTGCCGGTCTGCGCCCCTTCCGGGATCGCCACTTTCATGCGCGCGCCATCGAGCGTCGGCATCTCGATCTCGCCGCCCATCGCGGCGGTGACCATCGGCACCGGCGTGCGCGCGAACAGCGTCTGGCCGTCGCGCTCGAAGATGTCGTGCTCGCGCACCGAGACAAAGATGTAGAGATCGCCTTTCGGGCCGTTCTTCATTCCAGGCTCGCCCTCGCCTGACAGGCGGATGCGCTGGCCATCCTCGATACCCGCGGGGATGTTGACCGACAGGGTGCGATCCTTGCGCACGGCGCCGCGGCCGCCGCACTGGCGGCAGGGCGTCTTGATGACGGAGCCGGATCCCTGGCAGCGGCTGCACGTCCGCTCCATGGTGAAGAAGCCCTGGCTCATGCGTACGCGGCCATGGCCCTGGCATGTGGTGCAGGTTTCCGGCTGCGTCCCGGGCTCTGCGCCGGTGGCGTTGCACGGCGCGCACGCTTCGGTGGCCGGCACGGTGATGTCGGCCTGCTTGCCATGGAAGGCGTCTTCCAGGCTGATCTCGTAGTCATAGCGGAGGTCGGCGCCGCGGGCAGGGCCGGCGCGTCCGTTGCGCTGCTGGCCGCCGAAGAATTCGGAGAAGACGTCGCCAAACACGTCGCGGAAGATGTCTTCTGGCCGCGCATGCGCGCCAGCCTGGGCGCCATTCCCGTTGAGGCCAGCCTTGCCGAAGCGATCATAGATCGTCCGACGCTGCGGATCGCTCAGGACCTCGTAGGCTTCCGACATTTCCTTGAACTTGGCCTCGGAGACCTTGCACCCCGGATTGCGGTCCGGGTGGTACTCCATGGCCTTCTTGCGGAAGGCGGACTTCAGCGCCTTCTCGTCGGCGTCCTTTGCGACACCGAGAACATCGTAATAGGAGCGCTCGCTCATCGTGACGCCCAGACCGGAGTTTGGCGGACCATAACCAAGATGCTCAATCCCGCGAGCATGCTGTTAACGCTGTATTGCAGCCGAACCTTAGCAACCGCTGAAAACACATGGGCCATGGCTGTCGTGGATTAAAGTCCCCACAAGGCCACGACCCATGCAATTTGTTCAGCGCGCCTGACACTGTCTGACTGGAAGGGCTGCGATGCGATCAGGCGCTCTTCTTGTCGTCCTTGACCTCTTCGAAGTGGGCATCGACGACATCATCCCCGCCTGACCTTGCGGCGCCCGCGCCGCCAGCCTCGCCTTCCGCGACCTGGCCCTTGGCGTAGATTTCCTCGCCCATCTTCATCGCCGCCGCCGCCAGCGCCTGGCTCTTGGCCTTGATGTCGATGGCGTCATCCTTCTCGAGCGCGGACTTCAGCGCCGCGATGCCGCCTTCGATCTCGCCCCTGAGCTGCGGGCTGATGGAGGCGCCATGTTCGGAGAGCTGCTTCTCGGTTGCATGCACAAGGCCCTCGGCCTGGTTGCGCGCCTCGACGGCTTCGCGCCGCTTCTTGTCGTTCGCCGCATTGGCTTCGGCGTCTTTCACCATCTGCTGGATCTCGGCTTCGGTGAGACCGCCCGAGGCCTGGATGGTGATCTTCTGTTCCTTCATGGTCGCCTTGTCGCGCGCCGACACGTTGACGATGCCGTTGGCGTCGATGTCGAAGGTGACTTCGACCTGCGGCACGCCGCGCGGGGCGGGCGGAAGCCCTTCAAGGTTGAAGTTGCCGAGCAACTTGTTGTCGGCCGCCATCTCGCGCTCGCCCTGCAGCACGCGGATTGTCACCGCCGACTGGTTGTCGTCGGCCGTCGAGAAGACCTGGGACTTCTTGGTCGGGATGGTCGTGTTGCGGTCGATGAGTCGCGTGAACACCCCGCCCAGCGTTTCAATGCCCAGCGACAGCGGTGTCACATCAAGCAGCACGACGTCCTTGACGTCGCCCTGCAGCACGCCGCCCTGGATCGCGGCTCCGACGGCGACGACTTCATCCGGGTTGACGCCCTTGTGCGGCTCCTTGCCGAAGAAGGCCTTCACGGCTTCCTGCACTTTCGGCATGCGCGTCATGCCGCCGACCAGGATCACCTCGTCGATCTGCGCGATCGACTTGCCAGCGTCGGACAACGCCTTCTTGCATGGATCGATCGTGCGCTTCACGAGGTCCTCGACGAGGGCCTCGAGCTTTGCGCGCGTGAGCTTCATGTTGAGGTGTACGGGGCCCGAGGGGCCTGCTGTGATGTATGGCTCGGTGATGTCGACCTGGGAGACCGTCGACAGTTCTTTCTTCACTTCCTCCGCCTTGGAGCGGACGCGCTGCAGCGCCATCAGGTCCTTGCGGAGATCGACGCCGTTCTGCTTCTGGAACTCGTCACAGATATAGTCGACCAGGCGATTGTCGAAGTCCTCGCCGCCGAGGAACGTGTCGCCATTGGTGGACAGCACCTCGAACACGCCATCACCGATCTCGAGGATGGACACGTCAAACGTGCCGCCGCCCAGGTCGTAGACGGCGATGACTTTTCCGGAGTCTTTCTTCTCGAGCCCGTAGGCGAGGGCGGCTGCGGTTGGCTCGTTGATGATGCGGAGCACTTCAAGGCCCGCGATGCGTCCGGCGTCCTTGGTCGCCTGGCGCTGGGCGTCATTGAAATAGGCGGGAACAGTGATGACCGCCTGTGTGACCTTTTCGCCAAGGTAGGCCTCGGCGGTTTCCTTCATCTTCCCGAGGATGAAGGCGGAGATTTCCTGCGGGGAGTAATCCTTGTCGCGGCCCTTCACCCAGGCATCGCCATTGGTCCCTTTGACGATCTCGTAGGCGACGAGGTCCTTGTCTTTCTTCACCATCGGATCGTCGTAGTTGCGCCCGATCAGGCGTTTGATGGCGGAGTAGGTGAAGCGCGGGTTCACCGTGGCCTGACGCTTGGCGATGACGCCGACGAGGCGCTGGCCCGAATCCTGGAAGGCCACAACGGAGGGCGTCGTTCGCGCGCCTTCCGTATTCTCGATCACCCGCGCCTGTCCGCCGTCCATGACGGCCACGCAGGAATTGGTCGTCCCCAGATCGATGCCGATGATCTTAGCCATTCTACAAACGTCCTTTCTGCGGCGGTCGTCCGATCCATGGTCTGGGCCTGACGAGCAGCACCCGGTCTGGACGACCCCTAGGTCTTACACTTTGATTGCGGGCAGGAAACCGGAAAGTCCCCTGCGGGCTGGGGCTCATATGGGAACTGGCAGGCGAGGCTCAAGAGATAATCGCGCACATCCATGCCGCAGGTTCAGCGAGACTGGGCGGCGCGGATGCGCCTGACATCTTCTTCCGTCGGATGGCGTCCGCGTTCAAGCAGTTCCAGTCGATATTCGGCGCAGGAGAGCCCCAATTTCTCCGCCTTCCCGGCCCAGCGGGCGCCCGTTTCGGGATCGGGAGGGGCAAAGGCAGCGTCTCGCATCTCTCTCCGGCGCCACTGCCTGCACAGCTCGCTCTCGATCATCCCGGGGCCGTTATTGTGTTCCAGCCAGTCTGAGAGGGGAATGACGAGCCCCATCTGTCGCAGGCCGTTCTCGCGACGTTCTCGCCAGCCCGCCGCAGCCTGCCTCACGGCAGTCCGCCTCTCCTGGCGTGCCGACCGGGCGTGGGCGCGCGCCGCTGACGCGGCGAAATCAACGGCCATCGCGGACTCACCGCATTCTGCTTTTTCGCGTGCCGATTGAACCGGTCAGGTATACACTGTCGCGGTCCAGACGGGAGGACGCGTCATGAAATGCAGCCGCCTTCTACTCGCCGCAGCCGCGCTCGCGGCGCTCGTTGCAACCCCGGCCATCGCCGCCGGTGGCGGCGGATCGGGCGGAGGCTCAAGCGGCGGCCCCTCGATGTCGAGTTCCCGCGTCGATCCGGCCAAGCGCTACGCCCAGGGCGTCGAATTCCTCAAGGCGCAGAACTACAAGCAGGCCGAGAAAGCATTCGACGACGTCCTCGATGTGGCGGCCAAGGATCCCAACACCAACTTCATGATGGGCCTCGCCCAGGTCGGCCAGCAGGACTTCAACAGCGCGCGGAAGTATCTCCGCAACGCCGTCAAGTACGACGCCAACAACGCGATGGCGCGCGGCTGGCTCGGCGCGGTCGAGGCGAAGCAGGGCGACGCCGGCAAGGCCGCCGAACAGAAGACAGCGCTCGAAGGTCTCAAGGCGAAATGCGCGGGAACGTGCGCCGAAGCGGCCGTCATCGACAAGGCGATCGCCCAGGTCGACAGCGCGATCGCCAACCCGTCCGCTCCGATGCAGCTTTCCGGTTCCATGACGCAGCTCGCCTCGCCGAAGGATGGCGATGCGGCTTACCTGCAGGCGTCCGGTCTCATCAATGAGGGCCGCTATGAGGAGGCGTTGTGGTCGCTGCGCTCGGCCGGCAGGGCGCTCGGTCCCCATCCCGACGTGCTGACCTATCAGGGTTTCGCCAACCGCAAGCTCAGCAATTACGATGTGGCGATCAGCTTCTATTCAGCTGCGCTCAGACTCGATCCAGAGCACCGCGGCGCCAACGAGTATCTCGGCGAATACTTTGTCGAGACCGGCCAGCTCGCCAGGGCAAAGCAGCAACTCGTCACGTTGGAACAGATCTGCAAGTTCGGCTGCGAGGAAGCCGAGGAGCTGCGCCGCTGGATTTCCGGAGCGAAATCCTGAGGGCTCTTGCAGTCGGGGCCGCTCTTGCAATCGCTGCCTGCGCCACAGCGCCGGAAGCGATTGCGCCAATAACGCCCGACAGCCTGCGTGTGTTGCGCTGGATCGCCGCTGACGCAGACAAGGTGAGGGCGCTGACAATGGCGCCGGTTGCCTGCGAGTTGTCCCCGCCCGGGAGGCCCGACAGCGAAAGCCTGAAACTCGCGCTCGGCCGGATCGCCTTTGAATCCCCCGCGCTGCTCGGCGGCGCCGCGGCGCGGATGGGGCTGTCCTGCTCATCCTGCCACATCAATGGACGCGGCAATGCCGATTTCTTCGTCGCTGGCGTCTCCAGCGCGCCCGGCACGGCCGATGTCACCTCCAGCCTGTTCTCGAAAGTCCGCGGCAACGGCGTCTTCGATCCCGTGGCGATTCCCGATCTTGCCGCCCGCGATGGGCGCCAGATGAAGGACCGCGCCTCAAAACCGTTCGAGGACAAGGTGCGCGGCCTGATCGTCGAGGAATTCGATGGCCAGCCGCCGCCGCCCTACGTCTTCGACGCTGTGGTTGCCTATCTCGACAGCCTCGACATCGCCCACTGCGAGGATCCTGCCGCGATGCAGAAGGCAGACTATCTCGACGATTATGCCGCCGTGATGTCCGCTTCGACGATCCTGCTCAGGAAGGATGCATCCGCCGACGTGAAGCTTTTCTACATCCGCGTCGCGCGTGAGCGACTTGAACGCCTGCACGAGCGCTTCTCCGGCGCAGAGGCGAGGGCGGCGCTGGAAACGATGAGCGCGCGCTTCGGCTCAGCAGCCGGCGCCATCCGCGACGGACATGAGCCGCCGGATGTCATCAGTGATCTGACCGGTCTCATCGGCCCGCTCTTCAAGGCAGCCGATCGCTCGCTCTACAACCCCGACGTCCTGCGCGCCGCGCTTGCGCGCTGATGCCTAAGGCGCATTCCGCCCGGGCTGGTATTTCTGGATCTCGGCGCGGCTCACAACCATGTGGTGCACCTC